>JAEUIH010000310.1 GCA_016795105.1 Planctomyces sp.
CGACGGCGGTGGCGGCACTTCCACCGGCGGGACCTACTCGCTCAGCGGCACCATCGGCCAGCCCGACGCCGGTGTCATGACCGGCGGCACCTACACCCTCTCGGGCGGGTTCTGGATCGGCGCCTCCACCCCCGCCCCGCCCTGCGACCCGGACCTCAACCAGGACGGCAACGTCGATCAGGACGACGTGCTCTACCTCATCAATGTCATCGGCGGCGGCGACAACCCCTCCGGAATCGACCCGGACTTCAACCTCGACGGCAACGCCGATCAGGACGATGTCCTCGCGCTCATCAACGCCATCGGCGGCGGCGGCTGCCCCTGATCGCCTACCCTGCCCCGCTCGCCGGAGTGGCGGAATGGCAGACGCGCCGGATTCAAAATCCGGTACCCCCTAAAGGTGTGTGGGTTCAAGTCCCTCCTCCGGCATTCACCGCGCCCGCGGGCGATATGCTCCGCGCATGATCGCCCTCACGCTCTGCGCGTCCCTTCTCGCGACCCAGCCCGCGGCCCCCGAGGACGCTCTGCCCCGGCCCACCGCCGCGCAGTGCGCCTGGCACGACGCCGAGGTGGGCATGTTCAT
>JAEUIH010000311.1 GCA_016795105.1 Planctomyces sp.
TGCGAAATGGGTATCGATCATCCCGCTTCTCCGGTTCCGCCGCCGCTCCCGATGAAAAATTTGCTCGCCCCGCTCTTGTTGGCCGCGTGTCTGGTTGCCACCGTTCCAGTGCGGGCGCAGCCTCAGCCTCAGCCTCAGCCTCAGCCTCAAACTCAGAGCCGAACCACTGGTTACGTGAGCGATATGGTGGAAATACCCCTCCGGGCCGGAGCATCCGAGCGCTACAAGGTCATCGGCTCGGTGCGGAGCGGTTCCGCCATCGAAGTGCTGAAAGTGGACACGGCCAAGGGCTACAGCCAAATTCGCGCGCCGTCCGGCGCAAGAGGTTGGATTCGCAGCGATCAGATCACCGATACCGCAAGCAGCCGGGAGCAGTTGGCCGGCGTCCGCGAAGAGCTGGCGCAGTTGCAGGCCCGGCACGGCGATCTCAAACAGCACATGGATGACGTGGTCGGCAAACCGGGCGGCGAGGAATTCAGCTATCCGCAGCTTTACGAGGAAGCTCTGCGCTTGCGCCAACAACTGGCGCAATATCGCAAGGTGGCGGCCGATACGGTCGCGATCGACGAGCGG
>JAEUIH010000312.1 GCA_016795105.1 Planctomyces sp.
TGCCCGTTACCAATACGACCGCAGAAGAATTGGCTCACTGGTTGGCTCGCGGTATGCGCGAAGTGCTCAGGCCAGTGATCGGTGACCGCTTGGTGAGCATCGAGATCGGCGTTGATGAGAACAATGGGCAGTGGGGGTATTGTCGCCTTCCCTGGTGATTGCGAGGGGACCACGAAAGACACGAAAAACACGAAAGAGGAGAAGAGGGCGGTATCAGCCGTATGGGCGTTAGCCCCGGTTTTACTTTTCTAACGGTACACGGTCTCAATTTCGTTGGTCGTTCCTGAAATGATGCGTGCTGCGAGTGAGCCGAGAGGGGACCACGAAAGACACGAAAAACACGAAAGGGGAGAAGAGGAATAGAGGGTGGTTTCAGCGGTTGTGCGCGTTGTAATCGGCATATTCGCTATGGCACACTCGACGCCGCCCGCGATCTAGCGAGACCGGTAGAGATCTCTGGAGAGCGCCCGATCGATGGCCGATTGAAAGGAGGCCGTGCGCGCTGAGCAGCGGCAATGGGGTAATGTCCAGATTCCCCCCTTACCACGCGATCGATCCTAAGGGTGCCATTGAACATG
>JAEUIH010000313.1 GCA_016795105.1 Planctomyces sp.
GGCGCAATATAATAAGTAGTTCGCCTACAGGTCGCGACTTGAGCATGCGCGAACGCACGGAAAAAACGCCGGAAATACCCCTTCCGACAGAGGCGGATTTCGATCCGTACGGAGGCGATCTCGACGCGCAATGTGCTTGGAGGAACTTCGGCGGCCTGACCCTTGATGAAGCGACAAACAAATTCCGGGAGCGCCCTGAGATCTACCAAGAGGATTTCATGTTCATGGGCGGCAAGGCATTCGCGTTCTATTTTCCCGTTGTGGAGGCGTATCTTCGTAATTTCCCTGAGGAGAGATGAAAAAGGTGTCAGGCACCTTTTTCTTGACCGAAGGCGGGATAACCAACCGTTCCACCGGAGCCGCGGGCCGCGCGGGTTCTGAATCCACGATATTCATCGCGGCCCGGTGAACGGAACCGTTATGGCCTCCGGCGCTCTTCGATCCAACGTCCTGCAATTCCTCTCGAATCGCACCGTCAAGGACGGCGAGTCGGTAGAGTACGGCTGGTTTATCTTCCAAACCGTAGTCACAAACGGGCAGATCGATTTGCAGACGCTCGACTTCCAGGCAATGGCGTC
>JAEUIH010000314.1:0-322 GCA_016795105.1 Planctomyces sp.
GTCCACTGGACCTCGCCGACTTCACTCATTTGAGGAATCTCGACGTACTCGTCGTGGACGATGTCGAACTGAATCGCGAACTCATGCAGGATTTCCTCACCACTGCCGGCGTCAAGGTTCGCATGGCATGTGACGGTGAGAAGGCCATTGCAGCCGTGATCGCGCGGCGGCCGGATCTCGTTCTGATGGATTGCCAGATGCCGGTGATGGATGGTTATGCAGCGACCCGACAACTGCGTGCCGATCCCCGCTATTCCGCACTGCCGATCATCGCGCTGACTGCAGGCGCCCTTCCCCACGACAGGGAGGAGAGTCGTGCAGC
>JAEUIH010000314.1:332-578 GCA_016795105.1 Planctomyces sp.
CCATCACGGATGTTCTGCACAGTGCCGCACCGGATGGCCGCACGGAGACGGTGGGCGCCAATGTGAGCCGGTCAACGGCGTCTGTTGAAGGCCTGCCGGAGCTTCCCGGGATCGACGTCAGCCTTGGGCTGCGCAGCGTGCAGAACAAGGTCGACTTCTATCGCCGTCTTCTGGTCAAGTATCGTGACAGCCAGTTGTCCTCGTTCGCGTCGACACTGTCGTCAATGCTGCTTGAGCACCGCCTCC
>JAEUIH010000315.1 GCA_016795105.1 Planctomyces sp.
ATTCTCAGCAAAGACACGCCACCTCTTCAACCCCCAGCCGTCCCGCCAGGGTCATACACCAGTTTCGACTTTAGCTCATCCAGATGACCTGCTCGATCTGGATCCGATCGTATTCAGTGAAAGAGGAGCAGTTCAAGGTTGCACGATCGTCGGCAGGAAAATTTGCATCGATCGAACACCCGGCCGTATCTCTATAAACCGCATCGGGTATCACCTCAGCGAATTACCAGTGCCTGAATCAATCAAGAGCCTCGATGATTGGTCTGCGTGGGAACCTAAACCGTGCGGTGATGGGTTTTGCTACAACTACGTAGCGGCGCCCGGATGGGAAGTGCACCGACGGATGAAGCTATTGGCTAACTACCTTGCAGAAATCACCCAGCATGAAGGCGAAATCGTCGTTACTTTGCGTGAGAACAGGAAAAGCCAGTGTAAGCATCAACTGGTTCTTGGTGGCAACGCACGGTAATGGCCTTCCCAACAATAGACAGGCAGGATAACCGGAGCTAAAGTCGAAACTGGTGTATGACCCTGGCGGGACGGCTGGGGGTTGAAGAGGTGGCGTGTCTTTGCTGAG
>JAEUIH010000316.1 GCA_016795105.1 Planctomyces sp.
CAATTCTCGCATCCACAAAATCCCCGTCAATTCAACTGTCTGCCACTAAATCCTGTGAAGAACCGTTTAATTCAGTCTACAGCCACGTCCTTCCCCCCAACTCAAAGATTCCCGATTGTTCCCTCCGCAGTAGTGGTGGCGCCGACCCTGAACGACACTGGAATCTGGACGTGGCTTTCTCGGTCGTTTCGGCAAGAAGCCTGCATCGCGATGAATCAGTCAACGCCCTCTACGGAGACGGTTCCGTCCGTCTTATTGCAAAAGATGTCGACTTGACCGTCTGGAGGTCACAGTCGACGATCGCAGACGACGACTGAAACAGCGAGGGCAATGTGCGTGCTGACGTGTCTGTCATACCTGTGAACTGAACGGTGGCACTGAGCGAGACAGAGGGAAGTCATGTTTCTGCTGCATTGTAGTATTCATTTCATTTGTCTGTGCATATCGATGATGACCACAGAATCCTTTACTATGGAAGAAATTCGTGCAGCATGGAATCGGCGTTCCGATGCAGACTCGGTGATCAGGGCATCATGGGTCGAAACGACGGTGCCTGAGATGCAGGATCCGTCGACAC
>JAEUIH010000317.1 GCA_016795105.1 Planctomyces sp.
TGGCAGTAGCGCAGCAATTTTTCCTGGGTCAGGAACGGATGCAGCTCGATTTGCAATACGGACGGGCGAACCCGGGCGTAGGATAGGAGGTCCCGCAAAAGCGACGTGCCAAAGTTGCAGACGCCGATGTGTTTTACCATTCCCGCCTGAACGAGGGCTTCCATGGCTCCCCAGGTGTCGGCGATGGGGATCGGAGTGGGTTTCATGGCTGGCTTCGCTGCCTGGGGATCGTGAAACCAGCCGGGGGGATAGCGGAGGTCGAAGGGCACAAACTCCAGCGCGATCGGAAAATGAACGTGATAGAGATCCAGGTAGTCAACCTGGAGGTCTTTCAGCGAACGTTCGCAGGCGAGGCGGACATGCTTGGGATGGTGGTAGTTATTCCACAGCTTTGAGGTGATCCAGAGATCTTCTCGGCGGCACAGCCCGCTGGTGAACGCCTGGCGTAGCCCGGTTCCCACCGCGGCCTCATTGCCGTAGTCACAGGCGCAGTCGAAGTGTCGGTAACCGAGTTGAATGGCCTGGTTGACCACTTGAGGCGTTTCGGTTCCGGGGATCTTCCAAGTGCCAAGGCCGA
>JAEUIH010000318.1 GCA_016795105.1 Planctomyces sp.
TTCAAGATCGTTGCTGTCCATAATCAGTTCACCGGCATCCTGGTTGTCTCTAAATACCTTGGTAGCGCCCAGGATACGGTCTACCAAAGTTGTTTTGCCATGGTCTACGTGTGCGATGATGGCAATGTTTCTTATTTCCATTATTTTTTATTTGTCTCAGTATCAATTACTTATGTAAATAATACCGTTTATTTGAGCGGCGAAGGTACGTTATTACAGCGGGGCCACAATTAAAAGAGCATCAATATTCTGTTATATATAGCCGTATTTTAGCCTTTCATTCGTTGGCAGGGCATTCCGGAGTGGCATTTATTACGGTCTTAAAATCAATAATATGCGTTTTATAAAAATATTTATTGGGCTGATAGTCATTTTAATTTCGGTATATTTTTTGGGGCCGCACCCTGAGAAACCACTGTTTGGCACAGCCCTGCCCCAACTGCCTTCCGGACCTGATGCTCTGGAAAAATATATTGCAGGAATTGAATCCCGGCATCACATCAAACCCAATAACCAGGCTAGAATTGTTTGGGCCAACG
This sequence comes from Planctomyces sp., assembly GCA_016795105.1. Taxonomy (GTDB): domain Bacteria; phylum Planctomycetota; class Planctomycetia; order Planctomycetales; family Planctomycetaceae; genus F1-80-MAGs062. The sequence continues at coordinate 540 of JAEUIH010000318.1, forward strand.
ATTCCCTGCGAAAAAAAACTCCGTATGCCATTGTGTA
>JAEUIH010000319.1 GCA_016795105.1 Planctomyces sp.
GATGCGCCGTAGTACGGGTATTCGCCACTCTTCCGGTCGCTCTTGGTGATCGGAATACGCTTGTTGTCGAGATTGGCGGAAATTTTGTCGATGGTGGTTTCCTCCCGCCCCTCACCCCGCTGGCTGAACACTGCCTGAAGCTGGCTCTCGAAAAGCGCGCGGGCGTTCCGGAGGTTTTGCTCGGCATGGGCGCGGGCCGTGGCGATGCCGGCAAAGGCTTCGTCGAGGCGGGCGACGATGCGTTGCTGTTCGGGGAGAGGCGGGAGCGGAATAGTGAAGTCCAAAACTTCGTTCATGTCCGCGCGCGGCATCCGTGCACCTGTACAGGTTGCGTTGATTCGCTGAACGGTTTCCCCTGCTTGCAGCCAGTAGCGCAAATACTCGCGCTGTAGCCCCGGCCTTGGTGCGATCGGAAAAATCTCAGTAGAGCAGTGACCTGCGAAATCTGGTGAAAGCACTTTGTTCAGATAGGGGCGAAGTCGCCCATACAAGACATGCCCGTGTACCGGCCCGGATTGATTGGACACTGTTTTGCAACTCAGGCTGCCTTTCGCATGGCATAGGCCTGACGGGCTT
>JAEUIH010000031.1:0-15172 GCA_016795105.1 Planctomyces sp.
AGGTTTCGAAATGTTGCATACGCTTCGAAAGCTTAACCCACGATTCTCGTGATCGCTGGTCCTTCCATCTTGTCTACGTTTTGGCATCACGCTCCGCCGTGATGAATGACGCGCTGGGCTCGCATTTTGCGGACGACCGGATATCTTATTGAGATGGCTCTTGCTGATGAATAGTCTTTCTGCTGGGTGAGGAGTACCACATGGCACGAAGCAGGGCGCTGAGTTGGGGAGCATTGTTCTCCTCAGTTGTTTTCATATCTGCTTGCTTTCATGCAACGAGAGCAGCACAGGAAACAGCGGTACTGGATCCCGAAGAGGTTGTCCAGACGATTCGCGTAGAAGTCTCCGTCGGCGCCGGCGACGTGGCGCTGAATGAAGCGTTGGCACTCGATCTTGGTCTGGGGTTTCCGTTGAGGCTTGCCCCGCTGGGACAGGTCGAAGGGGCAATTTCGCCGTTTGGAGTTTATCCTCGTACGGGAGCTTTTGAGGTACTTCCCGGCGGAACGGTTGCCTTTGAGTTCTCTGTGGTTGGCGATCCGGGGCTAGATCCGTTGGGAACGTCTGAGCTGCTTGCCGGAATTCAGGTTGGCGACATTCGCAAAATCGGCTTTGCCAGTCGTGGTGAGAATAACTGGGTTCTTGGCGGCTACCGAATTCAGATCAACGGGAAGACGCTGTTTGAAAAAGCGGACGTTCAGTCAAGTGCTTTCGAAGCACGGAAGTCCGCCACCGAACGACTTGAAACGATTGCGACTGAGTTGAGCGTTCGTCAGCAGGAGATTGCGGACCTTGAGTCGCTTGTAGCGGCCGATTTGGCGAGTGACGAGGATCGGGCAAGGCTGGAATCTGTTCGAGCGGAGATTGCTCCGGTTGTGGCTGAACAAAGTCGACTGAATCGACAGACAGAAGGTGCGTTTCCGTGGTATCAGGAAACAGAGTTTCAGCCTCCGTGGGCGATTGGGGCGCCTGTGGGGACGGCAAAGGTGACCGTTGTTACGGCACCCCACACGGGAGCAGAGAGCCGGAACTTTGTCTATTTTCAGGCAGGCGGTCACAGATATCTGATTGGATCGCCTTCACACCCGCTGACTCCAAATAATGGTCCTCAGGAGTTTGTTCTGGACATGCAGCAATCACCATTGACCGCTGGTGACCTGCGAAGTTTTGGACTGGGAATGATCGCATGTGAACTGACACAGGGAGACACCGCCGATCGCTGGCATCCACAACGACTGATTTTTGAAGTCGATGAGCGAGTAATTTATGACAGTGAGAATTCTCCTTTGGATGCAGCGTCTTTGGCAGCCATTCGTATTATCCCTCCGGCACATTTCAACAGTGACGGAGATGTTGTTACGAATTCGCCGGGAGTTCGCGAGACATTGCTCTGGGAAGCAGGGCGTGGGCAGGGTCTGGACTTAATCAACGGTGGAACTGAGGAGCTTCCTGAGCCAGGATCATCAGATGCACCTGCAGCGGAACCCGGCCTTGGATCAGACTCGACCGACATCATTGTAGACGACGGATGGTACGACCCATGGGCTCCTCCGTTTCCTGGAGAAGAGGGCTTTGGACCTGGCTGGGCGCCGGGCTCTCCATGGCCTCCTGGATGGGGGCCAGGCTGGGGACCGGCATGGCCTCCGGGCTGGGTTCCCGGTGGCGGATTTCCGGGGCTCACGTGGCAGGACCTGATCCTGTTGGGGATACTCGATGAACTGGGTTTGCTGCCTGGCTGGGTCATTCCGCCGCCGATCGGAACGCCACCTCAGATCGAGAAAGTCACGATCAACAATTTGACGAACGAGTTTGACTGGGAGGTTACAGGCGATGCAACGCAGATAGACCATTTCTCGGCGGAGCTGCTGCTCATGCGGCCCGATCAGGCAATTCCGTTTGCAACTCCGATTTCAAGCGAAGTGGTCCTTCCTGCCACGGCCAGAACGATTTCATTGCTCGACTTTCCCCCACTTCCGATTCCGGGGACCTTTGATGATACATCGAAGAGTTACGTCGTCTGTCGCGTGTCGATGGTTCCGACCGATCTGGCAGTGGGAGTTGATGTTGCCTTCACGTCTTTGTTCCCGCTTCGAACGACTGATCCGTCGCTCAATTTTGTGGTGTCCCCCACATTTCGATTTGAACCGTTGATGGGAATGCCGGTGAACCGTCCTGTGTCGTTCGGTGGCGAACCTGGCCTGTCACCGGAAAGTGTCTGGGTGACGGGTGAAACGGATACTCACAGTGGACTGGTATTCGCCGGGTTTTCTCCGGTTCAGCATCACATCGCACTTCGTGCGTCGGGAGACGGTGATCATCTGACCGCTGAAGTTCGTGGAGAGATCGAGGGTAAGTATCGAGTCATCGCGATGCTGGGTTATCTTGGACTTCCCGATATCCCGTCGTCGGTTGTGGATGTCACGACTCACTGTCTGGTGTATGAGCTCGCAAATCCTGCAAATCAGACTTCATTTATGGTCAGTACACCGCTGACGGTGACTCCCATGATGGGCTCTGAGCCGCTGGTTCCAATTGTGATTGATGTGGACACGGCTGTCGACGTCGGACCTGGCGCGATGGGGATTATCGTCAGCTTTGAGCTGGATGCAACGCACGTTGACCCATTGCATCCTCCGGTTCTGACCGGCATCAGACTTCTTCAGATTCCCTGAACCAGCGCGGAACGTTTCACACAAAGGATATCTGCCGTGAAAACAAACTGCATCTACAGAGTGCTGTTCAGCGGAATGCTGTTCCTTTGCTTTGCCGCTTGCGGAGGTGCAGCTATCGCTGCCGGGCCGGGCGTTCATGGCAGAGTCTTTGGCCACGATGAACAGGGAAAGCTGATTGGCGTCGTCTCTTCGGCGAAAATTGAGTTTCTGAATGCGTCGCAGACCGTTGTTGCCACAACTGCCTCCGAGAAGGATGGTTACTACATCGTAGAACTGCCGCCCGGTGATTACTTTTATCGAATTGAGGCAGAAGGATACCTGACAGAAGAAGCAGGTCGTGGTTTACGACTTTCCTCGAATCAGGGATTCGCAATCTTTAATCTGGCAATGATCAAGGGGAAAGTTGATCCTGATCGTGTTCCATTGAAGCCTCCTGTCATTCCGCTTGGCGTGCTGAGCGGGCGGGTTTTGGATGGGGCAATGTCCTCGGAGACTGGTGTTGGCGAAGCGAAAATCGTCCTTCGTCATTCCAATGGTCAACGCTTCACAGTCTACAGTCGCGGAAGCAGCCGAATCCGTGGAACCAGTGGTCGCGACCGCAACCTCGGAGATTATTCGATCCTGTTACCGGCAGGTACCTATTCTGCATCAGTGAGTGCCAGAGGATATGAGTCCCTTCGTTTACCGGAAGAGATTGTCATTCCGGAAGGTCAGCCGTCAACGCGCGACTTTGTCCTGATTCCTCGTGATCTTTCCCAAACCACCGGGCAGGGAATTCGTGGGATTGTCCGAATTGCCGATGCTGTGGCGACCGACCCACTGCCCTCGATCCAGCTTCGAATTGTTTCTCTGGATGGCCGCTTCGGGACTCAGATCGAAGCCGATCGTTCCGGTCAGTTTCAAAAAGAACTATTGCCCGGTCGATACGAAGTGACTGCACATGCCGACGGATTTCCAGAGACAGCCAGCGGTCCACTGTTTGTAATGCCGGGTCGATTCACAACGACGAGACTGATGTTGCGAGGGGAATCGATACCGCAACCGGAGACAAGTCTTGATATTCTTGTCACGTTTAGAGATCGAAAGGCCGTGGATCCTGAGGTCCTGAAGTCAACTGTGATCTCGGTGATCGCTCAGGGATCCGACCCAGCGACTGCCGAAGCTCTCGAGCCGGACGGAGCGGGCCATGCGATCTATCTGCCGCCGGCACCGGGACTATTTCAGGTTTCCGCAAGTGTGGCTGGATATTCTGCGCTGCCAATTGATGTGAGTGTTGCCAGCGGTGAGCAAAAAGAGGTCATGCTGGTTCTGACGCCTGAGGTCAAACCTCCGCAGTCATTCGCAATCCGTATCAGCGTGTTTGATGAGCAGACGAAGCGCCCGCTCAGTGGAGCCAGCGTCCTCGCCCGTCGGTCGGATGACTCGCTGGCTCAGTCACGGCGAGGTATCACCGACAGTTCCGGAAAGCTGGAGCTCGTCGTCAGTCGATCCGGAAACTATACGCTTCTGGCTCAGGCACGAGGTTTTAAACCGGGAGGAATGAAAGCGGAGATTCAGGAAGATTCGGCCTCTAAGGTGTTTCAAATTGGACTCAGACCAGATATCTCCACTGTTCCTGTTGATCCTCTGCAACCCGAACCAGAGCCCCCGGGAACTCGACCGGATCCATCATCGACGGTACGGGTCGCCGGGTTTGTTGCATATCGCGAACCGGATGGGAATCTTCGCGGAGTCAAGGGCGCTAAACTGAGTTGGGAGCGTTTGGTCCCTGGGCAACCTCCGTTTTCCCGAACCGTGACCAGTCAGGAAAACGGCAGTTATCGGGCCACAGTCCTGAAAGGCGCGTATCAGCTGAGAGTTGAACCTCCGGCGGGGTTCAGCACACTGTCTCAGCAGATCCAGATCGTGAGTGATATCGAAAACCAGTATTTGATTCTGGTGCGAACCGGACAGAAGCCCACCGATCCGACCGAATCACTGATCAACGTGCGCGGCACTGTTGTCACAGAAGAAAAGAACGGCCGCGAGGTCGCAGTACCCGGCGCTGAAATTCAGTTTTCATCAAGTCGCTCACCGAGCGTTGGGTTTTCAGAACGAACGACATCAAGTCGCAGCGGCTTGTTCCAGATATCGCTGCCCGCGGACACATACCGAGTCAGCGCTGGAGCTGTTGGTTTTGAAACATCAAATACCGTAGTCAGGATTGATGATCGATCGCCCACCATCCGGCTCGTCCTGAAGCGTACGATGACGAAGCCGGCAGAGTCGCGTTTGAACCTGACTGTCTCTGAAAACGCGGGACGAAAGGTAAAGCCACTTGCCGATGCTGCGATCCTGATAACAGGTGGAGGGGGCGACGTGATACAAGGCCGTACAGATCGACTCGGTCAATTCTCGACTCGGTTGCCGCCAGGGCGATACACTGTTCGAACAACCAAGGCTGGGTATACTTCGGATGCAAAGCAGATTGTCGTTGCAAATGTGGAACTTACCGAACGCATCACTTTGTCTGCCACAACACAGCCCCCAATGTCAAAGAATTATACGCTCAGTGTGCGAGTATTGGAGCGTCAGGAGACTCCGGATAAGGCGAAGAGTCTGCCGGTGCCGAAGCCGCTCAAGGGAGCCTCGGTGTCTATACTTCGAGGATCTCAGTCAGTCGCAGCCGGCACAACGGACGGCAACGGGCAGTTTTCAGCGACTCTTCCAAACGGGAGTTATTCTATTAAGGTGACGGCCTCCGGATTCGGAGCGGGAGGCACGACAGCCGCCATCAAAGATGCTGATCTGGTGTCAACCGTTGAGCTGGCGCGACGAGACAAGCCAGGCATGAATAAACTTCCTCCGACAAATCCTAACCGTCGTCCATCACCCGGAAAGTAGCTGTCACCCGGAAAGTACTCATCACGCTCCGCCGTGATGACGAGCCCCTGCAACGCATGCGCACGCTGGACGCAGTCGAGCTCAGGCTCCGTATGCCAGAGGTGGACGAGGGTGTCGTAAACCATTCAGCAGATTCAGGGAGGCCAGCGGATTGGGGATGTCTGAGCGAATCGCAGGCAGGGCTGGCGTTTTGACCACGGAAGACGCGGAAAAGACGGAAGAATCGCAGATGAATGCATGGGCAATCGATTAGGAGCACGAGCACCGTGACCACTGAGCACGAACGTTCGGCAGGGGACAAGAGTTCGGGATATGGCAGAAGAATGGTGGTATGAGAATGGCAAAGTTCGGCATTCTTTTGTCCTCATTCTCTTGCCAATTGAGAAGACTCCAGGACAGAGTTTGTGGCTTTGAATTCAAGTCGCAGGCAGGACTTGAGTTTTGACCACGGAAGACGCGGAAAAGACGGAAGAATCACAGAAGGACCCGATTGCGTTTTTTCGTGTTGTTCGTGTATTTCGTGGTTACCAATCACATTGCAGCAATTCGTCCAGTCTCTGGATCGCTGCTGCACGATCCGCCAGCAATCCGTCGAGCTGTTCATTGCGCAGCTGTGTCAGAACTTCGCGAATTCGTGGTCCGCCGGGGATACCTCGCTCCAGCAAGTCGTTTCCTGTCACGAGTGGGCGTGGCAAAGACTTGAGCGAAGGGTCGGCAGACAGCATCTCATCGGCAGCGGCTGCTCCGGAGGCAAGCCTTCCATAAGAGGCTTCAGTTGCAGAACTAAGATCAATCAAAAGTGGAATGCGTTCGTCTGCCAGTAGTGGTCGGACGACGTGTGGGGGTTGCGATGGAAGAGTTCTGAACACGTCCAATGACGTAAGCAGCCAGACGATTGTCTCGGTTTCTTCATTTGAGAGCCTTAGTCGTCTGCACGTGTCCCTGGCGACAACACTCCGTTCTTTCAGGTCGGCATGGTGTGGATCGTCATGAAGAAGTATGGCGGCCAGTGAAGGCTCGAATGAAGACACCTGCAGCAGATTCAAAACCGAGGCAGACTTCGTCACGTGTTCGCTATCGATCTCGGCTTCCGGCAACACGCATCGCAGAAGTCCGGAACTCTGCAGAAGCTTGATGGACTCGCCACGACTCTTGTCGGACAGCATCCTTCGCACTTCCTGGGCGATGCGTTCAATACTGACCTGGGTGATTTGTGTGTGCAGGCTCTGAATTGCGGCGAACGTTGCAGGTTCCAGACTGAATCTTAAAGTTGCCGCAAATCGAATGGCCCGAAGCATACGCAGCTTGTCTTCGGTGAATCTGGCATTCGCATCGCCGATGGCTCGAATAATTCCTGCCGCAAGATCTTTCTGACCTCCAACATAGTCGATGACTGTTTCCTGAACAGGGTCATAGAACATTCCGTTGATGGTAAAATCGCGTCGCTGAGCATCTTCTTCGGCGGAACAGAATCGTACGCCTACGGGTCGCCTTCCATCCATATACGCGCCGTCGCTGCGAAATGTGGCGACTTCAATCTGCCCCGCGGCTTTGCCGGGGCCGAGGACCATTACCACTCCGAAACTTGCGCCAACAGGTACTGTTCGCCGAACACCGAAGAGGTTGATCACCTGCTCCGGTCGGGCTGTCGATGCAACATCGTAGTCCTTTGGCTGTTTGCCGAGCAGTTGATCTCGCACACACCCGCCAGCCCAGAGTGCCTCAAAGCCTGCGTGTCGGAGCCGCTGAACGACATCGAGCGCAAATGTTCTCCGAGCACACAGCAGCCCCGTTGAGTTGTCAGGCAGAGGTTTCATTGAGTGCTATCGGCGGGAACGTGTAGATCGATTTTGTCATGCATTGTGTAGAGCCGAAATCCAGTACCAAATGGAACCAGCTGGCCACTCGACTTGTTCTCCGGAATCGGCAGCACCGGATTGCCGGAATACTTCTTCCAGTGAATCAGGTCATCAGAGTACGCAATATAAGTGCACCATTGACGAGGTTTTGTGGGGGTTCCCGTTCCATGCATCACTGCGTAGTAACGCTTCTTGTATTCGAACACCTGATTCATCGCGATCATGATGGCATCGTACGAGTCAGGGCCGGGTTGGATGATGGGATCATCGCTGATGTTTGTCCATACTTTCAGGTCTGACGATCGAGCCAGCCAGATGCCGGTATCACGCCTTTCGTAATACAGATTCCAGACTCCGTCCTTATAGAATGCGGTCGGTGTCCCATATGGGCCTGCCGGGATCGGTGATCCGTCCACCAACCGGATATCCAGGGTGCCAGCACGAGTCCAGTGAATGCCATCCGAGCTTGTCAGCAGCTGAGCCTGATCATTCCGACCTTCCGCAAACATCATCCAGAGATTCTCATGACGGACAACCATCATGTCTTCCACCCACAGATCCTTTATCAGGGGTTGATTGCCGTGGCGAGCCCATTTGATTCCATCAGGCGAAGTGGCGTATCCCAGACGCATGATTGGAGGTGTTTCGTCGGGATTGTACCCTGTGTACCAAAGATGCCACCAGTCCTCATCACGAACAATCCAGCCGCGCTCCCGAATCCGCCGATCCCAGCCATCGACACTTCCGGTGAACACGGGTTCCCTTTGATGCTGTTGAAAACTGCGAAGTTCCACCGGAATCTCTTCGCACTCGCCAGATTGCGAATCAACAGCGGTCGGTGCAGATGTCTCTCGTCCAGCAACGGTCAAGAGCTGTGCGTTCGAGATCTGCGCGGTTGCGGTGTGCTGGTGCAAAGTGCCAGGCACAAACATGGATGCAATCAGACAGCAGGCGGATGCTCTGAGCCAGGAAATCAAGACGTGTTGCGATGTCATATGCTATATCCTGGCTTGCGTCGCGAATGAGTTTCCCATAGAGCTCCATTGTTGCAGCCTCCCTATGGTTTTCAAAGTCACCCAAAGTACTCATCACGCTCCGCCGCAGCATCTCATGTTCGAATTCGCCAGTCAGATTCCGGCAGTGCCAACCTCAGCGGATTTCGGTTGGAAATGATTCGCTCTGACGTTCGCCAACAATACGCATGCGTTTCCAGTCAACAGATTCACCATTGAGGAAGAGTTCTGCGCTTGGCAGATATTCTCCGGGACCTGTCAAACGGAATCGGAGTGGGATTTCGCGAGTATCGCCGGGTTTGAGATTGTTGGCTTCGCTGACAACAATACTTCCATCCGTTTTGACGTGACGCATTCCAGGGTCCAGGTTCACACGGACTTCAACCTGTTTTGCAATGCCATCACCCACGTTTGTCAATTCGAACATCACTTCGACGATCGAGCCCACTTGTACCGGAGTCAGAGGTTCACGGACCATCATCCGCACGTCGGGAGCTGTAATGAGTCCTGGGCGTGACGGAGTTGGTCGTTCCGGCAAAGGTCGATCAAGGTCATCGAAGTCTTCCAGCGGCAGTGTCGGTCGGCCGATTGGAGATCGATCGCGGACTTCGGTGATCGACGTCACGGCCGACAATGCAGAAACTTCTGTTTGAGATTCGAATCGAGTTCGACGACTTGAAAGGCGTCCCTGGACAGGGGCGACTGCCGTAAACCGGAGAATCCGTTCTTCATAGGGGGGAAGTGAATCGACCAGCCATGTCAAAACATCATCTCGCAGAATTGCGCCATTGTCTGCGTCACGGATTTGAGTTCCTCGCGGCAGGTATTCACGAACGAGCAGGCCCCGAATCGTGTCGTTGCCAACATTCAGCAGTGCGACTTCCACTGTGACATCGGTTCCACTCGACTCCGTTGGGTAAATCTTTTCAATGCGAAGATCATGTTCGGCAATCTCTCCTCCCGGGATCACGCGAACACGGGACTCCAGGTCACGAAGTTCAAGTTCTGAAGCCTCTTCGAGCATTCTGTCCTGCACGGGAAACTCATTCCCGAATTCACCGCTGCTCAACGCCATTTGCCACCTCTCTCGCGTTGGCAGGCGACGAAGTGCGTCATTGATGATACGAGGCAATGGAGACGATTCGGTCAGTCGTCCCACGGTGATTGTCGGCTCGTCGTCCAGCAGAGAGGTTCCCGAGGCGATTCGGCGAAACTGCAGGCCCAGCAAAGGTGCGTCGGGGGTTGGGAACTGGCCAATAGGATCCTGATCGTTTTCTGTCCAGATTGGTGGAGGATCGGGATTGATATCTCGAAGGTCAGGCTTGTTAAAAACCACATACCCGGCAGCGGGGTCCTGCTGAACGACTCGAGAGTCACCATCAAACTTCAGAATCGGGGGGGGATCATTGACCGTCACTTTTCCACGGATGTCCGGAATCTCATCCAGGACTCCACCCGATAACAACGGTGTTCTGAGGTCCCGGTTCACTGCAGCAGCGTCTTCCGCCATGCCACTAAACATCAGGAACGCAACAATGAATAATCCGATGCTCCCTGATGTCGTTGCAACTACCCACGAAAAATGCTCGGTCACGAAAAGCACCACGAGGTCCATCGTTCGGCAGAGTTCCTCCCAGATCAAACCAGGCAGTTCAGCGATTGGCCGTGCCCAGCGACCTTCAAGAAGGCCGAGCACACTGAGCTTCTCACCGTACAGCATTCCAAGGAACATCAAACTTAGAATGCAGACAAAGACGAATGCCCAAATTGTCGTCATCCAGCGAATCCTTGCCGATTTTCGGAATCCAGGTGGTTTAGAACGTTTGGAAAGGATTTTGATTGAATTCGGCGAAGTTTGCCAGTCCATTCCGCGGGAAATCATATGAAGCCGAGGATGCAGTCATCAATCAGGGAATTCATACGTTTTCAGTTGAAAGCGAAACGCTTTGCCACTTCGGATTCCGTTTGAAATCAGCATTCAATTCAAAACCATCGATTGCTATGCTTCCGCACCTACACATATGGACAGTTCCTGTTTGCTGTCACTCTTCGCAGGGAAATCGCGATGCCTCTTTTTGAAATTGAGACAGAAGCCCACATCATGATTGGGTGGGCGACAAGTGTTGAACAGGCGGAGCACATTGCCGCCAAGTATTATCCGGAAGAGAAGATTGTCAGGATTACGAAGCGACCTCGGGATATTTGGGTGATCTCAAAGCGACTACTTGGACTTGAAGGAAAGTTTCGGCCGTGTGACGTCGCCCGAGACTGCCTTTCGCGGGCATCTGGTGATAAAGTTCATGCGATTCGCCTATACATGCTGGACACAGGTGCGGACCTGAATGAGGCCCAGCGGGCGATTGAAGCGAACATGTCCGTTGGCTGGTAGTGTGTCGACACATTCCGACCTCGGCCCGGACACACCCGAAAACGATTTTCAGACCAACACGGCACATCATGTCACTTCTGAATGAACTGCGATCGCGTTTTGCAACAGCCCTTGCGGAGTATGGAGACGAAGTCCCGGGCCTCCTTGAGATGATTCGAGTCGCACAGGATCCGAAGTTTGGAGACTTCCAGGCCAATTTTGCGATGTCACTCAGCAAGAAGGTGGGCAAGCCGCCTCGCGACATCGCAACCACGGTTTGTCAGAAGCTGGATGTGTCGGACTTGTGTGAGACCCCGGAAGTTGCCGGGCCGGGATTCATTAATCTGCGATTTCGTGACAGTTTGCTTGCAGCTCGGGTGAGTTCAATCGTTGGAGACGACCGGCTGGGAGTTTCCCCCGTCAAACATCCTCGACATGTCGTTGTTGACTTCTCGTCGCCGAATGTCGCGAAGCCGATGCATGTCGGGCATCTCCGCAGTACAGTGATTGGCGACGCAATTTGTCGTACATTGCGATTTGCGGGTCATCAGGTGACCAGTGACAATCACATTGGCGACTGGGGTACTCAGTTTGGGATGATCATCTATGGGTATCGCAATTTTGTGAACATGGATGCATACCGAGCTGCTCCCGTTGCTGAGCTTGCAAGACTCTACAAACTGGTCAACCAACTGTCTGATTATCATGCGACAAAGGCCAAACTCCCTCAGCTGAAGGCTGCCCTGGAAGGCTTGAATCAGCAGCGAGTTGCATTGAAGGCCACCGAAAACGCAGATCCAAAGAAGTACCAGAAGGCTGAGAATCAGCTGGTCAAACAGATCGACTCCGCCAGAGAAGCCGTGGAGTCAGCAGAAAAGACTCTTGCGGTTGTAGAATCGGATGAGCATCTCTCTTCTCTAGCCGCCGCGCATCCAACAATCGCTCGACTGGCCCGCGACGAGACGGCTCGACTGCACGCTGGCGACGCATCGAATCAGGCGTTATGGGATGAGTTTCTTCCGGAGTGTCTGAAGGCACTTCAGGTCATCTATGATCGCCTCGGTATTCAGTTCGATCTGACATTGGGGGAGAGCTTTTATAATCCGATGTTGCCGTCCGTTGTTGAGACGCTGGCGGAAAAAGGGCTCGCCCGATCCAGTGATGGCGCTCAGTGTGTCTTTATCGAGGGAAATACGGCTCCGTTTATCGTTCAGAAGTCTGACGGCGCTTACACGTACGCCACAACGGACCTGGCGACCATCCGCTATCGCCGCGATGAGCTTAAGGCGAATGAAATTCTGTATGTCGTTGATAACCGTCAGTCAGAGCATTTTCAATTACTGTTCTCCACGGCGGCTCTCTGGGGTTATGACGACATGACGTTTCGTCACGTCAGCTTTGGCACGGTGATGGATCGCAACGGTAAGCCGTATAAGACTCGCGCCGGTGACACTGTCGGTCTGGAAAGTCTGATTGATGAAGCCATCAATCGATCACGTCCGATTGTCAATGAAAATGATGATCGCAGAGAAGTGAAACTGCTGAATGACAGTGAACGTGCGGCGGTTGCCGAAATTGTTGCCGTGGGCGGGATCAAGTATGCAGACCTCCATCACAATCGCGACAGCGATTATGTGTTTGACTGGGACAAGATGCTGGCAACCACAGGTGATACCGCGGCCGCAATTCAGTACGCCTATGCAAGAATCTGCGGCATCTTCAGGAAGCTGCAGATTTCACGTTCAGAGATTGCAGATTCTCATGCCCACGTTCTGATTACGTGCCCCGAAGAAAGGGCGCTCTGTCTGCAGTTGCTGCAATTCGAGTTTGCCATCGAGAATGTGCTCTACGAATATCGCCCGCATCTGCTGACTGCATGGCTGTATGAAACTTCCGATCGGTTCAGCAAGTTCTACGATCGCTGCTCCGTTCAGGATGCCGAAACCGATGAGCTGCGTCAAAGCCGTTTAATCCTCTGCGATCTGATCGCCAGAGGATTAAAGACGGGGTTAAGCCTGCTGGGAATCGAAACCGCAGACGTGATGTAGCCGCCGGTCCACCCAGCATTGGCCATCCAGTTTAACGGCTGGCCGAAGGCGTCGGAGATCAACACACTGTCGCCTGCGGCTTTAGTCTGAGAAATCGTGAACGCTCGCGGAATCGTCGAAGTCATCATCGATCAGGTGGTTGTCAGGGTATTCGTCTTCATCATCGAACTGATCAAATTCACTGTCTGGCGGAAGCTGATCGGTTGAATCGGATTCGAACTGTTCAGAGTCGTCAGAAATAACCGAGGCGTCGGAATACTGATTCATTTCGTCAGCACTGAGATCTTCGAGGCTGGAATCGGAGCGAGTTGTTGCATCCGGATCGGCTTCGCCACGAGCACGCAGAATGAGCTTAATCGGAACTTCCTGAAATGGCGTTACCTCTCTCAGGAAGCCCAGGAGGTAACGCTTCCAGGATTCGTCGAGAAGTGACGGATCATTACATTTCAATACAAATGTCGGTGGGGCACCTTCGACCTGCGATGCGTAGTAGATCTTTGGGCGACGATTCTTTCGGATCGGTGGTGGGTTGCGGTCAATTGCCATCCGGATTGCTCGGTTCAGTCGTCCGGTACTGATACGCAACTTGGCCTGCTTAAAGACGCTCTGAGCGAGGTTGAGCAGTTTCCGGATGTTGCGACCGTCCTTTGCGGTCAAAATGGCGATCGGTACATGCCGCATGGAACTGAACGACTTCATCAGGTAGTCTACCCACTTCTCGGTCGTCATGCCTTCCTGCAGAGCGAGGTCCCACTTATTGATGACAAAAATACAGGGCTTGTGGTGTTCGGCGATTTCTTCAACCAGCTGTTTGTCGACTCTGGAAATTGTCTGAGATGCATCAAAGAACATCAGCACAAGATCAGCGCGGCGAATACTGCGCTGTGCACGAACAAGTCCGTAGAACTCGATGTCGTTCGCCAGGCTCTTGCGCTTTCGTACGCCGGGAGTATCAATCGCAACGAACGCCTTGCCGTCCACTTCGAATCGAATATCAATGCTGTCTCGTGTTGTGCCGGCAACTTCGCTCACAATCACTCGCTCTTCTTCAGCGAGCTGATTAATAAAGGTGCTCTTGCCAACATTTCTGCGACCTACAACGGCGAGTCGCAGATCAGCAGGGGACAGAAGTTGATCTCCTTCATTCTTTTCGAGTTCTGTTGCTGCTGGCAACAGAGTTGTAATCGTCTCAATCAACTCCTCACGATTGCGGTCCGCTTTGACACTTGTGCAAACAAAAGGCAGGCGAGCGAGCCGAAGGAATGTTCCGGCTTCGTGGTCGAGCTTGTTTGAATCGCATTTGTTGACGACCAGAAGCATCGGCTTGCTGGTACGGCGAACTCGGTCTGCAACCTGTTGATCGAGCGGCGTCAGGCCGGTCTTGGCGTCGACGACAAACAGCATCAGGTCCGCTTCATTGAGCCCCATTTGAATCTGTCGTTCGATGTCCTCCGAAAGGTCATCGCTGTCAACAATTCCGATTCCACCTGTGTCGACCAGCTCAAAGTAACGGTCGTGCTCGTGCATGATCCAGGTGACACGGTCGCGAGTAACCCCGGCTGTCGGATCGACCACAGAAATCAGTCGTCCCGCCATCCAGTTCATCAGCGAGCTCTTTCCGACATTTGGGCGACCAATAATCGCCACTTTCGGAATCCCCATGACCCGTTCCTCACACACTTCTCAACAACAGCCGGTTGTAAACCCATTCCCGGCAGTAGTTTGCCGGAAAATTGCCAGTATACCGAGAATTCCCCGATTTTCATCAGTCTTCAAGGTCTAGAATCCCAGTAATTGATCAGTGGACACGACTTTATGCAGACTCTACTCACATTTTTACTGGTTCTTGGGGCCGCCGTATTTCTTATTCGGAGGTCACTCAAGCTGTTTCGCTCCCGCTCTGCGTGCGGGGCGTGCAGTGGTTGTAATGTGAAGGTTCCAGGCCCTTCGGGAGCTTCACAGGGTGCGACCACGTTTGTGCAGCTCACGACTTCTGTGGTCCAGCTCTCCACGGCAGGTGCCGTTCAATCTCCATCAGAAAAGTCCGGACAACGTTGAGAGGCGCGCAGCCTCCAGAGCGGATTCTTCTCAGGTTGGCACCTGTCAGCGATGTCCTCAAGTGACAGTTCAGGTGGCGTTTGAGGTGAATGAGGCCCATCAAATAATAACGGGGAACTTCACAAATTGTGAAATTCCCCGGACTTTGCTGTGATCTTTAAAAGCCGCCGACTGGAGTCGAACCAGCGACCTACGCTTTACGAAAGCGTCGCTCTGCCAACTGAGCTACGGCGGCATGGGACTGCTGTCCCGTTGGTGGCAATGTAACGAACCC
>JAEUIH010000031.1:15272-69533 GCA_016795105.1 Planctomyces sp.
TCTTTCACCTGTCCGATCGCTTCCGCTGGTGGTTCACTGTCGAGGTTCAGAACAGCGACCGACGCTCCACCCGGCTTGTCGTCCTGCTCACGTCCCGCTTTGAAATGGTAAGCCAGTGTCTGCCCAGAACCCCGAGCTCCTGAACTCTCAGGGAATTGGAATTGTCAGGAAGCCCCGAGTCACTCCGAAGGGGGCACTTGTGGCCGAAGGTTGGTTCGATATTGAGAGAACCGAAAGGGTTGATCAGCGTGTTCGCTACGCACTCCAGCGTGGTGACCAGATCGAACTTTCAACCGGCCTCTACATGGAAACGGTCTCGGTTCGGAACGGTTCTCAGTACAACGGGAAGCCTTATACCCATATTGCGATGAGCTTCCGTCCTGACCATCTCGCAATCCTGCCGGATCAGCTTGGGGCGTGTTCAATCAAGGATGGTTGCGGTGTCGGTGTAGTCAATTCACGGCGTTCGGGGTTTCCACTCATACCGCCGAAGATGATCTGGTAGAAAACGGAGGCACCGTTTTAATGGGGCGGTGTTCAACCCTCGGCGTTGACGAAGGTTGTGGGGCTTCTCCTCCCCCATGGCCTTCGCTCCTTCAAATCAATCCGCAACAGGCGATTGAGGTAGAGACTTTCCGCCCAATAACTTCGCCATACCGAGTAAGTCACTCGCCACAATGCGTGAGCACGTAGCTGTCACGGAAGCCCACAACGCAAGGAATGTTCCGCACAGCAAGAAATAGACGGCCCCGGAAAGCCGGAACCAGCAAAGCGCAAATGCCGCCGCGATTGATCCGGCGGAAAGCAGCATGTAGCTGATGACTAGGAGAGGTCGTAACCACTCCAATTGCCGTGAACGCTTTGAGACAGCCATGGAGGCCTCCAAACTTGGTCAGCTTCCATGCCGCAGCACAAATTAATGTGCAGATAAAGCAGTCCGTCTTCACACCGAGCGTAGGCCACGAAGCACAGGCTCTGTCCGCGCGCGTCTCCATTCTGACTCGTCGCGAGCGTTCAAGTTTTGCAAATCTCCACTAAATTGCAAGCCCAAAATTTTTGCTGAGCTTTTTCGTCATCGCAGCGGCTTCTCCTCCTCCACGGCCTTCGCGCCTTTTCGATCTTCGAGGAAAGGCGTGCATTCTTTCGGCGTGCAGATTCTGAAGGCTGTGAAACTTGGGGATAGAAGCAAAATTCTCAATTTGAGTAGACGGCAGAGAAAGTGCCTCAAAATGACAAGGCTGAAATCTCCTGATGACTTTTCCCAAAGTGCCTAGACTCGTCTTACCGCTTCTGCAACGATCCCACCCTTAGTACATGTTCAACGTTCCGCTCTGGGCATTATTGTGGACAGGCTGATTCAGGTTCAATCAAACAACATGTGAAGGAGAAAAAGTATGAAGTTCAAAGTTCTATGGATGGCAGGATTGGTGTTCGCCGCGACAGCGGGGCAGGTGCAGGCGGCATTTATCACTTTGGCTGAAAATCTTCATGTAAACGGTGAAGAAGCCGGCAACAACCACTTCTCCAGTGGCAGTACATTCGGCGCCGAGAATTTCAGTTTGGGTGGCATTTTTGACGTGACTCGCATCTCTTTTGTCGCTCATCACAATTCAGCAGGTTCGCAACCAATTTCCATCGACTGGAGTATTCATCTGGATGGCGCCGGGTTGCCGGGGACCGTTATCTCTTCGGGTAATACTTCGTCTTACTCAACGTCCATTGAGGGTACTGCCTTTGGAGGGTTCTATGATCTGACCCGGTATTCGATCGACATTAGTCCGATTACGCTTGGGGTTGGCAACTACTGGGTTGCATTCCACAATAATACGGTTTTCGGTAATGACCCGCACTGGACCTTCGCCAGAAGTGGCACTTCGTTTGATGGACTGAGTGCGATCAGTTTTGACGGCGGTTCGACATGGGGTAGCCCCTATCCGGGGGATAACATGACATTCCGCGTTGAAGGTTTCAGTTCAGCAGCTGTACCCGAACCAGCTTCACTTGCCATGTGGGGTTTCGGAGCACTCGGTGCTATGTTCGCCCGTTGCAAACGCAAGCAGATGAATCGGGCTGTGTAAGTGTTGCGGCATTACGATCAAGACTCATGAGCGGATGGCCATACAACGGTCATCCGTCTCTTCGTTCAGGCTTCGGAGATTCCACTTGCAACCTCCATCGGGAAACCACCCGATTCAGTGCCTACGGTGTTCGGGCCGGAAACGCGAACGATTCCTCGTCGTAAGCTCTCGATGTGCGAGGCACGAACCCTGGAACTCGATAGTTCGCAATACCCGAGCCAATTGTTTCGAGACGTTTCTAAACGTTTCCGGAAAGGTCGGAATTCGTGTTTGACGCGGTAAAAGACTACATTTCCAACGATTTGGACGTGACCGCGTAAGAGTTACGAAAGCGTCGCTCTGCCAACTGAGCTACGGCGGCATGGGACTGCTGTCCCGTTGGTGGCAATGTAACGAACCCTCGATTTCAGGGCAAGCCTTTCATCCCGTAGCATGAGCATTCCAAATGTAGGATGGGCATTCCTGCCCGTCCAGAACCCTGCTCCGCCACACAGCCGGCGTACAGTACGCCAGGCAGGGGCGTGCTCGGGCAGGGGCGTGCTCGGGCAGGAATGCCCAAGCTACTTAGTTGTTAGGTTGCGGTCAGCCATGGAAGTGCAGCGCCGGCGGCTGGCAGGCGGACGATTTCAACTCCCGTGACTTCCTTGTGCTCTTTCACCTGTCCGATCGCTTCCGCTGGTGGTTCACTGTCGAGGTTCAGAACAGCGACCGACGCTCCACCCGGCTTATCCTGCTTTCGGCCCAGCGCCATGTGCGCGATGTTGACATTGTTCTGGCCGCAGATTGTGCCAATGTAGCCAATCAGCCCCGGGACGTCGCGATGTCGATAAATCAGCATCAGGCCATCAAGATAAGCCTCAAGCTGAAATTCGTCGAGCCGCACAAGCCTGAGGAATTGATTTCCGAAGATTGTGCCTGACGCTTCAAACTTATCCTGATCAGTTGTCACACAAACTGAAATCATCGACGCGAAGTTTTCACAGTCTCCACTCGCGGTTTCACGAACATGAATGCCTCGCGAAACAGCCATGGACGTGGCGTTGATGATGTTGACCGACTGATCCAGAGCAGCTTCAAGCAGGCCCGCTGTAAATGCTGATGTCAGCAGCCGAGTCTTCTTGTGGGCAGCTTCTCCACGGTAAATCACTTCTGCGCCCTTCAGCCCTTGGCCACGAATCATCTGCGCTGAAAGCAAGCCAAGTCGATAGCTCAGGTTCAGGTAGTTTCTCAGGTCCACCATTTCCGCCGCCGAGACCGGCAGCATATTGACTGAATGACGGATTTCGTTTCGCAGCAGATAGCCACAGACGATTTCTGCAGCTTCAACCGATACAAGCTCCTGAGCTTCTTCTGTTGATGCACCAAGGTGTGGAGTGGCGAGAACCTGTGGCAGATCGACAAGGCGTCGATCCTTTGGCGGTTCTTCGACAAATACGTCCATTGCAGCCCCAGCCACATGACCAGACTCGATAGCAGCTGCAAGATCGTTTTCGTCAATGATACCGCCGCGAGCACAGTTGATGACTCGAACGCCCTTCTTCATCTTCTTCAGACGATCAGCGTTGATAATTCCACGAGTCTCGTCTGTTAACGGCGTGTGGACCGTGAGGTAATCACACTGCGTGATGATTTCATCAACGTTGCGATACAGCTTAATGCCGTACTCCGCAGCCTTTTCTTCCGACAAGAATGGGTCGTATCCCAGCACATTCATTTCAAAAGCGACGGCTCTGATTGCAACGCTCAGACCAATTCGTCCAAGTCCAATCACAGCCAGTGTCTTGCCTGCAAGCTGCGTACCCTGGAACGACTTTCTGTCCCATTTTCCGGACTTCATGCTGGCATGAGCCGGCCCGATATTGCGGGAGAGTGCCAGCATCATGGCAAACGTGTGCTCGGCAGTGCTGATCGTGTTTCCAGCCGGAGTATTCATCACCAGAATTCCGGCGCGTGTTGCTGCGTCGAGGTCGATATTGTCAACACCCACGCCTGCACGTGCAATCACTTTCAGACGTTCCTGTCCGTCCAGAATCTCCGCAGTCAGCGTGGTTCCGCTGCGGATAATGATGGCGTCAGCACTTCGAAGTTCTTCACGAACCTGTTGAGGCGTCAAGCCGCTCTTGACAACAGGTTCAATTCCTTCAGTTTGTTCAAGAATTCGAAGTCCGGCTTTGGAGAGACTGTCGGTAATGAGTACTCGATACACGGATCGTGGTCTTTTCGATATGCCTGAAATTCAAGAAAAAGGAGGCATTCCTGACGACAACCAGGCCATGAATTGCGTCTGCATCCCCTTACGAAGCACGTGTTTTAGGGGTTCAGTCCGCAATTCACAAGGCGATCCGTCGGAGTGTCATTCCACGGAATTCGGGTGAACACCCAAATCTCAGGTGTGTCCGTCCGTTTTTTTGGATTTCAGACCGGAAATTGCGGGTTTTCAACCTGTAACCCACTTACTCGAAAAGACATTTCACGATTGCCGGGTTTAGCCGAAGTAAAGGGCGTAGTAGTCCGGAAAGAATTCGAGATACTCTTCGTTCAGCCAGGGATCTTCAACGACGATAAAGGGCAAATCAATCACGGGGGGATCGCTGATTGGATAGTCTCTCCAGTTCCAGGTGGTCTCGAGGGGCGGAATAATTTGAGTGGGGTCTACGGGATTTGGGCCCTGGTCGTCACTCAATACATCGGCTCGCAGTCTGAACCCAATGATCCCGGCGGACTGAGAATTTCGAGACCTCGACTCTGCCTTTAGGACATACTCCCCTTTCGGCAGCCAAACGTATTCTGATGCCGGTGTTCCTGCACCTGCGGCAATTATGAAGACAACTGCCCCGGTTCTGGCATCGACGAACGTCAGTTGAACACCTTCGTTGGTTGTTGAAGCCGACGCCGATAAGTCAAAGCGGAACAGTTGGGGCTTGTATGTTGTGAGATTCGAAAAATCCTCGAGTGCTCCCTGAACTTCTCCCTCAAACATATTCACCATAGAGGCCGTGTCGGTCGCGAAGTTCATGGTCAGCGCATAATTCACAGCAGGCGTTGGTGAATCAATCTCGGATCGAATACCAACAACGTATGTGGCTCCAGGCTGTGGTGATGAAATCGTCAGTGATCGCGAGCCTTTCGCACCATCCTGAACAAATGCCGGAATTCTGTCGCCATTCGTATTCATCACGACAATTTGAAGCTTTGCATCGCCGTTACCCAGCGGCGTGATATCAATGTTGAGCACTCCCTCTACATCGAGAGGTGCTTTGAATTGATAAAAATCCCGATCGGATCCCGAAGAGATTGAAGAAATTGCGTCGTATCGCGTACCTTCCAGATAACCAAACGTCGTTTGAAGTTGTCTTCCTGTTGTCAGCGTGTCGTTGTCGCCCAGCTCTGAGTCGATGATTCCGGTTGAGAATAACTGATCAACATCGACAAATTCGACGCGGCTGTCCTCATCATCGTCTTCAGCATCTGCATCAAAAGCTGGTGGCTTGATTGAAGGTCGCTGATCCGCAGGACGGTAGTCCAGCTCAAGCAGATAATCGCCAATTCCGAATACATCGGCGGAGTTGCGGGCGACTCTGATGAAGTAGTCTTTCGACGGGTTGAGCGAACCGATCTCAAGCTCCATGTTGTTTTCGAAGATGCTGTCGACTTTTGCGTCTGAGATCTTTACACCGCGAGAATCCAGGATTTCGATACGGGACTTTAACAGGCTGATTCCGGATGCCATCAATCGGACAGCCACTTTCTCCTGACCGGCCAGTGGTCGAAATTTGTAGAAGTCCACATCAGACATCGTATTCAGACTTCCTCGGACTGACAAAGGTGTCGTGCCATCGTACCCGACCGGAGTGTTGATGCGTGTGGCGGAAGTCCGACTGTTGTTGGCAACCGGTTCAAAGGGATCGACTCGCGTCCCGTAGATTCGTCGAATCTGGTTGATATCTGACGATGTGAGTTTTCCTTTGGGCCTTTCATAATTGGTAAACATGACTGTTCCCCGTGTCTGATTATCCGCAACGCCCAGCGCATTTCCGGCTTCGTGCAGCAGAACCGTAAACAATTCAACAGACGGACCATGTTCATTTGCAGGCGGAACGGAAATGGGAGAGGTCGACGTCCAGTCCGCCAGGAACCAGTTGGCCTGTGTATTCAGAAGGACGTCTCCGGACCATGTACCGCTGCCCTGCTGAAAGGGAAGAGCACTGGCAAGTACACCGGGTTGCGGAAAGGCGCCGATTCGGAATTCGCCAAATCGTGGATCCGATGTTGCCAGACCAACGGCTCCGAACGCGTCTCCCCGATCCGGCACAAGGCCAATATTCAGGTTCGTCTGCACAACCCATGTCTGGAAGGCTCGAAGTGCCGCCTCCTGCCATTCCTTTCGGTCAGCAACCTGATCCAGAACAGTCCGCAGCGAATTCCCATATGCTCCGATGTCGGTGTTGTCTGTTGGAAAGCTCACGTGCAGATTTCTCGCGTCGGGCCATGCAACGCCAAATGTCGCCGGCAGGCTGCGATCTTCGAGTCGTTCAGCGGCAAGCAGTGGCTGACGTAAAACGCGACTACGGCGACTTCTGTTGTTGGAATTTCTCACAATACTCTCCCCAATGACCAGATCATTCTGGTGATGAAATCAGCTTATAGTTTGAGACAATCGCCCTGAATTCCGGCGTGTTTCGTATCGAATTCAGATCCGGATCGGATAACAGTAAATCTCCGCCGTAACCTCGCTGGACGGCCTTGGCCAGAGTCTGCAGGGCCGCGTCGCTGAGATCCGGCTGACCGGTCGAACAGAGTGCATAGGAACAGGCCGCCTGATACAGGGATTCTGCTGTCGGCGGAACGCTGAGCTTGTACAGCGACTGGATGTCATTCAGCGCCAGATGAGTATGTCCGGCCCTTGCATGCAGAACTGCACGCCCCGCAATTGCTTTTTGAAACTCCGGGTCCTGGATCAGCAGACGATTCAGGGTCTCAATCGCATCGTCAGGCCGCTTCAGGTATTCGGAATAGATATGAGCGATCGTCTGAAGAATTGAAACATCGGGGCCGTGGAGTGCTTCTGCGGCCTTTAGATCATTCAGAGCTTCTTCGGGCTGATCCGGAAGACGGGCCAGTGCGACCGAGAGACTGTCATCAATTGATCGTGGTTGCTGACTCATTGCTGCGTCGAAGTCTTCCTTCGCTTCAACAAGGCGACCCGCCTGTCGAAGCACTCTTGATCGAATCAGTCTCAGGCGATTCGACTCCGGATTAAGTTCAATGGCACGGTCGATGTCCTGTAGTGCGTCTTTGGGGCGTCCCATCGCAGTGAGTGCTGCGAAACGGTTGACATAGGCGTCAGAATTGAGAGGTTCCAGCCGAATCGCTTCTGAGAAGTCGTGACGGGCATCCTCGTATGATCCAAGCCGCATCCACGAAAGTCCTCGGTTAAATACGGGAGCAGACGATGATTGTGCGTATCGCATCGCCATAGAGAATGCCGTAATCGCATCCCGATAGCGAGTCTGCTCCATTTGAGCTCGACCACGCGTCATCCAGTAAATCAGTTTCATTGACTCCGGGGCCTCGACATTGTCCAGAAGCTCAAGTGCGTCTCCTGGCTGTTTCTGGATGAGTTTCAACACTGCCGTCAGCACCTGATCGGCTGGAACATCAATACGCATCGATTGGCTGGCGGCATTCACCTCCAAAGCAACTTCAATTTGCCGATCCGGACGGTGCTCTCCCCGATTGATGATCGATGACGCGGCGCGGACAACGTTGGTGTGTTTCGTTCGATCCGGAAGCTCGGCAAGGATTGATGCAACTTCACTGCGAAGCACATCGATGTTTCCGTCACGAAGGCGTCCGGAACCTCGAGGTAAAGTCAAACGATGTGACCCAATGAATGCGAGTGCGAGGAGTCGGTCCTCGATGATGTTGCGTTCTGTCTCGGTCATTGCTGCCGATATGGAAGCCCAGTTGCGACTTCCGAAATCCTCTTTCGGACTGATACCCAGCGAATGCGTAGCCTCAGTGATGGACTTGGTTTCATCCTCCGGACGATTCGACACGCGATTGCCATCAGTAGTGATGAATTCAATGAATGCCTGATCACTGAATGACTGGAAGCGAGAAAATGCCTCAACCGCTGTAAGTCTCTCTGATCGGGCCCTGGATCGATGCAGACTAAATGCAAGTGTTCCGATGATGGTCATCGACATCAACATGATGATCGCGGTTGGAAAAAGTCTTGGGTAACGTCGAACGATTTTTGGGAGTCGACTTCGAATCCAGGATTCTTTCGCGTATTTCAGAGGCAGGTGAGCAGCCTCAAGCTCGAGGTCTTCATGCAGTTCAGAAGCCGACGGGTAACGATCCACCTGAGAGGGACTCAGGCACTTCCGAACAATGGCCTTTAACCCCTCTGAGGCAAACCGACCCCGACGGAATGCAGGAGCCTGTTTTCTCTGTTCAATCGCGACTGAAAGATCAGATTCGGCAGTCCCTGGAAGCTGGCCGTATGGAAGTCGGCCTTCTATCAATTCATAAATAATCACGCCGAGAGCAAAAACGTCGGACTCAGCACGCGAGCTTCCTGCAGACCGAGTCATCATACAGGCTAACTGCTCCGGGGCCATATAAGGGAGCGTGCCGCCCAGCCAATGGCGGGGGCCATTACTTGTGTCGCGAGAGAGATTGAAGTCGATCAGTGCGGGCTCACCATCATTGCGGATTAAAATATTTGCCGGCTTCAAGTCCCCGTGGACGATTCCTCGCTGGTGAGCATGTGCCAGGGCAGATGCAATTCTCCGGAACATCCACAGCCCAAATGCGCCCGTGCCCAGCGATCTGAGCTGGTGCAATGGCTGCACCGCTGCATCGTGCCAGCTCTGAAGTGTCTCCCGCGTGGTACTTCCGGCCCGAAGAGTACCAGCGCAGGGATCGTCGAACGCCGTTTCCGTGATGCGGAGCTGTGCTGCCTGAACGGTGTCGACAATACTTTGTCCGTTTCGTAACTCAAAGTCTCGATTGCCGCGGAGCCAGTCACTCAGCGTTGCTGCCCCATGGTAGGGCATGCACAGGATCCAGCGGCCATGAACCTGATGACAGGAATAAAGAGGTACTATCCCGGTATGCTGAAGTCGTGCAAGGTGGGTTGGTTCATCGAGCGGTCTCGAGACAACCTTCACTGCAACGTATCGACCGGCAAGTGATACCTGCCTCGCAAGATAAACTCTGGAAAATGCACCTCGCCCCAGTTCCGCCAGTAGCTCAAAATCTCCAAGACGATTCAGCAGGGCTGCAGAATCGTCCGATGCGGAGATCAAATTCGAGACCCGTTCCGGCGATACCCGCTCTGACTGAGTTGCTGTTCGGATCTCATCTGAGACGCTCTGCATCAACAGTGCCTGCATCCACGACTGTGTCGAAATTCCATCTATACTCAGCCATCTCTCCGCCCGACACTCATAGCCGCGATGCCGCCGAGCTCGGAAGTCTTCGAAACAGACCGTAGTTCGATACTGCACATCCTCAAGGAGGGCAGGGAATCGCGAAAAGTACTCGCTCAGCTCAAAGCTCTTTCCTGCGGCGTAACGCAGGTCAATCTCAGATCGGATCAACTCAACAAGGAACTCGAAATTACCTTCAAGTCCATTCGCAACCACAAACCGCTCAATCTGATCGGTACGTGAACTGTCCCAGTCACGTTCGAAGTTCTCGACAAGCTCGTCGAGTTGACCGTTGTTGGACGTTCCGACATTCATATGAATTGCGCTATCAGAGTATTGGCGTCTGTCAGGTACCATGACTCACACCATGAAGGCCGGATTTCAGCAGCACTCCGCCAGCTGTTTCTCAGTTGTTAAATATTTTCCGGAACTTCATTTCCGTTTGCGGCTTCGTCGATCCCGATCAGAAGCACATCCGCCAGCTTTTCACGGATGCTGTGCAGAGAACGTTCAATCGTACGACAGCTTCGTTGAAGCCGATCACTGATCTCTTCGACTGTGTACCCCTGAACACGAAGGTGGACGATCTCCTGCTCGGCCGGCCGAAGTTGTTCGATCGCTTCACGGATTGAACACTCGAATTGTTCGGCCGTCAGTCCTTCAGCTGCCACATCGAATTCCGCAATGCCTGAATCACTGAGAGGCATCGAGGACGCCGCGACACTTCGGTTTCTTGATGCCTTTCTTCTCACTTTATGGATGGCAATGACTGCCAGAAGGCTCCAGAGTGATGAGCCTTCTGGCGCTACATAGTCACCTGAGACAACACCGCGGAAAAGGCTGCGAAAGGCGCTCTGTACGATGTCTTCCGGTTCATGCATCGCTCGAATGCCGGCCGACATCTGGCGATCCGCTAGTCCTCGCAACCGCAGCGCATATCGCTGATAGAGCTCCTCCGCTGCGCCTTCATCTCCAGTGCGGATGCGTTCCGCGAGTAATCGGTCTGACATCGGGTCCCGTGAGTCTAGTGGAAGCATCAAAGAGTCCATCGTCTGTGACTCCCATAGGAGACAGACAAACCGTGGGATTATTGGCAGGGTGCCTCCGTGTTTCAAAAGCTTATTCAGGAAAAACAGTGCTGGCCATTTGGATGTGCGTGTCCTGAAAAGACCGTCGATCAGCACTGTTCACATTGTTTTCGGAAAGCAGAATTTCCCTGGCGGGTTTTACCTTTCTGTTGGCCTCACCTGATCAGGAGCAAGACACGAGATTTGCAGCGACTGTGTTGGTCGGACTGCAATGTTTGAAATTGATTTTTTCAGGTTCGTTCTATTCAGAAGGGGATTTTCGCGATGAAGAAGTTGTCATGGTTTGGAGTTCGTTGTTTGTTCGCGAGTGCTATGTTGGCGGGCGTTTCCGGTAGTGCATTTGCAAACAACGTCGCGGCAAGAGTCGAGGGTTCACTGCTTGTGGTTGCGGGAGACAATCTGGCGAATCAGATTGTGATCTCGAGAAGTGCCGCCGGAGATGTCATTGTGACCGGCCAGAACGGAACTCTTGTGAATGGTAAAGCGTCTGAGCGGTTTCCGAGACTTCAGTTGAATGCAGCTGAAATCCTAATGGGCGGCGGCAATGATGTGCTGACTCTCCGTGGCCTGCAGATCAGCAACGATCTGTTCGTGAATCTTGGAGACGGAGCGGATCGTCTGGTGGCTCCAGCAGCAGCTCCGGTTACCGTCGGTGCAAACGTCTCCATCGAGGGAGCATCAGGGAATGACACGATTCGTACAGAAGGTCTGCTGGTCGGACAGGACTACTATATCGATGGCGGAATTGGGGTTCTGACCGCAACCATTCTCAATAGTACTGTCGGCTTCAACGTTACAGTCATCGGCGATGATGCGAACGATGTTGTGACGCTGACACAGGTGGCAGCCGGTGGAGAGATTTCGGTTGAGACCAAAGGTGGGTCTGACAGGGTCACAATGACAACGATCACATCACTCCTGCTTGCAGTCTCGACAGATGCAAACGCTTTGATCGGAGCTGATC
Organism: Planctomyces sp.; assembly: GCA_016795105.1. Taxonomy (GTDB): domain Bacteria; phylum Planctomycetota; class Planctomycetia; order Planctomycetales; family Planctomycetaceae; genus F1-80-MAGs062. Next base: position 26,842 of record JAEUIH010000031.1, read on the forward strand.
GAGTGTCCTTAATGGACGTGACCACACTTGAAGATCTTGGCATCTTCACGGGGCCAGGGAATGATGTGGTTCAGATGGCCGATGTTGCGTCTGCAAAGAACATCATTGTGAGTGCGGATTCCGGAAACGATACCGTCTCCGGAACTTCCGTCTTTGCTGAACTCGATGCCGTATTCGAAGGAGGTGCCGGCACTGATCGTTTCGAGGATTTCGGAATCACGGGCGGTGTGAAACTCGAAATCAAAGAGTTTGAAGTCTTCGCACCATAACTCAGTCGGTAAGTTGTTGAGGTGTGCTGATTGATCGCTTACACCTCGTTGACTCGTCAACGAGGTGTTTTCTTGTTGCCTGATGAACGCTGAACCCCTGTTCTTAGAACCCTTCATTTGATCTGGGTTGTTTGTGTACGTTAATTGGTGGGGGTGAAGTGAGCTTCCGGGAGGCGGATAACGCGAGTGGAGAATCGATCGTTGTCCAGTTCGATAATTCGAAATCCAGGGGCCAGCTTCACAAAGTGTGGGGCGTCGCCCGTTGGGTCAAACTGAATCCCCGTCGAAGGAGTGGTGACCACGGTTGCGGTGTGCAGGCTGATCGTGGATTCATGATGAACATGGCCGCAGCAAATTAGTCGGACTTGAGGGGTTCGCAGAACCAATGCCTGCAGCAGTTCTTTCTGTTTCAGCCCAATTCGGTCCATCCACACGCTGTTCAGATCCACTGGTGGATGGTGCATAAACAGAATGACATTGTAATCAGGATGCGCTTTGATGTGAGTTTCCAGCCATTCAATCTGCTCGGGCTGGATCTGCCCGGAGACTTCGCCTGGCAAATGGGTATCAAGGCCAACGCATAGCCATTGTTCCGCAGTGAACCAGAATTGAACCAGTTCGGAGCCATTCCCTGGGATGCGGTCGGAGAATACGGATCTCAACACGCTGCGATCATCATGATTCCCGGGGACCTGCCTCAGAATCCCAATCCATGGCTCCAGCAGTTCCCGAACGGCCTGATAACTTTCCGGAAGTTCATCGTGAGTATGGTCACCAGTCACCACAACATGGTCGAACATCAGGCCGAGGTTGCTGACGGCCTTGAGTACATCTTTGAGAAGATGTCGGGTTGGGATTCCTTTCAACAGCGCGTTCTCATCAGCAAACACATGGAGATCTGTAAGCTGTAGAATTCGCTTCATTGAGGTTTACTCCCTGGGCCAGACTCTGAGCCGCTGTGTGACTTCCTAGTTGAGCTTCCTGATGGCCGCCGGCAGCTCTTTGTCAACGATCCCCATAACGCCGCGGCCTTCAAGAAGTCGATCCTGTACGTCCAACTGGATATCTTCACAATCGATCTTCCAGAAGTCTTCCATGACGTCTCGCTCGACAGTGTGATGAAGGCGAACAAGTCGAAAGCCGACACCGCGTGCCGGATCGGTCGTGCACCACCAAGGGCTCTTGGGGAGATTTGGATCGTATTCTTTCCAGATTTTGTAATTGGAACCAAGTCGAGAAGCACTGCGGCACTGTTCGGCGGGAAATTCCCATGACCCGCCTCGTACTACTCGTGGATCCGGCATGTCTGATCGAACCCACGTTGTATGACCATCAACCGTGGAATCCGAAGGCTGATAACTGGCGTAGCCATCAAGTACCCATTCTGCGACATTGCCGTGCATATCATACAGACCCCAGGGATTGGGTTTCTTCTGTCGCACGGGACGACCACCACCTGTGTCACAATTCCCCTTAAACCAGCCGTAGTCCTGCAAAGTGGCGGGGTCATCACCGAACGAATAGGCAGTCGAAGAGCCTGCTCGACAGGCGTATTCCCACTCGGCTTCGGTTGGGAGTCGATACTGTTGTCCGGTGATCGCGGAAATCCACTTTGAGTACTGCTTAGCAGAGTACTGTGTCATTGAGACTGCAGGCTGTTTGGGATCTTCGCCAAATTCGAAGATGAAGTCCGGCTGATAGAGCGGCGTCGGTGCTGTGATCGCATCAACCTTGTTTTCATCAGTGACAAGGCGTTCGCCTCGCGACTGAAACGATTTGAACGCTGTATACAAAGCCATGAATTGTTTGTATTCAGCCCATGTTACTTCACATTCAGCGATCCAGAACGGTTCAATGCGAATTGTTCTCTGCGGTGACTCATCATCGTTTCGCCCGGATTCAGAGTCCGGGCTGCCCATATGAAATTCGCCACCAGGAACCGGTATCATTCGGAACTTGACGTCGGTGCCCGGCAATTCAACGTCATATGGGATCATCCAACCCAGTTCGGTTTGAATTTTCGGCCCATCTGCTGGTTCTGCGGCAGAGATCCCTGGAACTTCGTCTGCCACGACCATTCGACCGGCAGGAAGCAACAGGGAGAGTGAAAGTAGTAGAACACGTGGCAGCATTGAATAACTCTTTCTGAACGGTTTCGGTCCGGCATCCCTTCGGAGAACTGGCTTTATTGTGGTGGTCGAGGTCGTTGTTTCGGGGCGGCTTTCTTTGGGGGCCCCCCCGTTGCGAATGCTCGCTGAATTTCTTCCAATGAAGTCTTGCCTTCCACAACCAGCCGAAGTGCATCCTTCTGCAGAGTCACCATATTGTCGGTGATCATCTGCTTTCGCATTTCTGAAGGGTCTGCGCCATTTGCAATCACTTCCTTCATCCCTTCGGTCATTTCAAGCAGTTCAAATGCTGCGACTCGACCATGATATGGAGAGCCAACGCATTTAGCACACAATTCTTCAATTGTCTGGGCTTTTGGATCATCCGGAGGGGGAGGCGTCGGTGCGCGGTACAGAACTGTTGTTTCCGGAGGAAGGTTCAGTCGCTTCAGAAGTTGCGGGTTTGGTCTGAAGGCCTGTTTGCAGTCTTCGCACAGTCGGCGAATCAGCTTCTGTGTGACTATTCCACGCAGGCCCTTGATGACGTTGTCCTTGCCGAGCCACTGAATCAATTTCTGGACCGCTTCAATCGGGTTGTTTGCCGGGAATTCGGCCACGAATGCGAGTCGATCACTATAGTTGAAAATGGTTTCAGCGACGTGAGGGTCGGTGAGCGGATCGAGGAACAGGACGTCTGCTTCTCGTCGCTCAAGTCGATCAAGCGACAGTTCCAGATCGTGTCCGGGTTCGGGAGTAAAGTCGGTAACGTTGATCAGTTCTTTACCCTTCAGGTTCGCCATGTTGTAGACGGAGTAAAGATACGGGTCGATCGCATGAAGAGTGACCACCGACAACGATGTGGTTCCGGATTCCGGAGGACCACACACCAGAACGACTCCACTTCGATGCGATGTGTATTCGCGAATCTTGTCCTTGATGGCAGCTGGCAACCCAACATCGGATGGCTTGATCAGTGAGACCTTCATGTTCTGGATCTTGATTCGAACACGTTCGCCACCAGTCTTCAGGGGAAGTGAATCCACCATCAACTGATATGGGAGCTTCTCATGCTCTGCCTTGATCCCACCCTCCTGCGGTATTTTGCGTTCATTGATATCGAGTCCGGCGAGCAGTTTGATCATCTGGATCATCGCCAGACCCCGCTGTCCTGGAATCGCGGCAGCGGGATACGCAACGCCATCGATCACGAACCGAATTCCGACGCGGTTGTCTCTGGGCTCAAGAAGAATCGTGTGCGATCTCCGTGAGATTGCATCCGAGACCATTTGTTTAACCGGAACAAGGGCGGCCTGAACCAGTTTGGCATTGGCTTTGAGATTTGCTTCACGGCCGAACATCGGGCCCTGAAACAAAACCTGCTCAATGTCAACAACGGCCTCTTCAGGCTGCTGGCCTTTCCCCTGGGGCTGATTCTTTCCCCCGCTCATTCGTCCGGTCCTTTCGCACTGTGACTCTGCTGAATTGCTGCCCGAACCGCAGATTTTGGCAATATTGTCGGGCTTCCTCCAGCATTATGACCTGAATTGGAGGCTCAGGATGAGATTTTGAACGTCACAAACATGAAGTTTGTCGCGTTCCGCGGATTTGTCCGAACAAATCAGGACGGGAGCATCACTTTCCATACGGCTGGCGTCCGGAAGTCGGCCATGGCTGCCCCGCACAATCTCTGCATTCAATCCAATCACATCCATGTAGTAGCGAAATCCAAGTTTTTTCTGAATCAATCGCTTCAGAACTCGGACTTTTGGCCACTGTAGTTCCGGGTCAATAAACAGCTCAACAGGGTCGTAACCCGGCTTGCGATGAATATCAACGGTTCGGGCATAGTCGGGTGCAAGTGCGTCGTCCTGCCAGAAGTAGTATGTGAACCACGCGTCTCGCTCACTAATGACCACCAGATCCCCGGACCTTTGATGCGCAATCCCGAAGGATTTCTGTTCAACTCGATCCAGTACTCGTTCAATCCCCGGAACATTCATCAGCATCCGCTGGATCGCCGCAACGTCGGAGGGTCTGCGGACATAGACGTGTGCCACCTGGTGATCCGCGACCGCAAACGCGCGCGAGGCACCACAATCCAGCGTCTCCCAGCCCAGTGGCTCACGACGCACTCTAAGATACCCCTGTTCTCTCAGGATACGGTTCAGGTGAATCGGACGATTTGTTTCCGTGATTCCATACTCCGACACAACGAGGACAGATGCGTCAGAGTTCAGCGCTTCCTCGATCAGACGGCCAGCCTGACGGTCAACGGCTGCGATGTCCTGCTGAATCGCAGGGTTTGACGGCCCGAGTCGCTGCAGGTTGTAGTCCAGATGGGGTAGGTAGACGAGCATCAGATCCGGGCGCTGGTGCTTCCAGACATCAAGGCTCGCGTCCGTAATCCACGCGGTGCTTTTGATGTCTGCGGTCGGACCCCAGAAATTGAACAGCGGAAATTTTCCAAGTCTTTCCTGAAGCTCATCTCGAAGGCTCTCCGGCTCACTGTAAATGTCCGGAATCTTGCGTCCATCGGCAGGATACGAAGGACGCGGTGTAACCGACCACGCGACATCAGCATACATGTTAAACCACCAGAACATTTTGGCGGTTGTATGTGTGACTGCCTGCCTGCGAGCCATTTCATAGACTCGCTCACTCTGAATCAGTCGGTTTGACTGTTTCCAGAACATAACTTCCGACAGATCCCGATCATACCATCCATTGCCAACAATTCCGTGATCCTGCGGATGTCGGCCTGTCAGCATCGAAGCCTGCACGGAGCATGTGACCGCAGGCAGCACTGTCTGCATCGGTCTGAGGAATCCGTTTTGGCTGAGTGCCAGAAGGTTGGGTGTACCAGGGCCGATCATTTCTGACGTCAGCCCCACCACATTCAGTACCATCAGTCGCCGCATTGATTCATCCTCTGAGTTCCTGGGGGTCCCTCGGAGTTTAGGACGTCCGGTTTTGCGCCGATAGTCCCTGCGGTTTGATTCTCTCAGGGGCCAGCAGCAATCAGAGATGCTGCTGACCAGAGGAGTTGAGGTTTCAGAAACAGGACGAACGCAGAGACTGCACAGATCATGCTCGCAACGGTCGCAGCCGGCTGTTTTGACTCTGAGGGCAACAGTGTCGATGTCTCCAGATACATGACACTGATGAGTCTGAGATAGTAGGCAGCTGCGATGACCGCATTGATGGCCAGTACGATCGCCAGAGTTCGTCCATCCTGAGACCCATCTGACCAGGCCGCAAAGAACAGATGGAGTTTTGCAAAGAAGCCACCTGTTGGTGGAAGGCCACTCAAGCCAAAGATACACACCGCCAACATCAGGGCCGCGGCCGGGGACCGACGACTCAGTCCTGCAAGATCTCCGACAGCTCGCAATGGAGCTTCGGGGCTGCTCGCTGAAGCAAGAGCCGCGAAAACCCCAAGTGTCATCAGTCCATAACTTGCAAGGTAGAACAACAGGGCAGTGGTGCCACTCGTTCCACCTGCATTCCCCCCCATCGCCAGTCCGACCAGCATGTAACCCGCGTGTGCTACGCTGGAATATGCCATCAGTCGCAGAAGGTTTGTCTGCCGAAGTGCAAGAAGGTTGCCAACGATCATTGTAAGGAGAGCGAGCCCGGTCAGCATCATTCGAACAGCTTCAGCGGGAACCCAGTTGACGACTGACGCTCCAAAACATACCGGCAATAGTCGAAGGAGTGCAGCAAATCCTGCAACCTTCGGTATAAAGGATAACATTCCGGCTGCGGAAGGCGTAACACCCTGAAAGACGTCCGGGGCATAGAAGTGAAACGGCACAGCCGTAAGGCGAAAGCTCAGTCCGGCAATGATCAGCACCATTGCAACGCGAAACATCTGAGTATCGCTGGCAAGGCCGCCACTTTGAACGCGTGCAGCAATCGCATTAAGGTTTGTGGTTCCTGCAAGTCCAAAGACCCAACTCATTCCGTACAGTACAAACGCGGAAGAGAAAATGCTCAGCAGAAAGTACTTGATCGTTGCTTCACGGGAGAGCCAGTCACGTCTCGGCAGCATCAACAAAACGTATGTCGGGATACTGACAAGTTCGAGCCCGAGGAACAGACTGACGAGATCATTTCCGACGACGACAAAATTGACGCCAGCGATGATCGCCAGCAGGCAGGCATGCGCTTCTGCGGCTCTTCCGTCATCGATTTGATCCCATAGAATCAGAGTCAGCAGGATGCCGCCAATCAACGTCATTCCGCGAACATACATGGCCAGTTGATCCACATGGAATGGGCCAATAGTCGTGGTCGAAAGCGAGGAACGACTGAGTGCATACAAACTGCAGCCAAGTGCCAGCAATGACAGAATTCCCCAGCGATGCCTCAGTCCCGACGACGCCTGTCCGGCCTCATTGACCAGAAACGGAGCAGCCAGAAACATCAGACACACTGTCGCTATCAGGATGATTTCAGGAACAATCAGGCCGGCAGCCTGGTTAATCGAATCGTAAAGGTGCACGGTTGAAGTCCTTATTGTGCGCCAGCATCAGTTGTCTTGGTGTAAATGTCCGCCACTGCCTTCACGTCTGGTTCAATCAGGTCAATCAATGTGGCTGGACGAATACCAATCCAGAGGCACAGAATGACCAGCGGAGCCAGGGCAACAAATTCTCGAGGTTTCAGATCTGTGATTGTATCGTGGTCACCGTGGTGCCCGTGTGGTTCGCGGAGTTTTCCAAAGAACGCATGTTGCACCGCCGTCAATAGGTACCAGGCGCCCAGAACAACACCTGTCGTAGCCAGTGCGGCATAAAGGGGATCCTGACGGAACATGCCGGCCAGTGAGAGAAACTCACCAACAAATCCATTCAGTCCGGGAAGTCCAATGCTGCTCATTGCAATAAACACCATGCAGACGGCAATCAGCGGCAAGCGTTGTGCCAAACCACCGATGTCATCCAGCATGCGGGTGTGATATCGTTCGTAAACCATTCCTACGATAAGGAACAAGGCTCCTGTTGAAAGTCCATGGTTGATCATCTGCAACACACTTCCCGTCAATCCTTCTGTGTTGAGTGCAAAGAGTCCAACCATACAGAATCCAAGGTGTGCCACGCTGCTGTAAGCGACCAGTTTTTTGATGTCTCGTTGAGCCAGAGCACATAATGACCCATAGATGATCCCGATCACGGACAGCAGCCCGATCACTGGCAAACCAATATCCACGCACGCCTCCGGGAACATTGGAAGGCACATACGCAGAAAGCCATAGGAACCGAGTTTCAGGAGGACACCTGCCAGCAGCACGCTTCCCGCGGTGGGAGCTTCCACGTGGGCCAGAGGCAACCATGTGTGAAACGGAAACACCGGAACTTTGACCAGAAAGCCGGCTGACATCGCCAAAAAGAGCGTGACCTGCAGGGATTTCTCAATTGGATGGGCGGCTATCCATGAAGACAAAGCCGGGAGAGAAGATGGAGTCGCCAGGCCTTCGCCCGACGTGTAGACCATCAGTCCGATCAGACCTGAGAGCGTGATCAGACTTCCTGCCAGCGTGTACAGGAAGAACTTAATTGCCGCACGTCTCCGATCCGGACCGCCCCAGATTGCGATCATGAAGAACAAAGGGATCAGGGTCATTTCGAAAAATACATAGAACAGAATGATGTCGAACGCACAGAAGACTCCAATCAGCCCGGCTTCCAGGATCATCACTGACGCGTAGAATTCTGATGCACGGTCAGAAATCGATTCCCAGGAAATCAAGACGCTTGAAACGGTGAGCAGCGCGGTCAGGGCGATCATTGCGACGCTGATTCCATCCAGTCCGAAGTACATTTCGAACTTGACTTCCGGATGTTCTGCGTCTCCTCCGAGTGATAACCAGGGCTGTCTGAATTCAACCTTTGGTCGAATTGCGGATGTTTCATCCGCTGAAGACGTCAGCGGGGTTCCGCTTGACTCAAGGGGACGAACGGCGCCCGAGTAATATTGCGAACTTAAAATTGCTGCAAGCACTAAAGTTGCCAGACTTCCTCCGAGTGCGAGCAATCGGGCAGACTGCTGATTCAGTGAACTGCGGAACAACATCAACAGCAAAGCTGTGATGAAGGGAGCTGCAAGGCTGAGAAACAGAAGAGGAATCATCGATTGTCAACCAATCCGATCAGAAGATGCTCAGAACGAGAACCACAGCCGCCACAACACCTGCCCACATCACACCAGCATAGTTGTTCACAATGCCGGAATGCAGATGCCGCGGTATGGCACTCAACATCTTTGGAACGGCTCCAAAGGCGTCCACGATGCCATCGATCACAAAACGGTCAAACAGGACGCAGATCTTTGCTGTGAGGTACAGCGGAATCACAATCAGTCCTGTAAAGATTTCATCCAGATAGAACTTGCCTGTCGATGCTGCATAGAAGGGCTTCAGAGCACCCGCAATGGTCCCCGGAAGCTTTGGATTTGCAACGTAGAAGAACCAGGCACCACCAATACCCACTGCCGCAATCACTGCGCTTACAGCCATGACACCCCAGTGAAGGTGCTGTTGTGATGGATCAATCAGAGTCAGGCCCTGAATTCGCTGGAGAGTTCCTGCAAACATGTGGGTGGGCCCAAAGGCCAGTCCAACAAGTACAGAGCATGCGGCCAGAACGCCCAGTGGAATCGCCATGACCAGCGACGCATCATGCGGATGATGTCCGGCCTCTTCAGGGAATTTCTCAGGTCCCCAGAACGTCTTAAAGTATGCTCGGAACGTATAGAACGCCGTGAGAGCCGCCGTTCCCATCGCAACGTATCGAATGATGGAGAAGAAAGAACCATATTTCTCTGACTGAGAGGCTTCTCCCAGTACAGCAAGAATATCATCTTTACTCCAGAAACCGGCCATCAACGGAACGCCTGCCAGCGCTGCGGCACCGAAGAGAAACGTCCAGTGGGTAATCGGCAACGCTTTTCGGAGTCCACTGAATCGATTCATATCAATGACGTCACCCATCGCATGCATCACACTTCCCGCTGCAAGGAACAGAAGAGCTTTAAAGTAGGCATGCGTGAACAGGTGAAACATTCCGGCGGTCACTGCAGGAGTGACCAGTGCCGGACCGGCTGCGCCGCATCCAAGTGCCATAAACATGAAGCCCAGCTGACTTACTGTTGAATATGCAAGCACTCGTTTCAAGTCCGTCTGAGTCAGTCCAATCAAAGCAGAGATCGCTGCTGTTGTGGCCCCAACGCCTGTGACCACGAGCTGTGCATCAGGAGCAAGTACGAACAGCGGTGTACAGCGAGCAACAAGATACACGCCCGCAGTGACCATCGTCGCGGCATGAATCAAAGCACTCACCGGAGTTGGACCTTCCATTGCGTCCGGCAGCCAGACCTGCAATGGAAACTGAGCCGACTTACCCATCGCTCCGAGGAACAGACACAGACAGATTAACTTGACTCGTTCCGGCTGAGCAGCAGCAATCTGTTGAAGCAGTTCTGGATTGCCGAATATGTCTGAAAAGTTCAGTGACAGGAACGGATAGGCATCGTTGTGGGAAGTCTGCCAGATCAGGAACATGCCCATGATCAGCCCGAAGTCACCAATTCGGTTGACGACGAAGGCTTTCTTGGCAGCCGCCGCCGCCGACGGCTTTTGAAACCAGAAGCCAATCAGCAGGTAACTGCAGAGTCCGACAGCCTCCCAAAATACAAACAACATCAGGAAGCTGCCCGCGAGCACCAGCATGCACATTGAGAACACGAATAACGATACGGCAGCGAAGAATCGCGGATATCCAGGGTCATGGTGCATGTAACCGGAGCCAAACATCGCTACAAGTAGACTCACCCCCGTGACCATGCTGAGCATAATCGCGGTCATTGAGTCAGCTCGAAGCTGCACATCAACGGAAATACTTCCCACATGGAGCCACTGATAACCGGTCGCGATGACTTCCGGTTTATCTGCCAGCTGAAGTGATGTGTTCTCCGCAGTGGCCGCATTTTCAACGGCATTCGTCAGGGCGCCGGTTTCGACACCGGGAAGGATCTTCAGAAGCAATATCAGTGAACAGACGAACGACACTGCCAGTGCTGCCCAGCAGGGCAGGTGACTGCGATATCGAAGAATCCCGGGGCCAAAGAGTCCAGTAATCACGGCCGATAACAGAGGCGCGACCGGGATTAACCAGAGGATCAGTTGTTGAGTGGTTTCTGACATATCAAATCCGCGACCAAAGGTGTCGGGAACAATCACATTTCAAAGAACACAGAGTGGCCTGAAGCTCAGGCCGTGAATGACTCAGGCTGTTGACGATTTTCCGCCGGAAACATTCGAGGCAGGCTTTCCGGCTTCAGTTGGGATTCGTCCTGCAGGTGTCAGTTTTGGTATCCCACCATATGGATTCTCAGGACGAACTGTGGAATCCAGTTCATCTGCGTCGATCGGTGACGGAAGGTCAGGTTCACGAAGCTCTGACCACAACTGGATATCCAGTGAATGATTGCTGCGGTACAGGGTCAGTACGAGAGCCAGTGCCAGACCTGCTTCGCAAGCTGCCACTGTCAGTGTAAAGATTGTAAAAGCCTGTCCTTCGTTTGAGTTATGCATCCGACCAAAGGTGACCATGGTCAATGCAACTCCATGAAGCATCAGTTCCGAAGACAGTATGATCATAATCAGGTTTCGGCGCGTCAGAAATCCGATGGCACCAAGAATGAACAGGCCTGCTCCGACCAGCAAAAAACGTTGTGATTCAATGGTCATAGCGTCCCCTGTTCTCGTCGTGGTGCAATCGCAATTGCTCCGACGCTTGCAATCAGCAGTAGAGTTCCAGCAAGCTCAACTGCAAACAAATAGTCACCGAAAAGAGACTTTCCAAGGCCTTTGAGTTGTCCAACCGGTTGCTCTGCTGTCGCAATGCTCAAAGGATTTCCGGCCGGCGCCTGATCAGCAGAGATCGGCTCAGGCTGCTCACCCTGCGACTGGATTGCCATAGCAATTCCACCCAGCAGCACGAACGATGCGAGAATCGCAATCACCGAATGAGATGACTTTTGGTCATACGCGACCGCTCCACTCTGTTGTGCAAGCATAATCACGAATAGAAATGTGACAATCACGGCCCCGGCGTAAACGATCACCGTCGCGGCCGCCAGAAACGGAGCACTTCTCAACAGGAACAGGCCACAAGTGCAGAGTGTTGCAAGAGCAAACCAGAGTGCACCGTAGGCCGGATTCCTTGATGTGATCATCAACACACCGCAGATCAGTGAACCGCCTCCGAACAGCCAGAAGAGGACTTCATCTGCAAATTCAGGCTGTGGTTTGCCAACCGACAGACACAGCAAAACGATACCAACAGCTGAAAGGATCAATCCTGGAACGACCGGGCGTGAAACCTTTACATGGCTGCCCGGCATCAGCCAGAGCAAACCTGCGGCCCAGACGACAAGGCCACCGAGTGCCAGAGGATGGTTTTGAATCCACTCCATCATGATCGTGCACCTCCATCCGTGACGTTTCCAGTCCCGGACTCAATCACTCCTGCTGTTCCAATTTTGGCAGAGCGATCAGATGTCGCAACCTGAGTTGCGGGTCCCAGGGTGGGCAATGCCTGAAACTCGGATGCTGGTCCCAGAACTCCTCTGCCCGTTCGGACAGGGTCTCGAGGGTTGTCTCTGGTTTTGTCGAACACGTTGAGAAGCTTATCTTTTGTATACAGCAGCTCATCGCGAGTCTGCCCGGTCAGGTCGTAGATGTGAGTCAGTTCAATTGCATCTACCGGACATGCCTCTTCGCACATTCCGCAGTAAATACAACGCAGTTCATCAAGTTCAAAGGTCTGAGGGAACTTATCGCGATCAGGCCAGTCCTTTGGAGCAGGTGCAGCTTCAATCGTGATACAGTGTGCCGGACAGGCGGTCGCGCATAACATGCACGCAACACACTTGACTCGGTCCTTCTCGTCACGATTCAGTCGGTGAACTCCACGATAATGAAGCGGAAGATCGGGCTTCTGTTCCGGGTACTGCTCCGTCACAGTCTCACGCGACACAAGATGCTTCATTGTGGTGCGGAGGCCTTCCACAATGGCAGGCACGAATGTCGCTTCCCAGAACCCAATCTCGGGTTCCTCGACATACATGACTGATTTTTCACGTTTTGCCATATTGATTCTCGCCTGTTAGTGCCCACCGGCTCCATGACCTGCTGCATGCGCACCGTGGCCATGGCCAGTAGTGTGTGTTGCAGGTCGCTTCTTCCCGCCCGAAAGGTGCGCTCTCTTTGCCGTGGCGCTCAAAAATCCCCACGCAGCAAAAATAGAAACCGATCCGGCGACAAGCCATAGTCGACTTAACTGGAATTGCTGTACAAACATCACCATCACGACGTTGACCAGTCCCAGTGGAATCATGACTTTCCAGGCAAGTTCCATCAGCTGGTCGAATCGAAAACGAGGAATTGTCCAGCGGAGCATCATGATCAGCAGGATGCAGATAAAGACCTTTGTCAGCAGCACCAACAGCTTTACCAGCCATGCAAACATGTATGCACTGTCGGGTTCAGCAATTCCGGGGAAATGCCATCCTCCAAAAAACACGATAGACGTCAGAAAGCTGATGGTGATCACATGGGTGTACTCGCCAAGAAAAAACAGAGCCCACTTCAGAGCGCTGTATTCTGTGTGCCATCCACCAACAAGTTCCTGCTCACACTCGGCAAGGTCGAATGGCAGACGATTGGCTTCTGCCAGAGAGCTTGTGAAGAACAGCAGACAAGCCAGTGGCTGTACCCAGATGTTCCATGCAAGAATCCCGCCCTGTGCCTGCTGAGTCAGGATGTTTTCAAGGTTCAACGTGCCTGACAACAGTGCAATTCCGACGACCGACATTCCAAGAGGAATTTCATAACTGACGACTTGTGCGCTCGCTCGCATGGAGCCCAGTGCACTGTACTTATTGTTGGACGACCATCCGCCCAGAATGATGCCATAAACGGCCAGGCTGGTGATGGCGAAGATAAACACAAGGCCGATGTCAATCCCCGGAGCAATGATGAACCTTAACCAGGATGGAGCATCTTCAACGGGCCCAAATGGGACGACGGCAAGGGCAAGAATTGTTGTAAACACTGAGATCATCGGAGCCAATACGAACAAAGTTCGATCCACATGCTTCGGGATGACTTCTTCCTTCAGGAGAAGTTTCAATCCGTCCGCGAGGGGCTGAAAGAGTCCATAAGGCCCAACCCGATTCGGGCCAACGCGGTCCTGCATCCACGCGGCCATCTTGCGTTCCAGCAGAATCAAATAATTGCAGACGCCCGGAATGGCGGCCACAACGAGCCCAATCGTCAACAGTGTGATCAGTAATTCTGACATTACGCTGTCACTCCTGCGGGTTCGGCACTGCGGTTTAACATGACGCCATTTTCAGCCAACAGGGGGTTCGTGAGTTCACGAAGTGAATCGACGGCCATCGCAATTTCGCTGCGAACAGTCTCACCATGGTAAAGGCCTCGACGTTCAGAAAGATCCCACAGAATTCGCTGGTCCGGACGACTGTCATTTGGGGTACGAATTGACTTTCGGATCAGCTGAGCAAGTCCGCCGTGATTGACGAAGACACCTTCGCGTTCAACAAAGGTTCCGGATGCCAGCACGTGAGTGGCATGTTTCAGGACGGGAGACGGCAGAAAATCCTGAATGATAACTGTGTCGGTTGCGGAGAATGCTTCCGCTTGAAGGTCGCTGATCCAGCCCTCCGGATCACCGCCGACAAGATAAACTGCTTTGAACCGGCCCTCTGTCGCAAGCCGAAGAGTTTCGTCGAACGGAGTGACGTCGCCATCGAAGTGCTGAATGACGGATTCTACTCCACGACGGTTGGGGGCTTTCTCGGCACGAATCGTAAACTTGACGGGTTCGACAACTCGTCCTTTCACGTCCTTTGGATAATGATCGTCCAGCGCAGTGGTGCGAGTATTTCCAATCGACAGCGTCGCTTTGGGGTCGATCGCCTTCACAAATGATGCCAGCAGCCAGGCCTCTTCGACTGTCATCCACGGAGACAGAACAGCCGCAATTCTGCCAGGACCGCTCTGAGCCGCCTTTCGAAGTGCTGCTCGAGCGGATGTGAGAACAGTATCCCAGTCGCGAGCAATTGCCTGACCGTTGCTTCGATGTTCCGGGGTTGTCAGGCGATTTTCAGAATGGACATATTTCCATCCAAAGCGCCCTTCGTCGCACATAAAGTGGCCCTGAGCCAACGGGTTTGGTCGGGGCTGCAGTCGGAAGACCTGGTCCTCATTCTGATCAACTTTGATCGAACAGCCGGTACTGCATCCGGGGCATACAGAGTCGGCCGATTTCAGCCACCATACGCGTTGCTGATACAGGAAGTCCTTGCTGCACAACGCACCAACGGGACAGATATCGACCACGTTTCCAGCAAGCTTGTTGTTGACGGGGTGGCCTGGGAAAATGTCAATCTCTTCGTGACTTCCGCGACTGACGACATGAAGTTCGGCGGAACCGCTGATCTCCCTGGTAAACCGGACGCATCGAGTACACATGATGCAGCGATCGGTAAACAGAGTGATTTGATCGCCAATGTAATCCTTATCCGGTTTGATGTTCTTTTCTTCCTGAAGACGACTGTATCCACGTCCATAGCGGAAACTGTAGTCCTGAAGATAACACTCACCGGCCTGATCGCATGTTGGGCAGTCGAGAGGGTGATTCAGAAGGAGATACTCGAGAGTCGCTTTGCGGGCCTCCTGAACCTTCTGGCTGTCTGAGATAATGACTGTCCCGTCCTTCACGGGCGTTTGGCATCCGGGAACCAGTTTGGGCTGCATCTGGACAGTTCCGTCCGGCTTTTTGTCGCCGACTTCAACCAGACACATGCGACAACTGGCAACGACCGACAGTGAAGGATGCCAGCAGTACGCCGGGATCTCAACGCCTGCTTTGGCGGCCGCCTGGATACAGTTCAGACGTTCATCCGAACCGATTTCCACCGGTTGATTGTTGACAAGGACAGTTGGCATATCTTTCCTTCTAATGGGCAGCCATTAACTTCTGCGCCGACGTAACCGTCGACCTGCCACTGTTGATGTATTCTTCAAAGTCGCCGCGGAACTTGCTGATCGCATTCTTCACTGGCCATGCTGCTCCGTCGGACAGTCCACAGATCGTCGTTCCGGGAATGATTCCCATGGAGCCGGCAACTTCCGTCAGCAGATTCAGGTCTTCAATTTTCCCCTGGCCCGTGCGAATTCTTTCCAGAATTCGAGTCATCCAGTTAGTGCCCTCACGACAGGGGGTGCATTGTCCGCACGACTCGTGAGACATAAAACGACAGCAGTTGTACAGGACATCCACCATGTTTGTGTGGTCGTCAACAACAACCACGGCGGCAGTGCCCAGTCCCAGGCAGCCAACTTTTCCAGGACCTGCGAAATCAAGCTTCGTGTCCAGTTCTTTATCAGACAAAAAGCCCATACTGATTCCACCGGGAACCACGGCTTTCGCCTTGCGGCCCTTCCAGACACCGCCGGCGTGTTCTTCAATCAGTTCGCGAGCAGTCACGCCCAGCGGAAGTTCAACGCAGCAGGGATTGTTGACATGTCCGCTGACGCAATAGAGTTTGGGACCATAGCTCCCGGGATCTCGAAGATTTCCTGCTTCGGGAGGAACTCCAATTGACTTAAACCAGTCCCCGCCGCGGCGCAGAATCTGTGTAACACAGCAAAGTGTTTCAACATTGTTCACGATCGTGGGTTTGCGAAACAGTCCTTCAATGGCAGGAAACGGAGGCTTGATTCGAGGCCAGGCTCGCTTTCCTTCAAGGCTCTCAATCAGTCCGGTTTCTTCACCACAGATGTATGCACCAGCACCTCGATGGAGAACAATATCCAGATTGAATCCGGTCCCAAGAATGTTCTTTCCAAGCAGGCCGGCCGCATAGCACTCTTTCACGGCTGCCGAGAGAACTCGATAACTGGTGCCATATTCATATCTTAAATACAAATATGCATTGTTTGACCGAATCGCATGGCATGCAATCATGATGCCTTCGATGAGCTGATGAGGATCTTTCTCCATCAGGATTCGATTGTTGAATGTGCCCGGCTCGCTTTCGTCGGCATTCACACACAGGTAAATCGGGCCCGGATGATCCTTCGGAAGAAAGGTCCACTTCACTCCGCATGGAAATCCGGCACCTCCGCGGCCTCGGAGCCCGGCGTCCTTCACAACATTAATCACTTCAACAGGGTCTGTTGAAAGGATTTCCTTCAGTCGGCCGTACCCACCGTCCTGACGGTACGTTTCGAGTGACGTACTGTTTGGACGATTGATTCGAGCCAGGAGGACGGGTTCAAACTTCGGCATAGCTGTTACCTAGATTCGATCAATCAGTTCTTTGGTGGATTGTTCCGTCATGTTCATGTGGCACTCGTCATTGACGAGAATACAAGGGGCGCCTTCACAGGCTCCCAGACACTCAGCGAACTCCAGCGTAAATTTGCCGTCCGGTGTCGTCTGGCCCGGATGAACGCCGTATCGATGAGCAAGCTGTTCCAGGAGCTCTTCGCCACCACGAAGTGCACAGGAGATGCTGCGGCACACCCAGATTCGGTGTCTGCCGAGTGCATGCTTTTCATCTTTGAAGAAGTTGTAAAACGTCATAGTGTCATGAACTTCAGATGGATGAAGTTCCAGCAGCTCAGCGATTTCTTCAATCGCCCCGACGGAAACACAACGCATCGAATCATGCACAATATGCAGGGCCGGCAATGTGACGGCCCGCTTATTTGGATACTTGGGGAATTCGGCCAGAATTCGTTCCCGAAGCTCTTCAGACAGAACACTCATTCCACCCAACCCCTGATTAACGATCCAGCTCTGCTGCGATGATGTTGATACTTCCGAGCACTGCTGCCACATCTCCCAGCTGATGTCCACGGATCATATGTGGAAACATGCCGAAGTGAATGTAGGACGGTGGTCGTGTGCGAACACGATACGCCCGAGTCTCTGCATTCCCGACGATATAAAAGCCCAGTTCACCGTTCGGAGACTCTGTCGCCGCATAGACCTGTTCACGCGGGACGTCATAGCCTCGGTTGGGCATGATGACTTCAAAGTGCTGAATGAGTCCTTCGATACTGCGATAGACAGCAGGCTTCGCCGGCAGCACCATGTCTGACACGACATCGATGTTGACCGGGCCAGCCGGAATGTTTTCGATCGCCTGTTCAATAATCTTCAGACTTTCGAGAATCTCCTGCATCCGCACAAGGTAACGACCATAGCAGTCACCACTCTTTGCACAGACAACATCAAAATCCAGATCGGCATACGCCAGATATGGCTCGTCCTTCCGAAGATCGCGTTCAATTCCGCTGGCTCTTGCGACCGGGCCCGTTGCGCTGAAGTTGATGGCATCGTCATGACTGAGATAGCCAATCCCTCGAGTTCGCTCGATGAAAATTCGGTTCTTCGTCAGAAGTCGATGAACCTCATCGTGAGTCTTCGGGACGCCCCGAACAAATGCACGAACCTTATCCACCCAGGCATTGTTCACATCAAACAGGACACCACCGACTCGAGTGTAACTCGTGTGGAATCGCTGACCGGATGCGGTTTCAACAATGTCATAGATTTTCTCTCGCTGCTGGAATGCATACAAAAATGCGGTGAAGCCGCCAAGGTCCAGTGCAGTCGTCCCAACGTTCAGCAGATGGTCATGGAGCCTCATCAGTTCGGCAAGAATCGTTCGGAGGTATTTGCAGCGAGGCGTCAGTTCGATATTCAGCAGCTTCTCAACCGCATGATGCCATGCGATTTCGTTTGCCAGCGGAGAAATATAATTCATGCGGTCAACGATGGTGACATACTGGTTGAAGTCCAGTGTCTCACCCAGCTTTTCAAATCCGCTGTGCAGGTATCCAATGTGAGGCACGGCGTCGAGCACCCGCTCACCGTCCAGCGTCAGTACCAGTCGCAGTGTGGTATGCGTCGCAGGGTGCTGCGGACCGAAGTTCAGTGTCCAGACGTATTCGCGTTCCGATGACTTAACTTCAGGATCATCGACAGGTGTCAGGGGCATGGACAATCGCCAGAATGAACAAACGACTTAGAAAGTACAACCCTTGGACTTCAATCCAACATCAGCCACTCGGATTCAAATTACCCGAATCATGGCCACTCAGTTTTCAGAATCTCATCAACTTCCTGCACGAGTAATGACAGGGAAATTATGACGTTCACCGCGCCCCTTGACTGGATAATCTTTCCGCAGCGGGAACTCAGTGAACTCGTCGGGCATCAGAATTCGCCTCAGGTCCGGGTGTCCAGCAAATCGAATTCCGAACATGTCAAAAACTTCGCGTTCCATCCAGTCCGCTCCGCGCCACAATCCGGTTGCGGTTGGTAATGTTGCCTCAGGGAGATTCACAGCAGTGCGAAGAATCAAACGCTCTCCGGAATCAACGTTCAACAACAGATATACGACACCAAATCGATCTCGAGCCCCCTCGTATTCGAGGTAATCCACGGCTGTTAAATCGATCAGCATGTTGAAGCCAAAGTCATTCTTCAACGTGGTGAGCAACGGAAGAATATGAGTGGCAGCCACATCCATCCGACGATTGTCCCGGAAGGTAGACTCCGTCAATGGTGATCCAATCCGAGCAGCCAGTTCCAGCGCATCAACCATGGTTGGATCCTCCGGCTCGAGGAACACTGCCCATCGGAGACGAAAGTCCGCCCAGCTGAACGAACGATGCATCCTTAATTCGTAACAGCTCGTCTGCATCAAATGGTGATGGACCCATCGGTGATGTTCTTGCCATGAACTCCCGGCCCATTACAGTTCCAGTCGCGCGAATCTTTTCCTGCATGTCAATAATTGCGGCCAACAGTTGTTCCGGACGCGGCGGACATCCTGGTACGTACATGTCCACAGGAATGAAGCGGTCGACACCCTGCACCACTGCATAGCTGTCAAATACGCCCCCGGAGCATGCACACGCTCCCATGGAAATGCACCATTTCGGTTCCGGCATCTGCAGCCAGATTCGCTGCAGAACAGGCAGCATTTTCATGACAACACGTCCGGCCACGATTAACAGATCGCACTGCCGAGGACTGAACCGCATCACCTCGGCACCAAAACGCGCAAGGTCATATCGGGATGCGGCAGTTGCCATTAACTCAATCCCGCAACATGCGGTCGCAAACGGCATCGGCCACAGACTGTTGGATCGCGCCCAGTTGGCAGCGGCGTCCAGACGAGTCAGAAAAACGTTCTCAGGTAGCCCTACCGCCATCGAAACACCCCTTTTCGCAGAGCATAGACCCAGGCCAGGCCAAGCGTCGCCATGAAGACAACCATGACACCAAACACGGTGTCACGCAATTCGACCGGAATCCCGAGGTCACTATAGGCAGCAACGGCCCACGGGTAGAGAAACAATAACTCGACGTCAAAAACCAGAAACAGGATTGCCACCAGATAGAATCGAACGTCAAACGGCTGCCGAGCATCCCCGACTGGATCCATGCCCGATTCGTATGGCATGTCTTTGACGGCTGTCTTCTTTTTAGGACCCAGTAAATGCGCGATCGCGATATTGGTCACGACGAAACCAACCAAAATCGCCGCGAAGACGAACAATGGCGGAAGATTGGGTATTTCCACAAACAGCCCCTGCTGATGAACACCTGCGCGCAAAACGATCGCGTCGCACTCTGATTGCTGAATATGTCAGATCGAGCGCGGTTTCAAGAGCAGTCGGTGCGCACTCCAAAATTCTCGCTTTCGAAAAGGCGATGCTCCGGGGCCCCTTCGTTCGTTCAGTTACCTCCCCAAATCGCCCATGTTCCGATTTCTCTGCCTCCGCGGGTTCCTGCTCCCATGCATCATACTCAGCAAATGATCCGTCGTCGGTACACCGATCATCTCGCGTTGTTCATTCCAGGTCGGGTTGCAAATTTTGGGGCTGCTATGGTGGATTAGGTGATGCTGTGTCCAGCACCCTGGTGTTGCGAGGTTTTGTCTGATATGTTCACCGCCCCGGACATTTCAGAACGGAGCTGAACGTGTCGCCATGAAGATGTTAGGTGTTGATCCAACTGTCGATTTTGCGTTTCGGAAGTTGTTTGGCGATCCACGAAATTCAGACATCTTGATCGATCTGCTGAATTCAGTCCTGCAGCCGGTTGTTCCGATCACTTCCGTTGAGGTTCTGAATCCTTTTCTTGATAAAGCTTACGCCGATGACAAGCTGTCGATTCTGGATATCAAAGCTCGCGACGAAGCGGGTCGCTGGATCAATGTGGAAATGCAAACAACCATTTCATCGGCTCTCAGAAACAGGCTCGTCTACTACACAAGTGCCCTTTATTCGAGCCAGCTGCTTGAAGGTGAGTCTTACGCGACTCTGACACCCGCGATTTGTATCTGCTTTCTCAGTCGGGTAACAACGCTTCCGAGAAATCAGCTGAAGAATTGAGAAATCAACTGCCAACCGGACTTATGCACAAGGCCAGGCTTGAAGCACTTGCTGTACTCTTTACACTGAACCTGGTTGCGGCCGAGCGAAGCCGGATGGGTGCTCATGGTGACCAATCACGCTGGTTACGCGCTGGAATCTACCGGAATCAATTCACCCCTATGCTCGCTGTGAAAAACGCCAGCATCAAAGAACCTTCAGTTCAGAGTGCGTTCTTCTGATCCTGTGCTTTCAGTTCGTCGAAGACTTTCTGGACGGACCGTGCCGGGATGGCGTAACTGCTGACGCGGCCGGAACGAGCGATGTTGATTCCAATCGCCTTTCCATCGAGCGTCAACAGCGGACCGCCGCATTGTTTTGGAAACAGGTCGGCATCGTGCTGTAGTGCCTCAGGATAGCCTCCGCTGTTGATACTTGCGAACTGCCCCTCAAGATCGGGGTCGGTATAGAGCTCAAGGGATGCATCACGGCTTACAAATTTTGGCGTGAGAATTACCTCAATCGTCTTGATTGAGTCCTCTCGCCGATACCGAACCGCAATCTTGGTACCCGGCTTCCGACCTGAAACCTTTTGGATCATTTGTTCTTCGGTTGCGACGTCCTCACCATCGATCGACAACACGACATCTCCCACTTTCAGCCCGCTTCGCTCAGCCGCTCCACCCGGGATGGTATCGGTGAGCCGTACTCCGCCTTCGGTTCGGTTGAGCGTAACTCCGAGGAACCCTGTGCTCGCGCCTTCGAGTGAACGGACTTCAACGCTTACCACGGATGGGATCATCGCGTTGCCACGTGAATCCTGAACGAGTGTCAGGGAACCGGCTGGAATATTCGGATTGTCATTCCATTCGATTGGATTCAATCCCGTGGCGTCAACCTTCAGCAGCATCAAGTCGTACGAGTAGTCTGTAGCAACTTCGCGAGCTGTGAAGCGGCGACCGTCGGGAAGGATGCATTCCGGTTCAATAGCATCCCGCATTTCATTGGCTTTCGTGATGATGTAGCCGTCTGAAGACATGATTGTCCCCATGCACAACAGTAAGCCGCCGTCACGAATTGCTACAACACTGTTTCTGGAAGGTTCAACGACTGGTTCGTAGTCTTTCAGCTGATCAGATGTTCGTTTTTCATTTGGTCCAATTCTCCGACCGATGCTCAACTGGTCCTGAATTTCTTCCTCGCGTTCCCGATCGATTCCCGCTCGCTCCATTCGGTCACGTCGACTCTCTCGCTCTTCTTCTGCTTCTTCTTTACTGCCCGTAATCAGCTTCAACTCAGCTTCAGTGTCTTCACGACGCACAACAACAGGAATCTCCTTTTCATCATCAACGGATGCAAGAAGAGTCCCCAGGTCAAGTCGATCCGCGAAAGACTCTCCGTTGATCCTGAGAAGTGTATCTCCCGGTCGCAGTCCTGCCACATCCGCGGGACTTTCTGGTACCACGGATCCAACCTGCGCGACAAAGTCTTTCCACTTCAATCCAACTCCAAAGAAGGAGGATTCTGCAAGGCGATTATCGAATGCTCTCAGCTCGCCCCACACCTCGGCCGCTTCAAACCGACTCCAGTCCCGATGAAAACAATCGATCGCGACGTGACGATTCTCGATAATCAGGCTGGTGATCATGCTGTGGATTCCGATCACCCGCCCATTCATATCAAACAGCGGACCGCCTGAATCTCCAAGAACGATGGAACAGTCTGAAACAACCGTACGATGACCCACCGATAGAATTCGTCCAATTCGTACCGGGGCCGGACGATCCTTCTGGAAACCGTTGGGATGGCCGAGTGCAAAGCACCACTGTCCGGCAACTGTGTCGGTCGTTTTCCCGAGTTCAGCATGGGGAAACGGACCACTGTTCCTCCAGGACTCAGTGATTTTCAGCATGGCGGCATCGGAATCCCGATTTTTGCCGAGCACCTTCGCTGAATACTCACTGCCATCCGGAAACGTGATTGTGATGCCTTCCGATCGAAATCGGCGCCGACGGCCGCTGTCCACGACATGTGCGGCGGTGAGAACAATTCCGTCGGCCGAAACGACCACACCACTTCCCACACCGAACCCGTCTGAGACACCAACCACTGCGCCCCGGACCTTTCGGAGCGATTCATCCAACTGGGCCTGCCGCTCAGCGAGCACTGGCGGAACGTCGGCCAGTCCGATTGCCTGTGTCAAAAACAGAACTGCGACAACGACACCAGCATGGAACTGAATCATTCGTCACCTCATCGCCCGACAAAAAGCCAATCGATCGATCACCAGCGAATTCTAGGCGGCCCGATGTCTAAGTTTCCAGAAACATATAAATTCCTCTGCACGAGTTTTCTTTTTCTCTTCAGATCACCAACATGCAGGCCACATTCCACAATTCTTCTCCAACTAACGTATTCGGCCGCGAAAACTCTCGAAGAATTTTTAACAAGCGGTTCGTTCTAAGAAAATTTCTGCCGAAACGATCCACGTCTGATCGACAGTTGTACTCCAGACTTTGAGGGAATCATGGCACAGGTGATTTCGTTGGCAGTTGAGTCCGTGGTGCGTCGTTTTGGCGAACGGCTGGCATTGGATGGAATGTCATTTCAACTCAACCGGGGGGAATTTCTGGGACTTTTAGGTCCAAACGGGGCTGGAAAGACGACTTTGATCCGAGCAATCGCCGGAAGGCTGCGGCTCGATTCGGGGCGAGTCCTGATTGAATCCACGCCTGTTGTCCCCGGGCAAAAGAATTCAGCGACCCACCGATTGGGGGTCATCCCGCAGAACATCGCGATCTACGGGAAATTGACGGCCCGTGAGAATCTCGAACTCTTCGGGCGACTTTACGGAGTATCACCTTCCGATTTACCGAACCGAATCAATGAGACACTGGATTGGATTGGTCTGTCGGATCGAGCCGATGAACCGGCCGGGCGTTTCTCGGGTGGCATGCAGCGACGACTCAATATCGGATGCGGGGTGTTGCATCAGCCCGATCTGATTCTGCTTGATGAGCCAACCGTGGGGGTGGATCCTCAAAGCCGCCAGAAGATCTGGGAAATGCTGAAGTCCATTCAGAATCGCGGTGTTTCAGTGCTCCTCACAACCCACCAACTTGATGAGGCGCAGCAGGTCTGTGACCGCATTGTCATTGTCGATCACGGAAAAACAGTCGCGGCCGGTACCTTTGAGCAGTTGCTCGAGCAGTCGATTGGAAGGCAGCGTACAGTTCGTCTTAAAACGTCCGCAGTGATAGATGCTGTTCCTCCGGGCTGTGTTCTGAAAGAGTCAGGCGAGCTGTCGTTTGTTGTGTCGGATATTGCGACTGAATTGCCAGCAATGCTTCGCACGATTGCGGACGCAGATTTTAAGATCGACGACATCTCTATTGATGTCCCCGGTCTTCAATCTGTGTTTCTGCATTTTACAGGTCGCGAACTCAGGGAATCCTGAACATGTCCGGCCCTGCTCGATTCCGATTCGCTGATACCCAAACTGTTCTCTCAGGAGTTTCAATATGATCCGTGCCATGGTTCAGGCGCTTTGGAGGTCGTTCATGCGCGACCGCCTGGCAATTCTGCTGACGTTCGCCCTGCCGTGCGTCATGTTTACGGTCTTCGCACTGATCTTTGGAGGCGGATCTCAACAGGGCACCACCAGCCGTTTGGATCTTGTGATTTTCGACCATGATCAGTCCGCAGCGTCGAAGAAGATCGTGAAGAGCCTCTCAGAACTGCCTGATGTCGATGCGAAAGTCGCAGTGACAGAGTCTGGCTCTGACTCGACGGGAGAAGACTCGCCAACAAGTGCCGAAACAGTTCCGACGAAACCGGACGAAATCAGCAAGTCCGACAATGTCGTGCTTTTGGCTTCCAAAGAACCCGAACAACTGCGTGTGCAATTGGCAGGCCTCGTCCGGAAGGGAAAGGCGGATGCCGTCATTATCTTCCCGGAGGGCTTTCAGCAGAGCATTGCGAAGTTTGGTCAGGAACGCGTCGCTGCGGAAGTCATCTATGATCCTGCCAACCCGTTTGCGAAGCAGATGCTGTCCGGAGTTCTTCAGGCTTCAGCGTTTACCTCTGTCCCGGAGGTTCTGATTGAACAGGGGTTTTCGCAGCTCGAACAGTTCGGAGGTCCGCTGACGGTGCTACAATCCACGGTCATCGAAAGACTGCGAAATCAAATTCAAAATGGCGGAGACATACCGTCCGATTCTGAACAGAATGAATCCGATTCGATACTTTCAGAGAGTCAGTTGTCCATGACTGACGGGCTCATTCGCGTCACCACTACGTCCGCTCGAGATGTCGGCACACCTCCCTCGGATCAGAAATCCAAAAAAATCGGGTCAATGATTCCTTATTATGCAGCGGGAATCTCTGTGATGTTCCTTATGTTCTCAATGTCCGGTGCGGCTTCAGCTTTGCTTGAGCATGAAGAAAATGGGACGCTTGAAAGACTGCTCTCGGGCCACATGACCCCGTTTCTGCTGCTCATTTCTCACTGGCTGTTTTACGTTCTCATGGGCCTGGCTCAGATTTCAGTGATGTTCCTGTTTGCATCATTCGCATTTGGGCTCGACCTTTGGAATTCGAACACATTCCCTGGTGCAGTCACGATGTCTGTTTTCACAGCCATGGCTTCCGCCGGATTCGTTTTGATGCTGGCCACTCTTTGTCGAACCCGAAAGCAACTCGAAGGGATGTCGTCAATCATTATCCTTGTGATGTCAGCATTCGGTGGCAGCATGGTGCCCAGGTTCATCATGCCAAAGTTTGTAAGTCAGGCCTCATTGCTGACCTTCAACGGCTGGGCGCTCGACGGATACCTGAAAGTATTCTGGTACAACGTTCCAGGGGAATCGATCCTGCTCGCAATTCTGCCGGAAGTCTCTGTCCTGTCGCTTTGGACTGTCGTGTTCCTGTCGATCGCTTCAGTCAGAACTCGCCGTTGGGCTGTTACCTAGTCCGTGAAGCCATCATAACGACGTATGATGAAAACACGGCAGGTACACCACGATGTCGATGCGGGCTCGGAATTTACTTGTTGACTTGATCGAGCCAGTTCAAAGCTTCACGCTGCAGGTCGGGTGGGCTGTTTTCCTTCTGATCGGCAAAGTAATACCGTTCAATGCGATTGATCGAAGTTGTCAGGTCAGTCTTCTTCGACTGCTGGACTCCTCCTCGCTGTTCAATGTCTTTCAGAAGACGCAGGACTGTGAATGGCGTAATCTCATCCGGGACGCGGAACGCTGCGACAGTGACCGAACCACTTGATTTCGGTCGACGAACGAGCATCCAGGCCCCGAATCCCGCGCCGAGAAGCACCGGTATCGCAAGCAGGAACAATATTGCGTTCGATTTTGGCTTTTCGTATTGAGCATTCAATGCGATGCTTTGCTCGACGGTCTTGAGATCTGCGTCATCATAGACCTGGTAGACAACCTCCTTAAACTCACCCATAGACTCAGGGAAAGAGAATTTTCGTTCTTTGGCAGCCGCACTCTCTGCACGGTCCTTCAACGTTAGCGTCCAGATCCTTTCGGAGATGATTACAGGCTCTTCGCTGTCCGGATCGAATCGACTGATCAGTACGCCATTATCTTCCGTTGACGCGATTTCAAAGTCTTCAAAACCCAGCTTTACCATTTCGCCAATTTCCGGAACCAGCCCCTTTCCGACGGCCTTGACCTCGAGCATCAGTCGGCCGTCTTTGGCTTGCCGTTCATCAAGGGTCTGTGTCAACGTCAGATCGGAGACCGGTCGCCGGTCAGGCGTTTTTGTTCCGCAGTCGAGAGACACAGCTGGTGATTCGACAGGCAACACGACGTAGCCACTAGTATCCAGGAAATCCAGGTCCAGTCGCATTGGAGGAATTCGATCAATCTCCGGGCCGCGTGGTTTTAGCAGCAAGTACGCATACGGAGTCCTTCTCCATCCTGCCTCTGACAATGGAAGCGACTTAATGGACTCAGGTTCAAATGTCACCGACAGAACCTCGAAGTGTTCATTCAGTGATTCCCGAGCAGCCTTCTCGAACTTGTCACGATAGTCTTCGTTTGGACGTCCGTTGTTATAGAAGTATCCACCTCCGGAGTTCTGATTCTGGAGATAGCGTCCGAATCCTCCTGACTCACGTTCAATCGCCTGAGTGTGGCGTATCGACACGAAAACACCAAACGGACGTTCATGCCCAACCTTTGGTGATCCGTCTATTTCCGCGTCGAGTTGTATCTCAGTGACAAGATCACTGTAGTAGTCCAGCAACTTTCGCGATTCGATCGCCTGAGGACGGTCGCCCGCAATTCCAAGTCCCTCACGCACATAGCGAAACTTGACTGCCGGATTCACGCTGCTCATTCGAGAAAACAGATCGTTGGCGAACATATTCAAGTGCTTTTCCCGCACAGCTTCAGGCAGGGAATCCAGGCATGCTCGAATCAGAGGCATCTGGTCGAGCATCGGTGTGCGTTCAGCGGTAATCTGGTTCACATCACAGGCCCCAAGAGCCGCACAGAACCATGTGTTGAACACACCGACAGTCAGCTCGTCGTCTTTCAGCTTCCCTGCTTCGGCAACGTATGTCTCCGCTGCCTGCTTAATCCCAGCCAGTGCTTCACGCCGCTTTTCTGTGAATGCGGCGGACTCCGTCAGTTCTGACTGATAATTGTTCAGGTCATGCAACAGGGCCGACCTTGCCACGGCAATTTTCCAGCTTTGAGGATGTTCCGACAGTCCTTTGTTGGCCATTTGGAGTGCCGATGCATACCCATTCAGAACTTCCTGTTCGATGTCATTCTTCTTGCGATTTGTTTTTGCGTCCTGCTGCACCTGCGGTGCACGCCACACGCTGTTCAGATTCCCTCGCATGGTCTCCAGCAATGCGGAGAGCGTATTTGGTTCAAGCGTGTTCACATCTCCAAAGACTGCTTCCAAATCCTTCAACTGATACACTTCTGCGGAGCTATAGACTTTGGCGAATGCGGACGCCACCCAGGTCTCATCGATTCTGTCAATTGGCAGCTTTCGGATCCGCTTCACCCATTCGGCGAGTTCTGCGACGTTCCGCTGTTGTCGGCTGCGAGTCAGTGGAATACCACTCAATCGCTGACTATAACCAAAGGAGAACATATAGATGTTTGTTCGACGAGTCTCATTGTTTGGATCATGGTTCTCCGCCCAGACATTCAGGAACTCCTGAACAAGTTCTCGGGCAATGTCCTTGTGTGTTGTGGCCAGCATTTCAATCTGTGGAAACGCCTGAGCCTCTTCCTTGACTCGAAGGTGCAGACGAGCCGTAGCGATCGCAAGACTTGGACGGTACGTTTCTTCCAGATACTGAAGCCACGCGTCTGAGGGGCGAGCGTCAAGAACTCTTCCCGACGGAATTGCAGTGATACCACTTCCTGACCGATTGTTCATCTGCTGCATACCCATGTATGGGTCGCTCGTCCAGAACAGATTGCCGAACTCGTCACGCTGCATCATCGGTCCACGCTGAGTCGACTGATCGAACTGGGCCGAGTAGGTGGCTTCGCGAAGCCAGTTGACTGCCATCAGGTGCAACGCTTCCTTCCATTCAGGCGCTCGATCCGGAACCTTCTCAAATAATGAAGCGAGTGCGGTCTGCTGCAGCTTCAGGAGCTTCAGTCGTCCATCCGGATCACCCGCCTGTTGTGCCATACTTCGAGCGCTTGCGGAGCCAATGCCGTTCAGTAAACGCTGTCCCCTTTCAGGTTCTCTGGTAAAACTTTCAACCAGCCAGGTTTCTCCGAGGTCTTCGCGGATCATAGGAACCAGCTGAACAGCCTGCTCAAGTGCTCGCTGCTGTCGCTGTTGCAGCATTACTCGTTCCTTCTTTTGCTCCGGCGTCTGCCCCTCCGCTTCCGGTGGTACAGGAAGCGACAACAAAGATTGGGCAGCTCCCCAGGCTTGTTCAAGCAGTTCAGTTCTTCGATCGGAGTCAGTGCCGATTCGAGCGAGGCAAGTGCTGGTAAACAATTCCATTGCCTCGCTGTCCTGCCCGGACTGGACTTCTGCGTATGCTGGCAGGAACTCCTGAGCATCCGCGGCACGTCCCGCTGCAAACAGGATTCGAGCTGCCATCCGCTGATCGATGCGTCGTTCTGGTACTTCAGTGGTGATGTGATTCCGAAGTGCAACTACAAACGCGTATGCTGCTTCACCTTCGGCCTGACACGCAATTGCCAGCTGCCCAAGATTTCCGACGTTTGCGTCGTTGAGCTTTGGTTCCGGACAGAGTTCTCCAACGGCGATTACGTCGATTGCTCGAATGACGTTCTTTTCGCCGATGATCTGGCCCGATCGATCGCGAGGACTGTCGATCGGCCCCTGGACCAGAGACGCAATAAGTCGCTCATAAACAACTTTTCGATCCGCCTCCGTCAGCGCCTGAAGTGTTGTTCGAACATCAGGCCACAGTCCAAGTGTGACACTCCGCTTCAGCGACTTAATCTGAGTCTTGAAGTTTTCGATCTGTTGTCGTTGCTGTTCAAGCTTCTTCGCCTGTTCCTCAGCAGCTTTCTTCGCTGCTTCAAGAGCTGCCTTTTGTTCATCAGTCAGTTCAGCAGCGGCCGGTGCATTTGGATCAACGGGTGCATTAGGATCACCAGGTGCATTTGGATCACCAGGTGCGGCTGCAGGAGGGGCTGCAGATGGATCGACCGGTTCTCCTTCAGCCGCTGTTTCTTCCAGATCTTCACCGGCAGGAGTCGCCCACGCTTTCAGAATTGAAGACGCTCGACGGTCGAAGGACAAAGTCTGAAGAATCTGCTGCTTCTGCTGCGTAACTGCCGGGTCTTCAGCTTGGGCTTCGGTCGTTGAAACGGGTGTCGCAGTGCCATCGGATGCCACAATCTGCGGGACCCCATCGACGATGACAACCTGGCCGGAGACGCCCGCCTGAATACTTCCGGGAGCTCCTGCCTGAACCTGAATTGTGGCAGCTTGCTGGAGTGGAATCGCTCGACGGACCGTGGCTGCCGGGACGGCAGGGGTCGCAGACTGCACGGGCGTTAAGGTCGTCTGTGCACAGGCTGTGACGCCAGGGACAAACACCTGAGGAACCCAACCAAAAGTCAATACAATCTGCGCAACCTTGCGGTACACGGTCTGCGTCATGGAGCCCCCACCCCTCGTTCAGCGTCAACCAATTCAGGCGTCAACTATGTTCTGGCGTCAACTACGTTCATCTTGAACAACTCTCAGTGTTCACGACTGACCATTACCAGGAACCGGAACAACTAAGAACCGGAACCGTCAGCTGGCTCTCCGGCTGAAGCACCGCGAGCATCCTTTGGCGACTTCTGACCCTCTTTGGGTTTGCCCGGTTTTCGAGAGGCACACTTTCCGCTGCAGCACCCTTTGCACTGTCGTGGAAGTGGCATACCCTGGAGATCGGAGATTTCCATTCGAGCCAGTCGGATTGAAGCCTCCAGATTTTCCTTCTGCTTCATTGCGACTTTGTCAGCATCTGTTCCGAGTGCTGCAGCTTGTTCTGCAAGGATTCGGAAATTCTGACGAGCCGACTCAATTTCTGGTTCCCACTCTTCCCGAGTGGCACCTTCAAGTCGCATAAGCCAGGTCATGTAGAACTGGGCACTGGCCATACTCTCGCGAACTCGAACCTCAAATGCAGGATCCCGGTTTGGGTCCTGAAGGATTTCATCCAGAAGGGTCTTCAGCTCCGCATGGGATTCCGGAAGCTGTGACGCTTTCATCTTTGCAGTTGCGAGTTCCAGTCGAACTTCACGCTGCTGCTGGATCGCTTCGGCCGGCAGGTTGTCGAGTGCCTGTTGAAAATGCTGAACCGCTGGTCCCCAGATTTCGTCTTCAGCCATCTGATGAGCGGCATTCAGATGGGCATTCACTGAATCCATCTGCATATGCGCCGGACCGGCAGAATAGTGATATGCGGCCGCCGCTGGGGCCGCTAGAAGCCACAAACACAAGAACCAACGCTTCATAGGTATTCTCCGTGCTTTGTCTGGGGGGCAGGCGATTTCCGAGTTTAGCCAACGCTCATTGATTGTTCGACACCAGTTTGAACTTGAAAATCAGTTTTCCTGCGATTTTGCCTGTGAACGCCGGGATTCCACTGGGTCCCGAAGAAATGCAGCAGGATCGGCAGAGTTGTGAGGGTGAGGGAAGATATCACCATGAGCAGCATTGCCCAGTCGCGAGGTGTCCAGGTGTTCTCTTCGTCCCCCTCCAGGTCCTGTGTCAGTTTCTGAATCAGGCTTGTTGGAAGGTGCTTTTCATTCCCGTTGTGGTATGAGCCTCGTAATCTGGCGGCGATCTGACGCAGTGTCGATACGTCCTGTCGTGAATTTCGTCCGCTGATAAATGTGCCTTTCGATGGATCCCCGATCCCTACAATCAGAACTTCTGCAACCGAAGGTGGCATCTTTGGCATGCCGGTCGCAGGGACCGTATCTCCGTCAGTCACGATGACCACCGTTGCGCTTCGAGGTCTCCAGCCCTTCGCTGCTTTTGACGCCGCTTCAATACCGGAGAACAAGTCGGTCTCTCCGGTGCGAAACGCAAAATGCATCGGCAAATCATTCAGGACATTTCTGACTACATTAATATCTTTGGTGTCTTCGACCACAGGCAGGGATTTTGTATACGTCGCGATTACGGTAACACGATACTCGTTCATCGGAATCCGCTGAAAGTAGGACTCCATCACTTCGCGTGCACGTGCCATTCGACTCTGATCCTGCTTTGGACCCGCATCCTGCAGCCGCATACTCGGCGACACGTCCAGCACTAAGACAATATGTTTCAGCTTTTGAAACGGAACTTCAGCTCCCTGCCCTGGTCTGTATGACTGAGGCGGCAGGAGTAAGATCGTAATGAGCGACCAGGTCAGGAATCCTGTCGCGATCATGCGAAGCCATGGGACCAACTGCACCCATCGAGAAACATCACCATCTCCTCCGAAGACCAGCCAGCGCAGGCGACGAATTCGTCGCTGATGAAGGAGCTCAGCGGCCAGGACCAGTACCGCCAGGATCACCGCTGCCAGAATCGGAAACAGCATCCGATCGGATTCATCGACTACCATGGTGTGTACCTCAGGCCAAACGAACACATCACTGACAGCCCAAGGACAGACAAGGCGGCAAGGCAAAATGGTCCAAAGTGTTCGATCTGCTCGACTTCCACGGACTTCATCTCGGCGGGACGCATTTCGTCAATCCGTCGAAAAATCTGATCGAGTCCAGCCGGGTCGCCGGATACGAACGCTGTTCCTCCTGTTTCTCCGGTCAGGTTCATGATTTGCTCGGGCACATCTGTGTCCCCAATATGAATGCCATAGACGACGATACGGTCTGCGGCAAGTTGTCTGCCAATTTCAATGTCCTGGTTGTTGTAGAGGTCTCCACTCTGGCCATCAGACACCAGGATAATCATGCGGTCCCCCGTTTCCTGTTCCGCAAGCACTTTTCGGCAATACAGCAGAGCTCGGCCGATCGATGTTCCTCCGCCAATGGCCCTCTGTGAATCGGGCGCCATGAATGGCAAGGCACATCGAAACGCTGAACTGTCAGTTGTCAGCGGACACCAGCGAATTACGTCCGAAGCGAAGAATGTCAGTCCGAATGCGTCGCCCTGCCGTATACCGATGAACTCATTGATCGCCTTCATTGAGGCGTCATACCGGTTTCCTTCGCCGAACTCTGCCGTCATGCTGCCCGAACAGTCAACACAGAATTCAATGTTCGAAAGCGATCGTTCCGTGATCGGATTTCCAGTCGTCAATGGCAGTGCAAGAATCAATATGACAATTCCAAGGCAGGCAGGAAGCAGGGATTCTGCTGTGGACACAGTTCGCCACCAGCCCCGACCTTCAACGGGATCTCGCCGATGATCATACGGCATGGCGATCCGTCGATTTCGACGTTTCCAGACCCACATCAACATCAGGATCGGAATCACGATTGCCAATAACCAGAAGGGACGCTGAAATCCAATTCCGGTGGCGTCCAGCAGACGATCCGTCAACGGAGCGATATTCATCCGCGGCCTCCCTCGGCAGCTTTAGAAGTCCCGGTTTCTCGACCGGACGCCGTTCCTGTACCGGATAGCGATGGCCGCCCTTTTATGGCTGCTTCTCGGACAAGTTCACGAAGTGGTGCGAGCAGTGCGCTGATTTCTTCTCGAGAAGTGTTCTCCGGACGGTCATAAAGCCATCGCTCTGCTCGCTGAAGTAAGGGGCCTGCTTCCGGATCATTTCGCAGCGTCTGAATCGCCTTGTCGGGAGCAACGCCCGTCAGGTCGCGACGCTCTCGCCAAAAGTCCACAATCAACAGGTCCAGTTCTGCTTTCTGCTGGACGGAAAACGCGGGTTCGCGCATTGCTGTCTCAATCAACTGTTCAATACGGCGCAGTTTTGCCCGAGCGATGTCTTCCGGTGCAGGCTGCACACTTGAGGGCTGCCGTCGGCGGCCCAAAAAAATGAAACCAAGGAGTCCGACGACCCAGACAATTCCACCAATCAACCAGGCGGATCGATACGTCGCCGGGATCAGTCCTTTCTCCGGGATGTCCAGCTGAATGTCGATTGAGTCGGGTGCCAGAACAGACTTTACCGTAACGGTGCATGCCGGCAGGTCGGTACTCTCGGTCCCGTCCTTTCGCCTCAGGTAGTCCGTCAGATTGAAGGTTCCAGCTTCCATCCCGGACCACGTCAAGTCGTAACGGTAGTCCGCTCCATGCGGGTATACTGCATCAATTCGAAGTACGATCGGTGTTGTCCGAGGATCAACATCGCGAACTTCCAGTTCGGGGCCGGGATAGATTACCTGAAGGACCTGAACCGGAATTCCAACAGTTGACTCAACCTGCGCTTCGCCCTCAATTCTGGCGGACGCACCAGTTTGAGTCTCTGTTTGAAATGCACCGGCCAGACTCAGAGCCACAATGACGAACAGTCCAGGGATTGTCATCGCGCACCTCGTGTGAAAATCCCTCGGGATGAAAAGAAGTGTCGCAGCGGTGAGACAATTGGCTGGTCCGTTCGGATGATGAGATGATCAACTCCCGAGCGTCTGAGGCTTGAAGTCGTCTCTTCGAGTGACACCTGTGGACGCGAGATCCGTGTTACGAATGCGTCCCCGGTCTCTGCTTCCCGGGCTCTCACCAGGCCACCTCCAGCAAGTCCGTCTTCAGCGGGATCCCGCATTTGAAGGACCACGCATTCATGCATCGCATTGAGCTGTCTGATTGCAGCGAGAGCTGACGATTCGTGGAGATCGCTGAGGATAATCAGCAGAGTACGATTCAGAAGTGTTGGGAACAGCTCGCTGATCCGAGCCGACAGCGAAGTTTGCTCATCATATCGATGTCGTCGCAACTGCAGCAGCCATTGCAGAATCTGATCTCGAGCCAGTGAAGGACGAACATGCATGTCGCGTTCGCCGACGCCCAGCACTCCCACCGGGCTGACTCGGTCCAGGCATGCCAGCCCCAGTCCACCTGCAATCTGCAGGGCCAGTTCATACTTCGTTTTGCGAATCGAACTGATCATCATCGAAGCCGATGTGTCGATCAACAAATAGCAGGGCAGTCGCTTCGGACTTTCAAATTCTTTGATATGTGGTCGACCGGTCCGAGCTGTGATTCGCCAGTCAATTGAACGGATGGGGTCGCCGTATTGATAGGGACGAGATTGAACGTACTCCACGCCGCCGCCGAGAAACGGAGAACGATCCGTACCATAGCTGAGACTGTCCGCAAGTCGCTTAACAGCGATGACGAACTGCCGTGAATCGAGTGTTTCCAGCTGCTCGATGAATGCGTGCATGAACCGCCTTATTTGAACCTGGTGATTTGCTTAATCGGCTGACTTAATGTCGCGATCCAGAATCTCCCGGAGTATCTTCTTTCCAGTCATACCGTCGGCAACGGCTTCATACGTCAGCCGAATTCGATGCAAAATGACGTCCTCTGCCAGTGAGAACAGGTCTTCCGGGATACAGTAGTCACGTCCATGAATCACGGCTCGAGCACGCGAGGCTTTGATCAGCGAAATTCCGGCACGTGGGCTGCATCCCAGTTCCAGCTGCGGGTGGTTTCGTGTCTCGTGGACAAGCTTTACGACATGTTCGAGGAATGTGTCGCTGACATGAACCTTGTGAACCGCTTCCATCGCGGCAATCAGTTCTTCCGCGTGGCCTACAGGCTCCTTCTCCAGGACGTCGAACTCGGTCTGAACAACGGCGCCCCCATCGCGTCTCTGAACCCCCAGCCCGGCATTCCGCCGCAGAACTTCTCGTTCTTCTTCCACGCTGGGATACTCCAGTCGGTGGCAGAGCATGAATCTGTCGAGCTGTGCTTCAGGAAGTTCGAATGTTCCTGCCTGCTCAACCGGGTTCTGTGTCGCGATCACGAGGAACGGCGCTGGAAGATTGAAAGTCGTATCCCCAATCGTAACTCGACGTTCCTGCATCGCTTCCAAAAGTGCTCCCTGCACTTTTGGTGCGGCACGGTTGATTTCGTCGGCCAGCAGAAGATTGGTGAAAATCGGACCCTTCTTGGTACGAAACTCACTTGTCCGCTGGTCCAGAATCTCTGACCCCAAAATGTCGGATGGCAGGAGATCAATCGTAAACTGGATCCGCGAAAAATGCAGATCGATTGACTTGGACAGGACTGAAACGAGCAATGTCTTTGCCAGTCCGGGGACGCCCTGAAGCAAAAGGTGCCCGCCAGTGAACAAGGCGATCAGAGTTCTTTCAACGACGATGTCCTGACCGACAACGACCCGGCCTACTCGTTCCCGAATCGCGTCGATAAAACGGCTGACAGATTTGATGTCCGACGATACCACAGGCTGATCCATGAAACGCTTTTCCGGCAATAGGGTAGCTCTGACGGATTTCAGATCGATGCGGGTTTTTACTCCGCTCGCCCCGTAGCATGCACAATGGGGTCTTCCCTGTCACGTTCCAGTCGGGGCAATCATCCAATTTTTGTGGTGTTGCCCGGTGTTCATTTGATCTGTAAAGCCAGTTCCTGCCCTGTCGGAATCAAGGTGCCTGACGGATCCTGACTGCGATGCACCACTTAATTAAGAAGTGAATGCACGTTAATCTGATTTCGAATGCGAAGTCCTTTTGCGGAAGTTCGAGCAAGTTCCTGGGCAAGCTGCTTCTCATGCCACGAACAGGCCGTGCCCGTCAAATACACTTCTTCGGCTCGGACTTCAGCGTCGACTTCCGTCAACTGCATCCGCCGGAATGACTCACGTAACAGATGAACGACTTCATGGCACGTATCGAACCGAAAATTTTGACTCGCCGCTCGTTCGGAACTCATCACCATACTGCACCATGGAACTCTATTGATTCGCTGTCTGACATCCCACCTGCGACACCAGGTTCGGTATCGCGGCGACCGTTCAGACTTTTGGTCACAACAAGGCTCGATGATGCCGAAAAACCACATTTGATGCTTCACAGCCTCGAAACTCCCGGAAACTCTGACGATTGTAACGAATAGTGGGTTGGTGCTGACCAAAGGCACCCTGCACTTCTACCGATTTGTGTGCGGAGGCGACGTTTGTGTGCCCCTGTAGATGATCACCGACGTTTCGTTCTCCAAAAGCCACCTCGGCAAGGCCACGATCTACGATCTGTTCAAGGTGCCGTTCTCAGAGAACGGACAGCATTGAGGATCTTATCCCGAAGACGTCCGACTTAGGCCTTGTCAATACGAATCGACCTGAATGACGATGGCTTTCTGTCGTCCCGGAATCTCCTCCGAATTTCGCTCGAAACAGATCGAGCCCACTCGCACGCCTATATAGGATTTCCGTGTCCGAGGGCTCGACATCGGCTGCCGATGCATTGCGTGTGGTCTGGTTGGTTGGAATGCGGACTTGAAAAAAGAGTTGGACGGGTTCCAGGAACTCCTTCGCAGAATGTTGCACTGCTCAACGGCACGGCACCCAACGAAATTCAACAAGCGTCTCTCTCACAATTCGATCCCAGTGAACTTATGACGCCGCTGAAATTTAATACCATCAAAGTTCCTGGTCACGCAGCGATCGACACACTCGAACTGCTCAGGCAGAACTATCCACAGACCGGTGAGTATCCGTTTCTGATTGGCGACGCTCAGGAACTCGAACGTGTTCGTGGAGCCGCAGAATGCAACGACCAGGACTTCGACGACCTGATTCGAGGATCGCTGGGTCTCGACCTCTCTGACTGGATGCGAACTCGCCGCGAAGAAGTTGAAGAGTATGGATTTTCCGATGACGACGTGCTCGGCGAGTGGCCAGAAGAGGACGTTCAAAAAGGCTCCATTTCACTGCACCTCGATGTGTTAAGTCGCAAGGTGAAGCAGGACGTATATCTGGGGTTGGCAAAGATCAGTCAACCGTGGCAACTACCAGCGATTCTGAAGTACGGCGGGTGGAACGAATGTCCGGGTGCGGAGGTTCATTGCGCAATTCATCGGAAGTGCAGTCAGAGTACGGCGCAGAAATTGTGGGTATGTCAGGTGACATCGTTGAACAGGGCTGTGAGTCCATCAGCAATCTTGCAGCGACGCTCGTGAATTCCGGCTATTGGTACTTCTGGTGGGATTGACGATTGGTGGGACTCACCACCAATGGCTTAAAAGTGTGAACTTTGGAATAATATAGTCAGTTTGAGTTGCGGTCTGATGGAATTCACAGGACTGGCTCTTGTGATTTCTTGCCCATGTGCGTCAAATCCGAAGACCGTGGCGCGGCTGAATGTCGAGTCCAGAGGCATAGGCAGATGTGGAAACCTCGAACTGACGAGTCCGAAAATGTTCGCGGGATTCGGATCACCTTTGATCTGAATTCACAGCCTGCGACATTTTCAGATGTGATTCATGGCTGGCAGACCGATGCTGCATTTCGCACATTGTTCAACGGATTGCTGGCTGATTCCCCGTATACAGCGTTTCGCTGGGAGACGCCTGCTCTTACGGCGGAGAATGTCGCCAAGCCATTTGAATGCGTTGTCCTTGACAGCCCTGGTTTGGCACGTCGTCCTGATCCGAATGCGTTCTCAGAACATTTCCATGATGATGGCAATGACGTTGTTGTCTTCGCAAACTTAAACAGAGACGCCACTCTGATCGTGCCGCAACCTGTGGCAGA
Source organism: Planctomyces sp. (assembly GCA_016795105.1). GTDB lineage: Bacteria > Planctomycetota > Planctomycetia > Planctomycetales > Planctomycetaceae > F1-80-MAGs062. Next base: position 64,873 of record JAEUIH010000031.1, read on the forward strand.
TCCGTCTGTCTATGGACATCTGGCCGCATTCGTCAGGCTTGCACCAATCACGCAGCGGCAGTCACTTTGGAATGAAGTCGGAGCGACTCTTGGGCGCCTCCTTGGGGATCAGCCCGTTTGGCTCAGCACCGCCGGGGGGGGAGTTTCCTGGCTGCATGTCCGACTCGACAGAAGTCCAAAGTACTATCGTTTCAGACCATACGTTTCTCGTAGTGATGGATAGTTCAAATGACATTTGCGATTCACGAAGCCGTCAGGATCGCGGCCTTCACGGGCAACGTTGCAGCGATCAAAGAACTGGTGGCGGAGCATGGCCCTGCGCTGGTTCGTCTCGACACTGACCCTGATGAACTAACAACTCTCCACCTCGCATCGGCGGGGGGACACGTTGAAGTCGTTCAATATCTGCTTTCGCCTCCAGTTCAGGCCGACCCATGCGCCGCTCGGAACAATAATTTTACTCCGTTGCACTCCGCAGCTATGCACGGTCATTCACTCGTTTGCGAAATGCTGATAAAGGCGGGTGCAGATGTGAATACTCAAACGAATCCACAGGGATACGCACCGCTGCACAGCGCAGCGTTTGCAGGGCATGTCGCTACCATTGAGCTATTGCTGAGGAATGGTGCAAACCGAACTCTCCTGAACTACCGCGACGAAGAACCGGCAGACACGGCACGACGCACCGGGCAGGCAAAGGCAGCTGAGCTCCTTGATACATGGAAGGCTCCACACTGATATCAGGCAACAATGAGCGTCGTGATTTTCTGATTCGAATAGTTTGCTGCACGCTGGCAACCGTATGTAATGGAACAGACTTTTGGTGAGGAAATTCCCGATGCGGATCCAACGGACGCGGAGGAAGTTCGCTCGGCGATCGCAGCAATCGTGGGCTAACCTCACCTTGCTGAATGTGAAACTTACTGAACGTGAAACACATCAGACAGTGGACACTCTCCCTGTATTCTTGTAGACAACGCTGTTGATGCATAACGAAATCGTAACTCGCGGAGTGACAGCATTCATGGCACTGAAAGATGAACTGGAACAAATCTATCCGCAGCTCGCGTCTGCGTTGATCGAGGCGACTCCTGAATGGTGGACTCATGCAACGCTTGAGCTCGAGTGCCCTCCTGAAGGTTTGGGAAGCGGGTTGAGTCATTCAATTTCAAATGCCGACTTTCCTCAGGATGTGGTCGTTGCAACTGACGAAGTGATGCTTGCTACCCGAATGCTTGAACTCTGTTCAAAACGACACTCAGACACCTGGACCCGCTTCGTGTTCCAGATCCGACAGGAAGGTGACAACTGGCGGTTTGATGCAAGTTTCGAAGACTAATTCTCACAGGAATTGAATTCTGAATGAAGAAGCAGACCAAGACACCAGCAGATGGACCGCATCAGGAACTGTTCGCCGACGGCACTGTCTCTGGCGAGGGACGCATCAAGGACGGAAAGCGACATGGCAAGTGGAAGTTCTATCTCCGAAACGGACAACTTAAGGCAGAAGGAAAATATGTAGCCGGCATTTTGGACGGTCACTGGGAATGGTGGCGTGAGAACGGTCAGCCATTGCAATCCGGCGCGTTCAAAAACGGACAGCAAACTGGACGGTGGAAGCGCTTCTTTGAAGACGGTCAGGTCTGGGATGAAGGCAACTATGATGAAGGACACAAAGTAGGCGAGTGGATCACCTACAACAAAGATGGCAGTGAAAAGCAACGGAAGACATTCAAGGTCACGAAATAGGCGGTCGACCGTGGAACCTGTTTACGAGTTCGAAAGGGCTCCGTCAGACATCCAGTTCTAGCCGCCGTTGCTCTCGTCGGCTATGCCTGTCTGATCTGAGCTCTCATTGACTGACTTCGAGCCATCGAAAGCGAAAGTGCTTGCGAGACAGCCGTTAAAGACCCCATCGTAGCTTCGCTTCACCCAGCCGCAACGAGGTTGAGTTCGAAGATCGGAGTTCCGTTTGTTCGGTGTGTTCTGTGGTCAATGAAGACATGGTCAACCACGGAAAACACGGAGTTCACGGAAGCGGAGAATACTGGCTTTTGAGGAATGTGGTTCGGTTTGTTCGGTGTGTTCTGTGGTCAATGAAGACATGGTCAACCACGGAAAACACGGAGTTCACGGAAGCGGAGAATACTGGCTTTTGAGGAATGTGGTTCCGTTTGTTCGGTGTGTTCCGTGGTCAATGAAGACATGGTCGACCACGGAAAACACGGAGTTCACGGAAGCGGAGAATACAGGCTTTTGAGGAATGTTGTTCCGTTTGTTCAATGTGTTCCGTGGTCGATGAAGACATGGGAAGTGCCGGGAGCAGTTCAATTCAGGCTCATCAAACAGAGCACGCGATCAGTTCTCAACGACACCTTCTGACCGACATCCTCGCCCAGCGCGACGCCAGCACCAGACAACTGACATAACTCGCCACATAAGATCTTTGCGGTTCAATAAGAATTCAACTGTTAGTAGTACGGATCTTCCATCGTTCTTCAGGCTGCTGTTCGTGATTCTCTGTCTAACCGAGTAATTCCCGCGGACCGCAACGTTTTATGCTTTCCACAGTCAGGTACTGAGACGTTATGCCAGAATGGGTCGGACTTCTGCGGGGTGTCAACGTCGGCGGCAGAAATAAGTTACCGATGGCGCAACTCTCAGCTCTCTTTGAATCACTGGGCTACAGGAACGTTCGGACATACATCCAGAGCGGAAATGTCGTGTTTGGCTCGACGACAACGTCGGCGGGCAAACTAGGTCGCGGAATTCTCGACGCCATCGAAGAATCATTTGGTTTCCGGCCCGACATGGTTCTGCTCAACAAGCAGCAGTTCCGCACTGCGATCCGAAACAATCCGTTTGCAGACGCAGTCTCAGCACCGAAGACGCTTCACTTTTACTTTCTCGATTCTCAGCCGAAAAATCCGGATCTCGACGGACTTGCGAAACTGTCTGCAGGAACCGAACATTTTCAACTCATTGACAGCGTGTTTTACTTGCATACACCGGATGGTTTCGGCACATCTCGGCTTGCAGGTACAGTCGAAAAGAAACTGGGGGTCTCAGCCACTGCTCGCAACTTCAATACGATTCAGGCGATTGACCTGATGATTTCGGACGCCTGACAACGCCAGGAATATTGACCTGTGGCGCTGGAGTTTTTGTGCTGGATGTGAGGGGGCGGCGAACGATTGAGGACAATCGTTCTACAGTTTCACAGTAGATCAATTGTCCTCAATTGATTAGACAACAACCGTCGAATAATGGAAAACAGGACTCATATGCGGACGAACAGAGTATTCAGAGACACACCTCTCAAAGCGATACTGATCACGTGGATGATATTGTACGCTACGTCTCCGGGAGATGCGGCAGAGAAATTCATGCGGCCTGCCGGAACTGATCAGCCGCGAGTCTTCAATGCGCAGAGTTTTGGGGCAGTCGGTGACGACGAGACAGATAATACTGAAGCATTTGCTGCTTGCCTGAAAGCCGTCATTGAGTCCGGCGGCGGGAGGATGTATCTGCCGGATGGGGTTTATCGTGGCTCCATCGTCATTCCGCCTGTTTCAAAGGCGCTGCCAAGCTGGATCACAATAGAAATCGTGGGAGAGAGCGAACCGACACCTGTGTTTGGGACGATTGGGTCTTTTCCATTGCTGAACAACGGCACGATTGTGAAGAGCCTGGCAAAGTCGGGTTCGGCGGTGATTTCCGCCAGCAGCTCATCGGATTCGCTCTATGGAGGATTTTCTGCCGTCAACGTGGTTATCAGAAACCTCGATGTCCGAACCTACGACAATCCGTCAATCGGCGGCATCGACCTGAACTATGCTCTGCAATGCAAGCTGGAAAACGTTTTTGTCAATACGGGTGTCTATAACGTTCAGGCGTCCGAGCCGACGCATGGCACCAGCGGTGTGATCACCCCGGCCTGCAACAACGCGGCACTTACCGTGCTTCGCAATGTCTGTGTGACGGGATACCACACCGGGATCCAGGTCAACGAACATACGGATGCGGACAATATTGTTGTTGCTTCCAACATCAACGGCCTGGACTTCATTCAGGCACATCATGCCTCTCGCTTTGCTCGCGTGGGAACCTATCGCAACACCAATCACATCAGAATCTCCGGGCGACATGGATTCTCGATCGAACAAATGAACACCGAGATGCCCGGCGCAGGTCAAACCGACGCCAACAATGCATGGCAAACACTTGTCAGTGATATTCACGATCCTGAAAACCTCGGGGTGGGCGATATCAATTACTGGGTTGTTCTTGGAGGTACAGGAGCCGTCGATCAATTCATCAAAAACGGCGGAACCTCTATCAAATCCCGCAGAATCGGCTCCCAAATGTAGGATGGGCATTCCTGCCCGTCCCGCACTGGTTCGAGTACTACAGCGGCGCAGGGACGTGCTCCCAAATGTAGGATGGGCATTCCTGCCCGTCCCGCGCTGGTTCGAGTACTACAGCGGCGCAGGGACGTGCTCGGGCAGGAATGCCCAAGCTACGACTTGTCCCGTCCCGCTTCAAGCACTACAGCGGCGCAGGGGTGTGCTCGGGCTTGTAAAGAGATTTGTGTCATGCATTAAATGCCGACGTTTGCAGTTTATCGTTAACTATTTTTCGGAAGGCGTCCTTCAAAGAGT
>JAEUIH010000320.1:0-280 GCA_016795105.1 Planctomyces sp.
CTCCGAGCGCGAGATGCTGCACTACCTGCGCGCCGGGGCGAACAAGCACTCGGTGATGAACCTCTACATCTCCAAGCTCTCGCCGGGCAGGCTGTTCGACTTCACCACCTCGACCAACGGCTCGCCGCGCGCGATGGTGCCGATCGGGAACTACGAAGAGGTGATGCCGCTCGACATCCTGCCCACGCAATTGCTGCGCGCGCTCATCGTGGGCGACACCGACATGGCGCAGAAGCTCGGCTGTCTCGAGCTGGACGAGGAAGACCTCGCGCTGTGTTCC
>JAEUIH010000320.1:290-573 GCA_016795105.1 Planctomyces sp.
ATCGAGCATCATTTCGAGAAGGGCGGCAAGTACGAGAAGTACTACGCCTTGTACGAGGCCGTGGACACCGCGCTCTACAAGCCGCCCCTGGTCACCCGCAACACCGCCCATGTGCGCGATGGTCTCGACCTCAAGCGCATGATGATCACGGTGTGGCTGTGCACCTTCCCGGCGATGTTCTTCGGCATGTGGAACGTCGGCTACCAGGCCAACACCATCCTCGCCGGCAGCCCCGAGCTGATGGCCGCGCAGGAAGGCTGGCGCATCGCGCTCACCAGCGCGC
>JAEUIH010000321.1 GCA_016795105.1 Planctomyces sp.
TCCGACGCCGGCTCCAACATCGAAAACGTCAGCATGGATGACGACCGCGGCCTGTATACGTCGTTGTTCTTCAATGTTCAGGTCAGCGACCGCATTCACCTGGCGCGCGTGATCCGCTCGATCCGCCACATCCAGGAAGTCGTGCGCATCAACCGCGTCAAAACCGACGCCTGACACGCGCCCGCCCGCTCGGCAAAAACCGCTGGGCAGCGCCGGGCGCGCCGGTGCAGGTAGAATGCACGGCATCACCCATCACCCATCACCCATCACCCATCACCCGGAGCACGCGGCATGGCAATCTACGAATCCGAGCACACGATCTTCATGCGCGAATGGCTGGAGAAGCACCCCGAGGAACTCGAAGAGCAGGCGAAGGGCCGCGCGCTGTGGTGGGACAAGCCGCAGACTCTCGACGCGCAGCGGCGCGACGCGCAGGCCAGGGTGCCGATGAAGGCCTACCCGTACCAGAGCGAAGTCTGAGCCGCGCCCAGCGATCATTCGACAGGGCGGCTGGTGGCCGCCCTGTCCGTTTTCCAGCCCAGGATTCCTTCTGAGCCATGCTCGCCCCGTC
>JAEUIH010000322.1 GCA_016795105.1 Planctomyces sp.
GTTCCCGGTATTGACCGTCTCTGCCGACGGAAGCGCGATCGAAGAGCACACGATTCAGCCGCAAGTCGCCAAAGCACCTGCCGAAGCCGTGACGCTGGTTGGACAGCCTGAGCCTGCCCTCCGTGCGGAGCCGCCTGTTCCGCCTCAAGCTCAGCCTCAGCCTCAGCCTCAGCCTCAGCCTCAGCCTCAGCCTCAGCCTCAGCCTCAGCCTCAGCCTCAGCCTCAGGTTCCCGAGTCAAAGCCCGTCGAAGCTGCGTCCGTCGAAGCTGCGCCTGCCAAGCCAGAGGAGCCCAAGCCTCAGGAGCCCAAGCCTCAGGAGCCCGTTTCGGTCGTTTCCGTCGATGCAGTGACGCTGCCCAAGGCGGAAGCCAAGCCTGTGCTCAAAGCGAACGTGGCTGAAGCGCTCTCTCGTCTGCGCAAGCCGGGACTCGCCGTCGAACCGAAAGGTCCACCGCCTGCGGCCCTGCCCTTCGAGGTGGCCGCCATCACGCCGGTCGTCACAGCGATTGAGCCACCGAAGACCGCTCCGCCGCTTGCTCCGCCCGCTCCCGAGCCGCCCAAGACCGCTC
>JAEUIH010000323.1:0-245 GCA_016795105.1 Planctomyces sp.
AGCTTGACCAGTCCTACATTTTGAATCGAACGCGATTCGACGTGTTCGATCCCGGCGACATACAGAAAGTGGTACTCGTAATAGGAAACGAGAAAACTTTCCATCTGCGCCGGATCCATGCCGCCGTAAGGTTGCGCGACATAAATCACCGGCAGATTCAGATTCGGGAAAATATCCACCGGCATCTGCTTGATGGCCAGCACCGCCCCCAGCGCAATACCGATGACCAGAACCAGAATTGTGAA
>JAEUIH010000323.1:255-569 GCA_016795105.1 Planctomyces sp.
TGTGAACGGGCGACGGAGCGCCGTGTTAATCAACCACATAGTTTTGACTTTTACCGGTACAACTCTTCTTCGCTGATGACAGATGCGGTGCGCGATTCTTCTTTCATCAAACGTTTGCGAGACGAAAACATGGGGCCGCGTGCCGGTTGCGGCTCGGCAAATTGCGTGAAACCGAGCGGGATTTTCATGTCATCGAAAATCGCTTCCATGCCGCCGCGCATAAAATAGGTTTCGTGCCAGAATCCTGTGCCGCCGGAATCACGCAAAAATTCCTGCCACCAGGTTTGGTGAGGCAACTGACGCGACCAGGTTTC
>JAEUIH010000324.1 GCA_016795105.1 Planctomyces sp.
CTGCATAATGGCCTGGCAAAAGTTGATTGCGTTTGTGCCGCAATTCTCTCAACTTGCTTTCTAAATCACTTATCTCTTTTTGATGCTGAGCTTCTCGGATTTGCTTTTGAGACTCAGGTAACAAGGGTGGAAAATGTGCCGGGCGTTTATGCTCTTCGCCACCGGGAAAAGACCATTGGGTACTTTGCAAAATCCCATACCACGCATAGTAATCCTCCATGCTGATCGGATCGTACTTGTGATCATGACATCGAGCGCAGCCTATCGAAAGTCCCAACATCGATCGCCCAATCGAATCCAACGCATCGGCAAAATCGAGATGTTGGTAGTCTGAGTTTGGCGCATAACCATATCGTTTGCCGACTGCCAGAAATCCTGTAGCCGTTATGTGATCGGCATAAAGTTCAGACGATTGAGAAATTTCGTTTTCTCGAGCCAGGATGTCCCCGGCGATTTGCATCGCGATAAAACGATCGATGGGGACGTCTTGCGAAATAGCTTTGATCACCCAATTGCGATAACGATACGCTTCGCGCACAGGATAATCCGCCCCATCTCCTGCGGT
>JAEUIH010000325.1 GCA_016795105.1 Planctomyces sp.
GCGGCAGCCATCAAGTTCTCGGCAATGCCTGCAACTCCGGATTCGCGACGGGCGATCACCGATTTCAGCAAACGGGGAGCATACCGCCCACGCCAATCCGCCAGCTCCGCCGCCATCTTGCGGTTGTTCTCCATGGCCTCGAATCGAACCTGACGAAAACTCGACCCCAGCATGAAGCCAGCAAGCGCGTAATAGTCATCGGTCCGGATCGGATCAAACTTGTGATCGTGACAGCGGGCACACGAAACCGTGAGCCCAAGAAAAGTCTTACTGAAGACATCGACCTTGTTATCGATCCGCTCGCACTCGTCCTGTCGGATATCCACCGGCGAATGCACTTCCTCCCCCAGGAAAGCCCAGCCGGTGGCTAGGACCGACTCGTTGAGTTCGCTACCGGTCTGCAGCCGAGGGGCAGGCAACAGATCTCCAGCGACATGCTCCAAGACAAATTGCTTGTAGAGCACATCAGAGTTGAACGCCCGAATCAGGTAATCGCGAGACTGCCAGGCGTTCGCAATGGCGAAATCGCTCTCATGACCGCGCGACTCTGCATACCGCATCAGA
>JAEUIH010000326.1 GCA_016795105.1 Planctomyces sp.
GCCGGTTGGCGACGCCACCTCCGGCATAGCTATTCAGCGGCAGCGGACCGGCGCTGGTCATGATTCCGCCGTTGGCGAACGAAAACCAGGACGCGATGGACGACACCGCGCCGGACCAGTCGAACTCCTTCAACGGCTTGAACAGGTCGCCAATCCACCCTCCAAGGCTCCCGGTCTTGTCGACGTCGCCAAGCATGAGCTTGAGCAACTGCGCCGACCCGGCCTGAGCGATCATCTTCTGCAGTGTCTTGGCGAAGGTTTCTCCCCACGACCGGATGCCGTCACCTGTCGGGTTGATGAACAGTTCCGCAAAAGCGTCCTGCATGTTGCGCGCCGCCTGCTTCATGAATTCGCCCATTTCGTCGACGTCCTGCTTGAGGTTGTCGACCAGTTCCTTGTATTGCTTCTCGGTGATGTCTCCCTTCGCCAGGGCCACGTCATAACGCGCCTTGCGCGCGGTTTCCTGGGCTTCCTTGGCAGATTTCGTCGCGGCCAGGTCGCGGGCAAGGTCGGATTTCTCGAGCGCCGCGGTGTAGCGCTCGCGCAATGCCAGTTCCTCTT
>JAEUIH010000327.1 GCA_016795105.1 Planctomyces sp.
CCGGCCGGCGCCAAGGGGGTCTAAATTGGCTGGAACACCTTTTTTCAAATTGTGGTAACAGTTGCGAAACAATTGATGTACTCTAATGCGTGCCGATGCTCCTTGCTGCATCGGCGGGATTTGGAATTATGACAACGAACCGTCAGAATAGGGGTTTCACCCTAATCGAGCTGCTGGTGGTGATTGCGATCATCGCGATCCTCGCCGCCATTCTTTTCCCCGTTTTCGCCCAAGCCAAAGAGGCGGCGAAGAAATCCAAGACCCTGGCGGAGACCAAACAAACGGGGACTGCCGCCCAGATTTACATCGCCGACTACGACGACACCTTTATGCTGATGCACCCGATCGACCCGGCAACGGGCACTTACCTCCACACCAATGTGAGTGCCTCGGGACTTGGCCCTTACCGGTTGGCCGCTGTGCCGGCGGGATGGGGCGTGAACGCGGCGGCCGCCCAAGCCGACGCCGTAGCCTGGACCAACTCGATCTACCCGTACACCAAGAACAACGATATTTACAGCGGCAGCGGGTCGCTCAACTTGTACACGTCCGGGTTCAACT
>JAEUIH010000328.1 GCA_016795105.1 Planctomyces sp.
TGACCACGGGCGGCGCGATCAGTACCCAGTCGGCGGCCGGGTTCGCCAGCGCCTTCTCCAAGACCGGAACGGGAACCTACCGCGTCAATTACAACACGGCCGATTATGGCAGCAGCTACCCGATGATCGTTGCCGGCATCTCCAATGATAGCGGCGCGCCGGCTTTTGTGCGCTGGACGCTGGAGAATGACGGGGTCGACTACATCAAGCTGGTCACCATCGATGCGACCGGGGCGGCAATCGACGTAGCGACCGCGAACCTGTCGCTGCTGGCCGGGGCGGACTTGATGTGAGTGCTTTTTTCGGCGCGGCCTTCGATGCCGTCGCATATGACGCAACGCCGGTCACGCTGGTATTGCCGGTGCGCGTCGACATCAGCGCGCTGCAGTCGCCGTCGGTGCCGGTCATTGTGTCGATCGTCGCGCCGGCCATCGCCGCCGGCACGGAAACGGTCACCGATGGCGGCGCGGTGGCCGCTATCTGGCGGCTGGTGGTCACGGTCGGTGGCGTCGATGTCAGCGATCGCGTGCTCGGCGAAGTGACCGTGGAAGCCGA
>JAEUIH010000329.1 GCA_016795105.1 Planctomyces sp.
GAAGCCCGTAAGGCCTATGCCATGCGAAAGGCAGCCTGAGTTGCAAAACAGTGTCCAATCAATCCGGGCCGGTACATAATAATAGGGGACAGACCACGGTTTCCCCTATAATCATGAGGTTTCCACCCTCCGAATTCGATCATGCCCCGTCGCGCCCGCCTGACGCTCCCCAATGTGCCGATGCACGTTATTCAGCGGGGCAACAATCGGCAAGCCTGCTTTTTTGCCGATGAGGATTACCGCTTCTATCTGGAGTGGCTCACGGAGTACGCCGGCAAGACCGGTTGCATGGTTCACGCTTATGTCCTCATGACCAATCATGTTCATTTGCTGGTGTCGCCTGGCACTGGTGATGGCGTTGGAGCGTTGATGAAGGCTTTGGGGCAGCGTTACGTGCAGTATGCCAACCGCACTTACCGGCGCTCCGGTACGCTTTGGGAGGGCCGCTTCCGCTCTTGCCTGACGCAGGCGGAGCAGTATTTGCTGGCTTGTCAGCGCTATATCGAACTGAATCCGGTGCGCGCCTGCATGGTCGAGCATCCGGCCGAATAT
>JAEUIH010000032.1 GCA_016795105.1 Planctomyces sp.
GTTGAGGATGATGACCTTCACCTTGGCCCAACGAGCAGACCGCGATGGGCATATGGGTGTTCCAAGGCGATTGACGAGTTTCTAGCGCTCGCATATCACAGGAAATATGGTATCGGCGTAACGGTAGGTCGCTTTTTTAACGTGGTGGGCCCAAGGCAGGTTGGCAACTACGGCATGGTTGTTCCTCGATTTGTTGAGTCTGCTCTGAACGGTGGACCAGTTGTCGTATATGACGACGGATCGCAGATTCGCTGTTTCGCGCATGTTCGTGAAATCACGCAGTGCATTGCTCGTCTCATGGAAACCGCGGACGCCGAAGGGCGAGTGTTCAACATCGGCAGTGACCAGCCAATTTCGATTCTGCAGTTGGCTAAGCGAGTGATCGAGAAGACCAACCCGGGAGTTCAGATTGAATTCCTGCCTTACAATAAGGCATACAGCGACGACTTTGAGGACGTGCAGCGCAGAGTTCCGAACGTGGACCGCCTGTTCCGGACGATCGGCATCAAACCGGTCACGACGCTCGATCAGATTCTTGATGACATCATTGCATGGAAACGTGGGCTCATTCGATGATCTCGGATTGAGTTATTTTCCACGACTTCTGATTGACCTGTGCTTCTCCCGAACCAGGTTCAGAGGATGCGTGTCAATTGATGGTCAGTTCGTGCTGCAGGTCCAGCGGTGAATGTGTTGTCCGGTGAAGCCTTCCTGCTTCTTTGGTTTCAGTACATTTATTCCGAACATGGTTTCTGACCGACGCATGAACGGCACAAGGGTTAGCTCAGAGGCAGAGCACCAGATTTCATCTGGAAGTCACAGGTTCGACTCCTGTACCACCGCCGGGCCTCAAGCCTGGCTCACGGCAGCAATGCCAAAGACGCTTGAAACGTCTTGAACCGCCTGAAGAAGGCAGACAACTACGAGATCAGTCTGACGATGACCGGGCAACATGCGCTTTCTCTTCGGCAGCGAAGTGGGAATCGGAAGGCTCTGTCTTCAGTCCGGCATCACGTCGCCTTGCCCTGCAGTGACCAGATTCCGCAGTCATTCGCATTGAACGAACTTCCCGTTCGATTGCTGTGACGGCTTAAGTGAACTCCGCACGAGCGTCGTGAGATCAGTGAGTTGCCTGCCTTCGGAGGCAACTCAACAGAACGATGAAGAACCGCAGCGTCAATGCTGCAGGAAGACAGAGGGTGAGAGATGTTGTTATTGAATCGTTATCGAATTCTGAGTTACGAGATTGGGCTTCTGTTCCGTGAAGGTGAGTTTCGCGGTTTGCTCAGCCCGGGAACTCACTGGATCGCCGGACTGCCAGGTCGCACTCAGGTTGAAATCGTCTCGAAGCGAACACCCTGGCTCGTCCATGAAAAACTGGACCTGATTGTGAAGTCCGGTGCACTGAATGGACACGCGGTCGTACTCGACCTCAAGGACCACGAACGCGCGCTTGTCTGGATTGACGGGCGCTTCAGCACCGTTCTTGCGTCGGGCATGTATGTGTACTGGACCGGCCAGAAAAATGTGCGATGCGAAATCGCAGATGCGAGTCAGGTTCAGTTTGAACACGCTGAACTGAAGGTCATTGCAAAGTCACCTTTAGCACAGCGAGTACTCGACGTCTGTTCGATTGATCGAGACCATACTGGTGTCCTGTATATCGATGGACGATTTGTTCAGACACTTGGTCCGGGGCTTTATGCCTTCTGGAAAGGGCAGTCTGATGCTCGAGTTATCTCTGTTGATCTGAGGGAAACGATGGTCGATGTGGCAGGTCAGGAACTCATGACTGCAGATAAAGTCACGTTGAGGCTCAACGCTGTTGTCACGTACCGAATCGCTGACTCACTCAAGGCAGTCAGTCGCACGGAAGATGTGCGGCAGGCCATCTACCGAGAAGCTCAGCTGGCCCTCCGAGGTGTGATCGGTACGAAGGAACTCGACCTGTTTCTGACTGAACGAGATTCCGTCTCGAAGGAGATGGAGGACCTGCTCGGCCGTCGCGCTCTCGAACTCGGAGTTGAAGTTGTGAGCGTTGGGATTCGAGATGTGATTTTGCCGGGCGAAATGAAGGATCTGCTGAACCGAGTCATCGAAGCTCGCAAGGCCGCCGAAGCGAATTTGATCTCTCGACGTGAAGAAACGGCCGCAATGCGGTCTCAGGCAAACACTGCAAAGCTGTTGGCTGACAACCCTGTGCTGATGAAGCTTCGTGAACTTGAGGTGCTCGAATCCATCGCCTCTGCGGGAAAACTGAACGTGATTCTTGGTGACCGAGGACTTGCGGAGAAAGTTGTGAACCTCCTGTAAGCCCTCCCCTCGGCACAATACTCAAAGACCCCCAATTCGTGAATGCGGATTGGGGGTCTTTTCATGTTCCTTCAGCCGTCCATGTGATATCCTCTTCGAAGTCTCTCCCCCCTCAGGGCCACAAGGAATTCGGACTTATGCATCCAGTTCTCAATCGAAACCTGTTCCTGGTGAAAGAACATGTTGGGTTCTTTAAGGCCGCGAACAATTACGACGTTTTCGATCCTCAGAGTGGAGAACTCATCATCGAATGCCGTGAAGAAAAACTAGGGATCTTCACGCGGTTGCTTCGATTCACGGACTACAAACGGATGACTCCGTTTATGATCGAACTGCACTCCCCTGACGGACGGCCAATATTGACCGTAAAGCGCGGAGTCTCGATTTTCCTCTCAAAAGTCGACGTTCTGGATGAAAATGGAACTCGAATCGGTGGATTTAAGCAACGCTTTTGGTCACTCGGCGGTGCATTCGCCGTGCTCGGCCCAAACGATGAAGAACTCTGCGTCCTGAAGGGTACCTGGACCGGGTGGGAATTTAGTTTTCGATACGGTGACCAGGAATTTGCGAAGGTCTCTAAGAAATGGACCGGACTCGGAAAAGAATTCTTCACTTCCGCCGACAACTATGTCTTACAAATACTGCCAACGGTTCCCGCCAACAACCCGATTCGGCAACTGATCATGGCAGCCGTCATGTGTATTGACATGGTACTGAAGGAGTGATTCTCCGATCACTTGACTTTTCCGGCTTCCTTCGTGACTGTTCTCTTGTGCAGTACCCTTCGGTCCGGATGGGCAGGTTTTTGGTTTAAGGGTGTACGATTCTTTCAAAAGAGCTGAGAATTTTGTAAAGATCGGTAATTCATCCGGTTATTGTAGGCAACGGATTTGAGTGTGAACGGAGGGCCGCCTTTCCGCCGATTGGGGAGGTGCAGGAGGAAGGACAGCAGGAGCGATTGTCCGTTCCGTCGATTCTTCACTAAACAGAGTAAGTAAGCGACATGTCGACAGATTTTCGCACCTGCCCCGGATGCAAGACAATGATTCTTTCGGACACCTATGAGTGTCCGCATTGTGGGCATGTCTTTGACGCAAGGAAATCGCGACAGTCGACTTCCGGAGCCCCGGCAAATCGCAGTGACCTGAAGTCTGCGAACCTGCACGAAGAATGTCGAACCTGCGGCGTGATGGTGAGAGTGGGTTTGGTCCGTTGCTGGAACTGCAACACATTCATGCGTGACGATATTGCTCGTCGTTATGAGATGATGACCACAACCCCTCAAAAGATCATTTACAGCGACATTCCGGAAGAGCACCGTACGGACTACCTGCCAGCGCGTGCAGCGGTTCCCGGCTCAAGTATGATGGATGACCAGGCGACAGACTCAGAGGATGGTTTTACTCTGGGATCTGACGTGACGTCTTCAGCTGCGGAAGAATCTGAGTTCGAGCTGGACAACAGTGTCTCCGGCAATAGCCGGGCGGTCTCGGAACAACGGGCGGTCCCCGAACAACGGGTTGCAGCTCCTGTGGAAGGGCCCGACAAACCTCAATCCACAACACCGGGCGGAAAACCTAAGAGTGAAGGAACAGCAGAAACCGACGGAGACACGGAAGGAACGAATAAACTCAACGATGATGCATTAGCGGGAGCCGCAGGCAAGTTTGCTGCTGCAGCTGCCAGAGGCCCCGGGAAGTCTGTTGCCGATGTTGACTCGGACGATCTGCATTCGATTGCGATGCAGGAACAGAAAGAGTTTCGCCGTCGTCGAGTTGAGAAGCTTGCTGAAGCACGTCGTAAACGGATTATGATTCCGTGTCCGTCCTGTGGATCCTGGATCCGAGTTCAGGAAGAGCAGGCAGGCAGAGTGGTTCGATGCCCGCAGTGTAAGGGTGCCGTTGCAATTCCGGAGATTCGAAAGAAGGCTGAAAAGAAGTCTGAGAAAGCGACTTCAGACGCTCCGGTTGCAGACCTGCCATGGATTGACGATGCTCGCCTGCATTTACTGAATCCGACAGCTTTGATACTCAAGCCCGGAAGTCTTGCTGATCAGCATATGCTGGTCGACATTGCGATTACTCCGTCAGGACTTGCGGTCGTCAACCTGAACAAGGACGGCGTTAAGAAGAAGAGCTTTCTCGGCAAGTCCAGCGGCCCAACTCCCGCAGAACTTCAGGAGCGTCGAAAGCAGGTCAAAAACCTGATTGCAAAGAGTGCTGACACCAGTGTCGTCCCTCAGGTGGAAGTTCGTCCGATCACAACCGACCTGATTTCTCAGCTCAGAATTGTACAACCTGTCGCGAAGGTACATGAGTCAATGTTTGCCGGCGTCCCGGTTTTTGGTGACGGTCGGATCGCAATTTACTTGCCAATCGACGGTGGCAATGGGCAGCAAGTATTTTGCTCGCTGACTCTCAGTCAAATTCGAACGCTGGCAGAAAAGCTAAAATCGCAATTTCAGTTGAGTCTGCCGCTTGAAGAGAATGGAATCCCGGAGACAGAAAAGTCGGACACGCTGCTGTGCTTTTACACGCAGTCAAAAATCGACTCGATCCGCAACCTTTCTTACTACCAGCAGGACCCTGCATTTACGCTGGAACTTTCCGGCCATCGGTGTGCAGCCTGTGGGATCACAGTCAGTGAAGAAGGTCGTTTGAAAAACAAGCTGGGCGGGGCAAACGGAAAAGGTATTGCGAAGGCCAAGTGTCCGAAGTGTGCCGGAAAATTCGGCAGTCTGCCTCTGTATCGGATTGCGAAGTCAGCTGCTGCTGCGGAAGCGGACCCCGCTGTACAAAGCTGATCATTCGTATGAGTTTGATCTTAGTTGCCTGAAGACACTGACAGGACCTTTGCGCCTTTTCCGGTATCTGATTTCGGCCGCTGCAGTTCCACAACCATTCGACTGGAACCCTGCGTTTCGTAAATCCAGAGTTCACGTATGGAGCGAGATGCAATCAATCGAGCAACCCTCTGAGGCTGTCCGAGGATACCGATGACCTGATCCTGCGACATTCCTCGAACAACTCGACCTTCACGAACGGCCAGTTGAATATCATCCTGCGGAAGAGATTCGATCTGATTCCTGGTCATCCACTGATCCTTCAAACGTTCCCATCCGAATCCTTTGAGTCGTTCTTCGATCTGCGATGCGGCTTCAGGGGACAATTTGACAGCGGCAAACCAGGCCTCTTTCAGCAGATCAATACCCCGCTGACGATCCTGTGTTCGGCTCCAGCGATCCCCCACAAACAGATATTCGTCGGCAGTACGAACCAGACCGGACACGCCGGTATCACGAAATTTGAGACTCTGAGCTTCCAGCCATTTCGAAAGCAGGGGACTCAATTCTGAATCTCGTTTGAAGCGGATCAACAGATCGGAGAGTTGCTGTATTTCCAATCGGCTCAACTCTCTAACTCTCGCGACTCGGAAATCGACCTCTTTTTTCTCGAGAGAATCTGCGAGTTCTGACTCTTCAGGGAGCTGGTCGCGAATCAGGGACGCAATCGCGATTCCGTTTTCGCCGCTGGGTTTCAGATCGGGGAGAATTTGTGATCGCCGAACCTGACGAAAGATCCAGCGATGAATTTGCATACGAGTCGCATCATCTGCGGCGGCGTACTTCGCGGCTGCATTTTCAGGAGTCACACTGGCAGTTGCATTTTGAGTATCTGCCTGATCCCATCCCGGCCAGTTACTTTCAATCTGCTTGCGGAGTTCATCGAGGCCAACGGAGCCTGATTTCCAGCCCGCGATCGCCGCTTCAAATTCCACAGCCGTAAGAACTCGCTTTTCAATCCCAACCTCTCGGCCAGTGGAAACGACCTCCAGCAGTTTCTTATAGTCTCCGGCGGCTTCGATGCGAAGTCGTTCAAAGGCCGTCTGCCTCACTACAGCAATCTCAGCCTTCAGCGAACTGTCTTCGTAGAATTCTGACATTGGAACGAACTCTTCTGCGAGTTCCAGCAGTCGCTCCGGCTGACTCGGATCAATCCGTGATGCCCTCGATTTGATCAAATCGACATCAGTATCTCCCAGTACGACCCTGGTCACGGAGAATACAATGCGACCTGGTTCACTGCGGATTGTACCGGTCAACTCCATACGTACTTCTGCACGAAGACTATCGGGCAATGCTGCAGAGCGAGGAGCTTCAAAAGAGAAGGGCAGTTTCTTTAGTCGGAATAAAGAACCAGCTCGGCCTGCGTACCGTCCCTGAATGACCAGCACTTTCCTGTCATTGATCCATGTCTGCCACTGATCCTGAAGGCTCAGAATTTCAGGAACAGTCTGGGTTCGATCCTGAGTGAAGAGCATGATCAGCAGCAGAATCTGAGACAACAGGGTCATGGCTTTGCCTCTCGTTTCCCGGCGCGAGCGCGTTCGAGCTGTCGGTCTTTTTCGATCAGGTCTTCGATATTGGTCGATTCAACAAACTGTTTCTGATACTCAAGCAGCGTCGTCAGATCAGGATCTACGGCATCTGACAGCCCAAACTGCTCTGCATGCTCTCGAGTTGTCAGCAGGGCACACGAGTCTGAACGCAGACGGATCACCCACTGCTGAGTCGCGCTGTCTGGCCCTCGGCATGATTCGATCGACGCAGCAAAAATCAGTGTTGAATTCGGAGCGGCGGAAAAGGCACTGTTGAGTAAAGAAGAGTCTGCCAGGATTCGCACTTTATGCGAGTGTACTCGCATCGGATAATCAAGCTCCAGCATTCCGGCAATACCAAACTCTGACTCAGGGACTGCGGATAGCCGACATTCAAAGACGTGCCAGCCGGTACAAACATCTCTGCAAAGTCCGTCCACTCGCCCCGAGTCCAGTCGCCCATCAGGCGAGTAGGCGGTTGAAAGTTCGGAATAGAGGTCATCAGAGTTGAGTCCGTTGATCGCGGTTGTTTGTCGCAACAAATTTCGGACGGCGCCAACTTCGAGATCCATTCGTCCAAGAACTCTGGCGGCCTGATCGGCCTTGATCAGGATTTGCTCGAGCTGTCCAAAGTTCCGATCGCCGAGCACAACTTCAGTTTCATCCATCGCTGATCGCCATGCAATCCTTGCCTGTTCGAGTTGACGTCTGTGGTACATCCAACCGGCAGTCGTTGCGATCACTACGGTCACTGCCAGCATTAACAGGCGAAACGGAGTCACCTGTCGTCGTATTCGACGCATCAGTGGCTGTCGGACACGTTCCGAAAGTTCAGGAACATCTGCTTCGCCTCGGGCGTTTGGCAGAGCTTCGCCTCTGGCGTTTGGCAGGACTTCGCCCTTCTTTCGCTCTCTCTCCGGTCTTTTCTCCTCAGCGGCCCACGCTGCTGTCCCAGTGCCCTGAGGAAGCCGTTCGCGAGTTTCCAGTGCAGCCGTTCTTCCGCCTTCTGACTGCTGTTGCGAGCCGGCACGTCTCGAGTCCTGAGTTGAGCGGTCAGGAACTCTGGATGATGGACGCCCTGATGGTGCTGAAGCGGGCGACAGAAACGGCAGCAGGTCCTTTACAACTGATATCAGTCGCTGGTGAAACCTGCCTCCGAGTACTTCGCTGGGAACACGACGAGTCGTCGGATATACATTCACCGGCAGTACAAACAGTTGAGCACTGCATTGAGAACATGTAACGATCTGTGAACTTGTCTGCCGAATTCCTCCGACACGATGACCACAATCACAGTTCAGCTGAAACGGAACCCTGACGTCCCTGGCGGTTGTGCCAAACAGCCTCGCTCGAGCGCGTCGGATTTTTTCGCTGAGGTCAGACATGGTGATTCAGTGCAAAGCGTCGAATGCGATCCAAAGGCATATGCTGAGTGATGTTGGAGGAATACCACGTATCAACGATCTGGTGTTCGGAATTCAGCAGGAAATCGGCCGGCAAAGTGGTTGTATCCGCATCAATCTTCCCAGGCATGAATCCGCTAAAGAATGCCTTCATTGCCCGTGGATGAACAAATGATGCCAGCATACCGGGAATAGAAGATTCCACACCATATGGTCCGTACGCTTTGCGATCGGGATCAGCCAGAATCGGAAAGGGCACTTCTCGCGATTCATACTGATCCGCCACACGTTGCGGTCCGGACATGAAAATCGCCACGATTTCCAGACCATGACTCTTCAGCTCGGTCGAAGCCTGACTAAGTTCATGAATGTGCAGATTGCACAAAGGGCAGGCTGCGTAACGATGAAAGGAGATCAGCAACCGTCTGCCCGCGAAATCGCTCAGCCTGACCAGATTCCCGTGGAGATCCGGAAGTTCAAAGGCTGGGGCAATATCACCGAGCTTCAGACGCATAGGTTGGACAGTCTGCGAGAGGAATTCTATCAGGTTGATTCGCCCAGTTCTTTTCGGAGTGCATCCAAAGCAGCGTCAATTTCTTCAGACTTTTGTCGGGCAGCTGCATCATTGTCACTCATACGAGAATCTGACCTGGCCGCTTCGGGAGGGGGATTTTCTCCTTTAAGTTCCGCGAGCCTTCTCGCTGCATCCGATTGACGCGCCTCGAGGGCTCTTTGAATCCGCAGCATGTGCTGAAACGTCGAATATGCAGCATCCATTTCGGGCTTCAGACCGTCAATCAGTCCTTCAAGTTCCACTTTTCGTGTCAGAGCAGACCGAGCTGCTGCCTCATTCCCCCCGGCCAGCGACTGGCGCGCCTGCTGAATCCAGTCGGCGACCTGGTCGGTATGAGCGTTGATTTCCCTGGACAGCCGTTCGTAGTTGCCGCTTGACGTTGCAACGCTGCGACGACACGCAGACAGCCCCTCATCCATTTCCTGGATGATCTCCTGCAGTGTTTTTGCCGGATCCGGCGACATCTGCAGTATTTCCGTGAGATTACAGGTCACAATATCTGTGAGTCGGCTGAAGTGTGGCATTGGCGTTGTGACTTCATTTGGAACGGTTGTTTGAACGAATATCGCGCAGAACGAGGCTGGTCCGGTAATGGATTAATTGTTTTCAAAACTTGTTTCCTCTGACAAGCCGCGGCAGGCAAGTAAGTACCGGAGCTTATCTTTGGCAAGTCTGAGTCGACTTTTTGCTGTGGGAAGGGTGGTCGACATAGCGTCTGCCACCTCCGACAAACTCAACGATTCAAAGTGATGCAGCAGAAACGTCTGACGCTGCTCCTCAGGTAACTCTGTCAAAATCGCTCCGATAACTTCAACGATCTCTTTTTCCGATGCTTTTGCGGACGGTGAAACGAATTCAGCCGCAATATTCTGGAGAGGATCCAACCATTCGCCATCACGTCCCATGGAGGGCCGGATCCGGTGCACAAGGACATCGTTCTTCGCCCGACGCGACTGGTCGATGAGCAGGTTGTGAGCAATTCGAAACAGCCAACCGCGAAACAAGCCGGTCGGAAGGTAGTCCCAGGCCTTTCGATAGAGCCGAATCAGGGTTTCCTGAACCAAATCTTCTGACAGTTGTTCATCGCGAGTATTCCGGAGAAAAAATCGGAAAAGCGGAGTCTGCCACTCTGCTACGATTTCATCAAAGGCACGCGCATCTCCCTCCTGGAGGCGAATCATTCTCTGATCGTCTTCGGAGTAAGCACTTGCCATCGGAATCGCACCTGACTGTCGAATTCTGTCACTTCCGGACTCAGTTGCGGAACTATAGGAGAACGGAGTTGTGCTGATAAGTGTAAGGACGGATGGCCACATCCATGGAATAGAACTCCTCCGTTATGATACCGTCGGGAAACCCTCCGACTTGGAAAGTGGACAGGACTATGCAATGATGTCCACCCTGCCTGCAAGCAATTCTGATTTGGTTTTCCGGACTTACCCCGACCATTGACGTCGCGTCTCCTCTTCACACAGATCATCTCTTATCTTCACTCAGGATGTTTCCATGCCATCTCACCTGAGCTTTGCTCGTACCGTATTCCTGAGTCTCTCGCTGGCTGCGGGTTTGACCAGTTCCCAGTTCGCTCATGCCGCTGATAAGACTCTTGACGTCTTTGAACGCCAGATGCTGACTGATGTGTATTTTTCCGAGGGTGCAGGAGCCGGCGACATCAACGGGGATGGTAACCCGGATGTGGTCTATGGGCCTCACTGGTACGCAGGTCCGGACTTCACAAAGAAGAATGAAATCTTCCCCGCCGTACCACAGCCTCGGGAGCGATATGCTGACCACTTCTTTAGCTGGGTTCATGACTTCGATGGAGACGGTCACCGAGACGTTCTGACTGCCGGATTTCCTGGAACACCAGGATTCGTATATCGCAACCCCGGCCCGGATCAATTGGATACTCTCTGGGAAAAGATCGAGGTCGCAGATCAGGTCAGCAATGAAGCTCCGCAGTTCGCTGACATCACCGCGGACGGAGTTCCGGAACTCATTTGTACTCGAAACGGAAACTACGGCTACTATCTTCCGACAGCCGAGGGACCGCTGAAGCCATGGACGTTTATTTCGATTTCTGAGCCAACGGCTCCGACGCCATTCGGTCACGGTCTTGGAGTGGGCGATGTCAATGGAGATGGGCGCCCCGACATGCTGGCTCGTGAAGGCTGGTTTGAACAGCCCGAAGTAGTGAAGTCTGGTGAGAACTGGAAGTTCCATGCGTTTGAATTCGCTCGCGCATCAGCCGATATGTTTGCATACGACGTAGACGGCGACGGCGATCAGGACATCATCACGAGCCTGAGTGCCCATGACTTCGGGCTTGCCTGGTTCGAAAACACAGGGAAGAACGATGCGGGCGAAATCGAGTTCACTCGCCACCTGTTGATGGGTGACAAAGTTGAAGACAGCCCATATGGACTGCTGTTTACAGAGCTGCACGCGGTTCAGCTTGCAGATGTGAATGGCGACGGTCTTCTGGACATCATCACCGGAAAGACTTACTGGTCTCATCACACTCAAAGCCCAATGTGGGATGCCGGCGCCGTGGTTTACTGGTTTGAACTTCGTCGAACGATCACGGACGAAGGAGATTCGAAGTCCGTCGAAGTGGACTTTGTTCCGCATCTCGCAGATGGTGAAGCGGGAATTGGTCGCGGACTTGCCGTGGCGGACATCAACAACGATGGACTGGTTGACATCATCACCGGCGGAATGAAGGGCGGACACGTCCTCACGCATGTTCGCAAAACTGTCAGCGACGCGGAGTGGGAAGAAGCTCAGCCTCGCAAGCAGGTAGCGATGGCCGAAGGACTGGAACCCGTCGCAGCTGCGGCCAACATGACAGTTCCTCCGGGATTCAAAGTTCAGCTTGCTGCTGGTGAACCAATGGTCCATCAGCCTGTCGCCATGTGTTTTGACCACAAGGGTCGACTTTGGGTTGCAGAGGCTCATACTTACCCTTTGCGAGCTGTCGAGGGAGAGGGTAAAGACAAGATCGTGATCTTTGAAGATCAGGATCATGACGGCACCTTCGATCATTCGAAGGTGTTTATCGAGGGATTGAATCTCGTCAGCGGACTCGAAGTCGGATTTGGTGGCGTCTATGTCGGAGCAGCCCCTTATCTGATGTTCATCCCGGATCGAGATGGCGATGATAAACCAGATGCGCCGGTCCCGGGTTCTGCAAAAACAACAGCGATCGGACTGCAGTTTCCCGGAGATGTTCCTCCAGGTGCCGTTGTCCTTCGTGATGGTTTCGGATGGCAGGACACCCATGAAACGCTCAACGCATTCATCTGGGGACCCGACGGATGGCTTTATGGCTGCCATGGAGTCTTTACTCACTCCAAAGTTGGAAAGCCTGGTGCCGCGGATGATCAGCGTATTCCCGTGAATGCATCCGTCTGGCGATATCATCCGGTGCGGGATGAATTTGAGACCTTTATGAATGGCACCAGCAATCCATGGGGAGTTGACTTTAATGATCGCGGCCAGGCGTTTATTACAGCCTGTGTGATTCCTCATCTCTGGCACGTCATTCAGGGGGGGCGGTACCATCGACAGGGTGGCCAGCATTTCAATGCCTATACTTATGAAGACATCAAAACGATCGCGGACCATGCTCACTATGTCGGCGACATCCGGGACCATGCGTGGTGGGGGCATGAACCGCGAGCAGCCGGAGGAACTTCAGAGGCCGGCGGCGGACATGCTCACTGCGGAGCGATGATCTATCTCGGCGACAACTGGCCTGACCAGTATCGCAATCAAATCTTCTTCAACAACGTCCACGGAAATCGTGTTAACTGCGACATTCTTGAGCCTGTTGAAGGAACGTCGGCATTTGTTGGTCATCACGGGAAAGACCTGCTGATGGCGAACGATCACTATTTCCGCGGGATCAATCTGCGATATGGGCCTGACGGGACCGTGTATCTGATTGACTGGTATGACAAAAACGCCTGCCACCGTACGAACCCGGAAATCTGGGATCGAACCAGTGGCCGAATTTATCGAATCTCTTACGGAGATGTGAAAACAACATCTGTCGATCTTTCAACATGGACCGATGCACAACTGGTCGCAGCACACGACCACAGGAACGAATGGTACGTCCGAACGGCTCGACGAATTCTGATGGATCGAGGAACATCGCCCGAACTTCTGAAGTCGCTGGCCGATGCTGTCACAGATCATTCGCGGCCCGTTGAACTACGACTCCGTTACCTCTGGACGCTGCACGCTGTCGGGGGGCTTACGGATTCGATGTCTGAGAAGCTGTTGAGTGACGACCAGGAATACATTCGCGCGTGGACTGTTCAGCTGACAACGGAAGACTCCCATGTATCACCATCAATGTTGTCGCAGTTCGTGAAGCGAGCAGCCGCTGACTCTTCTGCGGTCGTTCGCCTGTATCTCACTTCAGCCATTCAGCGTCTGCCCCTGTCACAGCGATGGGCGCTCGTGGAAGCACTGGCTGCTCGTGCAGAAGATGCAGAAGATCACAACATCCCGCTGATCCTTTGGTACGGCGCGGAACCGCTGGTTCCTGCCGACACAGCACGCGCAATGAAGCTTGCAGAATCAACAAAAATCCCGAGCCTCAGAAGATTCCTGATCCGTCGAGCTGCTGCCGGAAACGAGACCATCGCTCCCGTGATTGAATTGCTCGGACAGGTTCAGGGGGCAGAGAATCAGGAACTCATCCTCGATGAGATGCTGAGATCCTTCGAAGGTCGCGTTGGAATCCCAATGCCTGCTGCATGGAAATCCACTTACGAAACACTCATGAAGAGTGAGTCTCAGGCAATCCGTGACAAATCGGACCAAATTGCCATTCTGCTGGGTGATCAGCGAGTCTTTCCACGAATGAGGGCATTGCTTGCAGATGCTTCACAAAAGCCGGAACGACGACGCCAGGCACTGGACGTTCTTGTGCGAGGACAGGACAAGGGCGCCGTGAGCGCACTCCTGTCACCTGGAGTGCTCACAGATGCTCAGCTGCAGGCACCGGCGATTCGAGCACTCGTGACACTGGGCGATGATTCGGTACCAGCCGCGCTGATGGCGCAGTACGCCCAGATAGCACCTGAGTCAAAACAGGATGTTGTCAGTACGCTCGTTTCTCGTCCCGCATGGACGCGAATCCTGCTGAATGAAATCGGGGCAGGTAAAGTCCCATCGGCCGACCTTCACGCTTACCACGTTCGACAGATCGTCTCTTTCAACAATACCGAGCTCAATGAACTCCTGAAGAAGCACTGGGGTGAAGTTCGTGAATCCAGTCAGGATCGACAGTCGCAGATCAAAGACTGGAAAAACATTCTGAAGCCCAAAGTTGTTGCTGCCGGACACGCCGGAAATGGCCGACGAGTCTTCTCGAAGACCTGCCAAAATTGTCACCGGTTGTTTGGTACGGGTGGCGAGATTGGGCCGGATATTACCGGTTCAAACCGAGCAAACCTTGACTATATCCTTGAGAACATACTCGACCCGAGCGCAGTTGTGGGGCGTGACTATCAGATGACAGTTCTCGCTTTGACGGATGGTCGTGTTGTGAACGGACTCCTGAAACAGGAAACCGACAGTGCCATCACGATTCAGACGATCAATGACCGACTCGTCATTGCCAAATCCGACATTGAAGAACGTGCACTCTCCAATGTTTCCATGATGCCTGAACGACAGCTCGACTCGCTTTCAAAAGACGACGTTCGGGACCTCGTCGCTTATCTCAGCAGCCCCACTCAGGTTGCTATGGCTGGACCACCATCACCAATTGACGCCTCAGGCAAAGTCCCCGACGCTCTTGAAGGCGAGACTCTGAAGATCGTCGAAAAGACGGGGGGAACAGCCGCAAGCCAGCAGATGGGCGGCTTCCCGAAAGACCGCTGGAGCGGAAACGATCATCTATGGTGGACTGGTGCCAAACCGGGTGATCGTCTGGGACTGGAGATTCCTGTTCCGGCCGACGGACGATACACAGTAGAACTGGTCCTTACGAAAGCTCGTGACTACGGTCAGCTCAAAGTCTCCATCGGAGAACAAATCCTGGAGACTTCTGTGGACTGTTTCAATAACCCGGACGTTGTCACGACCGGTGTACTGTCGTATTCCGGCGTCAGCCTGAAACAGGGAGAAACTCCACTTACTCTCGAGATTACCGGCGCTCACCCGGAAGCTGTCAAGGCATATATGGTGGGTGTTGACTTTGTGCGGCTTGTTCCGGAAGCAGCTGAGGCATCCGTGAAATAGATTTTCGGAGACTTCCATGAAGTATTCGAGCGTGTTTTCGTTTTTGGTCGCTGCGCACATGTTTGCTGCACTCATGTTCGTTCCAGCGAGCATGAGTGGCTGTGCTTCTGTTTACGCCGAGGAACCAGCTGTCCGAGTCAGCAATATTCGGCGAGTCTTTCATAATGGTGAGCACAACGCTTTTACGGATCTGATCACTTTCCGTGGACAATACTATCTCACGTTCCGAAGCTGCCCCGACGGACACATGGTGCACCCCACGGCATCTGTAATCGTATTGTCGAGTAGTGACCTGCAAACGTGGGAGCAGGTATTTCGCTTTCAGGTACCTCTTCGCGATACCCGCGACCCTCACTTCCTGGTATTTCGTGATCGGTTGTTTGTATATACAGGCACGTGGTTCAGTGGTAAGACCACGATTCCCGTAGCCGAATACGACATGAACAAACATCTGGGGTTTGGAGTCTGGACGGATGATGGTTCCGAGTGGCACGGCCCGCTCATGCTTGAAGGCACCTTCGGGCACTACATCTGGCGTGCAGCCAGTTTTGGTGACAAGGCATACCTCTGTGGACGTCGCAAAATCCACTTTGAAGAAGGCCTTCGAGGTGAACCTCTTGAAGTGGAATCTGTCATGCTCGAAAGTGATGACGGATTGATCTGGAAGAAGAAATCAGTCTTTCAGGAAATCGATGGCGATGAAACCGCTTTCCTCTTCGAACCCGATGGAAGCGTGCTGGCAATCGGAAGACGTGGACGTGGCACTGCCCAATTGCTGCGGTCAAGCTCCCCATGGAACGAATGGAACCGCATCAATCTGGATCGCAGTGTTGGAGGCCCCCTGGTCATCCACTGGGGAGACAGAATCGTTGTCGGCGGACGCAAAACAACAGAAGCGACTGGCCCTAAGACAACACTTTCCTGGCTCAGCGGCGATTCCCTCAAAGAGTTCGCTGAACTCCCGAGCGGCGGCGATAACTCGTATCCGGGCTTCATTCCGCTGTCCGACACGAAGGCAGTCGTTTCCTGGTATTCAAGCCACGAAACTGACGATGCCGGAAAACCAGTCACGGCCATCTACATGGCAGATCTGGAAAAGCAGTAGACGTCTGGAAGGTCTCACGGATTTGTGCCCGCCCGGAAACATCAGAAATCAATCTGAGCTCGCAAGCCAAACATATCCGTGTGGCTCTCTGGAAACGCCGGGGTATCGGAAACGGCATGCACGTAGTTGAAGACCATCTTTGTGTACGGATTCCAGTACCAGTTCAGTCCGGCTGTGTAGTCTGTAATCGTACCGCCGGCAACAACGCTGTCATTCAGATCAAGCCACGACCAACGCGCCGCGACTTCCCATGCACCAAATCCCGGATTGCAGTTCGTCCCGCCAAAGCACAGATTCGTCTTCGGCATGACTCGGTCAATGGCTCCCGTCTTTCGATCGTATGGCCGATGTTCGCCCGTCAGGAAGTAACCAGCCTGCGCGTAAGCACCTGGTAAAACTGCAGTATCAGCGCCGCTCACATTGACAAAGTTTACCATTGCCTCCGACTGAAGACTGAAAGGTCCATTCACCCATAACAGTTCGGAGCCAAGCACATTGTACGCCGGAACAGTCAGATTTCCTGTTGAAACGAAAAACGGAGTTCCGTTTGATCCTCCGGGCACAGCCTGTCCGCTCGTTCCAACAGCACCAGGTCCATTGGCCCCAATGAAGAATTCGGGAATGGTTCGGAAGTTGATCGTGTCCGAGGGCGGAGAATTGAAAAAGTGACCAGCCCCCAGATGCAGATACTCTGTTCCATTACACTCCCAAAGTGGCAGAAACGTCAATCGCTCCGAAGTTCCCCATCCGCCATCTGTGCTGAGCGACCCCCCAAACTGATCTTGTCCCGTCCGAAACACGGACGCAGCCCAGGTCATATCGAGCGACTCCGAAGCATCGTAGAATCCTGCACCGATGTGACGAAACGGAGTGAATGGCTGGAACAGAAGAGAACGCTCCATAAATGTCGTGTAACGAAAGCTGCTGACGACCTCCAGACTAAAGGGCTGTTTCCATTGTCCAATCCTCACATTCCCCAGCAGTGGAACCTGAGTTTGTTCCAGCCAGACATCTGTGAATGTCGGACGACCAAAGAACCCAAAATCCATCTGGAAAAAGTAGTTCGTTGTCTCTGTCACGCTTCCCTTTGCGGAAAGTCGAGCGCGTCTGAAGTCAGCACCATCCTGTATGTTACCGTATTCCGCTTTGCTGATGTCATCCTGGGTAATCCAGCCGGCATCCGCCTGAAACACACCATTCACGGTCAACGTCGGATACGTTTTTTTACTGGCCTTTTCCGTAAGAGATTTCACAGTCTTATCGAGTTCCGCGATTCTCTGATCCTGCAGGCTGTCTGTTTCTGAGAGATCGTCCGCGAACGCTTTGCCGCCCGTTGACTCAGCATCAACTGTCGCGGGATGAGGTTCGTCGGCGATACGAAGTGAACGAGGTTCTTCGAGTAGGGACGCGGAACCAACAGGCGGAAAGACCTCAGACTCGGAAGCTCCTGAGGGCTCCCTTCCTTCGAGATCTTCGACTCTGTTCTTTAACTGCTTGTTATCCTGTTCGAGCTGCTCAATTCTCTGGAGCAGCGTCCTGAACACTTCATCCTTGTCTTCCGCTCTGACATCGCGGTGATACGGAACAAACAGTGTTAACAGGATCAGAGTTACAAAACACCGAGAACCAGCAATATGCGTGTGTGTTTTTCGTCGTGACAACATAGCGTGTGCTCTCAGCAAGTCAGCGCGGCCTTCTGCCGCACCCATTATTTCGGCACACCTTTTCGCACGAACACAACGGAAGAACGGGAATCTCAACTGACTGCGAACCCGGTAGGACTCACCCATCCTGACATTCTGTTGGGAAACCGATTCCCGTCTCTGAACTCCGGCGAGATTTGCTGAAGTACACAAACATTGTCTAAACGGCACCCGTTCAGGAGACTCGAAAAACGGTTACAGCAGACTAAGATCCTGGTGTCGTCCGAAATGCTCATTCCGCTCAAAGGATGACTCCGGAAAACCCATGGGAGAAACTGTGTGTCACAGCGAAACGAAGCTAAGTGGAGGTCTACAACCGTTCTGGCGGTTCGGCATGGTGGTCGCGTCGCCGTTGGCGCGGACGGGCAGGTGACATATGGCACGACAATCATGAAATCGGATACTCGAAAATTACGACGAATGCTTGATGGTCGCGTCATCGTCGGATTTGCGGGCTCTACGGCTGACGCCTTTGCATTGCTGGAGCGGTTTGAACAAAAAGCAAAGGATTACCCCGGAAACATTGCTCGGGCTGCGACTGAACTTGCACGGGACTGGAGACTTGACCGAGCCCTCAGACGACTTGAGGCGATGATGATTGTTGCTGACGCAGACATTACATTGTTGCTGAGCGGAACCGGAGATGTTGTTCAACCCTCAGATGGAATTGTGGGAATTGGCTCAGGTGGTCCTTACGCGATCGCCGCCGCCCGAGGGCTCATCAAACACTCGCAACTGACAGCCACAGAAATCGTCAAAGAATCGCTGAGCATCGCTGCCGACATCGATATTTATACGAATCACAACATTGTGCTTGAGGAAATCACGTGTCCGATCTAACCCCTGGGCAGGTTGTTGAACAACTGGATCAGCACATCATCGGTCAAAATGCGGCCAAGCGAGCCGTCGCAATTGCACTTCGAAACCGCTGGCGATGGCAGAATTTGTCGGAGGAAATGCGAAAAGAGGTAACTCCTCGCAATATCCTGATGATCGGTCCAACCGGCGTTGGCAAGACAGAGATTACTCGGCGACTCGCCACACTGACTGGTGCCCCGTTTATCAAAGTTGAGGCGACGAAGTACACCGAAGTTGGTTACTACGGTCGCGATGTGGAAAGCATGATTCGCGATCTCGTGGAAGCCGCCATTGGCATGGTGAAAGCTCGCAGACGTAAAGAGATTGAAGAGCAGGCGCGTTCTCGGACAGAAGATCGGCTTGTGAGAATGCTGGTTCCTCTGGAAGAGAGAGAAGGAACCACTGCGGACGCTGACGAAAGTACTGAGAATCGAAAGAGCAGACACGAAAGGACTCTCGCAAAATTCAGGGATATGCTTCGCGAAGGAAAGCTCGAAGACAAA
Source organism: Planctomyces sp. (assembly GCA_016795105.1). Classification (GTDB taxonomy): domain Bacteria; phylum Planctomycetota; class Planctomycetia; order Planctomycetales; family Planctomycetaceae; genus F1-80-MAGs062. Next base: position 19,098 of record JAEUIH010000032.1, read on the forward strand.
CTCGTCGAACTCTCTGTCGAGCAACGACGAAAGCCCGTGCAGGTCTTCACGAACATGGGGCTCGAGCAGATGGACATGGACCTTCAGGGAATGATTGAAAAGATGGTCCCAAGGCCTTCAAGTCCGAAACGCGTTCCAGTCAAAGAAGCACGGAAGCTGATGCTTGAAGAAGAGCTCGAAAACATGCTCGACAAAGACAGCATTCACGAAGAGGCCGTGCATCTGAGTGAAACACGGGGCATCATTTTCATTGATGAAATCGACAAGATCTGCAGCGCTGCAGAAGGTGCTAAATCGGCTGACGTTTCTCGTCAGGGAGTGCAGCGGGATCTGCTTCCAATCGTCGAAGGCACAACGGTCAATACTCGCTACGGTCAGGTCTCCACCGAAAAGATCATGTTTATCGCTGCGGGTGCTTTTCACCGCTCAAGACCTTCAGACCTGATGCCTGAACTTCAGGGCCGATTTCCTATTCGTGTCGAGCTGCAGGACCTTGTTCGAGACGACTTTGTTCGCATTCTCACGGAACCCGCCGGCTCACTGACTCGCCAATATACAGAGCTGCTTGCTGTCGATGGCATCACGCTCGACTTTCGAGAAGATGGCATTCAGTCACTTGCCGATGTAGCGTTCCACGTTAACCAAACAACTCAGAACATCGGGGCACGCCGACTTCAGACAATCATGGAACGGCTGCTTGAAGAACTCAGCTTCGAAGCGCCGGACTGCGGTCCTCGACATGTCATCATCGACGCAGCTTTCGTCCATCAAAGACTCGATGGAATTCGACAGAATGAGGACCTCAGCCGATTTGTGCTGTAATCAGCTCAACTTATCAAGGCCCCCTGACGAATCACTTTACCAACTCAGGTTCTGCATGCCCTACAAACGCAACAGGCACATCTTCTGATCACCAAAAGATGTGCCTTGTTGAACGCTTCAGGCTGGTTTTGTCAGCATCATGCGTATTCGCGATTCTTGACAAGACCTGGCAGTGGAATCGGGTACTTACCGTCTGCCTTCGGCATCAGCGGTGAATCAGATTCCATGGTCAGCTGATCAATGTTCGGTCCGAATTCGTGATCGGAGTTCATGATCTGATCGAGTGTGATCAGCTGGCCGGTGTGAGCCGCCATTCGACCCATCGAAGTTACGATACTTGCCATACAACCTCGTTCCACTTCGTTGTACGGTTTGTTCTCGCGAATTGCTGCGATGAGGTGATTCCACTCGAGCTGGTATGGATTTGGTTCCGGCTGAGGAAATGCCCAAAGCAGATTTGCTTCGTCTTCTTTGTGGCCCTTGTAGATTCGGCACTTGGCAGGCGAATGTGACGCCGAGGAAATGATGCCGAGCCCCTTAGTTCCATGCGCGTAACTTGCGAATTCCTGGTGACATCCAGGTATCGTACGACCATCAACAAACAGCTTGGTACCGTCTTTGAAGGTATACTCCATGGAGTAGCTGTCAAAGTTCTGGTCAACACTGTCGCCTCGATAGTGACGACCACCGCAGGCAATTGCTTCAACCGGCCAGTCATCCTTCATCCAGCAGGATTCGTCGATATTGTGAATCAGGAAGTCACTGACAGCGCCACCGCTGAGCCACAGAAAACCGTGGAACTTGCTGATCTGATACATCAAATCGCTCATGCCTTCCGGCTTTGGGCCAGCTGCCGCAGAACCCGTTGGGCCAGCCATACGGTATGCTCGCAGCATCGTGATGTCGCCGATCTCTCCATTTCGGATGCGATCATAGAGTTCTTTTCGGGCATCGCAGTGGCGACACATCAGACCAACCGCGACCTTGAGGTCTTTTGCTTTGGCCTGTTCATTGAGTGCCAGCATTCGGCGAGTGGCGGGGCCGTCTACAGTGACCGGCTTCTCCATGAAAACGTTGAGGCCTTTTTCGATCGCGTAGGTGAAGTGAACCCAGCGAAACGCTGGCGGCGTTGTCAGGATCACAACATCGCCGGGCTTCAATACATCCATCGCCTTCTTATAGGCATCGAATCCAATGAATCGACGATCTTCCGGAACATCCATCCGGCCGTTTTCTGAGAATGACTTTTCGAGATTCTTGAAGCTGTATTCGAGATTCTTTGGGAACACGTCTGCCATAGCGACCAGCTTGATCGGTCCGTTTTCAACAGAAAGTGCATTCGTTGCAGCTCCGGTACCTCGTCCACCACAGCCAATCAACGCAACCTGAATGGTTGAATCCTGGCTGGCGAAGAGGCCGGGAGTTGCTGCAAAGGCACTGGGAGTCATCTGGCTGAGAACCGTACCGGCTGCCGCGACGGCTCCGCTGGCTCTCAGAAACTCCCGTCGGGAACTACTTGTTTCAGATGATGACATATCGCACGCTCCTGAAAAAATAAGAATCACGCCTGTCTATTCAAACTCAACCGGATCCAACTGAATGGGCTCAGATTTATCCCATCTCACAGCCTTCTCTTCTTCACCTGGTTCAGTCAGTGGCCGAACAACTCGGAAACCAACACCAAGCGCGTCCGTAAAATACCAGATGCTCTGAGGCACCTGAGGATCCTGTTCTTTCCACTGAAGCGATGAACCTTCACGAGCAGCACTGCGAAGCATGCGAGGCGCATCGTCCCAGCCGCCGCCTCGAACAATTCGAGGATATTCCGTCAGAGGAATGACCAGAGGATTCACCACTTCACCGCCGGCCCGAAGCCGATATGTATCCGACGAATACTGATCAAGTACCCATTCTGCAACATTGCCATGCATATCATGCAGGCCCCATGGATTCGGTTTTTTCTGACCGACTCGCTGATACTTACCATCACTGTTTTCTTCAAACCAGGCGTATTCTCCCAGCACTGAAGCATCATCACCAAATGAATATGCGGTCGTTGTACCTGCCCGGCATGCATACTCCCACTCGGCCTCGGTCGGCAGTCGGTAATAGCGTCCTGTCTTTGCCGAAAGCCACTGACAATACATGCGAGCAGCATGCTGAGTCATACAGATGGCGGGATGAGTTTCCTTGCCCATCGAAAAGCTCATGTCGGTATAGGGAGGAGTGGGTCGAGTCACGGCGTCTGCAACGGCATCTCGGGGAGTTGCCGATGTACCAAATGCCGCGCGACGATAGTAATCCATCTTCTCGCACCAGACATCGTACTGATCCCAGGTGATTTCAAACTTTGCAATCCAGAATGGACCAACCTGAACTTCGTGCAGTGGTCCTTCGTCGTCGCCACGTTCTGCTTCGCCGTCCGGACTTCCCATCATGAATTTTCCACCCTTGATCGGAATCATTTCAATCACAGGATCGGTGTGCTCGATGATTTCCGAATATGGCTTCATCTCTGCTTCGGTTGAGGCCACAGCATCCGGAATGATGATGGGTTCCGTCTTCGGATACACAGGAAGCTTGTCGTCCTCTGCCCCTTCCGAGGACGTCGCCACTGCGGGAGTTGACGGAGCCTCTTCACTGTGGGCTGTTTTCCAGCCCCAACCACTGAAAACAATCACCGCGAACACAAAGATGACACCGGACACCAGGACGTGATGTGATCCGGACGCGAGAGATTTCGCGCGGAACAACATGAGAGGCAACCTTTCAGAAGGTGGGATCGGCGGGTAGGATGGCGAAAAACACGCCAACATGCAGGACCTGATCCTAACGTCCCGAGAGGCCAAAGTCTCGCGAAAGTACGAAAAAACAGCCACTGTACACAAGGTCCGGCGAATCTCCCGGAATCCCCCAACTCAAGCTGCAAAGTTTAACGGCTAGCCGCAGGCGGCAGCGCGCAACTAGCCGCAGGCGGCAGTGTGCAGCTAGCCGCAGGCGGCAGTGTGCAGCTAGCCGCAGGAAGCTGCGAGCAGCAGCCAACTCCTAGAGTTCAGGTTCCGCATTCACAACTTCGGTCTTTCCTGCGTCTCCAGTCTCAGGATCTCCGGACTCAACATCGTCCGATTCGAGTTGCTGACCGGGGATCGGTTCACTGTCGCTGCCAGCCAGAGGCGGTTCCGGAACGACATATGTTCTGGTGACTCTGCTTGCCCCCGAAACACCTGTGATTTCAATTCCACCGATCGTCTGACCTGCCGAAATCAGCGGTATGTTGCCTGAACGCCCTGGCATCGGTGCCTTGTACCGCAACTTCTGGCCACCACCGGACACTTCGATGTATTCGAACTGTTCCTCGCATCGAATTGTGATCCTCGGTCCTTTCCCTGGCGTTCGATCAAGTCCAAGAATTTGCAGAGGATCAGACGCTGGTTCACTTAGCGGTTCACCCAAAGAAATGTCCCGCACAGCTTCCAGTTCGTCGGCACTACGATTTGAAGATTCTGCCTGAACACTCTCAAACTTGCTTCCGGAAGCGCTGCGATCTCTGCGGCCTGCCAGCTGTTCGGCTTTTTCTTTCGGTTCATCGGCTTCCTCAGACGTATCATCTTTTGACCTTCGTGGACTCTGACTCCGACGCTGACGTGGCTCTGAAAACTGGTCTTGAGTATCCAGCCCTGAGAACCCACGCAGACTGTCAGCGATCGGACTCGAGTATTGTCCTCCGGCACTTTGCCCCCCTGAACCACCGGAAGGAAATCCGTTCGACGGAAACCCCGAGCCCGAATTGAAGCCGGATCCCTGGGATTGTGGCCCAAAGGCGGATGGTGACCCAAACGCCGGAATTCCGCCCGATAACATACTCATAGGGTTCATCCCCGCGCCCAGCCCTGTAGGCAACCCCTGGCCTTCTGCTACTTCCGAACCTTCCGGCTGCAACACGGTTTCGGGATCACCGGAGCCCTGGGATTTCTTTTTGGCTTTACGTTTCTTCGCAGCTTTGGATGTCTTTGGTTCTGCTTCAGGATCATTTGGGTCCGGTTCCGGATCACCGCCCGCTACTGGTTCAGGTTCCGTACCGGTCACAGGTTCCTTTGTTGGGTCCGGACCGTTCACCGGAACCGGCTCCTGAGGCCCTCCGGTGCCAGGCTCCTGCGGTGCAGGATCAATGGGCTTCGAACCTTCCACACTGTCAGCAGCCGCATGAAAACCAGAGTCCTGAGACTTATCTCCGTAGGGCTGCATCCCCGCTGGCGAAGTAGAAAATGGAACTGAACTCGTCGTACCCACAGAATTGCCGGACGCAGAGGCCAGTAATTCTGCGAACTTCTGCTGGCTCTGCTCCTGCATTAAGCGGCCGACGTTCAGCAATCCCACCAGGATCACCGCTGCGACAGCAACAATGAGGGTGGACTGCAACGGGGCATTCCCAGGATTCGAATCGTGAAATCGCCGTATCTTCGCCTTTAGCCGACCGCCGATCATGGCAGGCTCCTGTTCTGAAAGTATTCCGGAATGGACTTGCTTTCAAAACAGATCAACATCTCGTGGCAGATCAGGACATCAATTCTTCTATGGTGTACTCGGGACAGCTTTCGGAACCGGAACTTCGGCCGCAGGTTCAGAAGTGACTTCGTCGGAACGGTCCTCGACAGCGATCAGCCGATGAACTGCGTCGATTGCCCGCTTCCGCCAGAATTCGGTTTGAACCACTCGTTCGGCAGATACTTCTGGCTGCTTCAGTATCTGATCTGCAAAATTGACTGCCTCGGTTTCGCGTCCGGCAACTGTGAGAGCCTTCAGTCGGAGATCATCCCAGGTTTGCTGTGCTTCCGGATACATCTGACTGGCTCGCTGAATCGCTATCAGGCTCGTCTCAAACTCTCCACCTGCCAGAAGATTGTTTACCAGAAACGGAACTCGACCTCCATGGAAGTCTGACGCCACTGCCACCCATCGTTTTGCCGCGTCGGAAGACGCACGAAGGTCAGACGGATCATCCGTCTGAGAATATTTGCCCGCATAACACATCGACAGACAGTAAAGGACCTCGGGCTTGACCTGTGAATAGATGGACGGCGCTCGCTCTGCTTCTTCCAACTCCGGAATGGCCTCCGCGAACTCTCCCTTCGGCAATCTTGTTACGGCTTTCAGAAAGGGGAATATCGCATCATTTTCAAATGGTGACGCATCGGCCATTTCATCAAGCATGGTTCGAAACGGCCCACTTTGTCCAATCAGTAACATTGCTGACACAGCTGCAAATCGTCCGCCGAAGTACACAAGTTTTCCCGAAGTTGATGACTCAGAAACCACTCCCTGCATCCCAAGTCCGCGTCCAAGTTCTGACAGACCTTCATCGAGGAGTGAGTCGTCCTCAGAAAACGATTCCAGAATCCCACCAATTTCCCATGCAACCTTCAGGAATTCCATAGGTGCCAACGCACCTGTATCCCATTGCGTCAGTAGCATTGAAGTTCTGCTCATTAAATCGAACGTTGAGTTCAACCTGTTGATATCTCCCTCTGCCAGCATCCCTCGCAAACGTTCAAGCTGTGGCGCGATCTCATCTCTGCGACCCTCCAGAGTAAGAGACAGCGCCACCGCGACTTCAGTCTCCGGTTCCTGATCAACCAGCACCCGAACGAGTGCTGCCTGTTCCCGAACCTCAGCATGTCGTCCGTCAAACAATAAACAGGCCATCAACAGCTTCCTGGCCGAAACGGATCGTGGATATTTATCGAGCAGTTCTTCGAGAGCCGGGATTGCCTCGGCGCGTGACGTCATCGTGAGTACCTTTGTCAGCAATCGGTACTCATCCGGCAAATGGTCGGCAAGTTCACTGCTCAACAACTCACTGGCGGATGCTCGTTCATCGATCAGTCCTGGACTCATTCTCACGAGCCAGAACTTCTCCAGAGCACGATGCTCCAGTGAGCGCGGCTTTACTGTCTTTAGCAATTCACGAGTCTCTGCAAACCGCTGCATTGAATATAGGGTCTCGATCCGGGCGAACTGGAGTGCACAACGACTGTCGTCATCCATCACATCCTGCTGCAACGCCTCATTCAGCGAATTGAGTTTCGCCTCAGTGGCATCTCTTCCCGTGTTCGACTTCCCAACAAGTTCCGACATGATTCGGTCGCGCTTCGCAGATTTCAGTTCGGCCTCAGTCGCTCGATTCTTTTCTGCATCAATATCAGCCTTAAGCTGAAACTCCTTCTTTTCTGCGGCGTTTGCGGCCATCGCCAGATCTGAATTTGCCTTGACGATTCCGGCGATCAGCAATCCGATGACTGCTGTAGTCACACCCATCACAGCGGTCACAAGCAGCTTGTTGCGAACTGTAAATCGGCTTGCAATGTACCAGGCGGATGGCTTGCGAGCGAGAATCGGAAGATGAACAAGATGCCTCCGGAGGTCCTCAGCAAACTCACCAACCGATTGATATCGCTGACCCACATCCTTCATCAGGCCTTTTGCCAGAATGAGATCCAGGTCTCCAGTCAATTCGCGGATGTATCCGGAAAGCTGATCCTGGGTCAGGCTGATTTTGGCGAGTGAATCAGGTTCCGGTTCCCGCAGTCGCGCACTCATCAGCGGCACGGATTCGTTCTGAATCACCCTGACCACTTCCGGAAGAGAAGCACCCCTAAGCTTCGAAAGGTCGAGTGTCGGCATGCCGGTCAGCAACTCATACAGCACGGCAGCAAGTGAATAAACATCCGTTCGAGTATCCACCTGACCTGCGTTACCGCCAGCCTGTTCGGGACTCATATAACGAATCGTTCCCAGAATCTGACCGGCTCCTGTTTCGTGAAATCGAGTCTGGTCATTCTCATCAATCAGCTTGGCCAGTCCAAAGTCGATCACTTTAACGGTGGGTCGTGTTCCTTCAGGACCCGGACTGACCAGAATATTCCCAGGCTTGATGTCGCGATGTAGAATGCCTCTCTGATGTGCATGCTGAATCGCATCGCAGATGGCGAGCACCAGGTTGATTCGATCGCGGAGTGTGCTTCGGAATTCCTGACAGTACTGCGTCACCGGCATTCCCTCGACGTACTCCATCACAAAGTAGGGATGTCCGTCCGGAGTCTGGCCGGCTTCCAGCAGGTGAGCGATGCACGGATGATTCATTTTCGCCAGTGACTGACGCTCCAGCTTAAACCGCTGAAGTGCTTCATCAGTGATCCTGGCCACCTGAATCATCTTGATGGCGACCTTACGACGAACCGGCTCCTTCTGCTCCGCGAGATAAACGGTTCCCATCCCGCCTTCGCCAATCTTGTTCTTCAGCTCGAACGGCCCAAGCCTGGCTCCTGATAAGCGAACGATGTCGATCCATGGAGACTCGGCGTCAAAGTCCTGTGCGATTGCTTCCCCAGTGGAAATGGTTCTTGTTCGACCTGACGAAGCGCCATCGGGCATCTGAGTTCGCTCAGTGGGAATCTCGTCCACTGGATCCGTGTCCTGATTGCAGTCCGAAGAATCCCGGATCGCAGGTGTCGCATAGCGGTTGATGCCAACAGGTAGAGTCGCCGGAACTACTTCATCACTCAGCCATTTCACGCACTGCCGGATAAACAGCGCCTGATCTTCTCGCTCCAGACTCCCAGCGAAATCCCGGAGCTGTTCGATCACTTTATCTCTGCCATTCACTCGACTTCCCCCCCACATGCACAAGCGTTGCGTTGACTCATAAAAAGGGGCCACTTCCTGCAGCATCCTTCGGTGACGAATTCTCTGCAGACTGACCACCAATGCACGCAAAAACACTGCAGAATTCGGTGCCAGGATCGAGATCGGGAGGCCTGAACGATTGAGAACAATCGTTCTGCTTTGGTGGGATTCAGCCGAATTCCCTGTCCGATTCGTGAGCCCCGCGTTGATCTTCCAGAAGGTGCCGCTGCGCGCGGCGTTTTTCGTTTTGAGACCTTCTGCAAAGGGGCAACCAATGCATGTAAAACAAGCCCGAATTCGTCACCTCATTCGAGATCACCATGGTATGGAATCACTCCAGTCCGTGCTGATCCTCGCCGTCGCCGCGATGGTCCTCCTCGGACTGAAACTGTTGTGGAATCCAGGATCGTCCGGGGGCGAGGGAATGATGGCTGGAGTCACTGAACTCTTTGAAACTATCTTCAATGGTGGCACTCCAACCGAAAACAACGGCGGCACAGAAACCGGTGGGAACGGCAGCAATGGGGGTGGGGAGAACAATGGAACCGGAGGGGCTGGCGGCGGTGGAGAAAACAGCGGACCTGGCGGCCCCGGCGGGCCGGAGGGCCCCGGCGGTGAAGGTGGTCAAGGCGGTAACGAAGGAACTGGTAACGAAGGAACTGGGGGTGAAGGCAACGGAAGTGGTGACGGAACAGGGACCGGAGAAGAAGGTGGACCAGACGGAGGCGACAAACCGGGTGATGACAAAAAGCCTGAAGATGATAAGAAACGCGATGACGGCAGAGTCGATCCTCTCGACGCCGACTTTGCGAAGGCACTTGCCAAAGCCGTCGCCGAAAACGCAAAGGAAAAGCGACTCTCTGCCGTAGCCGGTCTGGTGACATCGGCAGAACAAAATCTGGCGAAGTCCTCTGAAATCTATCGCGTAACAGAACTGGCAACAGAAGCGGCTCGCAACACGCCCGACCTTCCGTTGGCGGACAAAATCGCTATGGAAAATCAGCTTTCAAAAACCCGCATTGATATGTTAAACGCTCGGATCGCCGTGGACGACGCGAAAGCCGGACTTGATTTTGTGAAGACTCAAACAGAACGATTCTCGCGGGCTGTTGGTGTCATGGGCGCGGTCGACACACTGATGGAAGCAGATCGAAAACGACAGGAACTCGTCGCAAACGGACAATATGCGGAAGCCTGGCGAGTGACTGTCGGCGGAACGACTCGCTACATCACGGAAGTTGCGACGTCATTCACAGATAAACTCCCTGGCGTCAAGGGGTCGCTCGCATCAGAAGTCTTTGCCGCCACAGCGGAAGTCGCTGGTCGGCAATTAGCCGACGATACGTTTCCCGCAATGGTGGATATCTCACACTGGCTCTACGAGAAGCCGTGGTGGCCAAAGAACCGCAGACCTCGATTCCCGCGAGGATACGATCCGGCGAATGATCCAACGCAGAAATGATTGTGCGCGTATGGCGGACGGTACATGAAATGTGCCTGCTACTTTTTTTAAAAAACAATGTCTGGTTCTGAGCTCAAACGAACATCTGTTTAATGAAGGGGATGAGTCAAACATCCCGGAACAAAAGATCGAAAATTGGTTTCCCTCAACTCAGTTCTTTGAAAGGAACTCACATGTCACGATTCGTACGATCTCTGGTCCGTTTCCATGGTGAAGAGTCCGGTAACGAAGCTCTGCAGACTGTTGCAGTACTCGCCACCGGAGCCATCGTTCTTGTCGGTCTGCTTGGTGTCTGGAACTCCGATGTTAAGACTGGCGTCGGATCACTCATCAAAGATCTGTTCGGCACGAAAGGTTAGCCCACCCGGGCCACCGATCGCTGATCTGGTCAATTCAGGAACGCCCCGGCATCTCCCAATGCCGGGGCGGTTTTCGTAGTGGAGTTCCTTAAATGTCTGCCAACACTGCATCACATGTTCTTCAATTGTCCGACCCTGCACGTGCTCAATATGCCGCAGCCGGTGTCTTTGGTCTCAGCTGGATCGTCTGCATGCTGGCTGATATCCCTGTCTTCCCATTTGGTCTTCTGATCCCGGCTCTGTTCATTGCCACTGTCACCGACCTGACGACACGAAAGATCCCGAACTGGCTGACATATCCGACCACTCTGATGGCGTTGATCGCGGGTGCGATCGTGTCGTTTAGACTGGCTTCAGGCGATGCTGGCATTCCGGTTGTCCTGACCTTTCCTGAAGCCGCAGCAGGTTTCGCGGCCACATTCGGCATCATGTTAATCAGTCACATTTTGCTGGGCGCGGGGGCGGGTGATGTCAAACTCGCCGGCGCCATTGGAGCCTGCATTGGCGTTTATAGCGGGCTGAACATGCTGCTGTGGACTCATATCACAGCAGGGCTTGCGATGCTTGGGTACCTTGCCTGGCAAATTGGTCCTCGGTGGGCCCTTCAGACGATCGGTTCCCGATTGTTCCCAGCGCATGTGCTCGCACCAATCGAGAATCATTCACAGACATTTCGTTATCCGGTCCCGATGGCTCTGTATTTTTCTGTCGGAACAATTCTCTCTTTGCTTGAGGTGCCTCTGCCATGAAGCATTCCATTTCTGCGTCCCCATCGTCACCTCTCAACGCTCGACCACTCAATGTTCAACGCAGTGGCTTTGCCGCCAAAGAAGTGGTTCTGGCGGCGGCAGTGGTTCTCACATTCACAATGGGGCTTTACTACCTTGGTGAGCGAGGATTCTCACGCCTTTATCACTTCATCTCCACGATGACCGGCTCTCCCTGGCTCTAAGGATTTTAAAGATGCTCAATAGCACTCAATCCGAAAATTCCATATCCCGGACGATCGATGCTAAGCGATTCTCGCTCAGCAGCCTGATTCGATCGGAAGACGGCGCTTCATATTCGCTGAGTCTGGCCCTGACGACGCCTTTCTACACACTCATGATCTGCGTATTGATTGAACTTACGCTGATGATGAACGTGCAGATTGGCGTTGATCTCGCTGCTTTTGCAGCGGCGAGATCGGCAAGTGTCTGGGTGCCGGCAGAAGTCACATCGCTGAACACGCCTCAGCAGAAATACGACATGATTCATCGAGCAGCTGCACATGCACTGACACCTTACTCAAGCTCGCAGGAAAAGCATCAACGCTCTGATGGGCCTCTCGACTCACAGGGCGACGCTGACTACATGAGAATGTACCGTGGTCTTGCCGACCCTCGAGCAAGCCAGACGGAAACCTATGTGCTGCGAAAACGGAGATACGCACTCGCTGCGACACGGGTTGAGTTCGAGAACCTGAATACGGCATCTTCAACAGCACCGGGAGACCGTTCCATCGAAGAAGTCCGCGTCACCGTTCGGTATGAAATGCCCTTCAATGTTCCGGGTGTCGGAATGATCTTTGGCAAACGTTCATCGAGCGGAATCGGCTGGGTCAGGGAGCTGACATCCTCCGTCATTTTTCAGATCGAACGACCTCAAACATCAGACAGGCACCTTGGGATTGAATATGACAGCCGCCCGGCCGCTTCCTTCGGTGGTACATAGCAGTCAGTGGAACGCAACCACAATTTCTTCGGAGTCAACACGATGACGATTTCAGCTCTTCAATACATTCAGACCTTATTTCGGCGGTTTCACGAATCTGAAGGCGGGATGATGTCTATTGCCAACGCCGTGTGCGTTTTGCTGGCGACTCTGCTGATTACGGCATCGCTCAACAATATGCAGATCGCGAATCGAACCGTCGAACGGCAAAACGCAGCAGATGCCGCTGCCTTGTCAGGAACAGTCTGGATGGCCCGAGGAATGAACTCCGTCACGGCTACGAATCACCTGATGGGTGAAATGCTGTCTCTGGTCATCCTTCACGAAGCAATCGGAGGAAAGAAGCAGGAGAACAAGATCAGCGCGGACAGTGGCACGAATCACTCAAAACTGGCAGAAGACCCTGGCCGCCTCAAAAGACAGGACAATGAACTGCAGCTGGCTTATCTTGCCGCACTGGCCGCATCACAAACAGGCTTGATCAAAGCTCCCGACGAAGACATCTTTAAACGCGTTTATCAACGGGATGGGGAATCGCAGATTCTGGCTGAAGCGACTCTGCTCGATTCGAAGATGAATCTCAAAAAATGGCTAACGCGTGCCTACCAGGGTCTCGTTGTTGCTGCGGCCCTGAAGGCCATTCCCTACACTCGTCCCGCAGGCGAAGCACTCGAACAGGCGATGCATCTTCTGGAACAGAAAATCAATCAGGAGTATCGCACTCTTCAGGCGCTGCACGGAATTGCAGACGAACTGCTTGCGACCAAAATCATGCTGAGGGACGAAATGCTCCCTTTGGCCAAGAAGCGTACAACCGACCTGCTCCATCTGATTCCTCTGCTCGCTCGTCAAACAGCACAGACGATTGGCGAGAAGAACGGCGTTATGGCTGACTTGTTTCCTGAACCTGGTCAGCTTCAGCTGCCGTTACAAATAGACCCGCTTTCAATCAACCATCAACTCCCGAACAATCCGAATTTGGAAGTCCCGGAACCCAATCCGAATGGCTGCGACTGTCCTTCCGAAACAACGGCACCCACCTGGGATCAGGTCAGCAAGATGACTCAACTTGCCCGCGCTTCGTTTCCATGGGTCAATTATCACCGGCAGCCCGTCCTCGATGCGCTTGCTGCGACTTGCCAGCTTGCGGACGCGAAGGAGTTTTATTTTCACTGGTCCAACGGCTACAGCAAAATGATCGTCCAGGAACAACAGGAACCCAAAGGAGACGACCCCAACAGTCATCTTGGACTGTATGTGTTGAAAGGATACGAGGGACCGGACAAAGGGTATGAACTCTGGAACCTGCCAGAACACTCTGACATTGCCGACAATTACTTCACATTCATCGGCATGGCATGGCAGGAAGCACCGACCGTCGTTGGCTCACCCATTTTCCAGCAGCTACACCCGGACGGAATGTTTTCCTGGTCAATGACGATGCTCTACAACGGAAATGAGCAACAAAGAGCACAACACAGAATCGACCCAACCTGCAAGAGAATTGTGCCTATCCGCCAGGCAAACGTTGGCATGGATACTCTGAACTGGTTTCCTGGCAGCCGACAGACGGAAAACGGCTGTGAATATCGTCCGGAGGGATCTGCGGAGGGATCTGCGGAGGGAGAAAACCGTCCGTTCGAACTACTCGGCATCGGGATTCCGTCAGAGTATCCTCGAATTCAGGTGAACTGGCAGGTGAAGCTGGTTCCGACCACCGCTCATCGACTCAATCAGCTTCGAGCATCGCAGCTCGATGGCCCATTCTCCGCCATCGCATCAAAGATCGTAGACAACGTGCCTTCCACGATGACGACTCACTAACCAAAACACGCCTATCGCTTCGCTGCGAATTCTTGAGGAACACTTCCATGCAGAGACTTCAGACATTTCAGCAGACAAAGACGAAAGAACACGGTTTCCGACGAGGAACAGTGCAGATGGAACTGGCCCTTTTCCTCCCGCTTTATGCGGCGATGCTGTTGATTCTGGCGACCATCTTTAGTTTCGCTCAGACCCGCAGCACGGTGAGTATTGAAACGCGACACGCGGCATGGATGAAACGACATCAGATTGCCGATGAAACGAAAGAGCTGTCAGAAATCAGCGGCGAGGCCCAGGAAGCCGGTCGAATTCTCAATGGAGAGGTCTCTCCCACTCTGGGATTAGTCTCTTCAACGATGTCAAAGAATGCGACGATCTATCTGAAAACATTTCATGCAGCCACAAAGATTCAGATGGAGCATGTCCTGTTCACAGACCCGTGGGATCATCGAGTCATCAAGTTCGAAGACAGGGAGGAACATCCTCGGCTGATGCTTGACCAGCGAGTACTCGCCTTTGGTCAGCCTGACCTCGGTGCCTTCGGCAAGCTGGCTTCTCTTTCTGCCGACTTTGGCGGCGAAGCAAGTGATCTGAACGGATCACTCAGGGCACAACGACGCGCCGCGAACAAAGAGATCCGCGCTGCTGTGATCAAAGTACAGCGCAATGTGACGATGACTGAGAACAGGATTAAGGACCTGAAACAGGAGCTTGAAAACGCGAGGAACGCAATACCTGCCAACCCTGATCAAATTGATCTGCTGAATGACGAACTTCGGGAATCGAATGAAAAGCTGAACGAACTTCGTGGCCAGCTGAAAGAGCTGAACAAAACAGGCGAATTCCTGTCATCAGCTCAGCCTGAGTAAGCTCTCAGGATTCCTGCGTCAGAAATGTCTTCAGGGCCTCGCCGATTTCAGTTCTGTAACGTGTCACGGAACGACTGGTTCGACCAATGATTTCAGCGATCTCGTCATTACCTCGCCCTTCAAGAATCAGTTCCAGAGTCCGTCGGCCCATTTCATCAAGGCGACTGCTGACGACTTCGACCATATCCATGAACTCAGCGGCATCCTCTGGAGTTGGAGCGGGAACATGGTCGAGTACATCATCGCCCGATTCTGTGCGAGATACGCTGCGGCCCCTGGTGCTGTGGAACTTAATCTTATTGCGAACCTTGTTCAGAGCCACGACGGACAGCAGTTTCCAGACTTCGTCTTTGGAGGATGGCTTGATGCGGCCATCCTTCGCTCCGGCGAACCAGGACTTGAAAACCGACTGAACAATATCTTCAGGAGAGACTCGCCCCGAAAATCGCGAGGCGAGATTTCGCTCGACCAGAGACATCAGCTTTTCCATGTAGCGGGCATAGAATTCTGCTGCCGCATCTTCAGAAACCTGCCGGCCTCCGTTTTCATTCAGGAGTCTCAGCAGAGTTACATCACCGACGTCGCTCTGATTCTCAGACATAAGCCAACAGTGCCTTCCGGATAATACCTGGTGAGATTCCGCCCATATGTCGCATCTCACGAGTGTACCGATGGCACCAGCCCTGAGGCTACTCTGCTTCGACGGATTCAGAATTCTCGCCAATTACGCTCCGAAGAACCTCGCCAATTCGCTCTCTGTAACGTCCAATGGACTTTGTGGTGCGACCAAGAATTTCTGCGATTTCTTTGTGGCTTCGGCCTTCGAGAATCAGCTCCAAAGTCCGCCGACTGTTTTCATCGAGGCGAAGACTGGCGGTGTGAATGACATCCATCACCGCTGCTGCATCTTCAGGTGTCGGAGACGCGATCGAAGGAAACAGTTCGTCGCCTGCCTCTGTTCGGCGAATATCACGCTTCTCACGACTATGGTGCTTGATTCTGTTTCTCACTTTGTTCAGTGCAATCGTCGAGATCAGCTTCCAGATTTCGTCTCGATTCGCTGCATGAATTTGCCCATCCTTTGCATTCGCAAACCAGGACCGGAATACTGATTGAACAACATCCTCGGGAGAGAACCTTGCAGCAAATCTCGCGGACAGATTCCTTTCCACCAGTGAAATCAACTTCTCCATATAGCGGGCACAGAATTCAGCCGCTGCATCCTGAGACATCTGCGAATCGCTGCTGCAAAGAAGGATTCTTAAGAGCGACACGTCGCTAATGATTCCGGAGTCGTTGTACATACGCGATTTGTCGTACATGAATTGTCTCCTGCCATGTTGAGAACTGGTGTTTGGCCGCTTTCCGGGGCACGTTTTGAAGTACCCACACGTCAGATCACCAGGTAAACGGAGTTCCGGACGTGAGATTTCGGCTTTTTCAAAAGAGTCCAATAGCCAGCAGGCTCACGCTTCGGCGGGAGTTGCTGCAGTTTTGTTTGTTTCGTCCCAGCGCAGCAGTAAGCCCATTTTGGGAACAGCCTGAACCGTTCCTCAAAATGGGCTTTCCTGTTGCCGGCCTCGATGTGTAAGCCCGTGGTAGAATCGATCAGGCACAACGGCGCAGGAAGATAAATGGGCAGATCACAGCGAATGCCATGAGAGCTGCCACCCCCAGAATGCCTGCGAACGCCGAACAAAGCTCTCGTGAAGTTGTCATGGCCTGTCTCCCCGGTTTCCAGATGTCATGGATGAAACTCTTCGTCATCTCGTCTTCGCCGGACAGATCAGCAAAATATGCCGGGAGCAGACATCAATTCATAGAACTTCCCATGCAGTCAATTTGTTTGGTCAAATTGAAAAAACCGTGTCCGGACAACTCCGTCCTGGTTGATCTCCTCACAGAAGGAGACTCACATGGCAGATTCGCTCAATCAAAATTCATCGTTCGGCAGGGTTCTGCTGGCAACTGCTGCGATTGCGTGCATCGGCAGTGCGCTTGCTGCTCAGCAGTCAATTCGTCAACGCCAAATTAGAATCCCTGACAGAATCTTCGCTGAAAACAACCTGCTTTCGTCGGAGAGTCAAAGGAACAACAACGCAACAGCCGCCCTGGTCAATCCGTTTGCCGACGCAAAACACTTTGCTGATCTGTCGCATGACGGGCAGAACCTGATCGGAGAAGGGCAGTGGGTCTTCCCGGAGAACCCGTGGAGCTTCTTTCAGTCTGAACCCAAACGTGTCGTTGCTCCACAAGAAAGGCTGCAACAACTGCAACTCGTTTCTTCCACCAGTCCGGTGAAGCCCATCGACAGGCATCTTCTCGAGTTGACTCAAAGCCTCATGAACCGAGAAGAGCAGGGACATGAAAAAGAAGACACGGACTGGTATACAATTGACCGTGAAGGATTCAAAGCAGCGGCTATGATTCGAATGATCGAGGGAGACGCAATTCCTGTCGCAATCTGCATCCAGTGGAAAGCGTATAACGATCTTTGGACTGAAGTGCTGGCTCAACGCGATCTCCGAATTTCGGCTCGCTCTGCAATTCAACTCCCGCCGCGGCTGAAGATCCACGCAACCCGAGTGTCTGAAGCCGGAATCCCTCAGTGTCATTTGGTTGCCGGAGCAGCAGATCAACCTCAGCTGATTGAGTTGTTCCGGACCGGCGGCTGGATTGTCGACGTTCCTCCGGCATCTTCCGGAATCATCAATCTATTCCGGGTCACAAAGGCCACCGATCGCCTGGAAGTAAGTTTGCTGCGTGGCAAACCCGGAATCGGCCCAACAGCTCTGATCCGCCGTATCTGATTTTTTGTAGCAGGAGTATCACCATGAAGAACTGGTCCCGCCTGATCCTGCCTCTTGGGCTCGGAGCACTCGCCACGTTCATCAATGTCGGCGTCATGAACGCTCAGCTGACGCCTATTGTGCTTGTTTCAGTCAAGGAAGCAAAAAAGGCCGGCGAGAAATTTAGAGAGGCCGACTTTGTAAAAGTCGAAGTTGGTTATCCGTCTTCACATCTTTCTGAACACTTCTTCGAATGGGAAGAGCGAACACTGCTGCTAAATCAGATTGGCTCCGCGCGAGAATTGAAACCAGGGAGTTTGATTCCGAAGATCGATTTTGCCCATTATCAAAAGATGCCGTTTGAGATTCCGGAACGCGGCCTGCAGGTTGGATTCCGTCTGCATAGTGACGGAATCGAAGCCGCACAACGGCGGCTGCTGATTCCTGGCAGAGATGTCCTGCTTCGATTTCAGGATGAAGATCGCTCAGTTCTGCGATGCCAGCTTGTGTTCCTGCAGGAAATTCAAAAAGACAAGAACGCCACCCATCAATGGTATCAGGTTGGTGTCGTTCTCCCGGACACAGTAAACGCCGACCTGAAGGCTGCCCTGGTTGAAGGCAAGGTCAATCAGCTCAGTGGTATCTCTGACACCAACTTTGAAAAGTAAGGCTGAGAATTGCAATGCAGATTCGATACCACAACATTCACGAAAACCGAAGCTTTGTTGCTGCAGTGCTGGGCGACGAGGTCATCATTGGTCGTTCGTCGACAGCCGACGTCGTACTCAAAAGCCCGTACATCTGCCCTCAGGCTGCGGTACTTCGAAGAGGCAGGAATCAGTGGACCCTGACAGTCCTGAATGAAAACGGCTGCCTGACGGATGACGCAGAAATTCCTGCGGGAACAACCGTCCCGATTGAGCCTAACGGTTCTTTCAGACTGTTTCCCTTTGAATTCACGTTGGACCCGGAAAACTCGGCTGAACTCACTGAAGATGACATCTGGGTCGATCTTGAAAACAGAACGCTTGATCTCGTCCGCAGGATGCATATCTCCCTTTTGGAACAGATGAATCTGAATTCCGTTCAAACAGATCAGCTTCAGGAAGAATATCTGCTGAGGATCGAGCGAAACCTTGAAGTCATCGCACGGGATGCGGGAATTCTTCTCGAATCAAATCGGGACCTGGTACTTCATCTCGCCGGACATTGCGTACGCGGTGAACTGATCGATGAAACATTGCGGTACGTGGATCCGGAGAAGACATCTCCATTGTCAAATAACTCTGCGTGGAGTCGAAATCTCACTGCCAATCCCACACTGGAACAGGAACTGGCTCGTCTGATGAAGTCGATCAGCAGTCAGATCCGGCTCCCGGCAAACAATCAGCTGACAGCACGGATGAAGCAGATTGACAGTGAGTTTCGTTCTGCATGGAGGCAGGTTTCCGGAACCGCACTCGACAGCACACTCCTGTATCTTTGCCTGCGACAGCTTAAGAAGCAGATTAAGGACATTGTTTTCGGGTATGGCCCGCTCGAGGATCTGCTGCGGCTTCCTACAATAACGGAAATCATGGTTGTCGGCAGTGACAAAGTGTTTGTGGAACGTGAAGGAGTCATTGAAAATTCGGGTCGTCGCTTTGTTTCCGATGAAGTGACACTGGCGGTGATCGAACGCATCGTTTCCAGAGTTGGCCGCCGACTCGATAAATCTCAACCCGTCGCTGATGCTCGCCTCTCCGACGGAAGTCGAGTCAATGCGGTGGCCAGCCCGGTATCTCTGGATGGACCGTTGCTGACCGTTCGAAAGTTTCCCACTCGACGCATCACACTCCGAGAGTTGATCGAGGAACGCGGCTCGCTTACGACGGCCGCTGCCAGTTTTCTGGAAGCCTGCGTACTGGGCCGAAAGAACATTCTGATTTCCGGAGGTACTGGTACCGGAAAGACCACAATGCTCAACTGCCTCGCAGACTTCATTCAGGACAAAGAACGTATCGTCACGATCGAAGACACGGCTGAGCTTCGCCTGAATAAACGGCATGTTGCCCGGATGGAAACCAAGCCTGCAAATGTTGAAGGGAACGGACAATACGACATCGCGGATCTGGTTCGAAATGCACTTCGAATGCGGCCGGATCGAGTCGTCGTTGGTGAGTGTCGCGGCAAAGAAGCCCTGTGGATGCTGCAGGCAATGAACACCGGCCATGACGGGTCGATGACAACGATCCATGCGAACTCCGCGAAAGACGTAATCCTTCGGCTTGAAGTGATGGTTCAAACAGCAGCAGACCTTCCGGTTTCATCAATTCACCGACAAATCTCCTCCGCCGTGGACGTCATCGTACAGCTTGAACGCCAGAGAAACGGCCGTCGCGTCGTCTCTGAGATTACCGAGGTACTTCCCTCACAGGAACGTGACCCGGCTGTTCGTATCCGACGAATCTTCGAGCGCCGTCCCGACGGAGAACTTCAGCCAACGGGACAACTACCAACGTTTATGTCCGAACTTCTTGGCCAGAAACTTCTCGATCTGCAGACCCTGTATCTTTGATTCGCGTCTCCTTCCGGGAAAATATTGATGTCTGCTCATCAGCTCACTTCAGTCATTACTTCTTCGTGTCTCTTCTTTCTGGCTGGATTTATCGGCTGCAGTCAATTGCTGCGATTGTGGGACGAGTTTCTCACACAGAGCTTCAGTGGACCAGTCGCCCGATATCGGCAGCTGAGAATGGATGAACAACGCCTGGCGCACGGACTGAGGTTATGGTCTGTGTTACTTGTTGCAGGAACAGCAGGCCTGATCCTGATTCAATCGTGGCCAATTGCTTTTCTTTATCCCTGTCTGATGGCCGTCGCTCCTCCATACGCCATTGAGTACTTCATTCGACGCCGTGAACAGCTCCTGGAATCCCAGTTGATCGGTTCTTCGACAGGACTTGCTAATACGGTCAAAGCGGGACTCTCCATTCCCCAGGGGCTGAAGTCGGTCGCTGATGAGGCACCATTCCCACTGCGAACCGAACTCGATCAGATTGTTTACCAGTTTGATCATGGACGACCTCTGCAGGAGTCGCTGGCCGATGCGAGAAAGCGGCTGCAGCTGGAGTCATTCACTCTGTTCTGCCTCGCGCTTGAGGTCGCAGTGGAACGAGGTGGCCGGGTCAACATTACACTGGAACGTCTCAGTACGACATTGCAGGAGTGGTTCCGACTCCGCCGAAAACTCGATTCCGACACATCGGCCGGAAGATATGCAATTCTGATCATGGGATTCTGTCCCGCGGCATTTGTCCTGCTGTTTCTGGCGACCGGCATGAATGCAATTCTCTCACTTTTTACAGATTTGCGGGGACAGCTTGTCCTGTGTGCGATCATTCTGCTGATCTGTTTCGGTGTCCGCTGGGCCTGCCGAATCATGAACATCAAGCTCACCTGAAACTGAGGACTCGAGGAAATGTTTTCGTACTCGAATATGCTCATCACAAACCTGAGCTTCTCAGCGATCCCGCTGCACGAACTTCAGCAGGACTTTTCCCTGGGCGCGTCATTCCTGCTGGGAATATCTGTGTTCCTGCTGACCAGCCGCCTCGTTCTGATTGTTGACCGGCATGTCCGGACATTTGCTGAAGAATGGGAATTCGAACAGTCACGCCGTATTTCTCTTCGCAAAGGCAACTCTGTTTACAGACTAACAGAACCTCTCATTGACGAACTCTGTGAGACTCGATTTGTCCAGCGGCTCGAAACACCGATCATCGAGCTTTCTCTGAGTCGAGGTGGAGACCCGCTTCCATGGAAACCACGAGAATTTGTGGCGGTGTCTCTGATGGAAGCACTCATACTCTGTCTTGCACTCATACTTATCAGCAGTGGTCTGTTGCCAATCACACACAGTCTTCTGATTGGAATGACTCTGGCAGTCATCTATTTCCGGGCGGCGATCAAGGCGATTCGGCGTAAGGCCGAGGAGCGAGTTCAACAGATCGAGCGGCGATTACCGTTTGGTATCGACCTCGTTGCCCTGATGATGCGAGCAGGGGCAGGATTCCGAGACGCACTTCAGACCGTGATTTCCGAGAGCCAGCCTCACCCGTTTGCTGTCGAATTACAAAGAGTACTCGATGATGTAAACCGAGGTAAAACACTCAGGACGTCTCTCGAAGAATTCAGCAACCGCCTGCGTTCTGACGATCTGCGGGAGATGGTGTTTGCGATTCAGAAATCAGAAGAACTTGGAACCCCTCTGGCTGACATATTTACCAACCTTGCTGATCAAATGCGGTTGAGAAAATCTCAATGGGCAGAAGCAACAGCCGGGAAAGCGCAGATCCGCATGCAGGGGCCTCAATTCGTAATGATGGCTGCCTGCATGATCACGATTCTAACCCCGTTTTTGTTCGAGATGATTACGAACTGGTGAATCACTCTATGAAAGGCGCAGCTATGCAGTACATCCTCTCTATCGAAGCTCGGGGAAGTTCACCTGTGACCTGTCCACTGAGTCAGGACGTGTATCGAATCGGCTCGGGCTCTGCCTGCCAGATTCGAATTGCCACAAAATCTGATCACGCATTAACACTCTTCCGTCGGGGACCAGCGTTCTTTGCGCTGAATCGAACGTCTGAGACTTTAAGAATTGGCAACGATCAGTTCGCTCCGAACAGCACTATGCCCTGGGCTCCTGGCCGTCGTCTTCAGCTTGAAGGAACGACGCTGAGGCTTGAAGCCGCAATTCCCGAACAAGTGGCCACTCGAATGGTCTACTCTCGCGCAATCGAACCCGACACATCCGAAAAACGCCTCAACTCTCAGGCGACTGTCCCCGCAACAACTGCAAATGTGTCGGGTTCAAAACCCGCAAATATGTCGGGTTCAAAACCCGCAAATATGTCGGGTTCGAAACTCGCAAATATGTCAGGTTCGAAACCCGCAAATATGCCAGGTTCGAAAACCACTGCCAAAAAGCGGCGGTCGATGTTGACGACAATTGTGATGTGCGTAGTCACGGTCGTAACAATGCACTTCATTGCGGGAGTTGCCGCAGAACTTCAGACACGGAGAAAGGCAGAACTGCAGTCAATCGCTTGTGAAATCCAGCAAATCGTCCGAACAGAGGAACCGAAATCAGCCGTGCAACTCCGAAATCTGGCGTTGCTGAGCCTCGTCTCACGCCTGCAGTTCGCGGACGCTCTCGATGAAACCGCGAACAGAGACTCTGCAAAGTTCGAGATTCGAATCTTCTGCGAAAGTCTGCAGAATAGTTCTCACAGCACTCCAGCCGAACTAAAAATTGCGGATGAACTCATTCGCTGGATCAATCCCTCGGAGTAAGCTGCTGAGGCCGTCCATGCTGATGTCGAACTTCAACCTGTTCAACGAGAGTCATGTGAACCTGAACGATTTGTGCGAGGATTTTGAAGACGCGTGGAATTCCAGCCATGTTCCGGATGTCTTTGAATTCCTGAAAAGAGCCTCGACTGAGGACCTCGAGCAGGCTGCGCTGGAACTGATTCCAATCGATATGGAGCGGCGGTGGAAAAAACAACAGATTCCGCTGGAGCTCTCCTCTTACCTGACCGCTTTCTCACAGGCTCTCGCGCCTGATGCACTGATTGAACTCATCTGTTCCGAGTTCTGCATTCGCAACACATACGGCGACTGCATTTCACGCACGACCATCCTGCAGCAATATGGACATCTTGGGAAACGTCTTCATGATGAACTCGAGAAGGCTTCCGCCAATCTAAGCTTCCCCTTCGTGAGCATTATGCTGAACGGGGTCGTCGCATCATCAGTAAAACTGGATCGAGTTGTGACCGCCGGACGTCAAAATCATTTGAGCCAGAAGCCCTGGTCAAGTTCGTCTGCACCGGATCGCCATCGACTCATCCTGTGCGAAGCTTCAGATCCGAGTCTCAGCAGAAATCAACTGGAAGTGATCCGTGTTTCACCAGATACGATACGTGTCAAAAACACGAGTTCAAATCGAGCGCTTGCAGTTCGTGGCTGCCCTCCACTCGATGCTGGCCAGTCAGATCTCTATCGTCTCCCTGTCTTCATTCACCTGGGTGCGTCCAGATATCTCCGCGTCAGCCAGAACTAAGCGTGAGCCAGAACTAAGTCATCGACATCATGGATGTTCGCGAAGGAAACCGCTGGCCTGATTTCGGACGTCTGCTGCGAAGTGCTCCGATTCGATCTTCTGCACGGCTGCTCTTAGCTCGGTCTTCTGCTCTGAAGAGAGTCTGTCCCAAAGTCCACCGACTGCCCGCAGACAGTTTCGAGTCGCAGCCGACTGCTCGACCTGAAATGCTGCATATGCCTGTCGTTCAGCTTCAGGCGATTCGTAACTCGCCGCCTTCACAAATGGACGGGTCGCTTCCTTGATCAATTCCGTGAGAACGGGGACACCATCGAGACTTCCGTTTCTTGCGAGCCCTACAGCAGCATTCGCTCTGGCGAAAGTGTCGCCGTCAGACAACATCGACTTCAGAAGCTCCACCGACTCTGAACCGCTGACACTTGCGCTCGCATACGCTGCAAGATGACGAACCACCGGATCCGGATCCTGCGATGCCAGCTGAATCTGTTGAAGGACGTCCGTGTTTGTTATGGTGGGTTCTGAAAGCGGCTCTTTCAGCGCTACGGGCACCATATCCTGAGTTGTCGCATTGCTTTCAAAACCTGTTGCTTTCTCGAAATGACGCCCCGCAATCGCCGCAACGGCCATCAGGGCACTCTTACGAACATCCGGGTTTCGCTCGGCTGTCATCGCAGTCGCAAGCACCGGAAGAACAGTGTCGTCATCCTCCATCATGCTGAGAGTTCGAGTCAGGAACTTCTGATGTTCGAGATCTTCATCGGAAGGCGTTGTTGAGGCCAGAGATTTCTTCAGAACATCCGTCAATCCCTGAACGATGACTGGTTCACGTGTCAGGGGAATTCGATCTTCGGCTGGCGGAAGATTTCTTTCATTCCCAAGCATTTGAGCAAGACCATGGGCTGCCCGCCATCGGCGATGCTCATTGCTGCTGCCAAGCTCCTCCACCATTTGTTGCCAGTTAGTGTCCGATTCCGCCAGCTTCCCAAACAAGGCCCAGACAGTTATGACTGCCGCAACAATCATAGCAGGAATCAGGAACAACTGGATGATATAGCCCGCAGATGGAGCAACCACCAGTGGCAAGTCTTCCGGTCGCAATCCCGGAAGACCTGCAGGTGAAGGCTTGGGGCCTGAATCGGTGGGAGGGGGATCAGTTGGCATCGTCTCATCTCAACAAAAAACGGGTCGAGTGCAGCCAACTCAGGATCGGCGGCCCTCGAATCACACTTTTGCGATCAATCCTATAGCTTTTCCGCGGACATGAACATCATTCGGTCAGGCCCCAGTTTCCATCCCAGCGGACAAAACCTTCGATAGCTTCATACTCCGCAAGACCGAGCTTGTCATAACGGCGAGCGGTGTCTGCATTTCTTGCTTCTGCTCGCTGCCAGAATTCTCGCATGTCCGGACCGGGAAACAGAGCACGGTCTTTTTGCGACTCGTGCTTGAAAATCGCGTTTCGCTTCTGCTTTACTTCCTGAGGACTGAGAGGTACCGCGATCTCAACCTGGTGAACAGGCCACTCCTGCCAGGCTCCTCGATACAGAAGGACTTCGCTGGTCTTGTACCATTCATCATGGCGACACTGATCACATGCCTGAAAGATGGCTTTCAGACAGGTGCGATGAGTTCCATGCGGGTCAGAAAGATCGCCAGCCGCATAGATCTGATGCGGCTGAATCTTTCGCAGGAGATCCACGATGATCTGGATGTCATCCTGACCAAGTGGTTTCTTTTTGATACGGCCGGTCGCATAGAACGGCATGTCCAGAAAATGCAGTCGCTCGCCTGGGACACCGCAGCAACGAGCACCGGCCCGAGCTTCACCCACTCGAATGAGCGCTTTGATCTGCTGAACTTCGGGGCTGTCGACCTGCCCCGCCTGCTTGTTCTTGAGGAATTCCTCAACATGCTGTTCGAGTTCAGTAATGCGATCGGACAACAGTCCGAACTTTGCACAGTAGTCAGAAACGAATTCCGCAAACCGAATCGCATCATCATCAAAGACCGCAATGTTGCCGGACGTCTGGTAAGCAATATGCACTTCATGTCCCTGATCCGCCAATCGAATCAGCGTACCACCCATAGAAATGACGTCGTCGTCAGGGTGAGGCGAGAACACGATCACGCGTTTGGGGAAGATATGATCGAATGGTTGAGGGCGGTCGCCCGGCTTCTTGGCATGTGCAGGCTTTCCGGCAGGCCAGCCCACAATCGTTGCCTGCAGATAACGAAACACCTGCAGGTTGATTTCATAGGCAGAACCATATTCTGCAAGCAAGTCCTGAAGCCCTTCTTCGTTGTAGTCCGAATCCGTCAGCTTCAGAATCGCCTTATTCATCTTCTCTGAGAGCCAGATTACGGCACGTCGAATCGTTGCGGGCTCCCATGGCACGGAACCGACGAGCCAGGGGGTCTTCATCCGAGTCAGTGCAGCAGAGGCTGCCTGATCAAGAAGTACTTCCACATTTCGATGGTTCTGCAGATAAGTCGCAGGAACCGATGGCGTCATTTCGCCTTCCACAGTTTTCGCGACAATGCTGCTCTTACCTTCGCCGAACGCGAGGATGAAAATTCGGCGAGCACCGAGAATCGTTCCGACACCCATTGTGATGGCTCGACGAGGCACATTTTCTGCGCCAAAGAAGTCACTGGCCGCATCAATTCGAGTCACGGAATCGAGAGTGATCAATCGTGTACGAGTGGTCGCATCAGATCCTGGTTCGTTGAACCCAATATGGCCAGTTCGACCAATCCCCAGAATCTGAATATCGATCCCGCCGTACTGAGCGATCTTTGCTTCATAGTCACGGCAATAGTCGGCAACTTTTTCTACAGGAATCGTTCCGTCCGGCACATTGAAGTTGCCCGGCTTGATGTCAATATGGTCAAACAGATGCTCTCGCATGAACCGACAGTAACTCTGCAGGTCATCCGGATGCATCGGGAAGTATTCGTCGAGATTAAACGTGATCACATTGGCGAAAGAGAGATTCTCTTCGCGGTGCATTCTCACCAGTTCCGCGTAAATTCCAGTGGGTGTGGAGCCAGTCGCCAGTCCAAGAACACAGTGTTTGCCTTCTGCTGCTCGTGAACGAATCAACGAAGCAATTTCATTGGCAACTTTGCGAGCAGCTTCCCGGGAACTGGAAAAAAGCTGGCAGCGAAGCTTTTCAAGCTTGGTAATATCCTGGTGAACAGTCATAGAAAATGGCCGCAAAACAATGTGATTGTTGGCAAAACAGCAATCCCTGCAGGGAAGGAGCAAAAGTGTAACGCCGGTTACCGACAATTCATGTGAGCAACCCGACTTTCGCGCCGAATGCCATTTTCCGGATTTTTCTGCATTAAAACTGCCCCTTTTCTGGCGTTCTTTCGGCGAAAAATCCAGGATTCCGGCAATCCTGTCGAATCTGGGGCAACGATTCTTTCGTTCTTTCAGAACTTCTCGTCCCGATGATTTCGACAAACAGCCAAACACTGGTATCGCCAGGAGACAATCACTGGTGCGACCCGCGGGGGGAACTTTTAGACCAAAGGCTGCCGTCCTCGAATCATCTCTTCTACAACATCGTGTCTCACTCTTGCAAGGATCTCCCTACATGCGTTTGTTCAGCTGGAAACGAATCGTTCTGAATCTGTCAGCAGTGGCAGTCGGAGTCACCTCCGTCATGAACCCGGTTTGTGCCGGTGACCTTCGAGATGCTGCTCCGCCGTCCGTGTTTCTCGCGGTCTATGCAAAGCAGAACCCCGAGCGAGACTATCAGAAGAAATATTACGAAGACATTCTGAAGACTGTTCGCAGTACGAAGATCATGGATCGTGCACTTCAGATGGTTCAGCGCCGTATGGGCGAAACAGATGTTGAGCAACTGAATTCAGTCCGTGATGCTGTCACGAATGCGTTTGCCAATGTCGAATGGGCTAAGGTTACAAATTCATCAGAAACACTTTACGTTCAGCGGATGGAAGCTCCAACATCCCATCATGTGATTCTCTGCTCAATGGAAGAAGGCGGAGCGTCTTCTCTGGCAACCGGAATCTCCAACCTGTTTGATCTGGCTGTTAACGCATCCGGTGGAAATCTGACGAAGACTACCGAAACAGCGGGTGGTGTAGAGTTTACTGTTCTTCAGCTGCCACCTGGTGCCCCGATGGCGCCAGCCGTGGGTGTTGACGGAAACGTATTCGTCTTCACAACGTCCCTCGCTTTTGCCGGTGAGAGCCTCGACTACTATCACAACCCGGACAAAGAATCAAAGTTTGAAGATGCTCGCGTTGTCGAAGCAATGAAACATCTTCCGGCGGCTGAAGACTCCATCGTATTTTACGACGGAGCTGCGATGTCCGATCAGCTGAACAGCATGATTGAATTCGTCAGGAACGTCGCAGGTGGAAATCCGGATGCTGCTCGAGGTATTGACCTCATGACCCGCATCTTTACAGAAGTCTCTGCTCACGACTTCGAACTGACCGTTGAATATACCGAAGGTTTCCAGAATCGCTCGGCATCCTATGGCCGCATGAAGTCCGGTACCGAAGAAGGACTCATGGCGAAGATGATGAGCCATCAGCAGGCATTTGAAAACTGGCAGACATGGGTTCCGGAAAATGCTTCCGCCTACTCGCTGTCCAGTGGTGTTAACCTCCACCCGGCATACGAATGGATGATGGAAGTCATTCCTTCTGTGTTCCCTGAAGCACAACAGGGACTCGATCAGTTTGCTCAGATTCAGGATCAGATCGACCTGCATCTCGATGCCGACATTCTTCAGTCGTTCCCGGGAGAAACAGTCTCCCTGTCGTTCCCAGGAAAGACTCCGTCTCCATTTGGAGGTAAGTCGTCTGAATCCGCGATGTTCATGCGATGCACCAACCCGGATCGAATCCAGGCTCTCCTGGCTCGCGCAATGGAGATGATCAAGCAGAATCAACAGGCCAAAGAACAGGGTATCGATATGGTGCCCATCGAAGGCATGGAAGGATTCAGTGAAATCAAGGCCAATTCATTTGGGATGGTTGGAATTAAGCCAGTCATTGGTTTCAAAGATGGCTGGATGGTCATGGGAAGTCACCTTGAAGCCGTCAAAGCCGCTCTTGAAACTCGCAGTGGAAGCGGCTCTACGATTGTTGACTCGGACAGTTTCAAGAACTTTAATCTGGAAGTGAAGGGCCCGGTTCAGTCCATCAGCTATAAGAACAACGCCGAAGCGACTCGTCAGGCTGCTGACCTTATGCAGCAACTTGGCATCATGGGACCAGCCCTGATCAGCATGGCTCCCAAGAACGCCAATGGTCCTGACCTTCAGCCACTGATTGAAGCTGCTCAGCTGCTGCCACTGGTCAGCCAGATCGTCCGCAAGTTTGACTTCATCGAATCGACAATGTCAGTGACACAGGACGGACCAGAGTCCGGCTCTTATGTCCGACAGAGTGTCACTCTGATTCGCCCGCCAGCACCAGAAAAGAAGCCAGCTGCTTCAAGTGCAGCCCCGGCGAAATAGTCTGACCACAGGTCAAATCAGCATCAGGTAACTGATCCTTGAAGAAAGCTTGTCCCGCCAGGACACTCCTGGCGGGATTTTTTTTCTACCGATTGCATTGCGACCAACACGGTTCGATCCTAAGGGAACAATCCATGGCCTCATCACTGCCCTTGATGCTCTCTCTGGGAATTGTTCTCTCAGCCAGCTCGGCTGTCGACTTAGCCAACCGGACTGACGAAGACTCTCGATCGGGCGGTGGCGCGTTTGAAATCCGCGTGATTGATCGAGAAACAAAGAGGGGCATTCCACTTGCAGAAGTGGTGACGGTGGACGACGAATTGTATGTGACCGACAGTGCAGGAAGGGTTGCGATCGAGGAACCTCTGCTAACCGGCGAAACAGTGTTCTTCTACGTGCGATCTCCGGGATATCGGATTCGCAAGGACGGATTCGGGATCGACGGCGTTCGAATATCGCTGGTCGCCGGCGGCAGCCACACGATTGAACTGGATCGCATCGTTCCGGCGGAACGACTGTACCGCATTACGGGCCGCAATCTCTACCGTGATTCGATTCGACTTGGAAAGACTCTGCCTGAGGGTTATTCCCCGGAAACGGACGCTGTCGGAAACGGTCGTGTGGTCGGACAGGATTCGGTGCAGGTGGCCTCTTATCGAGGTTCGCTGCGATGGTTCTGGGGAGATACAAATCGCTTGTCGTATCCACTCGGGCTGTTTCGTACCGCTGGAGCCGTCACTCCTTCTGCAGAAGTTGCGGGAGTATCCATCGAGAGCGGCCTCCCGCTGAAGTACTTCACCGACAGTCAGGGGTTCGCGCGGGCAATGGCCGACCACCCGAACAGAGAAGGAGTGATGTGGATCGACGGAGTCTGTACTGTGATGGATGGCGATCAGGAAGTTCTCATCGCACATTACTCACGACGCAAAGGACTCGCCGAAGAACTGGAACATGGCCTGCTGCGATACGATGACAGCCGCGAGACCTTTCAAATCCTGAAGGTTCTGGACCTCACCGAACGTTGGCGGTTCGTGAGAGATCATCCGATTCATGTTCGGCACGACGACGTTTCTTACCTGATGTTTGGAAATCCGTTTCCGACAACACGAGTTCCCGCAACGCTGAGTGCAATCACAGATTCTGCAAAGTATGAATCATACACCTGCGAACAGCAAGGAGGCTCCCAGTCTGCGGAGTCCGTCACAGACATCGCCTCGATACGACTGCCTCATCGTGACTCTGACGGTAAGCTTGTTTGGCAATGGCAAGCCTCGCCACCGATGACTCAGCAGCTCGAACAGAAATGGCTCGCCGCCAAACTCATCAGCGATCAGGAAGTTCGGTTTCTGCCGCAGGAGTTCCGAATTGAACAGACGGAACTCAAGACAGGGCAACGACTGGAGATGCATGGCGGAACTGTATACTTCAATGCATGGCGGAAACGCTGGGTGATGATCGCCATCCTGAACGGGATGAGCTCAAAGGCGGATTCGTTCCTCGGAGAAGTCTATTACTCGGAGTCCGAAAGTCCACAGGGACCATTCGAGCGAGCATTTAAGATTGCGACGCATCCCAAACAGTCGTTTTACAATCCATGCCATCACCCGTTTTTTGATGCAGAGGGTGGGCGAGTTGTGTACTTTGAGGGAACGTATACAAACTCCTTCACGACGTCGCCGGCAACTCCGGGGTACAACTACAATCAGCTGATGTACCGTCTGGACCTGAGACACCCCGACGTGGCCCGCGTTTTCGATCCGTGACTCAGCTTCGATACAATCGATACAGACCGTCCGTCGGAATCGCTTTGAAACTGCGACCTCGCGGGTCTTCTCAGACTAGGTTTGATCCATTTGGGTCTTCCTATTCTGAGGAAATGCAGTTATGAGTGGTTTTGTCGCAGAAGCCAGGACACACGCGGTCAATTGTCCATCGTGTGGCGGTGTTGTTGAAAACGTCGATGGACGTGGTTATCACCAGTGCAGCTACTGTCAAAGCCTCGTCTTCAGCAACGAAAATCCGCTCTC
Source organism: Planctomyces sp. (assembly GCA_016795105.1). Classification (GTDB taxonomy): domain Bacteria; phylum Planctomycetota; class Planctomycetia; order Planctomycetales; family Planctomycetaceae; genus F1-80-MAGs062. The sequence continues at coordinate 50,259 of JAEUIH010000032.1, forward strand.
GGTCGATCGAATCACGACTTTGGGAAAGGAAATGCCGGCTCCCTGCCCGTGTTGTCAACTGCCGCTTCAGCAGGGAGAACTGGACAATCGGCCGGTTCTCTACTGCGGAAATTGTTACGGAGTGATGATCCGCACCGAGCACTTTGGGGCTGCACTCCGTGAACGCCGGTCACGTCGAAGCTCCGCAGATGCCGAAGACCCAAAGCCAATCGATCTCAAACAGTATGAACGAATTCTGAAATGCCCGAACTGCAGTCGAAATATGGACGTCCATCCATATTATGGCCCGGGTAATGTTGTGATCGACTCCTGTGGACACTGCTCACTGATCTGGCTGGACCACGGGGAACTCACACGACTTGAACGTGCTTCCGGTGGACGCGAACCTGCGACGATCTTTCATGGCTACGGCGATTCCGTCACCGCGATCCCTTCTTCCGGCTCGTACGATGAACCTGAAGTCTCCACAGTCTCAGCGTTGCATGTGATCGCGAACCTGTTTCTTCGCTGATTGAGCTTCTTTCCGCAGGGATTGCCGGAAAGTCTTTTTGCTGCCAGGATTCGCCGAGATCACAAAGCGAATCCAGCGGTCTTTTTTTGGCCGCATCTTTCTTGAATGAGCAGCTGGAATGGTACGAGACTTTACAACGGAAAGCCTTTCTCACGACCCAATTCATGGCTATATCCCATTCATTTCCCGAATGGGACTCCCGGAAGGTGAAGCAGCCGAACAGGACCTGATCGACCATCCATGGGTTCAAAGACTCAGACAGATCCACCAGCTTCAAACCGCATGGTGGGTCTTCCCATCAGCAGAGCACATGAGATTTCAGCATGTTCTGGGAGTTATGCATCTGGGTTCGGTAACCATCAATGCATGGTACGATTCGCTGGCAGATGTCTGCCGCAACCTTCCTTCCAAAGCGTTTGTGGAGAGTCTCGTCAGGATCGCGGGCCTGCTGCATGACGTAGGGCACGGCCCGTTCGGTCACTTCTTTGATGACCACTATCTTGAGCAGTTCGGGCTGACCCATGAAGATATCGGTGCTCATATTATTGAGCATGAACTTGGTGATATCATCCGCAGAATTCGCCGCAACCCGTCCGGAAAACTCGCACCACTGGAAGAACTCGACGCAAAGCAGGTTGCATGGCTGATTCGTCGGCCATCGGGTCGTTCAGAAGATGAAACCGGACACCCGGACTGGCTGAAAAAGCTCCGAGCACTCTTCAGTGGAATCTACACCGTCGACAATATGGACTTTGTACTGCGGGATGCATACATGTCCGGATACAACACCAAAGCATTCGATATTTCACGACTCGTTCATTACTCATTCTTCACCGAACAGGGCCTGACGATTCATTCGCGTGGCCTGTCGACGCTGATCAACTTCATTGAAACACGTGCAAACCTGTTTCGCTCGATCTACTTTCATCGAACCGTCCGAGGAATCGACATTGCACTCGAAGATCACTTCGAAGCAACCATGAATCATCTCTTCCCCGGAAACCCTCTGCAATACCTGAGCGCATACCAGGGACTTACGGAGACCTCATTCCTCGTCGATGTGACTCGCTGGTCTCACAGTGACAACCCGGAACTGCAGGAACTTGGAAGACACTGGCGAGCCATTATCAATCGGGATGAAATGTGGCGGATGGCGTGCGAGAGGACGATGCATTTTCACAGCGGCCAGGCAGAAAGTACGACCATCTTCTCCGAACCTGGACTGGTTGAGCGTCGAGTCCGGGAGCACCTGCCAAGAGAGATTCGCGACATTCCGCTTCGTGTCGATGTCGCTCGTCACTATCACCGACCCAGTGCCCGAAGACCGGCCGGAAAACAGAATTACTGGTTTGACCCCGCCAGCGGCTTGTCTTTCGAACTCGACGATGATGAACTATTCCGCAGTCTGCCAACCAGCTTCATCATATTCCGAATCTACAGTCGAAGCCATGGCTATGATCGTGAGCTGAACGCAGCACTTCAAAAAGTCGCCGGGGGTACTGGCGGCGACACGAAGACAAACATGTAAGCCCTCCGAAACTTCTGTTGCAGGTATTCTCATGTCTCTCTCTCAATCCTCATGCCGATTCCTGCCCGTATTCTTCCTCGGCACGCTGGTTCTATTAGGCGGGTTAGCTTCTGTCTGTGCCGCAGATGAAGGCTCCGCAACAACTCAGCGAGCAGGTTCAAACTTCGATCGCGACCAGCTTGTTGCATGGTGCATTGTCCCGTTTGATGCAAAGAATCGGGGTCCCGCGGAACGGGCCGAAATGGTCGCTGGTCTGGGCCTCAAACGTGTTGCTTATGACTGGAGAGACCAGCATATCCCGACTTTTGAAGAAGAGATCCTGCAGTATAAAAAGCATGGAATCGAATACTTTGCGTTCTGGAGCTGGCACGATTCGATGGAGCCATTGATCCGCAAGCACAACATTCATCCTCAAATCTGGATGATGTTCGGAGAACCCGCTGGAACGCAGGAAGAAAAGGTCGCAGCAGCTGCAGCCAGTCTTCTGCCGATGGTTGAAAAAACGAAATCACTCGGGTTGAAACTGGGACTCTACAACCATGGCGGATGGAGCGGAGAGCCTGCAAACATGGTTGCTGTCTGCCAATACCTGAAAGACCATCATGGCGCAGAGAATGTTGGCATTGTCTATAACCTGCACCATGGGCACGATCACATCCCGGACTTTCGCCAACAGCTGGAACTTCTGAAACCATGGCTGATCTGCCTCAATCTGAATGGAATGAATGATCGAGCGGAACCAAAGATTCTGCCCATCGGTTCAGGCAAACATGAACAATCGCTGATCAGGATCATTCATGAACTGAACTACACCGGACCTGTCGGTATCATTGATCACCGAGAAGAACTGGACGCAGAAGAAAGTCTTCGACAGAATCTCAGCGGGCTGCCCGGCATTCTAAAGGAAGTCGGCAATCCAAAATCAGCCGAAACCTATTGATCAGTCCATCGATTGATCAACCTTTCGAAGCCCACCACCATCTCTGAAGTCCTCAGGAAAGAACCCCGGGGATCACAGACCAACTCTCGGCGACTCCCGTCAGGCGTTCCTGGCGACCGTTCGTTTCAAAGTAAAGTTCATCTGGTCGCACACCCAGAGCTGTGAGAATCGTGGCATGAAGATCCTTGACTGGGTGAGGATCTTCAACGGCACGAAGTCCAAATTCATCGGTCGCCCCGACAGCATTCCCGCCTCGAACTCCCGCCCCTGCCATCCAAACGGTGAATCCATATGGATTGTGGTTGCGCCCGAAATCCCCCTGCATCATGGGGGTTCTGCCAAACTCACCAGCCCAGATCACGAGTGTTGAATCCAGCAACCCTCGCTGCTCGAGGTCTGCAAGCAGGGCTGCAGTAGGCTGATCTGTCTGGGCTGCATTTCGACGATGATAGTCTTCGTTTTGTGAATGGCCATCCCAGCCCAGTTTATCCACGGCCGTATACAGCTGCACAAATCGAACACCTTTCTCTACCAGACGCCGTGACAGCAGACACATGCGACCAAACATCGCCTTGTCACCATTCGAATCATGGATGCCATAGAGCTGTTGAGTTGCTTCCGTTTCGGTCCCCAGATCACCGATATCCATCGCCGCCGACTGCATACGGTATGCAAGTTCATAAGACGCGATACGGCCTTCAAGATCCTCGAACCCACTCCGCTGCGCCGCATGATGGCGATTCAACGTCTGCATCAGATCCAGGGTTGATCGCTGAGCACCCCGATACTGCTCCGGAGGCTGGAGGTACAAAACAGGATCACCTTCATGTCGAAACTGTGTTCCCTGAAACGCAGCCGGAAGAAATGCGTTACTCCAGTTCGCCGATCCGCCAAGCCCCCCCACCTTGTAGAGCATGACGTAGCCAGGAAGATTCTGATTCAGTGATCCCAGTCCATAAGTGACCCACGATCCAAGACTCGGTTTGCCGCCGAGAATCGCGCCCGTATTCATCAGATAAGTTGCCGGCGCGTGATTGGAACTCTCACTGTACATGGACCGTATTTGACAAACTTTGTCCATATGCTGAGCAGTCTCCGGCATCAGATCCGAGACCCACTGTCCCGATTCACCGTACTGTCGCCAGCGCCATGGTCCGGCCATAAGCTCATCTTTGCAGTGCCGAAACACGCCGCCAACTTTATCCTGTTGCTCTTTCAGCGACGCCGGAATCGGCTGCCCATGGTGTTTGACCAGCTCGGGCTTGTAGTCAAACAAATCAAACGTTGAAGGACCGCCATATTGAAACAGAAAGATAATCTGCTTCGCGGCCGGAACGACGGCAGAAAGCCTCTCTCGCAGCGGGCTGAGTGGATCAATACGATCTTCAGCAGCAGTAACAGTTCGATCCGACGACGCCATCATTGCGGCCAGCGCAACCGCAGGGAATCCTGCACCCGCCGTCCTGAGAAATTGTCTGCGACTGGAAATAGAAGCCATCCGGATTAGTCCATGTAACAAAATTCATTAGAGTTCAGAATGGCTCGGCAGAAATCAATGAAGGCCCTTCCGTCAGGATCGCCATTTAGGTTTTCCGTATTCTCGCCGCCCTCAGCTGTTTGGTTGCTGATGTACTGCTGACGTTGCTGGCCCAGAAATTCCCGAACTGCAGCCAGTTCTACACCGTCTGGCTGCCTCGAGAGCACTTGCTCAAAACATCTGGTGATCAACGCAGCAACGCGTTGATCATCCGGCAGATTCTGATCAACCTCCTGCCTGATCAACACAGACAGCGATTCGGCAACCCGTACTGATTCGGGGCTGTTCAGCAGAGCCAATGCCTGCGGTGCCACGATGGTTGTATCCCGTCGAGCACAGGATGTCGTCGAATCCGGAAGGTCAAACACCTGAAGAAAGGGTATCGGCAAACATCGTTTACGAACAAGGTAGATGCTGCGAACGTCGGTGTCGTCAACCGGATCCGTGTACCACCCCTGCATTCGACCCCCGTCGTCTTCTTTGATTGCTTCGAGGATTGCGGGCTGAGCATGAGTCAGCTCATCAGGCACAGCCGGCCATCGAGGCTTGCCGCCATCAACTGGTTTCAATAGTCCGGAAACGCTTAAAAGTGAATCACGCAGCGTCTCAGCATCGAGTCGCCTTGAGTTTTGTCGCCACAGCAACGTGTTCTCCGAACCAGGTGACTGCAGCGAAGATCGCTGTGATGACTGCCGATATGTGTCGGAATGCACGATGATCCGATGCAGATGTCGAATATCCCAGCCACTTTCAACGAACTCCACTGCCAGCCAGTCGAGTAACTCGGGATGCGTTGGTGGAGAACCGCTGTATCCAAAGTCATTGGGTGTCGCCACGATCCCTACGCCAAAATGAAGCTGCCAGAGACGATTCACGAAAACACGAGATGTCCATGGATTCGCCGGATCAACAATCCAGCGAGCCAGTGCAAGTCGCCGGCCACTTGAAGCGTCTGACTTTGACTCGATGTCAGCCGGGGTTGGTGACAGAACGGAGACAAACCCCGGAGCAACTTCTTCCAGAGGGCTTTGGAAATCGCCCTGTGCCAGAATATGCACGGCGGGAATCTCTGTCGAGCTGTCCGTCACTCCCATAAAGTCTTCATCGATCGGCTGCAACGACGCAAAGAACGCCCGAAATCGATAATGATCTTCCTGTGACAGAGGGTCGTACTTGTGATCGTGACATTGACAACAAGACATCGTCAGTCCCAGAAACGCTGATGCCGTTGTATTGGTCAGGTCCGCCAGCTGCTCGGCTCGATGCCTGTCTTTCTCGTCAAAGATCTCCGCTGTGCTGTCCCACTGCCCAAGTCGCAGATATCCGGTGGCGATCCGAGCATCGGTATTGTTCACCGCACCGAGTTCATCTCCGGCTATTTGTTCCAGTACAAACTGATCGTACGGCTTGTTTTCATTAAATGCACGCACGACATAGTCGCGATACTTCCAGATGAGCGGACGAAATTCATCGCGTTCATAGCCATGAGTGTCTGCGTATCGAACAACATCGAGCCACCAGCGTGCCTGCCGCTCACCATAGTGTGGTGAAGACAGGAATCGCTCTACCACTTTTGAATATGCATCGGAACTCTGATCAGCGACAAAGGCTTCTGTCTCTTCAAACGTCGGCGGCAGGCCCGTCAGATCAAAACTCAGGCGTCGAATCAGAGTTCGACGATCTGCTTCCGGTGAGGGTTCAAGGCCGACGGATTGAAGTCGTTCGCGAATCAGCTGATCAATGACCTGAGAATCTCCTGAAGCAACTTTCATCGGCCGAGCGGGGCGTTTCAGGGACCACAGATCAAGACGTTCGCCCCCGAACAGTCTGCGAATTGGGTTCTCCGGGTTTGTGACAGCGTCGATCTCACAAGTACTCTCGGGCAGACTCTCGGACGAAGTCCTGCTCGCACGATCTTCGGCCAGCGTCGAATCTTCGGCCAGCGTCGAATCTTCGGCCAGCGTCGAATCTTCGGTCGCATAGATCGAGAAAGAAAAGAGGACAATAATCGTGAGGAATTTTGCTCGCAGGTGCATGATTGGCTCTCCGAGGCGGAAGCACTCATTTTAAGGAGATGCAGCTTCAAAAGGAAACACGCATTTCAAGTGAGAACCCGAATCCTCAGGATAGTGTATCAATTGCGATGGCTTGCCAGAGATCTACACTTACCGATTCAGGCCATTTCTGACCACAAGAACATTTCAGATTGCCAAATATGCTCAGTCCCGCAGAAAAGCTGGGGTTGTCTGGCGCGACACTGGACAACTCTGTCCGCCGCGCGGTCAACCATGTCTCGGATCCAACCCTAAAACGAGTTTCCGAAAGACTTCGTTCGAATGCTGAGGCAAACGGGGTTGTTTATGAACGCGATGGAGTGGCTGAAGCAGTTCGAATCATGCTGCGACCTCTTCTGGCCATGCCTGAACAGATCAACTACGTCGACCATGTGTGCCTTAAACTCGCCGAAGCGCTGAAGCAACTGCCGGCACTGTATCTGGAAGATGCGGATGTACGACGAATACTGGCGATTACCGAAGACGAAGAAGCCTGGATCCGTGAAACCTGGACTCCGTTTCATCAAAAGCTGAACCCTGTCTATGGCAGGCTTGATGCCGTCTGCGACTTCACGGCTGCAGGCTGGCAGGAGTCTTTGCAGTTCATGGAACCAAACCTGTCCGGTGTTGGCGGAATTCACTTCGCCCCTCTGGCAGAACAGCTTGTTATGCGTGATGTGATTCCTACTCTTCAGGCTCACGACCCGGAGCTTGAAGTTTCGCTGCCTCGTGACCAGCGAGATCTGTTCGTGCAGGTCCTGATCGACCATGCCAGGGCATTGGGCAGAGACTCCTGTCAACTTTGCTTTGTGGATCCCAAATACATCCATGAAGGCCCTGATGAACAGGAAGTTTTATGTCAGTTTCTTGCTGAGCGACATGGGCTCAATATACGACATGCAGACCCCACGGAACTCGAAGTTCGGGGCGATGAAATCTACTTTGGCGATCTTCGTGTTGATGTGGTCTACCGCGACTACGACATCAGAGATCTTGTTGACCGGGAACGTGAACTGGGACACCGTCTTGAAGCAATGCGGCTGGCATTTCGGCAGAACCGAGTCGTGTCTTCCATCGTTGGAGACTTTGATCACAAGAGTTGCTGGGAACTGTTGACCGATGAGAAGCTTGCTGAGCGATTCTTCTCTGATGAAGAACGTCGTTTGTTCCGAAGACACGTCCTGTGGACTCGAGTTGTCTGCGACCGTCGTACTTCGCTTCCCCATGGAAAGTCCGGAGACCTCCTGGAATTCGCCCGAGTCTATCGCGAACAGCTGGTCCTCAAGCCAAATCGCGGATACGGCGGTGCCGGAGTCACCATAGGTGCCGCAGCAACAGAATCTGAATGGGATCATCTGCTGCAGCTGGCGGTAAAGAACGCGAACGATCCGCTGACTTCATGGGTTGTCCAGGCTGCGACTCGACTGCCGGTTCACGCATTCCCCGTCATCGCAGGCAACGGCCAGGTGTTCGAAGAACCATTTCATGCTGTCATGGGATTTGCTCCGACGGAAAACGGGCTGGGAATGCTATGCCGAGTCTCTCAGAAGCAGGTTGTGAACGTTGCTCAGCATGGGGGACTTGCCGCAATGCTGGTTGCTCATCCTCCGAGTGAACTGCGTTTACGAAAGCGAACGCTGGTGGCATCCGATGGAATCGAGCAGACGCTGCGCAGCCAGATTGTTGAGATTCGTCATCTGGATCAGACCATCGGACTGCTTGGGTGGGACGAGGAGACAATGTTGCCAGTTGCCGGTCGGCCACAGCGAGGTGAGCAACTGGCGACACTTGAGGGGCTGAGACATTCTTTACTGGTCTCTGATCGACTCGGAGACCTGATCGAAGAAGTGGCCCAGCAGCGGGAAGATGATGAGCGATGGATGCGGGAGATTACCATTCTGAGAAGACTCCGGCGATCCTCACAGGCTTTGCCTGATGACCTGGTTCGCGCATTTGCCAAGGCCAGATCGCGAGCACTTGGAGCATGGGAAGACGCGAGAGTGCGATCCGACTTCTCTGTGTTCGAACGACCGTTTGAGAGAGTTGTCGAACTCGCGCGTGAGCGGGCCGATGCTCTCGCTCGCGGCTCTGAACCCTTTGATGCACTGCTTGATGAACATGAACCCGGCATGACACGTTCAAGACTCGATCCGGTTCTCAACGAACTCCGGGATCAACTGATACCATTGGTCCGCACACTGAGTGAATCGACACGACAGTGGGCAACAACGCTCCAGGGACGCCGCTTTTCTGAACGAGGACAGTGGGAACTTGCCCGAAGAATGCTTACGGCGATCGGATTTGACTTCTCTCGCGGAAGGCTGGATCGTTCAACACACCCCTTCACACTCGGGGCAGGGGCCCATGATGTGAGACTGACCATTTCCGTGCGCGAAGACGACTTTCTCCGAACAATTCTGGCAACCATGCATGAAGGTGGCCATGGTCTTTATGATCAGGGATTCCTGACAACAGATCGAGACTGGATGCTGGGTGATGCTCCGGGAATGGGACTTCACGAATCTCAGTCAAGACTTTGGGAGAACCACATCGGCCGAAGCCGAGCGTTCTGGCAATTCTGGTTCCCGGCTCTTTCAGAATTGTTCGCAACTACCGTGGGCGATCTGAACGCTGAGACCCTGTATCGAGCACTCAATGTTGTTCAGCCGTGCTGCAATCGAGTCGCTGCAGATGAAGTCTCTTATCATTTGCACATTCTGCTGCGATATGAACTCGAACAGGCACTGCTGTCCGGAGATCTGGCGGTTGCCGACCTGCCCCAGTTGTGGAACGAGCGAACGACCGCTCTGCTGGGAGTGACCCCCGCGAATGATGTGGAAGGTGTTCTTCAGGATGTACACTGGTCTCTTGGAATGTTTGGGTATTTTCCGACCTACACACTTGGTACCCTCTATGCAGCACAAATCGTTGAACGCTATAAAGAGGAGAACCCGCTTGAAGATGAAGTTCGACGAGGTGAATTCCGTCCGCTGCTGAACTGGCTCAGAAAAATGGTCCACCAGCCAGGATACCGAATGAATGCCGAAGAACTTGTAACTCAGGTGACGGGTCGTGGACTGGATTCTTCTGCGTTTCTTCGACATCTTCAACGCAGGTTCACTTCGCCACAGGGTTAATCATCGAACTGAATTGTCTCAGGAAATTATCATGCTCAATGCTCACCTGCTTTTTGGCATCGTTCTCCTGCTGCACTGTGCGGTCAATTCGGCGTGTCACGGATCACAGGAAGACGAGTTGTTCTCCGGACCTCAGCAGGGCGAACCTCTGCCAGCTTTAACAATGAACGGGGTCTATGATGAAAGTGCAGGAAAGCCTATTGATGTCTCGAATAAGATCGGCGAAGGCCCGGGACTGATTATCTTCGTTCATGAACGGACTCGCCCAACGTTCGGCCTGATGAATGCACTTCTCCGCTTTTCGGAGACTCGACGCGACAAAGGCCTGACAACCGCTGCATGCCTGCTTTCCGCTGACCCGACAGAAACGGAAAACTGGCTGAAGCAGATTCGTCAGTATCTTCCCAGGGAACGAGAACTCCTGATTGGAATCTCGCCGGATGGGCAGGAAGGCCCTGGGACCTTTGGCCTGAACCGAAATGTGGCAATGACAATTCTGGTCGTCGAGGATCAGAAAGTGACTGCCAACTTTACTCTTGTGCAACCCGGGATTGACGTTGATGGGCCAAAGATTCTGAAGGCCGTTGTTGATGTGACCGGAGGTGGCGAAGTCCCGGAAATTGCAACGTTCGCAAATGCCGGACGAATGAACCGAGACGGAAGTCGGCCCGAACGATCCGCCGCTGAACAGGATCCCCGACTTCGTCCGCTTCTGTCAAAGCTCATTCGAAAGGACGCAACCGCGGAAGATGTCGACGCAGCCGCAGAGGCAATCAAGATGTTTGTTAAAGAGAATCCTCAAACCGGACCCCAGATTGCTGCGATTGCAAATCGCATTATCGATGCCGGTAAACTGGAAGACTATGGCACTCCTCACGCTCAAAGGTACCTGAAGGACTGGTCTAAATCATTTGCTGTCACGGACGACAAAAAACCTAAAGACTCGAATTGAGATGTTGTCCGATTGAAGTGTCGGGCGTTTGCAGGTTTGATCATGCTGAAGCTGTTCTTCATCGCGGGACTGCTGATTTCACCAGGCCAGGCCGAGGTGAATGATCGTCTTGTTGATTTTGAAACAGAAATCATCCCGATTCTGACTCGCTATGGCTGCAACTCAGGAGCATGCCACGGCGCAGCAGTTGGACGAGGCAATTTTCATCTGTCACTCTTCGGCAGCCGCCCACACGATGACTACACAGCCATTGTCGAACAGTTTGAAGCTCGCAGAACGAATCTCGCTGATCCTCGCCAAAGCCTGCTGCTGCTGAAACCTCAGGGACTGGTTGATCACGGTGGAGGAGTTCGTTTGTCTGAGCACGACACGGCGACAGATTCCCTTCTCCGGTGGATTCAGCAGGGTGCCCGCAGAAAACAGCACAGGGCTCTTGACGAACTCCGAATCACGATCACGCCACATGCACCTGCTCCTGTCGACACACTCCGCAGAATCACCTGCCTTGCCGACTTTAGACGTCATGATTCAGGCCTGCAGAGGAATTGCGACGTTACACACCTCACAACATTCTCCGCAGAAGACCCCACGGCCGTCAGTATTTCTAAAGACGGCGAGGTCCGTATCAAGCGGCCAGGTCGTCATGTTGTAATTGTGAGGTATCTCGACAGGGTTATACCCGTTGAAATCCTTGTTCCGTTTGAATCCGGGGATGTGACGCCAGGCCAGCCGAGCAAACCACCAGGCCACCCGATTGATATCGTCGTCGAACACAAAGCCGCCGAGCTTCGAGTACCAATTGCAGATCCATTAGGTGACGAACAGATTGTCCGTAGACTTTCTCTGGATCTCGCCGGCAGAGTCCCACTGGCGATGCCAGAGCATCTGAAGTTGTCTGCACGACCCCTGGACCGCAAACCTCTGATTGACGAACTCCTTAACTCGGAAGAGTTCGTCGACTTCTGGACGTTTCAGATGATGCAAATGCTGATGCTGAATTCAGTCGGAGACACAAACGTCGCGACGAACTGCCAAACATGGATGAAGTCCATGGTGGCCCAGGATGCTTCAATGGCCGAAGTCGTCAAAGATCTCCTGGCCGCCGAAGGCCCGGTTGCCAACAATGGGCCAGCAGCGTTCTATCTGGTTCGAACCGATGCCAGAAGTCAGGCTGAATATCTGACCGAGTCATTCGCAGGTATTCGACTTCGGTGCGCCAACTGCCATGATCATCCCCTCGATCGCTGGACTCAGGATGACTATCATGGACTCTCAGCCATCTTTGCGAGTGTATCACGCGGAACGGAAATTCGCAGGAACGGCAGAGGTACCGTGATACATCCCGGAACAGGACTTCCTGCGATTCCAAAGATCCCCGGCCGGGATCTGAATCAAGATGTGCAACTCTCTTCTGAGCACGTCGCTGACTGGTTGCTCGACACCGAGAATCCACTATTTGCCAGACACTTTGTAAACCGCGTCTGGTCGCTGTTGACCGGTCGAGGACTTGTCCATCCGGTTGATGATCTGCGTCCGACCAATCTCTCGCCTCTTGAACCTGTACTCACACGCCTGACCAGCGACTTTGTCGAATCCGGGTATCGACTGAAGCCATTGCTGAGAACAATCTGTTCAACAGACGTATACGCGCGTTCGTCACATCCAGATCGGACCTACACTGATCTTCCAGGACTCTTCGCTTGCTCACAAAATACACCACTGTCGGCTGAGGTGCTGCTGGACGCCATTTGTGATGTGACTGGCGTCGCGGAGTCGTTCGATGGATATCCATTGGGAACAAGAGCAATACAGCTTCCGTCATCGAAACTTCTTCCTGAATCGCTGAATCTGCCTGGACGATGTCCTGAGCCAGTCGGATGTGCCTCAGGAAATGAGAATCCACAACCCGACGTCTCGACCTTTCTCGGACTTCTGAATGGTCCACTTATCAACCATCGACTGCAGCACGAGTCCTGTTTTCTGAATCAGGCCCCGTTTAAGAACCGACCAGTCAGCGACCAGATACGTGAAATCTATCTACGGGCTCTCAACCGCCAGCCAACTCAGGCAGAAGCCGATCTCTGGTCTCGACATATTTCCATGACGAACTCGTCGACTGAGAAACAGGAGGTTCTGGAAGACCTGTTGTGGAGCATAATTGTGAGCAGGGAATTCAGCCAGTAACAAATGCGTGCTCATGTTACTTGAGAGAAATCGTTTCAATTTCGTAGAGTAACTAAGTCTCACGCGATCCGCTTTCAGGAAACACGGAATGTCTGATTCAACTCCAGCAACACCCACTCCACCTTCGCCGGATTTGCAGGCGACAAATTCGCCAGCGCCAGGTCCGGAACATGAAAAACTCAAACCACTCGTTGACCGCGCTCAGAAGCTCATGGCACATGCCTGGATGATTCGAACCTTTGTCAAACACTGTGATGAGGTTGACGACTTTCCTGAGCTCAATGAGATGGCTCGCACGATCTTCGACACGTTTCGAGCACTGGAAACGCAGGTAGATGACCCTGTCAGTTATTTCAAAATTGTACGGAAGAAAATCGGGGCTCTAAAATCAGCAGCCATGCAGTTTCAGAAAGACGCATGGCATGCCTCAACCCACACGAATTTTCAGCAGGCAGCTATTGCCGCACTCGCTCTGGGTGAACAGCTTCAGGAGCTACTCGAACAGGCCGAAACCATCCTTCCGAAACGCCCCGCACCACCAAAGATCACTCTCCCTCCAAAAACAACCTGATTTTCAGCCATCCCAAAGTACTCATCACGCTCCACCGTGATGACGAAGCTACTTTGGACAATGCAAAATTTGACTTCGGAGGTCAACTCCGCAGAGATCAGACCACGCGTTTACCAAATGATTGAAGACCGGACCCGGGCGACCTGTGCCAACCGGACTTCCGTCGATTGAGGATACGGGCAGAAGACAAACGGGGGTCGACGAAAGAAAACATTCCTCCGCATCATCGAGAATGGAACGTGCGATTGTGGTTCTTCGAAACGGAATTTGCAGGGACTGGCAAAGCTCTTCCACAATTCTGCGGCTCATACTGTTGAGGACGCCGGAATCGGCAGACAACACTTCGCCTTTGCAGACTGCAAAGAAACAAGAGGTACTTGTTTCGGCTACGTTGCCCTTCAAATCGAGAAGCAGGGCCTTACTTCCAGCTTCTTTGGAAGCGGCTTCCTGATCCGCCAGCCACCAGTGCAGTCGATTGCGAATCTTGTAATGAACGGGCAGGCATTCTTCCGGGATTTGGCGAACCGACGGAATTCGCAGTCGAACTCCGTTCTCGAACGAGAATTTCCACGTTCCGAACGGCAATGGAAATGTGTGAACGGCGGTGGTTCCCTTTCCGGACGAATCACCCTGCAAATAGGTCGGATTCACACCGGCTGTCTGAAAAACCACCAGCCCGAGGTCTGCTTCAGGAGAAAGACCCCCACAATTCTCGGCAACAACCTGATGAGCAGCTTCCCGCAAAACGCTGAAATCCCAGGGCAGGGGCATCCCCAGTCCCTTTACAGACTGAACGAATCGTTCGAGGTGCTGATCCAGTCGAAACGGAATATGCCTGAATGTACGTGCCATTTCCGTGACTGATGCGCCCGCAACAACACCCAGATCCCAGATCGGTACAGACGCATTTTCAAAGGGACAGAGACACCCATTGATCCAGGCAACAGGAGAAAACGGCTGATCCATCAAGACATCCCTCGACCTGTTCGGTACAAATCCGATATGTTAAGCGGGAAGCGAGTCTGCCAATTTCCCTGCGTGAGCTGCAGGATAACGAACATTGAAATGTGAGGAAACCTGATGTCAGGGTATCGAAGACTGAGACGTGCAGGGGCCGTGCTTCTCGGAACACTGGTTTTGAGCAGCACTTTTTCAGGATCAGTCGCCGCTCAGGATCAGGAAGCAAAACGCGTTCGCGAGGATTTTGAGCTGATGAAGCTGTTTGTGGAAACCTACGAACAGATTGACAGCAATTATGTTCGCGATGTCGATCGACGAGAACTGGTGGAAGCTGCAATTCATGGGATGCTTGAACATCTCGACCAGTATTCCAGCTATATTCCTCGCGAAGATGTTGCTCGATTTGATCAGGCAGTTGAACAGGAATTTGGCGGTATTGGAATTCAGGTCAATGGAGTCGGAGGCCGTCTGACCGTGGTCAGCCCGCTTCCCGGGTCACCAGCATTCCGAGCCGGAGTTCGTTCCGGCGACGTGATTGCGGAAGTCGATGGCAAATCCACAGAAGGATTTTCGGTAACTGATGCGGTTAAGGTGCTCCAGGGTCCTCCAGGAAGACCTGTCACGCTGGGAATTCGTCGCAATGGAGAGGAAGAGCTTGAACAGCTGAAGATTCAGCGGGAAGTCATCAAAGTTCCAACCGTTCTCGGCGATCGCTACAACCCGAATCGCGAATGGGAGTTCATGCTGGATGACGAAAAGAAGATTGGCTACGTTCGAGTAACGCACTTCAGCCCGCATACGACCGAAGAACTGCGAAAAGCCGTTGATGGCCTTGTTGCCCGCGACATGAAGGGGCTTATCATTGACCTCCGGTCGAATCCAGGCGGACTACTGGAATCGGCAATTGAAATCTCGGATATGTTCCTTGAATCCGGCGATATCGTCAGCGTCAAAGGTCGCAACGTTACTGAAAAATCATGGAAGGCGAAAAAGGGAGACTCCTCGTATCCCGACTTTCCAATCACAATCCTCGTCAATCGCTTCAGCGCTTCCGCCAGCGAAGTTCTCAGTGCCTGCCTGCAGGACAATCAGCGAGCCGTCGTCATTGGCGAACGAACGTGGGGCAAAGGAAGTGTTCAGAACGTCATCCGCATGGAATCCGGCGAAAGCGCCCTCAAGCTGACAACCGCCAGCTACCACAGGCCAAGCGGTATCAACATCCATCGCTTCCCGGACTCAAAGAAGGAAGACGAATGGGGTGTAAAACCCTCGGAAGGTTTCGAAGTCACGATGTCACCCGAAGACTGGGAACTCTGGATTCAGGACCGAGAACAGCAGGACATCCTGCGACCGGAATCCGAGACAGCACCGGAACGAACCTTTCAGGATCCACAACTGAAAAAGGCCCTTGAATATCTCAACGAAAAACTCGGAACAGTGACACCATGACCAATACTCTGATCAGGACTCTTATGGGATTCCTTATGATCGCCAGCCTGCTGCAGAGTTGTGCGGTCGCTGATGAGAATCCGGATCCACAAAAATCCCTGAAGCTCGATACTCAGGTACGAGTTCAAATGGACTATCTGCTCTATCTTCCTGAAGACTATGACACGAAAGAGTCGTGGCCATTGGTGTTGTTCCTGCATGGTTCAGGCGAACGCGGCAGCGATCTCAACATGGTAAAAAAACATGGTCCACCAAAGCTGATTGCCGAGGGAAAGAATTTCCCCTGCATTATTGTTTCTCCACAGTGCCCGGCAGGAAAATCGTGGGAAGCCTTTGAATTAACCGCACTTTTGGACGAAATCTGCCGTTCACACAAAGTGGATCCTGAGCGAGTCTCTGTGACAGGGCTGAGCATGGGTGGTTTCGGGACGTGGCAATTGGCCGCGTTCTCACCCGGTCGGTTCTCTGCCATCGCCCCGATCTGTGGCGGAGGCGAAACCCGGTGGGCTCGCCGACTGTCTCATCTTTCCATCTGGATCGTTCATGGAGCAAAGGACCAGGCAGTCCCCGTTATTCGTTCTCAGGAAATGGCAGACGCAATTCGAGCCGCCGGTGGACATCCACAACTGACGATCTATCCGGACGCTGAACATGATTCATGGACTGAAACATACAACAACACAGCGTTCTTCGAATGGCTCGTTCAACAGAAGCGAGTCACTCCTCAATAGGTAAGAATCCGGATTTGGAGCAGGGAATGCGAAATAAGATCTGGACGAAGTTCTGCACTGCGCTGATCATTTCAGTATTGCCGCAATGCATGGATGGGTTGTGTTTGGCTCCTGCAGCAACAACCCCGGGATTGTCTTCCGCATCGGCAATGATGCAGGCCCCAGCAGAACCGCCTGTCGACGACTCGGAAGAGATGCGAGTCCTTCAGGAAGCTGGACTGGAGCCATTCAACGAAGTTCCCGTGTCGGGGGTCGACATTGATATCAAACCCCCGTCCACTCCAAACGAACGAGTGTCATACAGTATTGTCAGGGGATTTTCGGTGCGAGGAAATCTTTCCGCGTATCAGGAACTCTCAGATCGATGCCTGAAGAATGCAGGTCTTGAGATCGAAACTCAAAGCTCCGGCGAATTCTTTGACCTGCTTCAGGAAATTGGAAACTCAATCAAAGAACTGGAAATCGATCAGGAAACACGCGCGACGATTGGCATGGACTTACTTTTCCTGATCCCTCGAAACGGAGAGGCCGAACTGAGATCCGCTTCGCTCATGGTGTTTTCAGCAGCAGGAGACACGGTCAAAAAGGTTCTTGGAAAAGAAGATGACCCTACGCTTCAGAAACTCCTCAACAGCGAAGATGGTTTTCTGTTCGAAGATGGAGCTGTGTTTCTCTTCAGAAACGAGACGATCGTCGTATTGCAGTATCACTCGGATGTAATTGTTGAGGAAGCAGAAGTCCGCTCAGTGATGGAAACAGCGTTTCGAAACATGAAGAGTCCGGAAACAGGAGTCATTGCAGAAATCATCTTCGAACCCGGACAGACGGACCATCAACTGAAACAACCTTTCCTGCAAACAATCCTCGCGTCACTGGATGCGGATTTACAGCGACGTGACGATGAACCAGAACTTGAATTCCGATTCCGCGACAGCTACGGGACCGCCGTCCGGTCGTTTGTTGACGTCGTCGCCAATCAACTCAAATCCTTGCGATTTGTCATCCGAAACAGTGAATTCACAGGAAACCTCTGCTGGGATCTGGAAATTGAAGCCATCCCGGATTCAGACCTCGATCTCTGGATCGAACGACAGAGCAAAGTCCGAAACCAATCCGTTCGATCGCTGCATCCGGATAACATCGGGTTTGCTACCGTCTCGCTGGCGATTCCCGAAACTCTTCAGACGAGTTTGCCCTTTGTTGGTGCAGCACTGGCCGGGTATCTCAAATCAGAAGACCTGATGAGCGAAGCCGGTGAACAGGAGCTGAGCTCAGCCATTCGGACAATTGCCGAGTCTGAGTCGTTTGAACTTCTGCTGCAGATCGTCCCGGACGAGGAACACAGACCCAATTTTTTGTTGTCCATGCCATTGAACGAATCGTCCAGTTTGTCCAATGCTGCCATTGAACTTGTCTCGCGTACTGAAGAAGAGAATGTAGAGACTCACTTCGCAGATATCGAAGGCTGGCCAGTACAGCGGCTTGGAAAAATGGATGAAAGTGACGTATTCGCTTCTGCCCGGGTCGCTCCAACCGACATTCTGTTCTTTTCCAACGAGCAACAGGCTGTTCTGCATCTGGCGACGCCCGAGTCGATGCCAGTCCTCGAACAGGTCGTCCTGCAGAAGTTCCCGGACCAGCAACATGCGGATGGATATCGACAGTCCGGCTTCTCTCTCGCCGTTCGAGTCTCCCATTTTCTGAAGACAGCATACCCTGAAGATGCGAACGAGGGCATGAAAGAGATCTACGGAACTCGAGCGGATTCAGACGATCTGCAGGACATGATCACGATCACCATGCATGAAGATGTTCACAAACTCCAGATTCGCACCGAATTCCAGAAAGACATCGAAATACTTGGTGTTGTAGGCTTCTTTCAGGTGTTCAGCGTGTCCGCAGAACTGGCCGATTAGTACTCATCCCCAAAGTACTCATCACGCTCCGTCGTGACTCCGTGAGCAATGTTGTAACAAGTTGTTTGCGGCAGTGTCGGCGAGTGCGATG
>JAEUIH010000330.1 GCA_016795105.1 Planctomyces sp.
CGTTCGTCACTTGGTTGATAGGAACGACAAAACGGAACATCAGGCGTTTGAGCTTGGCTTCGTGCGTGAACAGCGTTGTCATGGGCATCAGTTTTGGAGAAAAAGATGCGCTACCCCGTGATGACTGAAAAACAAGTCGCTGACCGCTGGAAGGTCAGTCTCGAGACGTTGCGCCGTTGGCGCCTCGATGGCCAAGGGCCGGTCTGGCACAAGCTGTTTCGCCATGTCCGTTACCACGAGCCGGATGTACTCGAGTTCGAACAACGCGGCGCGCAATTCCTGATGACTTTGCTCGGCATCGACCGGAAGTTCGAACCCGCCGACGAGGATGCTGGCGCGGTGTTCGATGCCCAAGGAAACCGCTACCTCACGGCCAAAGATATTGCTGAGGCTGCGTCACTGCCGATTCACATTCTTCAGGATCGTGCCGAGCGCGAACGCAAACAAATTCCGCACCTGATGTTGGGCGGCAAGCCACGTGTACCGGCCCGGATTGATTGGACACTGTTTTGCAACTCAGGCTGCCTTTCGCATGGCATAGGCCTGACGG
>JAEUIH010000331.1:0-289 GCA_016795105.1 Planctomyces sp.
GTGTCTCCGTCAAGGTTGAGTGATACGCGCCAGAGCATAGCCCCGGCAGAACTTCCGTAAAACAAGAATATACAGAAGTGTTTCATCGAAAACTACGAAGTGCAAGAGCCTTATGGCAGGCCCTGCATCATTCGATCTCCTGCCGCTTCGCCGAACCGGTTGACGCCGAGGCGCGCCTGGTGGAACTGTACCCGCCTGTGGTTGCCGCTGCTGGCCAGGGTCGCACAATACTGGGCGTGCCACAAAAAATCCACTTCGAAAAGTGGCTTACCTATTTGATGTTACTGGT
>JAEUIH010000331.1:299-548 GCA_016795105.1 Planctomyces sp.
GCGGGGAAGGCGCTCAATCCAGATTCAGGATGGGCTTGGGCGGCTTGATGTTCAGTGCTTTCAATCGGTTAGCTGCATCTGGTGATGGCTCGGTGACCTGCCAGACCTGTCCGTTGGGACTGGACAATAGGGCGAGTTGAATCCGCTTCAGATCGTCGCGGATATTGCGCCACGTGTACCGGCCCGGATTGATTGGACACTGTTTTGCAACTCAGGCTGCCTTTCGCATGGCATAGGCCTGACGGGCTT
>JAEUIH010000332.1:0-247 GCA_016795105.1 Planctomyces sp.
CCTGTATTCCTGGTACACCGCCATCCGCGTCGGTCCCCGGCTCATCCTCGGACTCGCCCTGCCGCTGTTGTTCCTGAGCCTGTGGTTCATCGGCCACTTCGGCGGCGAGACCCGGCTGCCCCGGCTCGGGCTCAAAATCAACGACCGCCGTCTCGCCCTCGTCGTCCTCGCCCTCGCCACCGCCATCCTGTCCCTCCGCGTCCTGCGCGAGGATCTCTGGCACATCGAAGGCGGCCAGTGACCAAGC
>JAEUIH010000332.1:257-547 GCA_016795105.1 Planctomyces sp.
CCACCAGCAGATTCGGGTCAGGTTTACCCCGCATAGGATGAAAAAGGCCCACGGAAGGCACGGAATTTCACGGAAATTGCGGCGGGGGCTGGGCAGGGATTTCCAGCAGATTCAGGGAGGCCAGCAGATTTTTTTGGGATGGGTAAGCCTGAAAGCTGAAAGGGAAGGCCCACGGAAAGGCACGGAAAAAGAGCCGATGAAACTTTCCCGAAAAGGCGAGCCTCAAAAAGCCCTTCAAAACCTCCCCCATCCGTGAAATTCCGCGCCTTCCGTGGGCCCATCTCCACCTT
>JAEUIH010000333.1 GCA_016795105.1 Planctomyces sp.
CGCGACCTCTGCGTGAGCATGGGAATCGCGATGACGCTGGAGGATTCGTGGGGCGGCGACATCGCCACGGCCGCCATCGCGCATCTCGCGCACAGCACGCCGCCGGACTTTTTGTTCAGCACGACCGACTTCAACAGCTACGTCACCGTCAGCATCGCCGACGGCGCGCCGCAACGCGTGAACGGCCGCATGGCCGCCTCAAATGCGCCCGGCCTCGGCATCCAGCCTAAGCGGGAGGTCCTCGGAAAGCCGCGGGTGGAGATTTCGTGATTCGCCCGGTCGCGCGAAGACCAAGGCCAAGTTCTCCGATCCTGCACATCCCATGAAACCCCACTGGAGCGGCGTATTCCCCGCCTGCACGACCCAACTTAAGGAGGATCAATCGCTCGATCTGCCGGCCACCGCGCGGCATCTCGAAGCACTCAACTCCAGCGGCGTCAGCGGGCTCATCATGTGCGGGTCGCTCGGCGAGAACCAGACGCTCGAGCCGGAGGAGAAACGCGCTGTCGTCCGTTGCGCCGTCGACACCGCGCGCGGACGCGTGCC
>JAEUIH010000334.1 GCA_016795105.1 Planctomyces sp.
GAAGCCCGTCAGGCCTATGCCATGCGAAAGGCAGCCTGAGTTGCAAAACAGTGTCCAATCAATCCGGGCCGGTACACTTCATGACGTCAAGCAGCGCAACCGCCTGTGCCGGCAGCGGAATAACATGATCGCGCGCCCGCTTCATTTTGCCGCGCGGAATGATCCAGGTTTCACCGTCGATTTCAGACCATTTCATCATTCGCAGTTCGTTGGTGCGCACCCAGGTATAAGCCAGCATCCTGCAGGCAATCACGCTCTGTAGTTCGCGTTCCATCGCCAGTCGCTCCATGAACGCCGGCACGTCACGCAGCTCCAGCGCGGCGAATGACTCAACTTTGGCCCTGCCGAACGCCTTTTCGGGCCGGATCAGCGCAGCCGGGTTGATTGTCGCATAGCCCTGCTCGACCGCCCACTCGAACACCTGGCCGACCCACATCCGAATCTTGCGCACATAGACATGGTGCCCGGCCGCATCGATACGGTTCAGACTGACCAGCAGATCGTCGCGCGTGATCGCGGCAATGTTGCGGCTGCCCAAGTCTGGC
>JAEUIH010000335.1 GCA_016795105.1 Planctomyces sp.
TGGGCGCTTGGAGCCTAGCGGGGCTTCCTTGGGCGGCGCAAAGCGCGGCTGCCGCCGCCGCGAGTTCGGCCGTGCGCGATCGCTCGGTAGTCCTTTTGTTCCTTCACGGCGGTCCCAGCCAGATCGAAACGTTCGATCCCAAAGGGGAAGCGCCCTCCGGCATCCGCAGCGTCACCGGCGAGATCGCGACATCGATTCCCGGCGTCACCTTGGGCGGGTCGTGTCCGCGGCTCGCGCGCTTGGCCGACCGGCTGGCGATCGTCCGCTCCTTCGTGCCAGGGGACGCCAACCACGACATTAAACCGGTGGTGCACCGCGAACGCTCGGGGCCAACCTGGGGTCGATTTATGCCCGCGTGGCCGGCGTGAACAATGCGGTCACGGGGCTGCCGACCAATACCTTGCTGTTTCCGCAGGCCGTGGACCCCGAGACGCAACCGGGCGAGATGAGTTTTGGGAGATTCGGCGCGAGCGGTCCGTTCGGCGCCGCGTATGCGCCCTTCGAGCCAGGGGCCGCCGGCACGCTGCAGGAGGACCTCAAGCTCA
>JAEUIH010000336.1 GCA_016795105.1 Planctomyces sp.
CGGACGCAACGCCCTGCCGTCTGAGCCGGGCCGCGATCCGATCGCCGCAGGCGAGTCGAACCGCAAAAAAGCCGAGAAGCGCCCCGCCGTCAACCGGTTTCCCCACCTTCCGCCCCGACTTTCAGGGCTTACGCATCAAACACGACGATCCGGACGGCGTGGGATCTCCAGCAGATTCAGAGAGGCCAGCAGATTGTGAGTCGCAAAAACCTGTCGGGCTCTCTGAGTCTGCTGGAAATTCAAAATCGTTCAGATTCACCCCCGATGTTCATTCTTAAGGCCCCGACTTTTCCGCTCCTGCAAGATCGCGAGGCCCAGGCCATCCGGCGGGCGGGATGAGCACAAAAAAAGACCGGGGTGGCGAACCACCCCGGCCAGTCAAATTTGGTCCTCAGGAAGGAATGAGGTTTTCCTTCGTGTCTGGATCAGAACGGGATGCGAACACCACCGCGAACCAGCGTGAAGTCACGATCACCGTCGACCCAGTTGTAGGTGGCGTCGACGAAGATGCCAACACAACCGAGGGAGTCGAAGCGGATGTCAA
>JAEUIH010000337.1 GCA_016795105.1 Planctomyces sp.
TTGCCTTCACGTATCAACTCAATGAGGTCGATCAATGCTGACCTGTAGAAATGCTCGATGCCTCCCAGCGATTCGACGCACAACCGCAACTCCTCATCGGAGATGTTTGGCTCCGCTTCCTTGACCGCAATCTGTATCTCTAGAATCGAACGCATGATCTACTCCTAAAGCCGTTGAAATCGGGTAAGGACGGTCATTGCTGACCGCCCTCCCCACACCACCGGACATGCGGGTCCGCATCCGGCGGTTCAACGAAGATGAGCAAGTTCGCTCCATAAAGTCTTTAGGCTCAAGACTCCTTGATCGGCTAACCAAGCGTTCGTCATGCCAACACCGCTGGCAATCGTCTTGGCCATGTGCCAAGGTCCTTTACGACTCCGACCGTGTCGGATGGCCTGTCGTCTCGAAACGCTCAGTGCGATCAGCTCCCGAATCCGCGTGCGAACATGTCGCCAACGTTTCCAGTAACAGCACCGAATGCGCCGTCGTATCCACTGCTCCAGACGTGCGAACAGTTTCAGTTGCGAAGCAAGACCATAGTAA
>JAEUIH010000338.1 GCA_016795105.1 Planctomyces sp.
ACCCCGTCCGGTGGCCGCCGGGCGGGGTTTTTCCGCTGACATCATCGCTGACAGAGGGGGTCTCTGTCGCCGTAAGTCCATTATCCCCGGCTGGATTCGAACCAGCAACCTTCGGCTTCGGAGGCCGACACTCTATCCAATTGAGCTACGGGGACTTAACGCCTTGAAGTCGGTCAGCGGGTCAAGGGGATTCCCCCCGGGGCGTCTCAAGGCGACTTGAATCTACGACCGCTCCCGCGGTCTGTCAACTCCCTGCGAATCCCGGAATTTCTGCGGGGGGTGAAGTGGTCGGCGACTACTCCACGGCGCCTGGCACCGGTAGGATCGTCGCATTCCTCATGCGAATCTGGCATCCGATCGTTCGCTTTTTCCTGGGAGAGACACCTGTGCGTCGAGTTGTATTCGCGGTGTGTTGGCTGCTGTGGGGCGTCTCCGGCGTGTCGTTGGCCGGGGAGGACGAATCGCAGGAGCGGTATCTCATTATCCATGCCGACGACGCCGGCATGTGCCACTCCGTCAACGTGGCGACCATCGAAGCCC
>JAEUIH010000339.1 GCA_016795105.1 Planctomyces sp.
GCGCATGGATAACCTGCTATAGGCCATGTGGTCCTCAGCAAAATCGCCGAGGGTGCCACGGTTATCCCGCGTCCTACGTTATGACTTCGGGCTGTCCAGCTTGCGCTGGAATCAGTGTCCAGCTTGCCTTGGAATCACTGTCCAGCTTCGGCTGGAATCAGTGTCCAACTTGCGCCGGAATTCGCAACTGGAAAGACGCCGTATGTGTTTGACGCGCCCCTGTTCATGTTTTTCGAGACGGCTATCGCAGAGCGCATGCTGGCGATTCTTGCGGAAATTTCCCCCGATGAAATGGGCTATTCGAGCATTGCACAAAACGACATTGGTTGCGGCCTGGAAGAGCGCCGCGCCCTAGTCACCAAGCTGAACGCCGACCTTGATGAACTGCATGCCCGCCGCACTGACCTTGCCGGCAAACTCGCCGGTCTGGGCTTTCGCGTTCCCGTGGTTGCCACGGGCAAGCCGTGTACCGGCCCGGATTGATTGGACACTGTTTTGCAACTCAGGCTGCCTTTCGCATGGCATAGGCCTGACGGGCT
>JAEUIH010000033.1 GCA_016795105.1 Planctomyces sp.
TGCTGCGCCATACTGGCGGTGGGAACACAAAACGAAACGCAGCGCGACGCGGACGGCACACGGAATGTGCCTGCTACCGTAGCAGGCATTCTCCGAATGCCGTCCGCCACCGAACAGCATCGCCCTGCTGCGCCATACTGGCGGTGGGAACACAAAACGAAACGCAGCGCGACGCGGACGGCACATGGAATGTGCCTGCTACCGTAGCAGGCATTCTCCGAATGCCGTCCGCCACCGAACAGCATCGCCCTGCTGCGCCATACTGGCGGTGGGAACACAAAACGAAACGCAGCGCGACGCGGACGGCACATGGAATGTGCCTGCTACTGTTCAAACAACTCACACAGAACCGATCGACGGGATTTCAAAGCCCTTGCGATTTGGGTCTTTCAGCAGAACATTCGCTTCGGCTGCAAAGTCGCCTGTGTGAGATTCTGTTTCCGGATCAAAGGTCAGCCATGGACCAACAACGTACTCGGCGCCATCTTCCGGAATTCCAACTCCGTTTTGCATGATGTCATGCAGTTTAGCGAAGTGTTCTGATGCGTCTTTGTTATCGCCGAACTGTCCGGCCTTCTTGTTGAATGGTACTTTCGTACCGAGTCGCCACGAGTTATTCATCAGGTGTCCGAGCACACAGCCATAGTGTGCATCATAAACATTGCCGTTGGCCAGTTCCGGCTTGCCTTCGCGGCAGGCCAGCACAAATGCGCCCCAGTTTCCTCCTGGGGTTACCTTTCCTCCCGGAGTCTCGATTTTTTCTCCCTGCGAACTTCCAGCCGGATAGTAGAGATTGCGAACGATACGGCCGCCATCTTCGAAATAGTATTCGTTTTCAACCTGAGTCTCGTAACCTTCGTACCCGACATTGCGTACGTTAAAGAACACCTGCTGCCCGTTGGCGTATTCGGCAATCCCCATCATTGTATTTGGTGTTTCGCCCTGATCATTCCATTTGAAGCGACCACCGATTGCCATGGCTCGAACAGGGTGTGTCAGTTCTTTATCCAATGCCCAGCGAGCGATATCCAGCTGATGGGTGCCCTGATTATTCAGGTCGCCGTTGCCAGTCTTCCAGAACCAGTGCCAGTTGTAATGAACATAATTTCCGTGAAATTCGCTGATGTCAGCCGGCCCTCGCCACAAATTCCAGTCCAGGTTTGCTGGAGGATCTGAGACCGGTTTGAAGCCGATGCTGCCTCGCTGTTTGCAGCAATAGCCGTAAGAGATCTTTAGTTTCCCGAATTTCCCTGCCTGAATGGCTTCGTGAAGCCCGGCGATTTCCGGGTTGCTTCGGTTTTGAGTTCCGTGCTGGATGACAACCCCATACTTCTTTTGAGCTTCGACGCAGATACGTCCTTCTGCGACGTCGTGACTCATTGGCTTCTCAACATAGACATGCTTCCCGGCCTGAGCCGCCCAGATCGTAATGAGGGAATGCCAATGGTTGGGAGTAGCGACTGAAACAGCGTCAAGCGTTCCATCTTCCAGTGCTCTTCGGATATCGGACGTACCCTGAGCCGCAAATTTGTCACCCAGCCGATCCTGCAACCCTTTCATTGCTGAGGAGAGGACTCTGTCATCAGGATCGACGAGCCATGCGATTTCGACATTTGGTTGCTCAAGCCAGCCACTGATATGGCTCTGACCTCGGCCATTCAGCCCGGCAACCGCAACACGAAGGCGGTCGTTTGCCCCCACAATCTGCCCGGATGCCCGAGTTCCCAGCAACAGCATTGACGCACTGGCCGAAGCCGACTTGCCCAGAAAACTTCGTCGTGAAAATTGTGACATAGCGGGCTCCCCTGTTTCAGTATTTAAGCAGCAAACACGCTCTCACTCGAACAGCGTACGTTCGATCAGCATGCGAAACGATCAACCCATCAGTTCCGGAATGGGTCGACCCCGGTCAACAATCGGAGTTGGACGACCATTAAAGTCGCGAATCAGAGTGTTGTGAGAATCAATTCCCATATGGTGATAAATCGTGGCAAGGAAGTCTCCCGGACCGCAGATCCGTTCGATGGCGTCTTCACCACGTTTGTCGGTAGCTCCAATACAGCGCCCCGTCTGAATTCCTCCACCGGCCCAGATATTCGAAAACGCTCTTGGCCAATGATCTCGCCCGGGCTGCTGCGTACCTGCCGGAGCACTCGCATTGCCTTCGCCGGTGCTGGCGGCATAGTTGATTTTCGGAGTCCGTCCGAATTCGCCGGTAACCACCACAAGGACTCGCTCATCAAGTCCGCGCTGGTAGATATCTTCGATCAGCGCTGACACAGCCTGATCGTATGCGGCTGCTCGAAACCGCATTGCATCAAAGACGTGATGATTAACAGCATGATCGTCCCAGTTCTGAACCCGCCCGCAGAGTGGGCCGTTGAGACTTGTGGTCAAAACCTCGACACCAGCTTCAATCAGACGTCGAGCCATCAGCAGTTGCTGGCCCCAGGTATTCCGACCGTATCGATCTCGAGTTCGATCATCTTCCTTTGTCAGATCGAAAGCGTCCTTTGTCTTGGGGTTTGTCAGCAGAGTCATTGCCTGAGTTTCGAACTGATCCAGCGCTTCCAGTTCTCCAGCTTTGTCAAACGCCCGCTCCAGGGTGTCGAGATTCTGCCGAAGCGATGTTTTGCGGTTCAGTCGACGGACTTCTGCCGTATCAGAGATACCAATGTTCGGTACCGAGAAGTTTGGCGTATTGGGATCTCCGTTGACCGTAAACGGAGAATACGCATCACCCAGATATGCCGGACCGTTGTACTCCAGCGGAGGATTGATACCAACATAACCTGGCAACGGCGACGTCCTGACGCCATCAAGCGATCTCAGGTAATTTGTGATCGACATCCAGTCGGGATACTTCGGTTTTGGTTTATCGCGTGTATCCGGATCGCCTGACAGCAGTTGCATCGAGCCCGCAGGATGTCCACCAGCGGACTGCTGCATTGATCTCAGGATGGTGAACTTGTCGGCAATCTGTGCCTGCATTGGCAACAATTCAGTGAACTCGACCCCGGGGATCTTCGTTCCAATCGTACTGAACGGGCCGCGATAGTCGCTGCTTGCATTCGGTTTGGGGTCATATGTGTCGATATGAGAACAGCCGCCTGGTTTCCAGACCATGATGACGGCATTCTTCTGCTTGCCGGGCGCTGGACTGTCCGCCCGCAGCTTCAACAGGCCCGGAAGACTGAGACTTGCAAAGCCAGCCAGCCCCATTCGAATGAATGCACGACGACCGAGTTGATCATTTTGCCATGGTCCCGGACAACGCATTACAGAAGTCGCATGAAAGGAATCGTTCATTTTGCCTCCGTCGGCATCACACGAATGGAAACTGGTTCTGTGACGACAATGTCAACAATATCTCGAGGATTGTCTTCCGGTTTATCTCGGTATTTTGCGACCGCGCTGCCATAGAAGGCAATCACGTAGTCGCCCGGCCCTGTTTTCAGGGCTCCCAGATCAATCACTGCTTCTGAAGCATCCGCCGTGAGAGACACATCAAACGGCGGCAGATGTTCAAAACCATACCCAAACGCTTTGAGCTGCATCGAGGCACCTGAGAACTCGCTGTTTCTGGTATGGATCAGAGGAATGGTGAGTTTCTCGCCAGCCCTGACCTCCCAAACCTTCTTTTCATTAGCTGCAATACTAATTGGCGCGGGATCTGTACCAGTCACGGAGACCGGGACATCCGCAACAAGTCGCGGAACGGGAATTTCGCTCCATGCATCCGGAACAGGCCAGACCATTGCGGCCATGTGACACGGCCGCTGAACTTCCTGGCCATTTATCAGTGCGGTCGCAGTGAAGCCAGCGTTGCGGTAACCCTGAGGTGCATGCTGATCTGCGGTAATGACCATAATCCCGCGGTTCTGGCCCGCAGGAATCTTGAGCCCGGTTGCTGTCACGCCATCCGGCAACTGATCCATACGGAGCTCAATATCACCGTTGAATCCATCGCGGCGAACTGCCACAACCTCCAGTGCCATGCTCGCACCACTTCTGAGAGCAATCGGCTTCGACAGCGCGTTCCGGTCACCGTTTCGCAATTCCATATGAAGTCCCCATGCGACGACCGCAAAATCAGGGGCCGCCTGACGCACGACCAGACGATAAATGTTTGATGGGTCATTTCGAGTTCCTCCGAAGAGGTCCGTGACCTGCAGGCGATATTGACCATCTTCCGGAATCTCAATCTTACCCATCACATCGGGAGACCCGGCATCGTAGGGCGGCCCGTCGTAGGCATAGCCATTGCTTGAAGGCTTCATCGGGCTGGGAATATCAGAAAACTCGGCCAAGTCGACCAGCTTCTGTTCTGCCCCTTCACCAACGACACGCTGAACCAGAACTGCCGGATCCGTCGGGCGACCAAGTCGTTCGGAACCAATCTCTATCCACCATACATCGCCCTTCTTTCCGGTGAACTCAAAGATGTCCACATCTGCCGCCGGAAAGAAACTGCCACTGAGATCACATGGCAGATCAATCTTCTGGACCATCGCCGAGGTGTTGTTGGGTTCCTGCTCTGCCAGAACCGCCTGTTCCGGAATGCCGGCCGGAGGCCAGGATGCTGAGCTGACAGAACGAGTGGATGCAAACTTTGGAAGCGGCACTTCCGCAGCCAACTCCTGGACAGTGAGTCGATAGAAGTATTCAGGTCCGCCTTTGTATGTCAGCTCATGAACCTTGATAATATATCGACCATCTTCCGGAGCAGTAAAATCCAGTGTCTTTCCCTGTCGATCAACCAGAAGATCTCGGCCAACACTGTCCGCAACGATCAGAACAGCATCGAGCTTTGAGTCAACACGTTTTGCAGCACAGTCGATGAGATATCGCTGCGACTTTTTTCCTTCGAACACAAAGTGATCGATTGACTTCACCGACATTGCCGCATTGCAGACGGTGTTCACAGGAATTTCCATTGCAGTTGCCGGGGTCGTATTGGGCCCCTTCTGCAGGATTTCAGGAAGCGCTCCCGCTGAGAACACTCGGGATGATGATATCCCCAGCGGCGTCATCATCCTCGCTTCGTAAATTCCCGCCGGGCATTCGGCTGCGATAGAGACCACATAGCGATTCTTTTCCGGCTTCCCTTCAGCATCCAGTTTAGGGGCGGCCTTGATCATTTCCGTTGAGAAGATCAGTTCACCTGCGTCACCAATGTTTTCACCAGTGACCGTGATCTCAACCTGACTTCCGATCGCCCCACCCATTGGCCAGGTCGTCAATAACCTCGGCGCCGGCAAACCGACCGACTGCGCAGAAGCTGTCGACCAATGACTGCTCAGCAGTATGAATGCAGAAAGACCAAGTAAGAACCGACTCATGAGTGCCTCAGCTTAATGGTTGAAGAGAAACTCTTTCGTATTGACCAGCGCCCAAATCAAGTCCTGGAAGTTTTCCCGAAGTGATTGCTGCGGATCGACGGGATTTCCATCGGCATTCAGCACGGGTTCCGAAAGATAACTGACTGCGGTCTGAAGTTCCGACTCTGAGGGCTGTCGAGAAAACGTGATGAGGTACAGATCACGAACCCGATCTTCAATTGGCAACTCCGACTTCGCGTACTGTTCTGCTCGTCCATTCGCGACCGCCAGCTTTGCTTTGACATCACCGGCATTCATCAGATGGAGGCTCTGAGCAAGACTGGATGACTGAGTTCGTTCACATTCACAGACGCTTTCATTCTGAGGCCGTCCGAAGACTCTGAGAAATGGTGATGCATTGTTATAGCTGTTGTCCGGCAGTGCGATTGCTCGGGTTCCCTGCGGGAGGTTGGCAAAGTCTGTAGATGCACCAGTGACAGAGTCTATCGAATCGAGCAGCACCTCAGCCTGCATTCGCCGTGGATAGAACCGGGAATAATTTTGTCGATCAACAAGGTTGTGTTCGTTAGGAACGGAACTCAGCTGGTACGCCTTCGAGCGGGTGATTTCGCGTACGAGATTCTTCATATCAAATCCACCTGATATGAAGTGCGATTCAAGTGCTGCAAGTAACTCCGGATTGGATGGAGGATTCGAATCCCGAATGTCGTCTTCAGGCTCGATCAGCCCGCGTTGAAAAAAATGCTTCCAGTATCGATTCACAAACGCCCTGGCAAAAAATGGATTCGACTTTGAACCCATCCAGTCAGCCAGCTTCAGTCGAGGATCTTCATCGGGAGCAATTTCAGGAATCACGTCACCGAGCGCAGCTGGGCGAAGCGCGACACCGGTCTTGATATTAGTGGCTGTTGCAACTCCTCGCTTATGAAAGATCATGTCTTCGCCGCGAGTTGACGTTGGCTTGCGGCCAACCTGACTGAAGAATGCAGACAGACTGTAGTAGTCATCCTGACTCCAGCGTTCAAACGGATGGTGGTGGCACTGAGCACACTGCATGCGAACTCCGAGGAACAACTGAGCAACATCTTCCAGTTGCTGCTTTGGCTCTTTCACCCGCTTGTACCACGCTACCGGCGGATTCGCGATGACTGTCCCGGTTGCTGCCAAAAGTTCGCGGACCATCAGGTCGTACGGCTTGTTGGAAAGCAGACTGTCTCGGACCCACGCGTGAAAGGCAAAATTGGAAGTGATATCACTCGCATCGTCGCGGCGATTCTTCAGCAGTGCCGTCCACTTGTTCGCGAAGTAGTCTGCATAGTCCGGGGTTTTGAGCAGAGTATCGATCAGCTGTTCGCGTTTATCCGGAGCAGTACTGGCCAGGAAATTACGAGTTTCCTCAGGGGCTGGCAAACGACCTGCTATGTCCAGCGACACCCGGCGGATAAACACTGAGTCATCGCAGACCGGGGAGTTCGGAATACCAAGCTCCTTAAGGTTTCGAAAGACCAGCTCGTCGATGAAGTTTGCTGGCTCCGGAAGCTGTTTCACCGCAGCACCCAGCGGAATGGATGCATTGAACACTGTGATACGCCCCTGGAAGCGAACCATAATGGCGACTTTGCCAGGAATGTCGGATGTCTTAACCAGCCCTACATCGGTCACTTCCGCCATCGCCTTATCGTTGGATTCGAACAATGCCAGATGAGTCACATCTTTCTTTGTTCCATCGGCATAGTGAGCGATCGCAGTCAGTTTCTGCTCTGCTCCCTTCAGAACGGTGCCACTCCCCGGCTGAACTTCCAGCGATGCGAGTGCAGGAGCCGTTGCCAGATCGGACGGTGTTCCCTGACGAATCCAGTTGAGCAGCGTTTGGTATCCCGCAGAGTCGACAGCCAGTCGTCGACCACCGCCATGAGGCATCTGGCCAGTTGCCTTCATGAGCAACAGGCTGCGCTCGGGAACGCCGGGGAAAAGTCTTCGCCCTCGTCCTTCCTTGACCAGGTGTTCGTAGTCTTCCTGAGGCTCGAAGCCAAGCAATGAGAGCTGAAACCCATTTTGACCATTACCGGCTTTAGCGTGGCACACTCCGGCATTGCATCCGGATTTGGTGAGCACCGGCACAACATCATTCACGAAGCTGATCCGCTCGCCCGTAGAGCTTGCCTGCTCGGCAGCTTCCGCGCCCATCGCCACCGGGGCGGTCGTTGTCGGGGCAGTCTGGTCGGCGGAATCATCCGCTCTGGCTGTGGAGACCGCCAGGAACGAGACCAGCATGATCCATCGAAATCTAAACATAGGGTCACCGCAGTTGTCAGGCAGGAGGCTTGGTGACGGGGAGGAGTCATTTCACAGGAGGGATTTTGCCGCGAACAGCGTTCTAAATTGTAAATCGAATCCAGATGGCTCGTCCACCGTCATTTTCTGATCCGAGCAGATTCCGCGAACAGAATTCAAATCCGGTCCTGACGATTCCCATACCTGTACGGCCCAATTTCATGTGACTCGACGGGCCAGTGTCTCAAGGGCCAGTGTCTCGACGGGCCAGTGTCTCAAGGGCCCAGTGTCTCAACAGGCCGTGACAGCACTCGGAGATTTCCTGAACGCCATCGCTCTGAACTTCTTTATTGTTCGGGACTTCTTTATTGTTCACGACTTTCACTGCCCAGAACTTCTTCTGTCCGAATCTTCGCATGACGGGCAATCACGTCTGAACGTCATCCAATCGGAAGATGAGGAGTGGATTTCTCTGCCGTATCAATGATACACAAAGCGCTGCTGGACAAGTTCACAGAAGACAAGATCCTGCAGCTTCTGAATCTTCTGACACCGCCTTCACGACCTGAAAGCAATCCATGATTATTGATTCACATCAGCACTTCTGGAAGCTGGATCTCCCATTCGATTATGCGTGGCTGAGAGAACCTCAGCATGCTCCAATCTGTCGCGACTATCTTCCCGAAACACTCCAACCACATCTCAGTAATGCGGGTGTTGACCAAACCATTTTTGTTCAGACGCAACACAACCTGGAAGAGTCCCGCTGGGTCCTTGAAATGGCAAGATCAACCCCTTTTATCGCAGGGGTCGTTGGCTGGGTTGATCTGGCATCAGACGCCTGTGAGGATCAGTTGATGGAACTGAAGTCTGATCCGTTGTTCGTTGGAGTTCGGCACGTTACACAGGGAGAGCCTGACGAAAACTTTATTGTCAGCCCAGAAGTTGTCAGAGGCCTGAAGGTTCTGCAAAAGCATCAGGTGCCGTTTGATCTGCTGTTTTACGTCCAGCACCTGCGTCATGCGCCAACCCTTGCCGAGATGCTGCCTGATCTGCCCATGGTTATCGATCATTTGTCGAAGCCAAAGATCCGGGAACACCAGATCGATTCCTGGAAACGTGATCTCCAGGCTGCTGCAAAGTACCCCAATCTATACTGCAAACTGAGTGGGATGGTCACCGAGGCAGACTGGACACAGTGGACCGTTCAGGATCTGCAACCCTATGTTGAAGTTGCAATCGAAGCATTCGGTCCTGAGCGATGTATGTTTGGCTCGGACTGGCCTGTCTGTGAACTTGCCGGCACCTATCACGAAGTGTTGAATGCCCTCAAGACTCTCATTGCCAATCTCACACCCGGTGAGCAGGCAGAGATACTCCATCAGACGGCCACTCGATTCTACAAGCTGAAGCAGTCCGATCTCCGGAGCTGAAACGTTCTTTGCTGAATCAGCCGAGTTTCTGAAGCACGTTATCGATGAGGTTATAGTGCTTTGCTTCTTCCGCAGACATGAAGTTGTCTCGATCGGTATCTTCTTCGATCTTCGTCAGCGTCTGGCCGGTGTGCTTCAGCAGGATTTCGTTCATTTTGCGTTTGATACGCAGAACTTCCTTTGCGTGGATTTCGAGTTCTGTGGCGGTACCTTCCATACCCGCGAGAGGCTGGTGAATCATGATACGCGCATTTGGCAGAGCGTTGCGTTTTCCAGGAGTCCCTGCTGTCAGGAGGATAGCCCCCATGCTGGCTGCCTGACCGATGCAGTAGGTGGCCACATCGCAACTGATATACTGCATAGTGTCATAGATGGCCATACCGGCAGTGATAGACCCACCTGGTGAATTGATATAGAAGTGAATATCTGCTTTTGGGTCGTCAAACTGAAGGAACAGTAGCTGTGCGACGATGCTGTTGGCGACATCATCATTGACACCGCTGCCGAGGATCACGATGCGATCCTTGAGGAGGCGGCTATAGATGTCCATGGCACGCTCATCGCGGCCATTTTTCTCAACAACATAAGGAACAAGAACTGTCATCGCTGGAATCCGTCAGTTGAAAACAGCCGGTGGAAATTAAAACCCAGGGCCTGCTGGAAGCGGAAGGCCCTACTTCTTCTTTTCTTTTGCCGGACGTTCGAGAACTTCATCGACGAGCCCATATGTTTTTGCTTCCTGGGACGTCAGATAATGGTCTCGTTGAGTATCCTTTGCGATCCGCTCAACGGGCTGACCGGTGTGTTGGGCGAGCATCGTGTTGAGCAGTTCTCGGGTGGCGATGATGTCTTTCGCCTGAATTTCGATATCAGAAACCTGGCCACCGACCTGCCCATAAGGCTGGTGGATCATCATCTTTGAATGTTTCAGAGCGAACCGCTTCCCGGCGGTACCACCGGCGACAAGGATTGCGCCGCCACTGGCTGCAAGTCCAACGCAGTAAGTTGCAACATCACATTCGATGAACTGCATGATGTCATAAATTGCAAGCGTCGCTGTCACCGATCCGCCGGGCGAGTTGATATAAAAATGGATATCCTGATGTCGATTTTCCGACTGCAGGAACAGCATCTTCATAACGATCAGATTTGCACTTCCGTCGTGGATTGGACCATCGAGGAACACAATTCTGTTGTCCAGCAGCAGGTCACCGACGGTCATCTGTCTCTGAGCGGAATACTCACGAGCAGCCATCGGCATGTAATCAGTGCGAGGATCCTTCATTCGCTCTTTCCTGTGTACTCGTCGGACATTCGTGATTCCGGAGACCATCGACAGATGAGGTCGCCTGCGGATCAGGCCGTCTGATCACTGGCTTCCGCTGAATCATCAATCAGGCTGGCACTCATGTTTCCGCAGATTGCGTAGCGGATTGAAGCAACTTCATTTCGAACCATTGCATCCCGCGGAACATCGTCAAATGTTGCCTTACTCAGAATAAAGTCAACCGCTTTTCTTTCACGAAGCTGAGCTTCGAGGTTCTCGATCATGCCATTCTTTGCCATTCGGGCACGAATCTTGCGGACAGGCTCACCACTCTGGAAGGACATCATCGTCAGCTCACGCTCGATATCAGCGGGCTCGCATTCAATGTTTTCCTGAGTAGCGACTCGATCAAGGACGAAGTGTTCCTTGAGTGCCTGGCGAGTATTATCAATGGCATTTCGGCGAATGTCGTTTTCGCGGGCAACGATCTGCTCGCGAGTGAACCCGGCCTGAGCCATTTCGAGAATTTCACGTCGAAGCGCATTTTCAGTTTGCTGACGAACGATCGATTCCGGGAGGTCCCAGTTGGCGGATTCACCAATTTGTTCAAGGACCTGTTCACGGACAGCCTGACGCTGCTGGAATTCGATCTGTCGTTCGAGAGAATCACGGAGAGCTTTATTCAGTTCATCAAGCGACTCGACTGCCATTCGCTCGAGAAACGCACCATCCGCATCCGGAGGTGTCGTCTTCTGAACTTCTTTAACATCGAACTGAATTCGGACTTCTTCGCCACGCATTTCAACAACAGGGGACTGCAGAGAAATTTTGGCTGTGATTGTTCGAGTTTCACCGGCGGAAACTCCGGCAAGCATATCGCTGAATCCGGTCACTTCCGCATCCGGGAAGTTCAACGTCGGCAGCAACTGAACACTGGCTTCTTCGACTTCACGAATCACCTTGTCGCCGTGTAGGAACGTCAGGCTGCAGGTGACGAAATCACCAGCCGAGGCTGGTCCTTCAATGGTTGCTTTTGTCGCATACGCAGACAGAAACTGTTCGCGATAAACGTCGAGTTCAGCGTCTGACAATTCGCCGGTTGGTCGGCGGATTCGAAACTTCGAAAAGTCAGGCAGTTCAAATTCAGGACGAACTTCGACTTCAAATTCGTAGGTGAAATCCCCGGCATCGGGAATAACGAGGCTTTCAACGTCCAGCTTTGGCTCGCTGATGGGGTCGATGTTGTTCTCTTCGGAAAGCTGCTCCAGGCTGGTCAGAAGCACCTTCTGGCGAACCTGCCCGGTGATTTCATCCTTAAAGCGCTTTACGAGCAGCGAACGTGGCACTTTCCCGACTCGAAAACCAGGAACCTGAGCCTTCACGCCGAGGTCTTCCACGCAGCTATCGCGAATGTCTGAGATACTGGCTTCGGGGATTGTGACAACCACATGCTTGCGGCAGGGCCCGACGCTTCGAATGTCCACTTTCAGGTCCATTCGCGGCTTGCTGTCAGCCTCGGATTCTACAAGCTGATTCGCTTCAGAACTCATTTGGGATCCTCTTCACTCTTCTGCAACATTTGGCTTTACGCCAGTCGCTTCACCCCGATCTCTTTCAACCCACTGCTGGCCTGACTCTATATATATGGGCGAATATAGACGGACCAGATTTGAGTGGGCGGAGTGTCGACATCCGGACCGACGGGAAGCAATAAAAAAAGAGCGGGTGAAGGGACTCGAACCCTCGACAACCACGTTGGCAACGTGGTGCTCTACCAACTGAGCTACACCCGCACTGGTAATGCAATTTGCTGAAAAACCAGCAAATTACCGACAAATTGTCTGACAAGCCTCCCTGCGGAAAACTCATCGAGCCGCGGATTATCCAGGTTTCTGCGTTTGCGTCAACTGAACATATCCCCATTTCATTCCGTTTCCGGTTGAATTTGGGGACGATTGCACGTTGAGGCGGTTGTCACCACAATGGGGGCGTTCACCATCCATAACGGCTTCTGAGGCCCCGCCTATGTTCCGTCCCGCCCTTGCATTCCAAGTAATCTTTTGGATTTCCGTATTTTCGGCATCTGACGGGGTGGCTCAAGAGTCCCGTCTCAAATTCCGTCCAAATGACCGAATCGCAATTGTGGGAAACACGCTGGCGGATCGGATGCAACACTCCGGCTGGCTGGAGACCAAACTCCAGCTACGCTTTCCCCAAAACTCCCTGTCCATTCGAAATCTTGGCTTCAGTGGCGATACGATCACTGATCGGCCGCGTTCAGAAAACTTTGGTGATCCGGATCAGTGGCTGCAGCGTGTCGAAGCGGACGTTGTGTTCGTTTTCTTTGGTTACAACGAATCCTTCCAGGGAGAGGCGGGGCTTCCTGCATTCCGAGAGCAACTCACGGCTTATGTGCAGCACCTGCAATCCGCAAAATTCAACGGAGAGTCGGCTCCGCAGATCGTGTTAATGACACCAATCTGCCACGAGAATACTGGTAGTCGGCATCTCCCTGACGGAGCGGAGAACAACTCGAGGCTTGAACTGTATTCGCGGGCCATGCAGGAAGTTGCTGACACGACACATGTTGTCTGTGTGGATCTTTTTCAGTCGACTCGCAAGGCATTTGCGGAATCGCCCGGCGCTCAGACCATCAACGGCATTCACCCAACGGATGAAGGGTACCGAATCATTGCTGAAATCATCGACACGTCTTTGTTTGGGAACAATCGTTCCGCAACAACGACAGATCCCGCAATGCTTGAATCCATTCGCGCAGTCGTCTGTGAGAAGAATCACCTCTGGTTTAATGTTTACCGGGCAACGGACGGGTATAGCGTTTTTGGAGGGCGTTCCGGACTGCGGTTTGTTGATGGACAAACAAATTTCGAAGTCATGCAGCGAGAACTTGAAATCCTTGATGCGATGGTTCGCAACAAGGATCTCCAAATTCACGCGATCGCTGCTCAGAAGACATCCCCTCCGGAAATCCTGCCGCTTCCCGAGCCATTAGAAGTTAAGACCAACAAGCCTGGAGAGCTCGAAGGTGGTACTCATCGCTTTCTCGGAGGTGAAGAAGCCATCCGCGAAATGACGGTTCATTCCGGCATGCAGATCGGATTGTTTGCTTCGGAAGAACAATTCCCGGAGCTTGCAAATCCCGTGCAGAGTGCTGTCGATTCGGATGGGCGATTGTGGGTTGCCGCATGGCCCACTTATCCGCACTGGAATCCTCTGGGAGAGATGAACGACAAGCTGCTGATTCTTCCTGATGACAATGGTGACGGCAGAGCCGATCGCTGCATTGTATTTGCGGACAAGCTCCATAACCCAACGGGGTTTGAATTCTGGAACGGAGGCGTGCTGGTCGCAATGGCGCCGGACATCTTCTTCCTTAAAGATACCGATGGGGATGATGTGTGCGATCATCGAGAACGAGTCTTTCATGGCCTCGACTCTGCAGATACTCATCACACCGCCAACGCCATGGTAATGGGACCGAACGGTCGCTTCTATTTCTCCCGAGGGATCTTCCACGCTGAAAACTTCGAGCGTCCATGGGCGTCAACGTACAGGGCTGGCACTGGCGGGACGGGCGTTTATGAGTACGACCCGCTCAGATCCGATATTCGGTTTCAGTTTCCAATCGGCCCAAACCCCCACGGCGACGTGTTTGACCAGTGGGGGAATCAGTTCGCGACAGACGGAACTGGTGGAACGGGTAACTACATCGGATTTCCCGGACGGGGAGCTCCGAAGCAGCTCTACAACAAACGTGTACGTCCTGTTCCTGCAATCAGCATTCTGGACAGCCCTCACTTCCCTGAAACAAACCGCGGCAATCTGCTCATTGCGAATGTGATCGGGTTTCAGGGAGTGACTCAATATCGATTCAGCTACGACGGTGCAGATATTACGGCCAACGAAGTTGAACCAATCGTCTATTCGACCGATCCTAATTTCCGTCCGAGTGACATGGAGATAGGCGGTGATGGGGCTCTCTATATTCTGGACTGGCAGAATCCAATCATCGGCCATATGCAACACAATCTGCGAGACCCGAGCCGTGACCATCAGCATGGTCGTGTGTATCGAGTAACTGCTGAAGGGCGCGAAACGCTCACGCCGGTTCGCATGAAGGGAAAGCCTGTTGCTGAAGTTGTTCAGCATCTTGGGTCACCCACCCTTTCGGAACGGTATCGAGCACGTCTGGAGCTGACAGGACGACCAACGGATAAAGTGCTGGCGGCTGTTGCGGAGTGGATTCGTCAGTTTGATTCATCGAAGAGTGAAGATGCAAGATCGCTGGTTGAAGCTCTGTGGGTGCATCAGCAGCATCGTGTTCCAAACACAGCGCTGTTGACATCATTACTATCAAGTCCCGAAGGCAATGCTCGGGCGGCTGCAATTCGAGTTCTCAGGGAATGGGCTGATCATGAATCGGCGACCGCGGAAACTCGACTTCCTGCCACCCCAGAGCAGGTCGCAGAAACGGATGCCCAGCTGATTCGACTCGCCGCCGACCCCGATGCGAAAGTTCGTGGCGAGGCCGTCGTGGCAGCCGCGATTCTCAAAACTCCGGCTGCCGCTGAAGTCATCTTTACGGCAATGCAGTTTCCCACCGATGTGCAACTCGATTTCAATCTCGCGGAAGCGAGGCAGTCTGTGGACCTGAATGGCTATATTCGGGAGCAATTAGCCGGCGGGCGGAAGCTGAGTATCGCGGCGGAGGCATTCGCTTTGTCGAATTCGAGCGTCGATGATTTGCTGAAGATGGACAAAACAGAAGGCGTCTATCGCGCGATTCTGACTCGGGAGAATGTCCCCGTTGAAACGCTGCAGCTGGCGCTGAAGGGCCTGGCCGATTTTCGAAAAGAAAACTCGGTCGAATTACTGTTTGAACTCATCGATGATCTCAATGAAAAGGCAAATGTCGGCAGTCTGACCAGCCTGAGTCGACTCCTGAGCAGTCAGTCAGCAGCCGATTTATCCAAAGTTCGAACTCGCATCGCTAAACTCGCGCTGGAAGGCAAGTCTGCCGAAGCAAGAAGAGTTGCATTTGCATCATGGATCACCGCCGACGGAAATGGAGCGGCGGCTATAGAAGCATGCCGGTCGAACAATGAGCAGTTGCGTGAACTGCTGAATTCCGTATCTCTGGTGGGAACGCCGGCCGCCAGGTCAGCACTCTACGCGGACATCAAGCCTCTGGTGCGGAGTCTGCCGGGTGTTGCGGGGACGGGGCTGTTGACCGAGCCGGGGATTCGGGTGGAATATTATCACCCCTCGGCCGACAATGTCGCCAATGAAACACTCGATCGAATGACGGCAAAGGATTCCGGTATCGTACCTGCAATCACGATGGAAGTTCCTCAGCTGAAGGAGCGAGATCAGTTTGCGTTGCGATTCCGTGGTTCACTTCGAATTGATAAGCCCGGAACATATACATTCTATCTGGCCTCGGATGATGGTTCGCGTATGTATCTGGATGGCCAACTGCTGATCAATCATGACGGGCTGCATGGAATGGATGAAAAGTCCGGCCGTATCGATCTGACTGAAGGTCTGCATGAGTTCACGGTGACATATTTTGACAATGGCGGAGGTGATGGTCTGCAGGTCAACTGGTCCGGACCTGGATTTGGCCGAAGAGCAATCCCGGCAACCGCGCTGGTTCTGGCTTCACCCGAAACGCTTCAGGATGTTGCGATCAGAGCACTATCGGAGATACCAGGCCATGATCACGACAAAGCCGACGATCTGATGACGTTGATTTCTGAAGGACGCAGCGTCATCGCCGCGGCCCGTGGACTTGTCGCAATCCCCTCAGACCAGTGGCCCGCAGATCAGCTCTCAACAGTAGCGGCCGCCGTCGTCAAACAAACTGCAGATATTGAACCGCGACGTCGAAATGCAGACGATGTGGCTCCTTTGTTCCAGGTTGCAAAATCTCTGTCCGGACGTCTTTCGAAGTCCGATGCAGCGGAATTTGAGCGACAACTGCGATCAATTATTGTACCGCTCATCGAGATTGGAACTGTTCGCGAACGTATGATCTATGATCGCGAAACCATCGCCGTACAGGCGGGACAGCCAGTCGAGTTCCGGCTGAAGAATACAGACAATATGCCACACAACTTTGCGGTCGTTATGCCCGGAAGTCTGGCGGAGGTTGGAGAGCTGGCAGAAGCAACCGGCCGTGAACAGGATGCAGTGAGCAGAGGATTCATCCCCAAAACCGACAGGATTCTGGTTGCCAGCGGACTGCTCCAGCCCGAACAGACGCAGTCGGTCTTTTTTGAAGTACCCACTGAACCAGGTATCTATCCGTATGTGTGCACCTATCCTGGGCATTGGCGGAGGATGTATGGGGCGCTTTACGTGGTGAGTGATCTTCAGCAGTATCAAGCGGACTCCGCCGCATGGCTGGCTTCACATCCGATGCCTATGAAGGATGAGCTTTTGAAGTATTTGAATCGCAATACAGAGTGGGTTGTAGATGATTTGAAAGGGGACGTCATGCACCTTTCTCATCGCTCAAACAGCTATGTTGTTGGCCAGCAGCTGTTCAGGGATGCGAATTGCGCTGGATGTCACAAACTTGGGAAGGTGGGACAGAATATTGGTCCGGACCTCGCGAAACTTCCGACGGACTATTCTGTGGTCGATGTGCTTGATCACATTTTGAATCCATCAAAGAAGATCGACAAGAAATATCAGTCGTCTCTGTTTGTGCTGAATTCCGGAAAGACAATCAATGGGTTGATCGTGGAAGAAACCGGAACGGATGTGAAAGTGATCGACAACCCTGCAGCGCCTGAGAAGACCGTGACCATCAGCAAAGCTGACGTGGAAGAACGTCAGGTCAGTGACGTCAGCATCATGCCCAAAGGTGTACTCAATAAATTAACGCGAGAAGAGATCTTTGACCTGCTGGCTTATGTGATTGCCGGCGGTGATCCAAAACATAAGATGTTTGAACAACACGATCACAAGCACTAAGACAGGGCAACAGGCACTGAGCCATGACAATTTTTGTTCGGTGTAACTGTGGGCGC
Organism: Planctomyces sp.; assembly: GCA_016795105.1. Lineage (GTDB taxonomy): Bacteria > Planctomycetota > Planctomycetia > Planctomycetales > Planctomycetaceae > F1-80-MAGs062. The sequence continues at coordinate 17,375 of JAEUIH010000033.1, forward strand.
GGTCTGAATCTTGCGGATGATCTGCGGGGGAAACGAATCAAGTGCCCTGAATGCAGTGCGATTCTGACGGTCAAAGACGAAGGGACGACAGGAGGCAGTTCAGCGCCCGGAGCCGGCTCAAAGTCGACACCGAATCCTTCCGCGACTGCTGGATCCACAAGCACAACTGAACGCGCAGCATCTCCAAAGCCACCAGCCATTCCAACTGCTCCGAAATCACCACCGAAACCGAGGACATCGCGTCCGGAACCGAAAGCTGCGGCTCGCAAGTCATCGACTCGTGCTTCGGATAACCTCGACTGGATAGAACCCGAGCCGGAAGACTATGACGATCCATTCGCGCCTGCGATGGCACCACAGCGAAGTACAGCTCGCAGTCGTCCTCGAACGAAATCCAGTGTGCCATGGCTGCCGATCTTCGGCGGACTTGGTGGCATTGCGTTCGTGGCCGTAATTGTTGTGCTTGCCATCAAGTTCCTCGGAGGCGGAGCGACACCCGAGTCAGCATTTGGCCCGGCGACAGCGATCGGACTTCCCGGGGCGTCTACACCCCCAATACCGTCAAAACCCGCACTGAATCAGCAGGTGGGAAATGGAGTGATGACGGGGTTGACGTCATTTCAGTCACCGGGTTCGCCTGGAGGATCGACTCAGCTGCAGGTCTACATGCCTCCGGGTAATCACGCTCAGAGGAGTCTTGGCTGTATTCTCGTCGCTCCGGCCGGCACAAATCTGCTGATGGGGAACATGATTGATGACAGCAGCTACCACGACGAAACGCTGCCGTACGCGGAAGCCGGTTTTTTGACAATCAAGTATTCGATTGATGGTGGCATTGCCGATGTGGATAACGCGAATGACGCTCAGATGGTTGATGCCTATCGCCAGTTTCGCGATGCTCGATATGGCGTTACCAACACATCTCGAGCGATTGATTTTGCACTGAGTTACGCTGAAGTGGATCCGAACCGAATCTACGTTGCCGGTCACAGCTCCGCTGGTACACTCGCATTGCTTGCAGCAGAACACGATCCGCGAGTGAAGGGCTGCATTGCCTACGCACCATGTGCGGATGTTGAATCCTTCCATGCAGATCTGCATTCGGACTTCTTTGTTCGGCAAGTCTTCCGGGATATCAAATTTGTGTCGAAGGATTCATCACCCACAACGTATCAGTCTCGGCTCAACTGTCCGGTGTTTCTGTTTCAGGCTGCCGACGATTCCGTGGTCAGCGTGACAGAGACTCGACAATTTGCCGAGCAGGTCCGCGCCCACAACCCGCAGGTGGAATATGCTGAAGTCCCGAGTGGCGAACATTATGATTCAATGATCCAGCAAGGCATCCCGCGTGCAGTGCTCTGGCTGATGAAACTGACGCGATAACACCCAGAAGAAGATTCCGCAGATTCTGGAATTACCCTGCAGGTCGTGAACCTGCTTTTTCAATTCTGATAGTGTGAACACTTCGCAAGCTCGGCAGGAATATCTCCCAGCGCATCGCGGCATTCTGCTGTGACGACCTTATGTGGCAGGAGAATGTTCTTCCCGAACCGATATCTTTTTGCCCGGACATGTTTTTGCCCTCATCGCGCGAGCCCCCACCTCTATCGGTGTTTTTCACCTGACCCCTGAAGTAAAGAGATGATTCTGTCGACGTTCAATTTTCAGAGGCTGCATCGCAGTTGCTGGATCTAAGACGATCGTTGTTCCGCTTTCGTTTCTCGCACAATCCGGGCCAGTACGGCTGCTCTGACGCCTGCGGCTAGCCGTTAAACTGGGCAAACGGCTCGGAGTCGGTCAATTCTTTGAAAACGGGTGTTTTCAACTTTATTTTGGAAGAAAACTCTGCAGACATCGGCCCGGAGACTCGTTGAAAGCCGCAAATTTCGCAGTCGGCGGGGGTTAGGGTCATGTTTTGGGGGCAGGAAACCGCGTTTCCTCTTGCCTCAATACCGATTTCTTTGACACACTGTGGGAAAAGAAGTTCTGTTCAGACCTTTTAAGGGTGTTGATCGTATGCGCGGGTTGAATTGTTCGGCGATGGGCTTGATTGCCGCTGCGTGTCTCTGGCTGAATGCCTCTTCGGCGATTGCTCAGGGGCTGCTTTTCAATCTTCCGGAGGACGGAACTGCCGTCGAGTACGAAGGAACTCTGCGGTATTTAACCGGTGATCAGGATCCCCAGCCACTGGAGTGGACCTCGGAACTGAGCATTAAGTCGGTCGGACAGGAGCAGGCTGAGTATCAGGGTGTGATGCAGGCGTGCCGCTGGATTGAAATCAAAGTTGTAACCGGCAAATCAGAGGCAGCAGGAATCGACCCTGGGCCGGTTGGTGCCAGACTCTACAAGATACTGGTCCCTGAAAGCCGCATTATGGCGACAGCCACCGACACAGACACAATTCCAAATCACATGATCCCGATTGTGAAGGGATATCGCCGACTGGGTGAAGAGGCCGTTCGTGAAATCAAGTCCCCGGCACTGCGAATTTATCCCACGATTACATTGCTCACAAATTATGATCAGCCGGAACTTGTGGCATCCGGCCAGGTTCCTGAAGTTCTCGATACAGCTCTCTCACTGACGGCCGACCACATGAAAGGCAAACTGGTCATGGAGTCGCCTGAAAGTCGCTCCACCAATGAGGCCAACTACTGGGTTTCGTCTGAGGTCCCATTTGGGCTGGCTCGATGGCAGGTCACCGTTGTTCGCGAAGAGAAAGAGCCAACCTCACCACGGGCCGAGTTTCGTCAGGTGAGTATTGAAACTGTGGATATGAAACTGCGCAAGATTCGCCAAAACGCCGAAAGCGAACTCTCCACCCCATAATCAGCGTAGCCTGGGCATCTCTGTCCGAGCAGGCCAGTGCCAGGAGGCAGGGTTCGGCATCACGGCGGGGCGTGATGAGTACACATGAGACTGGGAGGTGGAGCAATTCCGACAAGCAATCGCTTTAACCACCAGAACTATCCAACGACTCCTGCCGTACCACCTGTCTTTCAGAAGCTGACTGCGATCCCGGGTCAGTCTGAACAATGTCCGGAACTGCATGCATCGCTTGGAATACGGCGAGTGTATGTTGTTCACGGAACATTTCTTGGGAATGACCCTCTGGGTCTGTCGGAAGTGTTACGGGAGATCGGCCGCAGCATTCCGCTGGCGGCGTCGGCTGCGAATTCCATCGCCACGGCGATTGAGGAACGGACTCGTGCAATTGCCGGATCGCTTCCCTCTGAACTCGGAAATTATTCGGCCGATTTTCGTGACCTGTTTCAATCGTTAACAGGTCCGGACCCGGTTGTGGAACTCATGACATGGTCAAGCCAGAATCACCATGTGGCTCGAGCTGATTTGGCAGTTCGACTTGCGGCTGAGCTGCTGAGACGGAACTTTGACAATGAAGAACGAGTTCTCTTATGGGGTCATTCGCATGCGGGCAATGCTTTTGCGTTGCTGACCAATCTGCTCGCAAACCAGAAGGACGCGGTGGCCAGATTCTTTGATGCATCGCGGGGGCAGATGGATGCTCATTGGCTTGAAGTTCGCAACCTGCTTGCCGCTTCTCCGACTCCACATCCGATTGCAAAAAACATCTTGATTGCGGCTTTTGGAACACCCGTTCGATATGGCTGGGATCTCTCGGGTTGTCGCGAACTCGTACACGTTCTGCACCACCGCGAATATCCGCCTGACGCACCAACATTAACTCAGCCACTCTACCCCCCACACAAGTTTCTGGATGTGCTGAATGCTCGTTATGGGGACTGGGTGCAGGCATTTGCGATCGCAGGCACAGATGTCTCGACTCCGGTTGTGTCAGGCACCAACGAGGCACTGGATCAACTCCTCACTGAAGGACTGGTGTCTCCGGAACTGACGGTTGAACTTAAGTTCATCGGATCGAACCGAATTCAGAAACTTTGTGGATGGTGGAAAACCGGCACGCGCTGCCATCAGGACGGAATTAATGTTCTGGTTGAGTATGAGCCCAGCGGGAGATTGACTGCTCTCGGGAAGCCGATAGAACTCAGTCTGCTTGGGCATGGTGTCGCTACCAGTCTGCACTGGTTGCCGGCACACCTTAAGCTTGTGACTGACCAGTTCCTGAAGACTATAACCAGAATCTGAGCTCTATGAAGAAAGAGGACTTTTATCGCTGGTTCGAGGGACGCAAGGGAACTCAGCAGAGAATTCTGTACGGCGCATTGATTACCCTGACTCTGATGGGGCTCATCGCCTGCTTTTTCGAATGGCTGATCTTCTTTGTCATCCTTAAAATAGGTTTCATCAAGTCATCAGCCATTCTGGCAGCATTCGTTGGGATGCTGATTTCCGGGGGCGTATTGCTTGGTTCCTGGTTACGTCTGCCAGTACACCTCGGCGATACAAAACATGAAGTTGACGTTGACGGTCGCGTAATCGAAATTGCGGTTGCTCCAACGATGACGGCCGTCTGGACATATGCCTTTGGCACGATCGACTCCGACCGCAATTTTGCAGAGAGGTTGATTGCGTGGCTGTGCCTTCCCCAGCGACTGTTGTGTGCAGCGTGGTATGTCTGGAAAAGAGTTGGGCAGGTGAATTCAATTCACCTTGAAGCGTGTGCCGACATCGTGCGGATGTTGTTTCGCAAGGCAGAACGAGTCGAAGTCGAAACGATTATCGAAAAGAAGCCATCTCTGAATATCGTCAGAACTTTGCGGGATGTTTCGCTCTTCGACGGAGTCATCTTTCTCACCCGTAAAGGTGTCGCTTTAAGTCTCACCGGACGACTGCTGGATGACCTGACCGAATGGAAGGCTCAGCAGACCTCCGCGGAGTTCAGCGGAGACCAGCAGGGTTTTGATTAATCCATTTTCAGTCAATGATTTCTGATCGTGTTGCGGCTGCTTCAACCAACGGATGACTGGACGCGTTACGAAACAGGCACGTTGCCTTTTCCGAAGCTGTCCGACTACCTGAGAGACGAGGCTCAGGCACATGCGATCTGGCTGAACTCGGACGGTGTTGCGACGGCCCGCTGTTCACTGTGGTGGGATCAGACACCCCGATACCAGGATTCACGCGTTGGAACCATTGGCCACTACTCCGCCAGTTCTCTCGAGACAGGAAGACGGCTGATCGAGGCATCTGAGCAAGTGCTTTCCGATCATGGATGTGGCTATGTGATTGGCCCAATGGACGGAAATACCTGGCGAAAATATCGATTTGTGATTCGAGATACCTGTGGATTTCCCCAGTTCTTTCTTGAGCCCGCGCATCCAGTCGACTGGCCTGATCATTTTCACAGCGCCGGCTATTCTGTTCTTGCAGAATACTACTCGGCCGTGTGTGAAGACCTCTCGATTCGAGACCCGCGAACGGAACGACTTCAGCAACAGTTCAAAGACGCTGGCATGAATTTTCGTTGGTTTCAGCGAGATGCCCAGGAAGACGATCTTAGGGCGATTCATCAGGTGTCTTTGGCTGCGTTTCGATCTGCATTCCTGTTTGTGCCGATCAGTTTTGAAGAATTTCAGACGCAGTTTCGCCCGCTTCTGGAACGAGTTCCGACAGACTGGATTCTGATAGCAGAACAAAACAGCCGTGTCGTTGGATTTGTCTTTGGTGTGCCGGACGCCATGGAGGCGGCGCGGGGCCATAAATCTGATACAGTGATTCTGAAATCAATTGGCTTGTATCCAGAACGAGACCTTGCCGGGCTGGGGATTCTGATGGTTCAGCACTTTCACGATGTCGTACGGGAGCGGGGATTTCACAGAGTGATCCACGCGATGGTGCATTCAGAAAATGCTGCCGCGAACAATATTTCCTCACGCTATACGCATCCTTTCCGGACCTATGGCTTGTTTGGGCGCAAGTTGTCGTGAGCAATATCAGTGAACTTCTCGACCTCGTGGCTAACGAGATTCCTAAGTCCCCTGCAATCACATCAAGGCGTCGTGGACTGGATGAAACACTCAGCTTCCGAAGACTTCAGGAGTGCGTCTGCTGCGAAGCTCTCCGGCTCAGAAAACTGGGGCTTCGGCCCGGAAACCGGATCCTGGTGATGTGCTCTCCCGGGATGAGACTCTATATCTCAGTGCTCGCGATTTTTCGGATTGGAGCCACGGCCGTCTTTGTTGATCCCGGTGCAGGGCTGAAACGTTTGAATGAATGCTGTCGAGCCGCGGAGCTGACAGCAGTTCTGGCGACACCTGCTGCATGGATGCTGAGGCCGCTGGTCCCGGAGTTGAGATGGAAGCCTCGCTGGATCCGAGTTTGCAGGCGGTTCGATCGTATTGCCGACAGAGTTTCTGCCGAAGTCGTTGGAAGCGACCATTCGGCTCTGCTGACCTTCACAAGCGGCAGCACCGGAGAACCAAGAGGTGTGATTCGTTCTCACGGATTCCTGGCAATCCAGCAGGCTGCCATTGCTCGGGAATGTGAACTGCACGCTGGTGAATCGCAGTTGTTGACGATGCCCATGTTTGTTCTGTCGAATCTGGCAGCCGGGTTGCACAGTATCGTTGGCGACGTCCGCCTCAGGAAGCCACGAAATGACTCTCCGCAAAGACTGATCTCGCAGATTGAAGCCTCTCACCCATCCCGATTGCTTGTGTCTCCATCACTCCTCGACGAACTTGCCAGATACGCAATTCGGGAATCAAGGGTTCTGGCGTCAGTCCGCCGCATTACAACTGGAGGAGCTCCGGTTTTTCCTCGAACCATATTGGCCGCAAAACTTGCCATGCCAAATGCTCGAGTTGATGTTGTCTATGGTTCGACCGAAGCGGAACCCATTTCAGTGTTGAGCTGGAGTGCTGGCCAGACATGTGACTATCTGCAGACACGTGAGGGGTTTGGGCTGCCAGCCGGCAAGTTATGTGAAGATATCAGCGTGCGACTGCTGTCGACACACTGGAATCGGACTCCGGATTCCGAAGCATCTCATGATATCGGACCTCAGGTTGTTTCAGTAGAAGCATTAGATTCGCACACTCTGTCATTTCCTTGTACCGGTGAAATTGTGGTGAGTGGAGAACGAGTCTTAAAGGGGTATCTAAACTCCGCTGGAGATCGCGAATCAAAGATTCGAGTGGGGGAACGCATATGGCATCGAACGGGAGATGTTGGACGATTCGATGAACATGGACGCCTGTGGTTGCTCGGGCGACTGGCAGGTCGAGTCTGTGACCGTCGCGGCTCGCTGGAAGCGTTTCGAGTGGAGGCAGCCGCAATGGAGCACGCGAATGTCCGTCGTTGTGCACTCACCGCAATCGCCGGGCGACGTGTTCTGATCGTTGAGGCAGCCGGAAGAGAACCCAACTCCAGGTCCGAATGGAAGTCCAACCTCATGAAGCAGCTCGCATGGGCTGAACTTGATGAAGTGAAAGAGGTTCGACGAATACCGCTGGATCGACGACATCACGCAAAGGTCGACTACCCTGCACTTCGGGCGCTTGTTGGTGCTGACCCTGAAGGAAAAGATCGGATGACCTGAACTGTGCCACTGGAGCCGTTCATTTCAATCAGATCACCATCACTGATGCGATCCATCAGTCCTTTAATTCCTACAATCGTAGGGATACTCATTTCACGAGCCAGCGTCGCAGAATGCGACAAGACACTGCCGCGCTGAACCAGCACACCGGCAGCACCGGGAAATAACATCACCCAGCCCGGGTCCGTTCGCTCTGCAACGAGGATTCGCCCCGGTTCCGGTTGAACGGTCGCGGGTGATGTCACTCGCATCGCAATTCCCCGCACAATTCCCGGGTAACAACCAAGCCCATGCAGCTGTGACTCGGCGGCAGACGTCACACCCGAGAAGGAAAGATTGTCATTCAGCAGGACTGCTCCTCTGGTTTCGAATCGTTCCGGAGGAGGCGCGAGTTTTCGAAATTCATCGAAGGCCTGCTTTCTAACCAACGCAAGCTGATTCAGACTGGCACAGGTTGCACCTCCTTCGACGAAGTTCAGAATTTCGTTGATCTCCAGGTAGAATACGTCGTCTGCAGATTCGAGATGTCCTGCCTGAACAAGCTGCTCGCCCATCCCAACAACAATTCGACGTACGCGCCCGAAGACCCGAGTTCGCTGAAATCGAAGATTCTCGCGGAGCACCAGATGATATCGTGCCCCGCGAATCAGTCGTTTCAGGATCAGAGATCTGACTGGGTGTCCCTTGACTGCATCAAACACACTGGAACTGTCTGTCGGAACCTCCGATGCCGATCGAGCGACTGTTTCGCCGGGTTCTGACTGTCGCTGTGCCGACCTGCCGATGGCTCGCCACAGAACTCCTGGTGTTTCGTGCAGAGTAACGGTTTCCAGTTTGAGTTCTTCCATGCAGCGATCACCGAAATCACTCAGATAACGATTCAGCTCAGAATTCAGGGTTGCATTGTGTTGAAGATATTCAGCGACGGTGTTTGGATCGGCTTCGCAAAGAATGCGAATGCCATGCGGATCTCCGGAAAGCAAACGTCCCATTTCCTCGATTCGTCGCGCGGGCTCAATGCTCAGCATTCCGGATGTCCCCCCCAATAGTGGACCGATCTTTGACCAGCCATCCGGACCGACCCAGCGGTCAACGACCTTCCGCAGCACTCCGAAACAAACCATTGTGAAGAAGTCGTTGACGAGTGGTGCGTCCCAGCGATTCAACAGTGCCTTTTCAAGTCGACGATATTCGGCTGTCAGCTGATCGAGTCCCATTTCATCGAGCTGGTCCGTCGTCTGATTCAGGGAGGCGTCGATGCGAGCGTCAAATCGTCGAGACATGGTGTCGAGTTTGCGATAACTGAGTGCAAGTCGGAGAAAGCTGTGCACAAATTGAATTCGATCACTGAGACGCCCGGTCCATCCCACTTTTTCGATACCCTGAAGAACGTCATCGGGCATGGACTCCCGGACCCCCATCATCTGTTCCATGAATTTCCGGTTTGACGCATAACCAGGCAACAATGCGATGAGCCGATACCAGCTGAACAGGTTGTAGTAGACTCTCCCTCGAAACATTCCCAGCATCTGTGCGAACAGATCATTGTTGGCGCTCAGACGTTCCTTTGGGACACGCATCATGTGACAGAAGGCTCGATAGACGCCTTCGTAAACGGAACGCGCAAACGAAAACGTCAATGGAGTTGTCATTCCACCGAAGCTCTCTGAGATATTGGCATTGTCCCAAACGCGGCGAATTCCGTTGCGATGATTGGTGTCGGTGCCTTTGTGCCTGGAATCGTGTATCGAAGCAGATGGTTTTGTCAGCGTGGTGATTGGGCGTGACTGCAATACCCAGAGAACATCACTTTCAATGGCCCATTCAACATCCTGTGGGCATCCGAGCAGAGTCTCAGCATTGGCAGTTAATCGAACGATTTCGTGGATTTGTTTTAAGGTCAGAAGCGGAGATTCAGTGGATTCAGCTGACACTCGCACAGAACCCTCGCGGTCGACGTACCATGTCTGACCGTCTTCAGCTCCATCGACCAGCGCATGACCGAGACCACCGATGGCAGAAATGACCATGACCGAACCGTCTCCAGTTATGGGGTCAACACTGAAGGCGACTCCGCTGACTGTTGGGGTCAACATGCGCTGGACAACCACGGCGCAGTCCTGTGTTGGGCCGTTCAGTCCTCTGAATGATCTGTATTTTTGAACCGGCTCGCTGTGGGCGGAGGCTCGAACCGATCGAACGCTCCTTTCTAGGTTCTGCGAATTGACGTTGAGGCAGGTCGTGAGAAGGCCGGCAAATGAAGACATCGAACTGTCTTCTTCGATTGATGAAGAGCGTACTGCAAATTGCTGGCCCTGAGTCCACTGTTGTTGATCTAAAACGGACTTGCACGCTAAAGCGACGTCTGCGTCAGGTAGAATCACGGCAAACGGAGGAACGGGAAATCCGGCCGACAGCAATTTCTGCAGCGATGCCGCCTTGCCTCCGCACGTCGGCCCGATCTTTGATTCCTGTACGTTTGACACCAGTCAATTGCTCCTTATTCAGTTGCCGGTCCGGACAAACCACGGCAGAACTCTGAACCAGGGAAGAATCCCCAGACCAAGGTACAGGCTGAGTGTCCAGAGAAACGTTGTGAGCTCAAGGCTTCTGCCCGCGAGTCTCGTCTTCCGTAACAGAAACTGCCGTCCCAAAACTGCTGCGGCGATGAGCAGCAGAACATAAATCAGACCCAGCAGCGGCAGTGCTTTCAGGTAACCGGCGGTAAAAAGTCCGCAGATCATCGACAACAACAACTGGCTCCACCAAACCACAACAGCTCGAGTCTGTCCCCACAACCCGGAGTACGTTTGAACTCCGATCTCTTCCTGTTCCGGATGTCGAATCTTTCTTCCAATTTCGAGGCTCATGCCGTTGAAGAAACTTGCCGCGAGAAACCACATTAGTGCCGGATGAAATCCACTTTCATGAAGGAACCAGTCTGTTCCGGTTGCATAGAGGTCGACGAGGGGCATGATCAGCATATGGCTGATCAGATATAGAATCGGCCGCTGCTTCAAATATTCGCGGACAAAGAACTCACGACTCATCAGGCCCAGATAAATCCACACAAGTCCGAGCAGGATCACGAGACGAGGCGACAACCAGAGTGCGAGAATCAGCTGAATGACGGCTGCCACAACAAACATCCAGCCAAGTCCTCTCAGTGTCACGAGTCCCCGTGGGACAGCTCGATACGGACGGTACTTCGAATCTTCTTCAAAGTCCTTAAACTCGTCGGCCACTCGCAGTTGAAAGAAGATCAATGTACATGTCACGAATGCCACTACGAACGAGAGGAAAGGAAAGACCAGGGCCCCTCGAATTCGTACAGAGATCGCGACTGCACAAAACGTGAATGCCGCGATGAGAGGACCATGAGCCGCCAGCGGAAAGCGTTCCTTCTGATAGGTCCACCAGCGAGTCCAGGGGCGCAGAGGTCCGGAGTGATCAACAGTGGTCGAATTCGAATGCAAATCGCGACTCAAAGAGCTGCCTCCAGCCGGCCCGATGCGGGGCTTCGAAATGATTCAACCGTCATCTTCAGGCCGTTTTTGCAGCGCAGCGTAATTCCCGGATTCATTTGCACAGAGTGCCCCGGAATAGTGCGAAGTCGAAATCTTCCGGAGATCATCGTGGCAATGACGAGGGCCTCCAGACGTGCAAGATTTCTGCCGACACAGAAACGATCACCGCCGCCAAACGGAATGTAAGCGCCCGAATGCATCGTGCTGACCTTGTCAGGATCAAACCGCGAAGGATCAAACTGATCGGGATTGATCCAGAACTGAGGATGCCTGTGCGTGACGTAGGGACTGATAATTGCCAGTGAATCCTTTGGAATTTCGTAACCACCGATTTCGTCCGAGTGCACAACCCGACGAAAAATCGCCCAGATCGGTGTATACAACCTCATCGTTTCCTGCAGTACGAGATTTGTCCAGGTCAGTGACTTCAGGCTGTCTTTCGTGATGCTGGATGAGTTTCCGGTCGCACAGGCTTCCTTATGCATTTTCTCTGCAGCGTCAGGGTGCTGATCCAGCAGGTGCCAGAGCCATGTGAGAGAGTTGGCCGTCGTTTCGTGACCAGCGAGCAGTAACGTAATCGCCTGACTCTTCACGGTATCTTGATTTCCATCGGCTGCCGTTCCGTCCATCATGTCACTCAAAAGATCATGATACTTTCCAATTTGTCTGTGTTCGCGAATGATTTCATCGACCTTGCGATGAATGGTTCGGATGGCACGTCTCAGTCGCAGATTCGCGGGCGTCGGAATTGCGGCTGGCAGGCTGAAAGGGTGTTCAATTCTACGATACGCATCCATCATTGCGACTGTAACTGCTTCCTCAATTTCACCGAGTTCTTCGCCCGTTTCGGTGCTGAAGAGAGCCTGTTCAATGATTCCATAAGTCAATCGCATCATTTCTGATGCGATATCGATTGACTGACCCGTGTCGCAGATGGCTTCCCACCGGTCCAGCATTCGCTGAGTTCTTTCGACGATCATCCCCAGATAACTATCGACACGAGCTTGTGTGAACCCCGCCTGAACTGCGATTCGCTGAGCGCGCCATTCCTGGCCGTTGCTGACCAGAAGCCCATTGCCGGTAACGCTGCGAATTCGGGCTGAAGCGAATGTCTGCTTGTCGTAAGAGGCTGTCTTCTGAAAGACGTGCAGAATATCATCCGGATGGCAAATCAGATGGACGGTCCATGGCCCGATTCGATATCGAACAACATCGCCGTAATCGTGCATTCCCCGGAGCATCAGTTCCAGAACATCACGCCGCATTTCGGGAAGATTGCCGATCAAAGGCCAGCCTCTCGGCCCCGGAGCACGATGTTTGTGTGGAGCAGCATGGGACTTCATGCACAATACTCCGTCGAATAACCGAATTCATCGAAGAACGGCTTCCAGTGTTCGTTCACGTGTAGTATCTCGTGCTGAGTCAGAGGACGATGCTGATTCTTTCGATAGCCGGAGAGTGTTGAGAGATAGTCGCGAACGGCGGGTGCCACGACGGAGAAATCGCCAATCTCGAGTGAGTCGTAAAGGTGTTCCATCGAGTCGAGAGGTTTCTCGCTCAGGTCATCGAATGAGAGTTCAACGAGTCGACCGGAGGGGATGAGTGACCGTTGTTCAAGATAGGCGTCGTACAGGATTCGGTACCTTCGCAAAATCGCCGCGTCGAACTGTGATGCGTCGATCTTCTGCAGATTGGCAAACCACGCAGCTGTCTGAAAATAGTGTCGTGACGACTGAAACACGGTAAACGGGTTTCGATGAATGTGTATGAATCGTGCATCGGGAAAGAGTTCCAGCAGGAGCTTGATTCTTCCGGTATGTGCCGGAGACTTAAATACAATTCGCCGCTGATCTCGCAGACTGAGTTTTGCAGTAAAAGTCCGAAACGCAGACTTCCAGCGACTGACGACGGACTCCTCGACACCCCCGAACGTGATGAAGCGTTCGTATTCGACCGTTCGTTTTGGAAACGACAATCCGATGTACGGACTTAGTCCGCACAGCAGCGAGAGCGCCAGTTCATCTTCCTGAGGAGCATCAAAGCTCATCGCCATTTCATCCATCGGACGTCGAGAGGGAAGAAATGGACGAAAGACGGTTGGCAGGATCCACTCTGTTGAGAGGAACGATGACGGGTTAACAGCCTGAAACGTGTTTGGAGCCGTCAGTTGTCCGTCAAGGGACAACAAATTGTGAAGATGAGTCGTTCCACTTCTCCAGTGGCCCAGTACAAACACCGGATCCGATCGTACGGACACATCCCTGAGTGATCCACCATAGCGCAGTCGTTCACAGGCCGAACACGCAGAATTGAAAAGACTCATCAGGCTGATGAACGCTGCGCGATGCAGATAGCAAGAGTCAACATCGAAGCCGTTCTCACGCAGGAGTCTGCACCAGAGGCCAAAGGTGAGTCCTGAGAGCGGATTGTGTTCAAGAGACCATCGATGAGGAATTTCGGTGGTCATGAGGAAAAGCTCCCTGTTCGTTCAGGATGCATTGGCAGCAGGCTTGCGACCTGAGCGGCGGCCCAACAGAAAACCAACAATAAGACCAACCGCGGCAGCTGCGATTCCGGCAATTAACGCTCCGCTTTTCGCTGCGGAGAGGAGTGGGTTGTCGGCCAGATTTCCTGAAACGTGATAACCAACAAGTTTCCACTGGTCGTTATCCTTCAGCAGAGTTGCGGTCCAGGTGTTTGGCAATTCGAACTTCAATCCATAAATTTCATATCGGGCCACTGAGGTACCGTGTGCGAAACCAAATCGCCCGTCGAAGATTCGCGTAGGAGCCAGCGGAGTCGGCTCCTGAGTATAGCCAACGAATCCCCGTTCTTCGTTTGTTCCCATCGATTCAAAAAACTGTTTGAGTCCATCCGGATGACTGACAATTCGATTGTCCTGCCAAACGGTCACGATTTCCGGATGTACGAGTGACAACTGAGTGTCGACGTCATTCTCGATTACGGCGGCTACCAACTTCTTTCTGAACTCGGTGAGTGCCTCATGATCAGCCGATACCTGATCCGCTGCTGACTGATCAGACGCCGCCTGCTCCTGAGCCTGAAGAGTGATTGAGCACAAGGTGAAGACGGCTGCACCAAAAACATGATGTACGAACTTCTGCATAGCGAAACCTTACCTTTCAGGAAACCAGTTCGTCGATAACAAAGTCACAGTAAAAGAAGGCCTGATCGATGGCGTGGAGCCTTGTCGCGTCGGCCTGCAGGGGCCTGACCTGATTCACAAAGTCGGCTGCACATCGCCGCGGAACCAGCGTATTCCAGTAGACACAGCGGGCATTGGGCTGCCCAGCAGAGATCAGAGTACCGTAGACGTCCCGAGAAGTCTCCGGATCAAGATACTCAAAGATGTCTGACAGGTTGAAGCCATTGAATCCATGGTCGCGAAAATTCAGTGCGGCCTCATCAATCGAGCCATGGAAGATGGTTAGCCGATCGATACCGTCGCGAATCGCTTCGAAGTTCTCCGGGCGGAGATACCTTGGGAGGTTGTCTCCAAAGTTTCCTGTCAGGATATACGTTAGATATGGATTGCTGTGTGTGGGGACTTCGCGAAGTCCGTGTCGAACTCGTGACAGAAGTCGACTTCCAACGCTGCCTTCCACATATCGCATGAATTCAGGGTCCCTCCCGACATGGCCAAGCATCAGTCTTCCGAAGAAAATCCTGAAGATGAACTGCCATCGCCAGTTGTTCCAGGTACGGTCGTAGAACTCCCGCTGTTGTTCAGGCGACTTCTTCAAAAGCAGCTGTTCCACGATCTTTCGGCGATGAATCATTGGAAGAACTCGTCGTCGGAACAGCCGAAAGTAGCTTTCAAAGCGTCCGCAGTGAATAACGCCACTCTGAATGTTCTGTGGATTTAAACTCCAGTGCTGCCGTGAAGGTTCAGAAAGATCGTATTCAATTCGCGCGTACAATCGTCCGCGATCTGGACACGTTCGAACACCCAGCAGTTCAAGTAGTTCCGAGTAAGTCAGTCGACGAAATCCGGCTGCTCGCAGTTCAAGGCACGCAAGTTGAGTCGCATTCAGATCCGCGGCAACAACGGATGCTCCTTCGCCGAGCAGTGCCAGCGAGTTATCTCCGGCGGAGGAGATTGAGAGAATCCGATCGCCAGGTCGAGGTTGCATCGCGGCGCAAAGCACGTCAGCATCTTCCCAGCAGTTCGCATACCGAACGCTGTCGAACTTCGCTCTCTTTTCAATTGAAGATTGATGCTGGTCAGCCATGTGCAGATTCGCTGAGATATCCTGGTTCTTGCGACAGAATGCGAACTTCGCCTCGATGGCCATCGACTTCGATCAGAGCACCATCCGGGATCCGAACCGCCGCATGCTTGACTCCGAGTACCGTCGGCAGGCCAAATTCCCGACAGATCACCGCAGCATGTGACAGAAGTCCTCCCGTTTCCGTGACGACTCCGGCAACACGTTCAAGGGCACACGTCCAGCCGGGGTCAATGAAGGGGCACACGATGATCACGTTGTGATCAAGGTGAGACACTTCGTCGGCGGTTCTGACGATGCGAGCGACACCTCGGCTCACTCCACGTCCGGCGGCGATTCCTCTGAGTACATTCGCAGTAGGCATCTCTGTCTCGCTGGTCTGGCTCGTCGGTCCAATTTCATTGGGAGCCGCAAAGTTGCGAAACCGTTCGTATGTGTCTCTGCGAAGTGCGGTCTGAGAACGATCATCCTCCTCAATTTCATTCACCGTCATAAAGAAGATGTCGTCTCCGATGTGGCGCTGACCCGCCATCTCAAGCGTACATCGGCGGATCAAATAGTACATCCGGCTTGAACAATCTCGCATCTCCTCTCTGTAGAATAGAAACGTCCGAAGTCTGTCGAGTTTCCGAATGAAGGATGCACGTTTACTGCGAGGCAAAGCAGCGAGGTGGCTTTCGCGAGCATTTTCGAAATCGCCGGAACTTCGTCTGCGATCTGCAGGAATATCACTCGTTTCAAACAGTCGTCTGACATAATCCGGTTGTTCGTCCCAGCGGGGATGAATCACATCGAGGCCGGACGGCTGATGATGTCGAAAATCGTGCAGCAACTGGCGAATCGCTGCTTCCGGGTCACCTCCCAGCATGCGAAGTGCGTGGATCCGTTTGAGTGGTTCAAGATGCCGGAGTGGCCCAATGCCAGCGACCAGTGAGACCTCATCCGCATCAGGAAAGGCATCTTTGAAGTCCAGCTTCGCGAGGGACGCAGCAAAGATCGTTCTGAAGTACAAAACCTCTGTGTCCCAATAGTCTTCCCGCATCAAATGCCGGAACATTTGTGTACCGACGCGAAACTGCTGTTCGCATGCTCGAATTCGGTTTTCAAATCTCCCATTCAGAAATTCCTGAACCCGCAGGTGCTGTTGTCGAAAGAACTTTCTGAGCGCCCATGCGGTGGGGATGGCTTTCAGGATGGTCTTCAGATTAACTGGTGTCCTGAGGCCATCGCCGTCATACAGAGGAGTCACGCTGAGATCTTCATCAAAGCGTCGCTCAACAAATCCCGGAATCCTGGTCAGGCATTGCTTTACGGCCCCAAGATTCCAGTATGGGCGACCAAAGAACATTCGAGCAGGTTCAAATGTGGCACCTCGACCAAGTAGATGAATCTCCCTCAACAGACCGAGCAGCGATGTTTCCCAGACTCGTTCGTACAAAGACCACATCAGTGGAGAACAAACGGATGCTGAAACTCCGCCATCGCGAAAATCCGCGTTTGTCCATGTCCCGCTGTCCGTCTGGTAGTGAATCCTTGTCACAGGGCGAGACTGCAGCAACCAGAGTTGATCTTCGTCTGCGGCGAATTCAATATCCTGAGGAGCCCCGAAATGACGCTGAACATTTCGGGCCAGCTGCTCAATCTCCGGACGCCATCTCAACAACAATGGATGATCCTGATCGAGAGGTTCTGTATGCCCGGAGAGAAGTCGATCCCCTGTACCCTCTGATGCTTCGATCACCACGCGATCATCGCCAGTAAGTGGGTCAATGGAGAACGCTACACCAGAGACTGATGCGCTGACCATCTTCTGGACGATGACCTGCATGGACTCCGTCGGGGCGTCGATTCGATGTCGCAGGCGATAGTCGTGAACCGCCGGGGAATTGATGGATGCGTGACATGCTTCAATCGCACTACAGAGTTCGTCGGCATTGGCAACATTCAGGACACTGCGAAACATCCCGGCGAAAGAAGTCGTTGCCCCGTCTTCGTTCGGTGCACAGGAACGAACAGCC
Organism: Planctomyces sp.; assembly: GCA_016795105.1. Taxonomy (GTDB): domain Bacteria; phylum Planctomycetota; class Planctomycetia; order Planctomycetales; family Planctomycetaceae; genus F1-80-MAGs062. The sequence goes on from JAEUIH010000033.1 coordinate 34,653, forward strand.
ACCGGAAAGCCAAGTCGTTGGATCGTCTCCGTCAGATTTGCAGGAGAGACTTCGAATTCAGGAACCGGGAAACCTGCAAACGCAAGCTCCTGCAATACCCTTGCCTTGGCACCAATCACAGGCCGTTTATCTGGCAGGGGCATATTCTCGAGTTTAGTTGCCTGTTGCATTCTGCAGCTCCCGAGCTCGAGTCCCCAGAACGCATTCTTCTTTAAATCGAGTCATTCTGAAGCCGTGTTTCTGACCCAGTGCTTCCAGGAGATGCACGTGGTCGGGTTGAAGCTTGCCGATGAATCGATGGTCCGTGATATTTTCAAATCCAAGCAGCAAAGCTTCTCCCATGCATCCGTAGACTTCTCCTGCCTCCAGCGGGAACCCAACAATTCCGAGGTCCTCTCCGGAAGGAAGGCGAGCAATTCCGCCCTGTATAACGGGGTTTGCCGCCAGTTCATTCAGATTTGACGCCTGTGCCGAAAATACTGTCGGTACAGAAAGGTCACAGAGGACCGCATTAGATGCAAAAAGGCGGCGATCGAACGGACGGTCAACGGCATTTGCGGCGGCCAGTACGACCTGTGCATTGCTCAGTTCTTTGAGATCGCGCGCGATCGATGAACGAGGAATCGAGCCTGCCAGCTTTTGAAGCCGTTCCTCTGAGCCAGGACGATCGCTGCCAACGAGCAAAGTTCGTGCAAACAGAGGTGCGAGTATTCGAGCGGCCGTTTCGCCGATGTTGCCGGCAGCTCCAATGACGGCACAGGTCGTCACGGTGGAGTCAATCTGACGATCCAGCATTGATTTTCGAATGGCCTCGAGTGCCAGAGCCAGCGCGTAGGTGTTGCCGGTACACAATCCCATCCCATGGCCGTTTGCCCTCAGTCCGGCTGATGTGACGATCGATGTATACTGCCCCAAAGCGGTAAGACTACAGCCAAGGTGATGCGCCAGATCGAGTCCCTTCTGGACGAGTGAGACAGCGGTCTTTGCAGCTCCCTGCTCCATGCAGCGTTTCATCCAGGCGGAAGTGACGGGCAGCAATATTGGATAGAGCCAAACAGAGTCACCAGTCGCAGATTCGATGCGTACCTCGGAGAGTATGGCTGGATTTGCAAGAGGAGACAGACGGTGCAACAGGAATTCTCTGTCATCCGCCGCAACCCGAACAAACGATGGGTCCAGTCGTGCAAGATCGGTGTTGTCGATCATGTGACACAGCCATCCGATATGCCGCTCAGACCTGGAGTGTGGCATTAACATCGGACGATCACTGAAGATCTGAAATCCACTGCGAATCGTCGCTGGAGCTCTCATTTCAGTTCGACTTTCTTCGCCACCATCAGGACTCACGATAAAAGTCGATGAATCAGAGGAATGAGAGGTAAGAACGAGATGAGATGAGAGTTCCGGTGCAGCCGCTTCCCGAATCAATTGACACAGATTTCGAAACGCCTGCAGAGTCTGCTCAATCGAAGCTTCATCGCTGATTGCAGCAGGCTGAATTCGAATGGTGTTCGGGCAACTGAGCGTAGTTGCAACTCGGATACGATGATTTTGAAAAAGGTATCCGGCGGCAAGAATCCCTAAATCCTCCGTTGCCGAAAGCATTCGCAGCAGAAAGCTCGGGGATGATGTCAATGGACGAAGCTCAATCGCCAGCATCAGCCCCTCACCCCGAACATCAGCAATGATATCCGGATAGCTGATCAGCAGGGACTCAAGTGCCGTCTTCCATTGTTGCCCCAGCTGGCAAACGGACTTCAGGAATGAGTCGCTCACCAGATCCAGGACTCGTGATGCAACTCGGCAGGAAAGTTCATCACCACCGAATGTGCTGGTGTGTTTCAGATCCATTTCATCGCGGTACCGCGATCTGCGAACCGCGAGAGCCGCAATTTTTACAAGACCACCGCCGAGGGCTTTGGAAAAGATGATGTAGTCCGGCTGAACACCGAGGCGCTCACACGCGAGAAATGTGCCGGTGCGGCCAAGGCCAGTCTGACATTCATCAGCAATCATGGGAATTCGATACTGACGGCACAGTTCGGCGGCTCGCAGTGCGAATTCCTTCGTCATCAGATGAACACCACCCTCTCCCTGAACCGGCTCAAAGAGGAATCCGGCCAGCCTCGGTGCGAATGCCAATGGCTGGTCACATCTCTGTTGAAAAGAGCCGTCAGATGCAGTGGAGCAAAACTCTGAGAACACATGTTCGAGGTGCTGTATGTCATTGAGTCGCACTCGACGAACCTGCGTCAGATGGACTCCAAGTTCTTCAAACGGTTCACGATGAGTCACATGGCTGGCAAGTCCAATGGTAGCGAGCGACTTACCGTGAAACCCGCCTTCCAGTGTGATAAACGTGTTTCCTTCGGTCTCCAGCATCGCATGCTTCATTGCCGACTCAACCGCTTCTGCGCCCGTGCTGGAGAAGACAACATGGCATGGTTCGCCAATTCGCTGTGCCAGCTGTTCTGCAAACATCTCCGATGCGGATCGCAGTGAGCCCTGAGTGTGAATAGGGCCACATTCAGAGAGAAACTGGATCATCGTGTTCCTGAGTTCCGGATGATTGTGGCCCAATAGCAGAGTGCCATAACCACCGACAAGATCCTGGACCTCGACTTCCTCTCCGGTAGCGCTGATGTAATAGAGTTTGTCTGCCAATGCGCGACAATAGGAGACATCAAGACCTGCAGCGTGCAGATATGCCTTGAGTTTTGGGGCCGAAGTGGCAGTCAGGTCCTGCTTGACATTCAATGGCGACGCCTGCAGTCCATGCTTTGTTCTGACCATATAATTCTGACCATTCCGGGCCATGGCGATCTGAGATCCCTTAATTCCATCGGCCAGAACTTGTTACTCAACAGGATGTCTGCCATTCACAGGACGTCTGTCCCTCACCACATCAGCCCTTCACCACATCAGCTCCGTCACTGAGTGTTTGACTCAGCATTCTCAAGAAAGACAATTATGGAAGGATTTCCGACAGGCGTGTAGTGACCCGTAAACGACAGTGCTCCGGTCTGCTTGTTGACAGCAAAGACAGCAATATTGTCAGCTCTCTGGTTACAGCAATAGAGGAAGCTCCCGGAAGGATCGAAATTGAAGCTGCGAGGATAGTTTCCTCGAGTCCATTCTTCGCCCAGATAGCTGAGCGTTCCGTCCGATCCGACTGAAAAGATTCCGATGCTGTCATGAAGTCGATTGCCGGCATACACGAATTGGCCATCCGGGGAAACCATAATCTCCGAACAGAAATTGCTTCCTCCAAACCCCGGTGGCAGTGTTGAAATCGTCTGCCTCGACGTCAGACGCCCAGCCGCAGCATCATAGTCGAACAGAACAAGGGTCGATCCCTCTTCCTGAATCGAGTAGAACCACTTTCCGTTCGGGTGAAAGTGGAAGTGTCGAGGCCCGTCACCAGGAGGAAGGCTGACGGTTGGGAACTGTGCCGGAGTCAGCTTTCCGTTCTGTTCGTCAAATTTCCAGACGTAAATCAAATCCAGCCCAAGGTCGACATGAATCACAAATCGACCGGATGGGTCAGATTGGATCATGTGTGCGTGTGTACGATCATGACCACTAAATGCAAAGCTGCCCGGAGGTGCATTGGTGGCACGAGCCGGACCGATCTTTCCGGAATCATTTTTGACGTCCGAAGGTTCTCCGAGCTGACCGTCAGCAAGAATTGGAACGACAGAGACTGAGCCTCCAAAGTAGTTGGCGACGAGAAGAAATCGCTTTGATGGATGAATGCTCACATACGTTGGCCCCGCCCCTCCGGAGCGAACCGTGTTGAGCAACTGCAGGCTTCCAGTTGATTTATCAATCGAAAACGCACTGACAGTACCTTCCCGCTCGTCGCCAATCCTGTCTGTTTCGTTAGCCGAATAAATATGGGTACCGGCATCATTAATTACGAGGCAGCTTGGGCTCGTTCCCAGTTCAAACAAACCGGTCGGCTTCATGGCACCGGTAGAACGATCGACTTCGAAGATGTGGATCCCGCGTCCGTTTCCCGGAGGCAGGTCGACTTGTGTTGGAAGTACGTCCTTCAGCGGCGAGCTGAATGTTCCTACGTAGGCAAACAGGCGGTCCTCAGCCGGGCCGGACATTGGACTCGAATTGTAGTGGGACGCCTGCAATGTTCGAACTGTCACAGCTGCAGCAACCATCGAAGCAGATGCTGTAAGGAAGTCTCTTCGAGAACTGTTGAAACTCTGCATGGAAGGATTCTGCCTCAGGAAATTGAGATTTCAGTCACCGGTCTTCGGCCTCTACTCGCCTACTATAGCCAACTCCCGGGTTTCTGTGAACGAAGTCGAATGGCTGTCTTTGGAGATCAGTATCGCGAGTACATGACACGTACAGGCCGATTGATACCGAAGTTCAGGGGTACTTCAAAGCAGCGCTGAGCACAAGGTCGATCTGTCAGACTGGTGGCTGCTTCTCCAGTCCACTTGCGTCGAGGAGCAGTCTGATGAACTGCGAAGCAGAGACTTCCGGCGAGAACATCGCTTCGACGCGAGCATGCGCCGACAACGCAAGTTCGTTTCTGCGATCGACCGATCGCTTGAGTCCTTCGATCGCTTTGATGATGGCGTCTACGTTGGCAGGCGGAATCAGAACCGCATCAATCTCACTTCGAAGCATTTCGGATGTCCCGCCGACCGATGTCGCAATGATCGGCAGACCGGCGGCGGCGGCTTCGAGAAGGACTCGCCCGAATGGTTCCTGACGAGCCGTATGCACAAGCAGGCTGGAAGACTGCATCCATTCCGTCACATTTCTTTGAAATCCGGCAAGATGAAGATGATGTCGCAATCCGGCATTCTCAAAATGCTGTTCGATTTCTGCCGCGTACTGAATGCTCTCTTCTTTCGAAGAGTATCTTTCCCCCAGATGGAGCAGGTGTAAATCGGGATGATTGGGGATGAGTCTGATGACAGCTTTCGCAAGATCCAGCTGTCCCTTACGAAGACAGACTTGCCCGGCGTTCAGAATGACAAACGCGTGGTCCGGAATTCCGACCGACCGCAGAAGCAAATGATTCGGCGGGGCAGGTGTCGGAATCCGAATGCCATTATAAACCGTCTGGCACTTATTTGGGTCAGCGCCCTGGCTAACAATTGCGTCCCGAGCTGCATTGGAGACGGCAATCAAGCAATCGTTGCCGTTCAGAGCCCTGATCGCTGTCGGGGCCAGCTTCAGGATGTCGCGAACGTGCCCTGTAGCGCGAAGGCCGGGGGAAATGGGACTCTGCTTACCATGATCACACACTGGAGGATCAGTGATTGGCCGATCAAGTGGCGATCGGACGGGATTGGAGAGTTTCATGGAACCCGTAACCCGTGCCATCGAAAGGCTGTTTGCATGAATCACGTTCAACTGAAGTTTCCTGCAAAGTGACGCAAGCTCAGTCGCCAACAGGTCAAGGGGCTTTCGGACTCCGTCGCTAGTTCGAGGATACCACTGTTCGATGGAGACGACGGATTGAAGTTCATCAAACAGACGTCCAACTTCCGGGCAAATGGCAATCAGCTCGATATCCGAGCGGGCAGACAATATCTTCAGCACAGCCAGCATCGAATGTTCGCCACCATTCAGCGATGGATATTCAAAAAGAATTCCGATTCGAGTGGTCATTTTGGGATTCGCCTGTGTTTTCAGTTCTTCAGAATGGAATTCCGCATTGTCTGAGCTACTTCATGAAGACTCGGGGCGGGCTTTGCGTTAAATTTGTTGTTTAAAGTAGCAGGCACACTCCGTGTGCCGCAGCTATGAATCTTGTAGTGTGTGGCGGACGGCACACGGAGTGTGCCTGCTACAGAGTGAGGAATTGCGATGAGACGTCGCTGTTTATATCAAAAGACAATCGTTTTTGCTTCGATCGCGATGGCTTTGATCGCGACTGCTTTTGGGGCAGGGAGGTCGGTCACGGCAGACGAGCCAGTGCAATTTGGTCGAGATATTCTGCCGATCCTGTCAGCGAACTGTTATGCGTGTCATGGCCCGGATGAGCATGATCGAAAAGGCGAACTCAGGCTCGACATCGAATCCGATGCGCTGGGCGAACACGCTGGTGGTCGACCAGTGGTTCCCGGACAGCCCGATGAAAGCACGATCTTCCAGAGGCTGACAAGTACAGACGCTGATGTTGTGATGCCTCCCCCGGATTCAAACAAGACATTAAAACCTGAACAGATCGCTCTGATTCGTCGATGGATCGCAGAGGGAGGCAAATGGGGGCGTCACTGGTCGTTTGAGCCGGTACAGCGACCAACAATTTCTGCTTCAGCAGTGAATCAAGCTTCGCAACATCCGATCGATGTTTTGGTCACATCCGATCTCGCGGCCCGAGATCTCACGCTGCAGCCATCTGCGGAACCACAAATTCGGTTGCGCCGTTTGTCGCTCGATCTGATTGGTCTGCCACCAACACCTGAGATGGCCGCTCGCTTTGCAGCGAATCCAACCGATGAAGAATGGGAGCAGATTGCGGATGAGCTTCTCGCGTCGCCCGAATTTGGCGAGCACTGGGCTCGTATGTGGCTCGACCTGGCTCGATATGCAGACACCAAAGGCTACGAGAAAGACCTTGGTCGAACGATGTGGCCGTGGCGCGACTGGGTGGTGAGTGCTTTTAATCGAGACATGCCACTCAATCAGTTTACGGAGGAGCAACTGGCTGGCGACCTGTTACCTAATCCAACAGAACAGCAATTAATCGCGACTGCATTTCATCGCAACACCATGAGTAACGATGAAGGCGGCACAGATGACGAGGAGTTCCGAATTGCTGCGGTCAAAGATCGAGTCGATTCAACGATTCAGGTTTGGATGGGGCTGACGATGGGATGTGCGAAATGCCATACCCATAAGTACGACCCGATTTCTCAGCAGGAGTACTATCAGGTTTTTGCCATCTTCAATCAGTCTGAAGACGCGGATCGTTATGACGACGCTCCTGTGATGCAGGTCATCAGTGAGACGCAGATTCAGGAGAAGGCGAAGTTGATTGCGGAAATCGAAGCCGCAGAAGACCGAGTCACAGCTGCTGAGGCTGCCGGACCTGCAGAAGCCGAGGGCCCGGTTTCGCTTTGGACAGCGTCTGAAGTGACTCAGGCCGAATCAACGGGTGGTGCTGAGCTGGCAGTTCAACCAGCCGGTGATCTACGAGTAGCCGGGCCATCCGCAGAGAAAGATACATATCTGGTGTCGCTGACTCTGAAACCGGGACTGCATCGAAGTTTGAGACTGGAGGCGATTCCTGTGAAGTTGCCTGACGGCAGGTTTGGCGTTGGTCGCAGTCCGAGTGATCCGAATTTTGTTATCTCAGAGTTGATTATTGAACGCCGGGCAGGAGATCAATGGGAAAAAGTAAACCTGATCAATCCTCGGGCGGATTTCGAACAGAATGGCTGGCCAATCACGGCATCAATTGATGGAAATGAAGCAACGGGCTGGGCGATTAGTCCCCAACAGTTGCAGCGACATGGAGCCGTGTATGACTTTGCAGACGCACAGCAACTCGACTCACCGACCAACTATCGGATCACGATTTCACAGCAATATGGAGGTCGCCTGACACTGAGTCGTTTCCGAATCTCGACCAGTTCACATGAACCGGCCGAGCTAAAGCCGATTTCGGATTCTCCGTTGGTTGTAGAACAGCGAGAATCACTAAAGGCAGCTCAGCAGAAACTCAAAGCATTCGAGTCTGAAATCGCCAACCTTCCGGTGATGAGAGAACTGGGCAAAGAGAAACTGCGAGTCACTAAGATCCATCGGCGAGGCAATTTTCTGGACCCAGGTGAAGAGGTTCAGGCCAATATTCTTTCGTCGTTTGGCAGTGTTCCGGCCGAAGCCTCGATGAATCGGCTGGCTCTTGCTCGCTGGCTTGTTCATCACGACAATCCGCTGACACCGAGAGTCTGGGCAAATCGAATCTGGGCGAGATTGTTTGGCGCTGGACTTGTAGAGACTGAAGAAGACTTTGGGGCTCTGGGATCAATGCCCACCCATCCGGAGCTGCTCGACTGGCTCGCAGCGGAGTATCGCGACGGCGGCTGGTCGCTGAAGAAGCTCCTGAAGCATATTGTGCTGAGCAAAACTTATCAGCAGTCATCAGACGTGACGGCAGAGTTATTGAACGCAGATCCCGGAAATCGATGGCTGTCTCGTGGTGCTCGCTTTCGTTTGGGTGCCGAGGTCATTCGCGATCAGGCACTTGCAGTCAGTGGGTTGTTGTCGCTGAAGAAAGGTGGTCCACCGGTGATGCCACCTCAGCCAGCGGGGTTGTGGCGTTCAACCTATAGCGGAAAAACCTGGATTGATGCGGAGGGAGAAGATCGAGTTCGCCGTGGCCTGTATACCTACCTGAAGCGAACGACTCCGTATCCTTCAATGACGACATTTGATGGAGGTAGTGGTGAAGTTTGTCAGATTCGACGGATTCGAACAAACACGCCTCTGCAGGCTTTAGTCACACTGAATGACCCGGTGTTTCTGGAAGCATCAGCTGCTCTGGCGAAACGAATGTCGGAAGCGGCTGCGACTTCTGAAGAACGAGCTCAGATCGGCCTGAAGCTGGCGCTGATTCGATCACCAATGTCGGGGGAAGGAGACCCACTCGTGCGACTGCAGAAAGAAGCCGAAGCCGATTTCTCGGCGTCGCCTGAGAACACCGCAGAGTTTCTTCGAATCTCGCGTGCACAGATCCCGGATGGAATGTCCGCACCGGAATTCGCTGGCTGGGTTGTAGCAGCAAACGCAATCCTGAACCTCGACGAGTTCCTCACCCGGAATTAACGGGCAGTACCGAAATTTGTCGGCAACGCCAGGATTTGCGGACAGTAACAGAGACAAACAGAAAGAGTACGAATGTCACATCGACTTCTGAACGAAACACGGCGTCACTTCTTCCGCAACAGTGGACTTGGTTTCGGAGCACTCGCGTTCAGCGCACTCATGCAGCACGATCACGGAGCATTTGCTTGTGGAGCACGGGTCGATTCCGGTGACAAGTCCGTAGTGAATCCACTGGCTCCCCGAGAACCCATGCTTCCTCAGCGCGCGAAGCGTGTGATCTATCTTCATATGGCGGGTTCACCGTCGCAACTGGAGTTGTTTGAGAACAAGCCGGAACTCGCCAAAATCAGCGGCGAAGACTGTCCGAAGTCGTTTCTGGAAGGAAAGCGATTCGCTTTCATCAAAGGCGTTCCCAGGATGCTTGGCGGGCAGTTCTCGTTTCGTCAGCATGGACAGAGCGGACAATGGATGAGCGAACTCCTGCCGCACCTCTCCGGGATCGCAGACAAGCTGAGCGTGATTCGAACTGTTCAGACAGATCAGTTTAATCATGCACCATCTCAACTGTTTGTTCATACCGGAACGCCTCGACTGGGAAATCCATCGCTGGGTGCCTGGGTGACATATGGACTTGGAAGCGTTAACGAAAACCTGCCCGGATTCGTGGTCCTCTTATCCGGCGGAAAGACACCAGATGCTGGAAAATCGCTGTGGGGAGCCGGTTTCCTGCCCAGCGTATACCAGGGCGTGCAGTGTCGAACCACCGGCGAACCTGTTCTGTACCTCAGTGATCCGCCTGGAATCTCGCGGACGATGCGACGAAAAATGCTGGATGCAGTTGCCGAGATGAATACTGCCGAGTTTCAGAGGAGTGGTGATCCGGAAACGGAAACTCGAATTGCTCAATATGAACTTGCATACCGAATGCAGATGTCCGTTCCGGAAGTGATGGACATTTCCCGTGAACCAAAACACATTCTTGAAATGTATGGTGCTCAGCCAGGATATGTCAGCCCGGCAGAAAGCGCTGAAGATCCTCGAGTTCTATATAAGGGCGACGATCCGACATTTGCAAACAACTGTCTGCTGGCGCGAAGACTTGTAGAGAACGGTGTGAGATTCGTGCAGCTCTACGACTGGGGCTGGGACCACCATGGTTCATCGCCAGGTGAAAGTATTGATGAGACTCTTCCTATTAAGTGTCAGCAAATTGATCGTGCGATCTCGGGCCTGCTTCTCGATCTTGAACAGCGAGGACTTCTGGACGAAACACTTGTGGTATGGGGAGGAGAGTTTGGAAGGACCCCCATGATGCAGAACAATGTGAGATCGGATCTGCAGAAGGGATTCATTGGCAGAGACCATCATCCTTACGCGTTTACGATGTGGATGGCTGGGGGCGGAATCAAAAACGGAATGTCTTATGGGCAGACCGATGAGTTCGGCTACTACCCCACAGAGAATCCTGTCAGCGTCCGTGACCTGCAGGCCACGATTTTGCATCTGACAGGACTGAATCCCTACAAGTTTAACTACTCGTGGCAGGGTCTCAATAACCGCCTGATTGGCCCCACCGACGAGGGGAAAGTGCTGCAGGCGCTAATCAGTTGACCAAACATCCTTCCGTTCCCATTGTCGTGGATCGCTCCGCGATCCTCCGCGCCCCGCATCCTATCGCGAAGCGACCACAAACATCCCTCCAGCTCAGCCACACCAAACCCAGTTCAACCCTGCCAAACCCAGTTCAACCCTGCCAAACCCAGTTCAACCCTGCCAAACCCATCTATTCAACATAAACAAACTCATTCATACTCAGAATCGTCTGGCACAGATCAATCACCGCACGATGTTCGGCATCCGCATGCCCGGCCGACTGATAGAGATCAGTTTGCTGCCGGATGAAGTCCATCGATGCAACCGTTTCGTCGTTTGATGGCAGTCGTCCGAAGGCGAGTTGCCATGCGAGCGAGACCTGTAGTTCAAGGGACTGTTTCGGCGATCCTTTGATGAGTCGATCGGCAAACGCAGACGCCCAGTCCCGCCCCTGAGGACTGTTCATGAACATCAGCGCCTGCGGCGCGATGGTCGTTACGGGACGCTGCCCAATGCTGACGAGATGTTCAGGCCAGTCGAACAGCATCATCATTGGGATCAGCTGGCTTCGCTTGATAAAGAAGTAGATGCTTCTGCGAGTCATGTTGGGATCGAGAGTACCGGGGCCGAACTGAGTTCTGTCGAGCCTTCCGGAAACGGCCAGCATAGAATCACGAATGGCTTCTGCCTCCAGTCGCTTTGGAGTACGACGCCAGAAGAGTACATTTTCACGGTCCTTTTGAGCTCGATCTTCATCATGCTGACCGCTTTGCATATAGACCTGACTGGTCATGATCAGCCGATGCATCCGCTTGAGATGCCATTCGTTTGCAACCAGATCTGCTGCCAGCCACTCCAGAAGTTCGGGGTGATCGGGTCTTTCTCCGGAGATCCCGAAATCATTTGGAGAAGCCACAATCCCGCGGCCGAAATGGTGTTGCCAGAGTCGATTCACGATGACTCGTGCAGCAAGACTGCCTGCTCCGGATTCAGCATCCGTCATCCAGTTTGCCAGCGATGCTCGCCGAAAGCTTGTTCGAGTCCAGTTCTCCGGAGGAGCCACTTTCCATGTCTCAGAATTTGCGGTGGCTGGCATCAGCACCTGTAAGAAACCGGGAGAGACGACTTCCTGTTTTTGATGAACATCTCCTCGCTTGAGGAGAAACGTTTCAGGATAGAAGTGAGGAAACCCACGATCATCAGCATGGTGACTCATGTGGGGCAGCCCTTCGCTGGTGACCATTACCTTCGCCAGCTGCAGTCCTGGACCAGCCTGTTTACGTTGCTGAAGTTCAGACTGGAGTTTCACAAGTGCCGGGTCCTGAGTGGCGAACCAGCCGATCGCAGTCTTCCAGGCTTCTGACGACTCATCGACATTTGTTCGCAGCGAATCAATGGCATGTGCAACTTTTGCATCAACCCCAACACGCCCCACCTCCGGTTTTAGATCTGCATGACTCGATACAGAGATACGGAATCGCCCAAGTGTGTGATGAGCATTGGGATGGTTCAATGTCAGGACTATCGTCCAGCGAGCTCCGGATTTCAGATCTTCAGGAAGAGTCAGATCAAAGACAGCCGCCTGATCAGTACCAACGCCACCCTGATCCACCGCCCAGCCGCTGACGGGATCGTTGTCGATCGAAGCGGCAATCGAAAGAGAGCCGCTATCCTGCTGATGAGTGGCCCTCGGATTTCGCAGTTCAATTCTTGTTTCTGTGGAGTTCGATGCCGTTTTTGACTCTGCGGCTTCGACCGGAACGACGTGAACCTCGATATTTCCCAGAGCGAAGTTTCCATTACCTGCGCGACCCGGGCCACGGGCGGGAAGTGAGTCGTGGGTGAGAGCTTCGAGGCGAATTGCTCGCGCATCACCACGGTAAGAATCCGCTGCAATCGTAATGACTTCCTTCAGCGGAGGCGCTCCGGTGGACAACACAGAGCCATCCGGCAGGTTTTCGAATTTTGTCCCAGCATTCGAAGTGACAGACACCAGATGCAACGGTTCCCAGATATCTGATGAATTTGTCGGAGGACTGTCCTTAAGCCATTGTCGAAAATTTGTTGGAAGCTGAGTAATTTTATATTCGCGGATGGCGCGTTCGCGATCATGAATCTCGTTTAAAAACGCTTGCCGGCGATTCAGGTTTTCTGCCGGGTCGAGATCAATTTCTGTTTCGGAACGGATCGCAGATCCAAAGTTTGCAGCCAGCCGATAATAGTCGACAGCCGGAACCGGGTCGAACTTGTGATCATGACACCGCGCACAGCCGACAGACAGGCCAAGGAAAGACACGCCGGTCGTCATCACCATGTCATCCAGTTCATCGTATCGAGCCGTTTCAAACTCTGCTTCCGTCAGCTGCGTCGGGAAAGCGGCAGCGCCGAGAAATCCGGTGGCCATCATTGCCATGGGCTGATCGGGAGCCAGTTCATCCCCGGCGAGTTGCCATTGTACAAACTGGTTATACGGCAGGTCTGAGTTGAAGGCTCGAATGAGAAAATCGCGGTAATGATAGGCATACGGGCGATCGTAATCCTGTTCGTAACCGTGTGATTCTGCGAATCGAGCAACATCCATCCAGTGACGAGCCCACCGTTCACCGTAGTGCGGTGAGGCCAGCAGTCGATCGATCAGATTCGGCCAGGCATTCGGGTCCGGATCGTTCACGAACGCATCCACATCCCCAGGCTCCGGCGGCAGCCCGGTTAAATCAAAGTACGCTCGTCGAATCAGAATGCGACGGTCTGCTGTGGGATTTGGCGAGAGTCCCTGAGACTGCTGACGCGATCGTATAAATCGATCGATCGGAGTTCGGCACCACGCTTCATCCGTTGGAACGGGAGGCTCAACAGATATCAGCGGCCGAAATGACCAGAACTGGCGATCATCATCGCTGACCTGCATTCCGAGCTCGCTGGTGTCCGATTTGCCGGCAAGCGGCATGTCATAGGGCGCCCCAAGATTGATCCACTCACAAACCTTTTGAATCTGTTCGTCAGAAAGCTTCGGGGCTTTGAATGGCATATGTGGGTCAGCAGTATGCTGAATCAGCTGCACAAGGTGACTGTCTTCAGCGGACTTTGTCACAAAACCACTGTCCATTAGCGACTCACGCGTCGAAAGATCGAAGTCGGCTTTGGTCGACTTTCCTCCATGACAGTCAAGACAATGCTGAGTCAGAATGGACCGCACATCAGACTTGAAGAGTGCCATCCCGCGTTTCGCTTTTTCCACATGATCCGGATCGACCTGCTGACCGCTGGCTGAAGCGGCGTCGGCAGATATGCAGCAGAGGGCGATCGCGAGTGTGACAAAGAATCTCAAAGGAAGGACGGTCAGAGACATTCAAATGCTCCCGGGGAAGCGGAAGGCGGCGGGTATGTTCAGATGAACATTCATGATGTCAGTTGCCGGATCGCGGTACAAGCGAGTTGACACCTGCGAGCAAGTTCGTATGCTGAAAAGAGCAGTTGACAGACGTCAAGAAGTCGAATTAATGATGATTCGAATTGTTCGACTGCGAAGGCGATGACGCCTTTGAGGGAGCCCATCCATGCTGACAGTTGGAGCACGGATCAGAGAAATCCGGAAGAGCCGGAAGCTGACCCAGAGAGAGCTTGCAGATCTGGTTGGTATGAATTTTACATATCTCAGCCGAGTGGAAAACGACCGGCTCGATGATGACCAGACGCCTCGTGAAGAAACCATCCAGCGAATTGCTTCGGCGCTCGATGCAGACGCCGACGAGCTCTTAATTCTTGCCCGGCGAATTCCGGACAATTACCGGACTCGAATCCTGTCACAGCCGGATGTGTTTCGGCGGATACTTACGTTGAGTGACGAGCAGCTTTCATTGTTGGTCGAACGCGCAGAAACTGCGGAAGCTTGACCGGTGTACAGCAGAAAACGAGCAGTCCGCCAGAACCAGATCTGATAATTCAGCGTCGCGAACGACGATCTGTAAGAAATGTGATTGTCGAACGTCACTGAGATCAGATACTACACGCGCCGAATGCCTGAACCCGGATGTGATCAGGCGTGTCCGCAGAGCGTAGATAGAGCCAACCGGCTGGTAGGTAGAGCCAACCGGCTGTTTGTCAGCATCGTAATGGGTGTCAGCACGCCCAATGGTGTTGCATCCAAAAAACGGGCCTATCTCACTCAACGATTCCAAAAGACAATTTTGCTCAGTTAGTTTCGTCCCATGATTATGCAGGTTGCCCCTGTTTCGCGGAGAAAGCTCCTGCGGCGCAATTTGGCAGCGATGAATGCCGACGGGTTTTCCTTCAGTGTAATGGTGGGGATTGGTGAAACCTACCTTCCAGCCTTTGTGCTGGCCCGTGGAATGGGAGAACTGGCGGCTGCGTTAATCGCAACAGTTCCAATTCTTTTGGGCGCCATTCTGCAGCTGGCGGCCCCCCTGATTCTTCAGCGAGTTCGTTCGTACCGCAGGTTTGTGGTCGCAACGGCGGCACTTCAGGCGTGCAGCATGGTCATGCTGGTGCTGATGGCAATGGCTGATCACGTGCCCACCTGGGCGGTCTTCGTTCCGGCAACTCTTTACTGGGCAGCCGGTTTGGCGACAGGACCGGCGTGGAATACCTGGGTCGAGCAGATCGTACCGCGGCGAATTCGCCCCGGATTCTTTGCCCGTCGCAGTCGGCTCTGCCATGTTGGAGTGCTGAGCGGACTGATTCTCGGAGGATTGTTGCTGAGATGGTCAACGACAGCCGGCGTCCCAATTTTGATCTTTGCGGGTTTGTTTGGCGTGGGCGCAATGGGGCGATTCATTTCAGCCGCAATGCTGGCTCGACAGACCGAGATTCGAGACAAGAAAGCGATTCGAGGTTCCGCGCGATACTGGCAGGATACTCCCCAAACGGACCTCAGAGAACGATTTGCGGCGGTCTGGGACGGTATTCGACATCCCGGAGCAATCGGCCGCTTTGTGCTGTTTTTGATGGCCGTTCAAACCGCGGTCTACGTGTCCGGCCCCTACTTCAACCCCTTCATGCTGAAAGCCATGAAAATGCAGTGGGGTGAATATATGGGACTGCTGTCGCTTGGCTTCATCGGAAAAATGTTGTCTCTTCCCTGGGCAGCCCGCCTCGCAAATCGAGCTGGAGCCGATCGTTTATTGTGGGTTGGTGCGATCGGGATTGTGCCAGTCAGCGGCCTGTGGATGGTCTCTCAGGAAACATGGTTTCTGGCGTGCGTCCAGATCCTGAGCGGGCTTTGCTGGGGATGTTATGAACTGGCGATGCTTCTGCAGTTCTTCCGACAGATCCCCAGCGATCGCCGCGTGAGCATTCTGACGCTCTACAACCTCGGGAACTCGGCCGCGATGGTCATGGGATCGCTCATTGGAGCAGCCGTATTGAATGGCTTTGGCAGAACGTACGAAGCGTATCTGGCGGTCTTCATGGCATCATCGCTGGCGAGAGCGATGGCTCTCCTGCTGATGCCTGGTGGGCGAGTTGTCATTATCTCAACAAAAACCGCTGTTCAAGGCTGGGTGACTCGACGCGTAACTGTGCCGACATCCGGAGCCATTTCCAGTCTTAGGCAACCGCTGCTGAGGATGTCCGAGCCTCTTCCTGCTGAACCAGCCCCGACTGCTCTGGTAGCCACCATCAGCTCCGTACCGATGGACTCAGCGCCCGGGGAAACTGGTGTTTCGCCTGCTGAAGCCGACGGGCACCAGAATTCTGTGCCTCGAGTGATTCGTCAACGATCCGCAGCGAGTGAGGTTGTTGCCGTCAGTGCTGGACATCGAATCCAGGGAACCTGAAGGCAATAGATCGCGAAGTGAACTCTCGCGTCCTGAAAACAGGGGTATGCAAATTCGGCGGGCTCGGATTGGAAATTGCTTATGCATCCGGGTACCTTGGACTCCCCAAAAGCCAGTTGTCGACAGGATCACAGGCAAAGTCAGAAAGTAGAATCGTGGCGTCCGAAGAGAATACATCCCCTCGATCAGATCTTGATCCCGCATCTTCATCGGCGTCAGATTCGGTCCCTCAGCCGTGGTACAAAGACGGACTACAGTTTACGTGCACTCAATGTGGCGACTGCTGCACCGGGCCTCCAGGTGTTGTTTGGGTGACAGACGAAGAAATCCGAGAGATTGCAGAGGCTCTTGATAAACCAATTGGCGAGATTCGGCTGTTTCATACGCGGATCGTGCGGGGGCGTGTGTCGCTTACGGAATACGAGAACGGAGATTGCACGTTCTTTGATCCGATCAAACGGCACTGCCGAGTATACAAGTCACGTCCGATCCAATGCAGGACCTGGCCATTTTGGAATTCGCATCTGGAAAGCGAAAAAGCATGGCAGAGAATCTGTGATGTTTGCCCCGGATCAGGCACAGGAGCGTTCTTCAGCCTGGAAGAGATTCAAGCCCGAGCCGCCCGAATCGATATGTAATAGCCCAGTCCGTAGCTTGGGCATTCCTGCCCGAGCCCATCCCTACCCGCCGCAGCCACAAAGTCACCTCAGCATCCCGTCCGAGGGGACAGTGATTCCGAATTTTCGGCTCGACTTGAGTTTTCTCGATAAAAACATCGAAGATGGGGGAAAAACGGATGTGGCAAACGGACGATAATGGTCAGAGTCGCAGCCTTTTTCTTCGCCACAAACTTTTGTTGCTCTGGAGTTTACGTGGCGGGTATACTTTCGGGCCGCGATTGCTCCGACCGTCAACTTAAGGTATGTCTCAATGACGCAACCTCAGATCTGCAAAAGGCTTGTGGCAATTTGTTCACTTTGCTTCGCCGTTGCGGTAATGGATTCTGCTGTGGCTCAGTTGATCCGAGCCCCTTTGGGGGACGGATTTGAGCGAAGTAGTTCGGTCGACGTCA
The DNA here is from genome assembly GCA_016795105.1 of Planctomyces sp. Classification (GTDB taxonomy): domain Bacteria; phylum Planctomycetota; class Planctomycetia; order Planctomycetales; family Planctomycetaceae; genus F1-80-MAGs062. The sequence goes on from JAEUIH010000033.1 coordinate 51,924, forward strand.
GCGTTGATGAGATGCTGGGTATGCGAAAGCCACGAACGGCCGACGAAGCGATCGTGGGTCCCGGATTTCCGGCCCTGTGGATTTCAGAAATCCAGTACAAGCCTGTTCGGCTCATGAGATTGCCGGTTGTCGATCCCAAGGCAGGAACAACATCGGAAGAGTTGGTTTGGTATATGGTCTGGCGGATGATTCCGCGAGATTACACGGAATTGGCTGGAGAGGGGCGTCCGGACTTGCTGACAAAGTTGAGCGATCCAAACCAGGATCCGTTGAACGACACGGATGCACTGCGAGCAAATTCGATCCAGATTCCTCGATTTGTGCTGCATTTGGAAGATGACGGAGCTACTCAGCAATACCACGATGAAGTGAATCTGGAGATTCAGAAGGCAGTATTTCAGCGAGAGATGGGCCGCAAAGGTGAGAATTTAAAGCTTCTGAATGCAGTAGAAGCGATTCAGGAAGTCTCTGCCCCGGTCAGCAACGACAGTGCTCTTGAGCCTAATCCGCTTTCCAAGGCTGTCTATGGAGTGGCGGTTTGGCGAAATATTGATCCTCGGACCGATTTTTTCTCCGTTCGGATCTCAGGTCTGACCAATGCATATCGAATTCAAAAAGATGCATCCGGCCAGCAGGTTGTTGAAGAAAAGATTGTTGTCCAGAAGTTTGAGCGACCTGGGGACGAGTTCCTGCAGGAAGAAAGAGAGTTCATGCTGAACGGAAATCCGCGTTGGGAGTATCAGGCTCGACCGGTAACGCTGAATGTGCCGGATTTGGACAGAGTACTCCGAAATGCCAAGAGTGAAGCCGTTCCCGTGGGCGAGCAGTGAACGGATGGTCGGTGGAATCACGGTCTGATTCCTGAGGATTCCCGGGGATTTGGTGGGTGTGTCTTGCATTTTTTGCACGAGTTGTCACACTTCCCGATCCGAAAATACTTCGACAAAGATATACGATTTACAGGTTGATGGGAGCTTTCTGTCATGGCTCATAAGAAGGGTCAGGGTTCAAGCCGCAACGGTCGTGATTCCAAGGCACAGCGCCGGGGGATCAAGAAGTTTGGTGGTGAATCCGTCGTCGCTGGCAACATTCTTGCTCGTCAATGTGGCACCAAATGGCATGCTGGCAAAAACGTCGGCACGGGCAGTGATTACACATTGTTTGCCACCTGCAATGGCACGGTGCACTTTGATCAGGATGGTCGCCGCATCAATATCGTACCAGTTTCTGCAAACTGAGACGACAAAACCGCCGCCGATCACAAATACTCAAAACGCTGCGATGCTCCTCGCAGCGTTTTTTGCTGCGCCGGTTTTTGGTGATGGCGTCAAAGTACTCAACCTGTTTGAGGCAGATCCAGCACATGCGCAAAGCGATCGAGCACGATTGCCTTGAGCGCACGAAATTCCGGAAGATCGAATTCACCCGACTGGACCATTTCCTGAGCGATCAGACGGGCCTTCTGCAGGATGACAAAGTCACGGACCGGGTTTGCAACGCGGAGAGGCAAAGAGCCGCTCTGGCGAACGCCCAGCACATCTCCGGGCCCACGAAGCTCTGCGTCTTTCTCTGCAATAACAAATCCATCCGAAGACTGCTCAAGAGCTGCCAGCCGGTCGATGGCTTCGGGTGAATCGGCAGTTGAAAGCAGAAAGCAGTATCCCTGGAAACTTCCACGGCAAATTCGACCTCGGAGCTGATGTAGCTGAGCAAGTCCGAATCGTTCAGCCTGCTGGATGACCATCACAGTAGCGTTGGGCACATTCACACCGACTTCGATCACGGTCGTTGAAATCAGAACGTTGATCTCCTCGCAGCGGAACTGATCCATCACTCGATGTCGTTCATCGCGATCCATTCGCCCGTGCAACAAGCCAAGTCGGAGCCCCGAAAGCTCATGATGAGCCAGCTGCTGGTAAACTGTCTCAACAGCATTCAGATCGTCTTCTGTCTGCCCTTCGACTCGGGGACACACAACATATGCCTGACGACCAACACCAATCTGCCTGCGAACAAAGTCCCACATGCGGGCTTGCTGTGCTTCAACTGAGATTCGAGTCGTCACGACCTTCTGGCGGCCAGGCGGGAGTTCGCGAATTGTAGAGACATCGAGATCACCAAATCGAGTCAGGCACAGGCTGCGCGGGATTGGCGTTGCCGTCATAACGAGCACATGAGGCTGAGTCTCATAACCCGAGAATCCAGCTCGCTGACGAACACCAAAACGATGCTGTTCATCGATAATCGCCAAAGCAAGTCGATTGAACTTAACTGATTCCTGAATTAATGCCTGTGTACCGACCAGAAGCTGAGCTTCTCCTGAACTGATTGCATCAACCAACTGCTTCTTTCTTGCAACAGGTAAGCCACCGATGAGAAGTCCTCGGTTGACACGACTCTCGGACAGAAGCTCATCGATCGTGTCCCAGTGTTGAGTGGCAAGTACTTCGGTGGGCGCCATAAGTACCGTTTGGTATCCCGCGGCAACGGCAGCCAGCATCGCATACACTGCGACCGCAGTCTTTCCAGCCCCAACGTCCGCCTGCAGAAGTCGGTGCATGGGCTGAGTTCCGTTGAGGTCAGACACGATTTCATTGACAGCTGCGTCCTGACCCTGTGTGAGTCGAAAATCAAACAGCCTGCGAATTCTGGCATCCACTTTCTGGCTGACTTTGATGGGAAAGGCCTTGAAGGAGCGGTTCCAGACACGCCGACGAAGCGCCATTCCAAGCTGAAACTCAAGCAAATCGTCAAGCAGTACTCGATTGCGAGCTGCTTCAAAATGCTTCGCGCTGTCCGGACAATGGAGCCACTGCAATGCGGTTGAGAGACGCGGCAGGTCCAGACGTTCCCGAAATGCTTCTGGCAGAGGGTCGGGAACCAGGTCTGCGAACTGGTCGACGACGGATCGAGTCATTCTCCGCATCTGCTCAATGTTGATGCCTTCTGTCAGCGGATACTTTGGAAAGACTCCTGCCGCAGCGTCAATGTCATCATCATCGGACAGCGAATACACTTTGGGATTACTGAATTCCCATCGCCCCATTTTTCGCTGAGGTTTTCCGCTGAAGACCACGTGTTCGTCGTCACGAAAACGCTTGAGCATCCAGGGCTGATTGAACCAGAGCCCCCGCACAAAGTGTCCACGACAATTCAGCAGGATAGCAACCAGCGTCCGGCCACCGCTGAGTTGCCGACCATCCCGATCGACCACGCGACCATGTACCGATTGCTCCACATCCGGTTGAAGTTGAGGAACTTCGCGGACGTCCGTGAAGTCATTCACGCCTGTCGGTATGTGAAACAGCAGATCGCGAGCAGTGCGGATTTCGAGATTGCCAAGCAACAGTGCCCGCTGAGGTCCCACGGTAGGGACATACTGGACCGGAGTCAGGAGCGGATCGGTGCCTGCATCCGGTATCGAAGGAATGTCTGACATGTAAGCCTCGGGACTGCGACAGCGCCCAGTCACAGTGTAGGTCTTCTCGCAAGAATCTCTACCTCACATGACGATGTTTTCCTGGATGTGGGGGCGATTAATGATTCACCCGTAGGTTATTGATCTGCTATCACCGTCCGGAATTCGATTCGTTGGGCCGGAAAATCCTTCTCAATGAATCAAAAAACGGGGGCTTGAATCCCTTGAGCCAGAAGAGGGTCGAACTGTCATGCTTTTTAACGGTAATCGGTGGTTGCGAGATCAGCATGAGGATCAGGCTGCCGACCATCGTCACCAGAAAAACGGGGACCACAATTTCAGGAGGAAGTTGAGTATCAACCAATACGATCATCAGAACAAATGATCCGACGAGCCCAAGCAGTCCAAAGACGGTTCCCAGGATTTGACGCGTTCTGACTCGGCGAGCAATGAAATAGGTAACAACGACTTTCTTTCGCAGGACCAGGTAAAGAATCAACAACGGAAGCAAACCGCCAATCAATGCGATGTAGACCGCAGGATGGACGTAATAAATCGACTTCCGGCGAATTTCAACCAGGTCCTCCTGGACACCCGTCCGGACACAAACAGGTGGAAGAACGACCTCCGGGCCACACTGGATGTAAGGCAGGTCTACATAAAAGCGGGTGGGCTGATGTCCCTGAAATGGGTCATATTGCTGAACGGTCCCAGGCGACACCGAATACGGATTTTCGTTTGCCATGTTCACCCTTCAATCGAGGTCTCACCGTCGGAAAAGCGGATGGATACCAGAAAACCGAGACTCCGCAACGCAACCATATGCTGAATTGAAAACAGATTCCCTGGTGACAAAGCCTGACCATCAAATGATGACAGTGATTCAGGACACGAAGTCTGCGTATCGCCACTCGCTGCTGGCGAAACAGGATCGACCCCAGCTCGAGAGATGCCGATGAATACATGGGCAGACATGGCCGACAAACGGGGCCGACAAACGGGGCCAGACCCGCCCGTCCGGCTGCTTCTCACGATACTGGATATAACACTCTTGTATTGCGAGCAGAAATCTGGGTCAGCGCACAACTCACGGGGTCTGACCCCGAAACTCCTGGGGCCAGACCCCTGCGGTCCGGCGGCCCAGCCCGCAAATTGAGACGAATTGATCCACTATTGCGGCGCGGGGGTCAGACCTCTCTTCTATCAACTGCCGCAACAATATCGGACTTCCGAGTCCTGAATTATGGACGGCGGTTTGGGCTGGCTTGACTTCCCCAGTTTGATCAATAAAGGCAATGTTTTCTTGGGGTTCGTGGCGACTTTTCTCACTACATCCTACTCCAGATGATTTTTGGAAGCAGGCTGAAGCGGAGTCTCTCGAGGAGGACTCACGAGGAGAGATCCTTGCATACCGAAATGTCAGCGATCCAATTCAGGACATGCAACTCTGATATCAATATGGTGGTCTGACCCCGGAACTCACAGGGTCTGACCCCGATAGAGTGGCCTGCCTCCCCGAGCCCCCCCGAGTCTCCGGCGGCAGATGTGAATCGGGGGTTCAGGACTCCAAAGTCTCATTTCCATCTCAGAGGGGATGCAAAATGCTGATCGAGCCCTTCAACTGATAATGAAGCCCAGCGCGGGTGCAAAACGTGAATGAGAAATCGGAACGAATCTCGAAAGTCACTGGCGATTTCAAATTGACACTGAGATTCAGTCTCAATAAAGTGCCGTGGCAGAAATTTTGAATTCCGTAAGTGATGCGGTTTACTGACTGCTCAATTTCAGCTGTCTCAATTTGTCGTGCCAGGCCTCATGACGTCATCTCCAAAAGACACCTCCGTACCTTCTGACGCTGAATCCGGCAGCAGTACGCCTGAAAGTCGTGTCCCCCTGCCCCTTTCGCCGACCTATGACTTCGAAACACTTGCGGCAGGCGCTCAAGAGGTGCAGATCGAGCACCGCGGTCAAAAATATCGCCTTCGAATTACTCGAAATGGCGGCCTGATCCTCAACAAATAGTCGTCTCGCACTTCGCCTGGCGGAGCTGATTTGCGAGCTTTGAATTCAGTGCCATGGGATTCATTCGGAATCCTCGAACCCAACGGCCCGAAGGGACCAGCCAAACGCGTAACAACGACGGCATTGGCCGCCGAATTCCGGCTCTATGGCTGAGAGGAAATCTTCAGGTCGTCGACATAAACAGTCGATCCGCGTTCGGAATCATGGTGTGACGAGATTCCGACTTCGAGACTGTTATAGATTGCCGAAGGGTATGGGAGTGTGGGGCCTATAGAGTCCAGCACCTGGATTCCGTCCTGCCAGATTTCAATGCGGCCATCAGTTGGTGACAGGTGATAGTGAACCTTGACGACGACCCATTGATTGAGCGGAAACTGAACGGACCGATCCTCTGGCTGACGAAACTGAGGTTTGTTCAGAGCTTTGAGTTCTGCTCCCAGAGTGCCAGGCGGAAACAGTCGAAGGCGAATGCCTGGGTGTTCTGCGACGAATTCAGTTTCGAGATCAACGAGCGTCATAGGCAGCGAGTCTTCCACGTAGAATGCAGCCTCAAACCAGAAGTCGTCGCCGTTTCGAAAGTACACCAGCGGACACGAGATCGAAGCTTTGCAGGTGATCAGGTCGTCTGGTCTTGCCGGAGCAGAAAAGCGAACAGAACCTTTACCTCCATGTGCCTGAACCCTGGATGGCTCGACCCGGCAATCTGCGAAATCACGTTCTCCGGCGAGTATCGCTCTTCTCAGTTCGACATAGTCTGCAACTTCAGGAGTCTCGCCCGACTGCAGCGTCAGTGCTCCCCAGAGCAGCCGTTTTTCGTCCAGGAGCTGTTTAAGCCCAGTGATGCCTTCATCGAGGTCTTCAAAAGATTCCTGAATCTCGTTTCGCGTCACAAACCGACGACCATCATCCGGCGCTATTCGATATGTGACTTCATTTTCGGTCACATACGAATTCCGGATTTCATCAGGATCAAAGACCTTGTTCTCAAGTGTCCATGCAGCGGCATCCAGTTCCCGATACAGGTTTCCATCTTTTCCAAGATGCCAGGTTGTGCCATCGATTGATGTGCTGAATTCAATCTCATCGGCTGGCACAGGTTGTATGGTTGCTGGCTCACCACAACCTGCAAACTGGCATAAAACAGCAACATAGACCAGCATCGGAAGAGGAAACAAAATCGCCTTGCTTGAGTCCACTTGCATGACACTGGCTTTCAAAATCCAGAAAACGGCCCGATCCATTGGCAACAGTGTCCATTTGCAACAGAGACGGTGATTCGAAGCAGAAGCTCAATCGTCGGGGTCTGTTTTCTGATTTTTCGATCAGCGTCCAATCCGAAATGGTTTCACATCCAGATGTGGGCTGCTGCCGGTTACAAGTTCAGCAACAACTTTACCCGTTCCTGTTCCCATCGAAATTCCCAGCATGTTATGACCTGCGGCGACCCAAACGTTGCTGAATTTTGGAGATCGGTCAATATACGGTTTGCCATCCCATGTCATCGGACGCCAGCCGTACCATTCTTCGTAAACAGGTTCAGCAGTTGGTTCATGGAGGTACTGTGCCGCGCCAGTTCTCAGGTAATTCAGGCGGCCTCGATTCAGGGTTGTATCGTAACCCGCAAATTCCATAGTACTGCCAACCCGGTATCCCTGTTCAAATGGAGTGATCGCCACATGGCACTCTTCAAGGATCATCGGGTAACGGGGGCAGCGTTTGGGACGGGCCATTGTGATTGAATAACCCTTTCCAGGCTGAACAGGAATCCGACACCCCAGCTCAGTATTGAGGAACGGCGTCCACGATCCAGTGCAAACAATGAACTCATTCCCGGAGATTGCGTCTGCCGTTGTTTTCACGGCGGTAGCCTTACCGCCATTGTTCTCAAAACCTCGAACTTCTGTTTTTTCCACGATCTGCACGCCCATTTCCGTGAGAACTCGGCGCAGTTCGCTCATCAGTCGGTCAGGGCGCAGGTGTGCATCGATGTGGTAATGCCATGCCCCGGCCAGACCAGGTTTCAGTGCCGGCTCGAGTTTGGTAAGTGCGTCACTGCCTTCAACTGGTTCAGCAGGAACATTGAAATTCTCTCGGAGCCACTTGTCGATTTTGCGATAGGCATCGAATTCATGCTGATCCCGATACACGAACAACAGGCCATCCGTGGTCCACTCGACCTGCATCTTCTCTTTAGCAATCACATCTCGATAGAGCGCCGCTGACGATTGCAGAAGTGAATGGCGAGCACGTCCGGCTTCCAGTGCATCTCGCTCGTTGCAGCGTGAGGCAAACTTCATCATCCAGCTCCAGAACGACAGCGAGAGCTGAGGCTTGATGCGAAGGGCTCGCTGCGAACTGAGCATCCCTTTGATGCCATTCATAATCTGTCCGGGTCTGCACAGAGGCAGAACATGGCTGGGGCTCACGTAGCCACAGTTCCCGTGAGAGCAGGCTCCTCCAAACTCCCCTCGGTCAACAATCGTCACTTCTCGTCCGGATTTCTTCAGGTAATACGCTGTGAATGCACCGATGACACCTCCACCCACGACGATGGTCCTGCCGGTTGATTTAGAGTCTGATCCCGATGATTTGAAGTCTGCTGATGTCATATTCTTATTCCCGCACGAAACGGGTCGTCTGAGTCCAGAAGAAGGGTGAGGTCGCCGGTGATCCATGCCGAGCCCGTGATTTCAGGAATCACAACAGGACCGTCCGCATCCGGCGTGTAGCCAGTGGCTGGTTCATGGGTAAACTGATATCGGCCTTCAAAGACGCTGCCGACAATACTTTCCTGCCGCCAGACACCACCTTCAGGCAGCTTTCCGTCTGCGGCGAGGCACGCAAGTTTGGCACTGGTTCCGGTGCCGCATGGCGAGCGATCAAAAGCACCGCCAGGACACATTACAAAATTGCGGCTGTCTGCGCTGGAAGAAGAAGGAGGGCCAAACAGTTCGATGTGATCGATGATTCCGCCATCAGCCCCGGTAATTCCTTCTCTCTCGAGCGCCATGCGAATCTTCAGAGTGACGTCACTCAGCTCTCGCCAGCGGCTCAGCAACAGCTCTTCGTGATGCTGACTCACGAGGAAGAACCAGTTTCCCCCCCACGCAATATCACCCGTGACAGTTCCATAGTCCGGTACCGACACGCTGACATTTTTGCGATAACGATACGACGGAACATTGCGTACGGACACTCGATGAGCACCTTCAAGTGTGGCGGTAACAATACCAACAGGTGTTTCGATTCGATGTGATCCTGGCCTGATTCGCCCGAGCCATGCCAGCGTAACAACAAGACCGATTGTTCCATGTCCGCACATATGGAGGTAACCGGCATTGTTAAAAAAGACGATTCCAGCGGCACAAGAGGGATCGACCGGCTGGCAAAGCAGTCCGCCGACCAGCACATCTGATCCTCGCGGCTCGTTAATAACGGCGGACCGGAGATCATCAAAGTGATCGCGGAACCGTTCGAGCCGTTCTCGCATTGACCCGTTGCCAGCGTCAGGGCCTCCCTCAATGATAATTCGGGTTGGCTCTCCGCCAGTATGGGAATCAATGACTCGTATTTTTTGCACAGTTTCCGCTCAAAATCTTCAGTATTGTCAAAAACAGCCGTTTTTTGTCGTCACCAGAGCCTGGGACATTGTGTCGGCCGAGTGAAACAGCGTCGAGTCCGGAAGGCTTTGATTTACAGGATTGCTCATTCCTGGAACGAGCGGGAAGAACACGCTAAAATCGTTCAGTGGTGGACTGTGGCTTCTGGTCACGGCCCCCTGATCGTCTCCGTTGTGGGCTCCACTCGGAATTCGACGGACGGATCAGAAATTTGACAAAATGACATTAAAACCTCTGCATTATTGAAACTTCAGAAAGCACAACAGGCGATGGTTAATCGCATCTTTAACTTCTCTGCTGGTCCGGCAGTCCTGCCCGAAAGCGTCCTTGAAGAAGCTCGCGAGAACTTACTCTCACTGGGCTCAACAGGTATTGGGATCTGTGAACATTCGCATCGTGGCAAACCGTTCATGGCTGTTGCCGCTGAAGCCGAATCGCTGTGCCGTCAGCTGGCCGGGATTCCGGACAACTATAAAGTGCTGTTTCTGCAGGGGGGCGCATCGCTTCAGTTTTCGATGGTTCCGATGAACTTTCTGACAGCAGATCGGTGTGCGGATTATCTGGTCACTGGTGCCTGGTCTGAAAAGGCGCTTCAGGAAGCGAAGCTGTATGGGAAGACTCATGTTGCCTGCACCAGCAAAGACGGCAACTACAATTACATCCCATCGGAAGTGACCTACAGCAGCAATCCGCTGTATGTTCACTTCACATCAAACAACACCATCTTCGGAACTCAGTTCAGTGCTGAGCCAAAAGGTGTTCCCGAAGGTTCGTTTCTGGTCTGCGACGCCAGCAGCGATATCTTCTGCCGCCCCATCGATATTTCTCGCTATGGCCTGATCTACGCCGGGGCCCAGAAGAATCTCGGCCCGAGTGGTGTGACGCTGGTCATAATTCGTGACGATCTGGTCAAGGCTGGCGATTCAAAACTCCCAACGATGCTGCAGTACCGGACACATGCCGAGAATGAGTCCATGTACAATACGCCACCGACGTTTGGCATCTATCTGATGATGCTGGTGTTTCGGTGGATTCGAGATCAGGGTGGACTCAAGGCAACAGAAGCTCGCAACCGAGCTAAGGCAGACGCACTCTATAACTATCTTGATCAGAGTGCTTTATTTAAGCCGACAGCTCGCAAAGACAGCCGCTCGCTGATGAACGTCACGTTTGTAACGGGCGATGAAGCTCGTGATAACGCATTCATCAAAGCAGCGGAAGCCGCTGGATTTAGTGGGCTCAAGGGACACCGCAGCGTGGGAGGCATGCGAGCAAGCATTTATAACGCGTTCCCGGCCAGCGGCGTGGATGCGCTCGTCCAGTTCATGAAAGACTTTGAGGCCAAAGCCTGATGAACTCGCAACCAGATAACTCACAGCCGCAACCGCAGCGACAGTCAGGTACCAGCACCGGCACCGGAGATCCATCTCAGGATAAACACTCCGCAGATGTGGGTCTGATCTGTGTACATGGCGGCGAAATTCGTCCTTTGCTCAAACGTTTGAACAGAGTTCGAAAGTACGTGGAGAATGGCTGTGTGTTTCGCGGCGGGTTTCTGGAAGAAACGGTTCGAGTGGCCTGTGTTGAAGCCCGGACCGGGTTTGCTCGTCATCGAAACGCCACGCAGACGCTAATCCGTGAACATCATCCAGCCTGGGTGATTTCCGTAGGTTATAGTTCGGGGCTTAGCTCAGACCTGAAAACCGGTGATCTGGTGATGGCGACAGAGATCAGTGATACTCATGGGAACATCATTCCTGTGAAGTGTCCGATCCCTGGTTCGCGTCGAGTGCACAAGGGGCGATTTGTTGTTGCGGATGAGCATCCAATGACGCCGGAAGCCAAACAAAAGCTTGCGGAATCCAGCGGAGCCATTTGTACGGACACGGTGAGCCTTGCGGCTGCTCAGATTTGTCAGGAAACAGGCACTCGTTTTCTTGCAATCCGAACGATTCTGGATGAAGCCGGAGAAGGAATTCCTCAGCAGGCCGCCGGTCTGATGTTTGACGCGAACAGCAGGGCCATTGGGACGGCACTGGCAACGCTGACTCGAGGACTCCGGCAGGCCGGTATTCTGTATGACTGGCGAAAACGGGCAACAGCCTCTTCCGACCACCTCGATCGCTTCGTGGCCGGGGTCATCCTGAGAATCTCCGACCAACTTCATCGCTGACAGCAGCAGGCACTCTCCGAGTGCCGTCCGCACCGAATGACAAACCTGAACCAGAGAAACAGACCAACATCGCCCCCCTGTGCGGCTTGCCAATCAACAGGCGACTGTCACAATTTCCGTGATCCCCGACATTTCGGGCAGTGAAGAATTCACGACTTTAGTTCCCCGATGATCTTCTAGGACAGGCGTTCGTTCGGATGGCACAGCAAACATATCTGGCAGTTGATCTTGGAGCCGAAAGCGGTCGAGTAATGGCGGGGAACTATGATGGTTCCCGAATTACTCTTGAACAGTTTCATAGATTTCCAAACGGACCCGTTCAGCTGGGCGGAACGCTGAGGTGGAACCTGGTTGGGCTCTGGTCTGAAATTCAGAACGGCCTTCGTGAAGCGCATTCTCGTGTTGGCAACGCAGCGGTGTCGGTGGGTGTCGATACCTGGGGCGTGGACTTTGTGCTGATGAACAAGCATGACGAACTGCTTGGCCAGCCGTGGAACTACCGGGACAACCGCACTGAAGGGATGCTGCAGAAAGCGTTTCAGCGAGTACCTCGAGCGGAGATTTTTGCTCAAACAGGTCTGCAGTTCATGCAGATCAATTCGCTCTATCAGTTGCTGGCCATGTGTCAGCGAGATCCGGAGCTTGTTTCGCAGGCTGCTCGGCTGCTGCTGATCCCGGACTTCTTTCACTGGTGTCTGTGTGGCAGTCGAGTTGTGGAATTTACCAATGCCACCACAACTCAGATGCTGAACGCCACGACTCGCAACTGGGCGACGGACATGCTGCGAAAGTTTGAGATCCCTCTGCAGATGTTCCCCGAAATCGTGAATCCCGGCACATCACTCGGAACACTGCGGAAAGAAGTCGCTGATTTCACAGGCCTTGGTCGTCTGCAGGTTGTTGCTCCGGCCACCCACGACACAGGTGCAGCTGTCGCAGCAGTCCCGACGGCCAATACAGGTCGAGCCGACTGGGCCTATATCAGCAGCGGTACCTGGTCGCTGATGGGTGTCGAGGTTCAGGAAGCCGTACTGACACAAAAAGCTCTGGAAAGAAACGTCACCAACGAAGGCGGCATAGATGGCACATATCGACTGTTGAAAAACATCATGGGGCTGTGGCTTGTTCAAAGATGCAAAGTGGCCTTCGAAGCACGAGGAAAATCGATCGACTATTCAACGCTTACACAAATGGCTGCGGATGCTCCGGCATTCCGTTCGCTGGTTGACCCTGATCGTGCAGAGTTTCTTGGCCCGCCGGATATGACAGAAGCAATTGCCGCAGAATGTCGACGAACCGGACAACCTGTGCCGGAGACGGAAGGTCAATTTGTCCGATGTGCGCTGGAGAGTCTTGCACTGAAGTATCGCATGGTACTTGGCTGGCTTGAAGAACTGACAGGCACTCCGGTACAGGTGATTCATGTTGTGGGCGGAGGGTCTCGAAATGCTCTGCTGAACCAATTCACGGCGGATGCCTGCGGAAAGCCGGTGATTGCCGGACCTGTCGAAGCGACAGCACTCGGAAATGTTCTGATTCAGGCACGAGCATCCGGAGAGATTTCATCATTGGCGGAGATTCGGGAAGTCGTACGTCGATCAGAATCGATTTCTGAACACCTTCCATCGAACAGTTCTGCATGGAATGATGCATGGCTGCGATTTCGGGAACTCTGCAGGTAGTTCCTGAAACACACGTATTTCACGAAACAATTTCTCGTTCAAGAAACAAAGCGTATCGACCATGGGACTTCTGGACCGACTAAAACGTGGACTCGAAAAAACCAAGCAGTTGCTGCGAACTGATGTTCGAGACCTGTTTCGATCCGGAGAGATTCTGGATGAGCGAGTTCTGGAGGAGTTCGAAGGACGGCTGATTCGAACGGATATGGGAGTCGCAGCTGCCGCCAGGATCATTGACCGTTTGCGAGAAGAGTACGGCGGACGAACGGTTGATGTGGATGCAATCTGGAAGACGGTTCGAGATGAACTGATTGACCTGCTTCGAGGAAATGAGCCTCAGCTTTGGGACACAAATCAGCCTCTTTCACCTCTCGCAAAGGCGCCATCCGGACCAACGACAATTCTGGTTGCAGGAGTGAACGGAGTTGGCAAGACAACATCGATCGCCAAAATCGCCAATCTGCTTCAGAAGAATGGTAAGAAGGTTGTGCTGGCAGCGGGCGACACATTTCGCGCAGCGGCCGTTGAACAGTTGACGATGTGGAGCGAACGACTGGGCTGTACGATCGTCCGAAAAGAAAGCGGCGCGGATCCGGCGGCGGTGGCTTATGAAGGGTGTCAGAAAGCCGTTGAAATCGGCGCAGACTATGTCATCATCGACACCGCGGGCCGACTGCAGACTCAAAAGAATCTGATGGATGAGCTGAATAAGATTCGCCGCGTCATGCAAAAGGTCATCCCGGATGCCCCGCACGAAAGTCTGCTGGTTCTGGATGCCACAACCGGGCAAAATGGAGTCAGTCAGGCGAAGAGCTTTTCAACGGCGGTTCAGTGCACCGGACTCGTACTTGCCAAGCTGGATGGTACAGCCCGAGGCGGGGTTGTGATCGCTATCCGGCAGGAGATGGGGATACCGGTGAAGTACATTGGAGTTGGAGAGCAAATCGACGACCTCGAATTGTTTGACCCACATCGCTTCGTCGAGGCACTCTTTGAAAAGTAGTCCTGCCTGCATTTGTTGTGGTGAAGCAGATCATTGAAGCTCCGGGAGTCACGCCTGATGGCTGGGTGAAAGAGAACAGAAAAAAACATTCAATTCCCAGCGTCTTCAGGAACATACCATGACACGATTTGCCATCCTCTGTTTGATCGTACTCGCGGTCAACACTTCCAATGCTGACGAATGGGGTTCGATCAGTGGGCAAATCGTAGTTGATGGTGAAATTCCACCACGTGAATTGCTGTTTGCCAAAGGCTCGAACGTTAAGGATGCAGAGGTCTGTGCAACGGATGACTATTTTGCTGACGATCTGTTGATTGACGAAGCCTCAAAGGGCTTGTCGAATGTTTTTGTTTATCTCCGGAAGTCACCTTCGAATATCCATCCGGATTTGAAGTCAGCGCCTGAGGAATCGGTTAAATTCGAATCGCAGAAGTGTCGGTTCGTTCCCCACTGTCTCGTCTGTCGACGCGGCCAGGTGATTGAGTTCTCCAGCAGCGACTCTGTACATCACAATCCCCACCCGCTGTCACTTGCAAACCCGGCATCAGGTCTGATAGTGCCGCCAAACAAGACACCACTGGTCTTCAAGTATGCGCGTGCCGAGACATTGCCAATCAAAGTGGTGTGCGACTACCACCCATGGATGAAGGCATATTGGCTCGTACTGGATCATCCCTATGCGGCGATCACAGACAGAGAAGGCCGCTTTCAAATTGAAAATCTTCCAGTTGGAAGGCACGAGTTTAGCATTTGGCACGAGCGAACGGGATATATTGAAAAGGCCTGCGAGGTTATTGTCACAGCGGCAGAGTCCGAGCCGCTGGTGCCGGTCGTCGTCTCCAGCAAGAGACTCTCCAAGGCAGCCATACCGCCGACAGGTGATCAACTGCCCTGAAGTTTCGGGAAATCAGGCGAACGTACTGACGATCACTGAATTGACCGATTTGTTTGAACGTCACTTGATGATGCGTCTACGATTGCATGCTCCTCAACTGCGAGCCAGACTGTTATCGACATCTGTTATCCTGAAAGAAGCACCATGACAGACGCTGCGCAACAACGGTCGACGGTCAGTACGAATGCCAGTGCTACTGTGCGTTTACGACCAACGATTCTGCTGATGCTGGTTCGGGTACGAGCGACGGCCGCCACACTGGAACTCGGGCTGGCTGACATAAAGCAGCGGAGTGAAGAGACTGCCAGGCGTCTGACTCGGCTTGGTGCCACACGCGTTGAAACTGGAGAACCGCACGCTGATGAATCAGCGGACATGAATCCTGTGTCCCGGATGCGAGCGGCCGTAATGCCTCGGCTGCCCCGTCCGGCCAATGCGCCGCTTCCGGATCGTGCCGGAGTCAACGTTTCGCTGACAGCGATCTGGGATATCGAAGGGTTTTCGGCCGAAAAAGTATTGGTGCTCGTCGATCAGCTCCGGTTTGACGCGGCCGCGGATCCGGATGCCGTTCCACCCACACCGCCTGCTGCGCCGTCGCCGTGGTCAGATCCGGAGGAGCACCTTCGATCGATTATGGCGCAAGTGACCGAACCACCACCGGCCGATCTTTCGCCGCAATTCCTGTATATCTCCCGACCAAACAGCGAGCAACTCGCAAACGCTACGACTGAAGCCTTCGGTGTTGCAAAGCAAATGGCCGAGCGACTTGCTCACTCGGCCGGCCGGAGATTGGGTGAACCGTCATCGATTCACTACCATGGTTCGCAGGCAAGCCACCCGCCTGACCGAGTCCTGGAACGCCAACGTTGTGCCTCCCTTCTCGCTGCCAGTTCTTACAAACTGCAGGGAGAAGAAGTCGTCTCAGAAGACCCGAGGTCGGTCGAGGTGACTGTCTCTGTTCATGTGACCCATCACCTGGAATAATGTACTGAGCGGTAATGGAGAAGCTACGTCTGCGTTGTCATGGCAGGCGTAGAGAAACTGAGGAAGAATCGTTGTTACGGCACACAGATAAAGGCCCGCAGGTGAACTATGCGAACAGTGACGGTAACCCGAAACTATGGTTGGTTCGGCAGAATCAGGACCGCCATGATCATGGCGGACAATGTAGAGATCGGCCGCATCAACGTCGGTCAGACTGTAACGGTACAGGTACCGAATGATACTCAGAATCTCTATGCCAAAATGGACTGGGGATGGTCGCCTCGCTACCCGGCCGAAAACGTAAAGGATGGTCAGACAATCTACATGAATGGAAGGTTCTCGCTGAATATCCTGAGAAATCTGGGGATACTTCCGATACCGATCACACTCGAGGATCAGCCGCGAAAATAGGCAAGTCCCATGTGCCGTTCGCGTCACTCTGGTGTTGTGTTTTGGTTAGTGGGCGGTGGCAGGGGACTTGCGGACGGCAGACGGAGTCTGCCTGCTACCGTAGCAGGCACATTCCATGTGCCGTCCGCGACACGGTGGTGCTTTTTGTCAGCGATGTCTGCTGGGGAAATTGCGCTGACGCGGACGGCACTCGGAGAGTGCCTGCTACAGATAGGGGTAGGGAGGACCGATTGATATCGGCTCCCCCCTCCCTCCGAACCGGACTGGCGGATCTCCCGCATCCGG
>JAEUIH010000340.1 GCA_016795105.1 Planctomyces sp.
GGCACCGCTCATCGTCCCGCCTTGGGCCGGTCTCCCCGCCGGCATCCCGGGACCCGGCGTCGCGACCTGGGACCGGGCGGAAGCCCGCACCCTCAACGAATCACGGACTGAACTGATCCCCGAGTTGACGGGCGCGGCCTGCAGTTCGGCGAGCGCCGCGCGCAACCGCGCCAGGTTGGCGGCGTCGGCGAGAGTGGCCAGGTCGGTGTCGCGGCTAAACTCGGCCGCGCCGTAGAACACGCAGGCCTGACCGCCCATGAGGAGGGCGCGGACGCGGTGCGTGCGCATCGAAGAAAGGACTTTGCGTATCGGGTTCGGGATCAAGGGAGCCTCCGAGCGCGAGGTAGGTCCGCCAGAGTTCCTCGCTCTCCAGCCAGCGTTGGACGGGCGTGAGCCGATACCACTCGGCCCACTCGTCACCGACCAGTTCTTCCGGCTGAATCACGGAACGGATGTACCACGGCCGTGCTGCCGCGTAACCCTCCCCCCGAATCCACGGCCGTACACCACTCTCCCGGCGCGCGGCGCCAATGTACCC
>JAEUIH010000341.1 GCA_016795105.1 Planctomyces sp.
CTGCAGCAAAATTTCTTCCTGTATCGCCAAGTATGATGGCTCTTCCGCCGGTCATGTATTCACAGCCATGGTCTCCCACACCTTCTACTACTACATTAGCACCCGAGTTACGGACACAGAAACGTTCACCCGCTTTGCCCCGGATAAAAGCTTCGCCGGAGGTAGCCCCATAAAAGGCTACGTTGCCGATGATACTGTTTTCTTCCGGAACGAAGGATGCATTCTTTGGCGGGTAGATAATGAGTTTTGCACCGCTTAACCCTTTTCCAAAATAATCAGTGGCATCTCCTTCCAGCTCGAGGGTGATTCCCTTATTGTTGAAAGCACCAAAACTTTGACCGGCCGTTCCTGTGAATTTGAAATGGACAGTGTTGTCGGGTAACCCGGCTGCTTTGTAAATTTTGGTCAGTTCGTTGGATAAAATAGTTCCGGCTGTACGATCTATGTTCTTGATCTCAAAAGAACCGGTGACAGGTGTTTGCTTTTCGAGTGCAGGTTTAGCCGCTTCAAGCAGCTTCCAGTCAAGCACGGATGCCA
>JAEUIH010000342.1 GCA_016795105.1 Planctomyces sp.
AAATGCGCGACAACCCATTGCCGATTGCCGAGACAATCGCTATTGGGATTCAAATTGCGTCTGCGCTCGAGGCCGCGCACGAAGCAGGCGTCATTCATCGTGATCTGAAACCCGAAAATGTGATGGTGCGTCGGGACGGCATCGTCAAAGTTTTAGACTTTGGACTGGCCAAAGCGACCGAATCAACGCCAATACAATTCGACTCCCAAGCTCCGACTTTGGCCAGAATCGAAACCGAAGCTGGCGCAGTGTTCGGCACCGCAAGGTATATGTCGCCGGAACAGGCTCGGGGTGAAAAGCTTGATGTGCGCACGGACATCTTCAGCTTGGGGGTGATGCTTTATGAGATGATCGCCGGTAAACCTCCTTTCTCTGGCGTGAACATGATTGATGTTTTGGCGGCTATTTTAGAGCGCGAACCGGAACCGCTGAGGCAGTCAATTGCTGACCTCCCTGGCGAGTTCGAGCGCATCATCAGCAAAGCGCTTCGCAAAACCCGCGAACAACGTTATCAGTCCATCAAAGAGATGCTCAATG
>JAEUIH010000343.1 GCA_016795105.1 Planctomyces sp.
CCTATAGTCGTCCAAGCCGGGCCGAGGCATTCCTCGAAGCAACTCCTGTCTTACTCGACGTATTTGCGGATTGCGATCTGGTCCTGTATCAGGCCGGGGCCGATCCGCATATCGACGATCCGCTGGGCGGCTGGCTGACGACCGAGCAGTTGGCACGACGTGACCAGTTGGTCTTTGCTGGTCTGCGCCAGCGTCGCATTCCGGTGGCCTGGGTGCTGGCTGGCGGTTATCAGCGCGATGTGGCTGGCAGCTTGCGCCCGGTGCTCGAGATTCACGACAACACCCTGCACGCCTTCGCCAAGGCTTGGGGCGTCGTTGCAGTCGGCGGTCTCCAAAAACAAGCATCAAAGGCGCGTGCGGCATAAGATAGACGCGAACACAGGAGACACAATGGAGCTTCTTGCATGCGTATTCCGGCGAAGCTGGACACTGATTCCACGCCAAGCTGGACACGCATTCCTGTACCGGCCCGGATTGATTGGACACTGTTTTGCAACTCAGGCTGCCTTTCGCATGGCATAGGCCTGACGGGCTTC
>JAEUIH010000344.1 GCA_016795105.1 Planctomyces sp.
TTCTCAGCAAAGACACGCCACCTCTTCAACCCCCAGCCGTCCCGCCAGGGTCATACACCAGTTTCGACTTTAGCTCGGGGAGGAGTGTCCGTAAGGGTTTGGAGACCGAGCTAGACATGCTGTCTCGCAAGGGGAGGATTCTGATCAGGGGAGGTATGATTCGACTGCTGTAAAGGCGAGACGGGAGGCTGCGCGCATGTTCGGGGTCAGGTCTTGCATTACGAACTTTCCGACATGTGTAATTCGCCAAATGTTTGATTGCAAGACCTGAGGCGCTAAATGGGTCAGAGACATTTCCGCTTTTCGGAACGCCCAATGTCTCTGAACCCTTTGGCGCGTTGCCCCTATCGGGCAAGTTGCTGTTGCGTAGCATCGGGCGTATGAGCGACAACAAGACGCCCGACCCAGAGCCAGGGCAAACGCGGGAAGGCTATTTGCTACGCGGCTTCAACCACGCGCACGTCGAACGCCACCTTGAGCCAGTTCCGAATTGCGCCAAAGATGGTAGCCAGGTTGTCCATGCTCGGGTTGCCCTT
>JAEUIH010000345.1 GCA_016795105.1 Planctomyces sp.
GGCTGGATGAACGTCAGCGTCGACTGTTTGTTGCGGCGGAGGCGATGGTGATTGGCCGCGGCGGCATTTCTGCCGTATCGCGGGCTACGGGCGTATCGCGGGTAACGATTACGGTCGGTTTGGGTGAGCTGGAAGCGGAGGCAGTTGCGGAGTCCGTGCCTTTACCGCAAGGACGAGTGCGCCGTTTGGGTGGGGACAGGAAGAAGCTTGCGCAGACGGATCCCACCCTGCTGTCCGACCTCGAATTGCTGATTGATCCGGTGACACGCGGTGACCCTGAGTCGCCGCTGCGCTGGACCTGCAAGAGTTTGCGGAAACTGGCCGACGAACTGCGACGCCAAGGGCATCAAGTCAGTCACGTTGCCGTGGGAGAGTTGCTCAAAGCGCAAGGCTACAGCCTGCAGGCCAACGCCAAGACGCTTGAAGGGGGCGACCATCCGGATCGTGATGCGCAGTTTATGTACCGGCCCGGATTAATTGGACACTGTTTTGCAACTCAGGCTGCCTTTCGCATGGCATAGGCCTGACGGGCTTCA
>JAEUIH010000346.1 GCA_016795105.1 Planctomyces sp.
CGGAGGGGCCGGGTCGGATCCGCGTTCCTCGTTCCCGCGGTGCATCAGCTCCCGCTGACGCTTCCAGTCCGGCCAGCCAACCGGCGGCGCCGGTGATGCGCACCGAAGCCCGGCATTCCTCCTGACGCAAATCGCGGACCAATTGAATGGCTTCGGCTCCGGGGAACTTGTTGGCGAAACCGGCCAGGGCGCGATGAACATTGCTGTCCGAAAGCCTGCATTCGATCAGATGGGTCAGCGGCGCGATCCGGCCCAACGTCCCAATTGAGATACTGGGATGGTTGAAAGCGCTCCATGATGTGTCGGCAAAGCGTCGTCTTGCCGACCTGCCGAGGGCCGGTCACCAGCACCATCTTGCGGTTCAGATCGGTTGCAACGAGGTCATCCGGATAACGTTTCATGGCGACTTTTTTAACGAATAGTGTAAAAAAGTCGCGACTTTTATCCACTTATGGATGTACCGGCCCGGATTGATTGGACACTGTTTTGCAACTCAGGCTGCCTTTCGCATGGCATAGGCCTTACGGGCTTCA
>JAEUIH010000347.1 GCA_016795105.1 Planctomyces sp.
CGGATACGGTCACTTTCACTGTCGGTGTAGTAGGTATCGTTACCCAGACCGCCGGCCAGCCAGTCGTCACCCGCACCGCCGTCGAGGATGTCGTTACCGCCCTCGCCGCTGAGCGAGTCGTCGCCCAGACCTCCCACAAGCCGATTGATAGCATCGTTGCCAACCAAGGTGTTGGCGCTATCGTTGCCGGTACCGTCGATATTGGCACTACCCGTCAGGAGGAGCCCTTCCAGATTGTCACCGAGGGTGTAGGTCAGTCCGATCTCCACCGTGTCGAATCCACCACCCGAAGTCTCAATGATCTGGTCGGCCAGGGTGTCGATTACATAGGTGTCGTTACCACCCTTGCCTTCGAGAACGTCGATGCCGGCGCAGCCATCGAGACGATTGTCGTAATCGTTGCCGGTCAGGGTGTTGGCCAGTGCATTGCCGGTGCCGTCGATATCCCAGCCTTGCGAGCTAAAGTCGAAACTGGTGTATGACCCTGGCGGGACGGCTGGGGGTTGAAGAGGTGGCGTGTCTTTGCTGAGA
>JAEUIH010000348.1 GCA_016795105.1 Planctomyces sp.
TGTAGATCAGACCGACATTGAGCCGTTGGGCCTCGGGCAAGTCCTTCTGCTGTGCGGCGAATTCGGCGTAATAGCGTTTGGCGGCCTCGATGCTCGCGGTGGCAAACAGCGAATTGAATCCCGCCAGCCGCTTGCCGTCGTGGCGGTAGCTGGCGCTGCGCCTGGTCTTCTGGTCGAAGTGCTCGCGGATATAGCCCACGATCTGCGCGATGCGCTCCGGCGCCAGCAGCGCCCGCTCGGTGTCGATGGCCGGCACCTGCTTGTCCTTGATGCGCGGCGAAGCCTTGATCGTGTTGATGTAGTCGATACGGAACGGCAGCACATTCTTGTCGTTGATGGCATCGACAATGGTGTAGGTGTGCAGCTTGTCGCTGAAAGCCTGTTCGGTGGTGCGCCGCAGTGGATTGCCGCTGGTGCCTGCGTTGTCGGCGAAAATTGGCGTGCCGGTGAAACCGATGTACCGGCCCGGATTGATTGGACACTGTTTTGCAACTCAGGCTGCCTTTCGCATGGCATAGGCCTGACGGGCTT
>JAEUIH010000349.1 GCA_016795105.1 Planctomyces sp.
TGAAGCCCGTCAGGCCTATGCCATGCGAAAGGCAGCCTGAGTTGCAAAACAGTGTCCAATTAATCCGGGCCGGTACAGCGGCGAGGTCTGTTTATTGGGTGAGCACGGAAGCGCCCGTATTTCTTAAGGCAGACATGACCATGTATTTCAATGTAAGCGACCTGGATTCTCGACTTGGGACTCTGCTGCTGGTGACGG
This sequence comes from Planctomyces sp., assembly GCA_016795105.1. Lineage (GTDB taxonomy): Bacteria > Planctomycetota > Planctomycetia > Planctomycetales > Planctomycetaceae > F1-80-MAGs062. The sequence continues at coordinate 199 of JAEUIH010000349.1, forward strand.
ATGAGCAGACGGCGCTTCGCGCGCTGGACTTCGCTGGTCACGAAAGCCACCTGCATCGTACGTTGAGCGAGCAGTACGGCCAGTACGAGTTGGCCGATGTGTCGGCACCGCGGGAAGCTGCCGAAGCGCTCGCTCGCTACTTTGATGGAGATTTGCAGGCACTCGACCAGCTCGCAGTGGTCACACGGGGAACCGAGTTTCAGGAGCGGGTCTGGCGGGCACTGCGCCGCATCCCGGCCGGGGCCACCACGTCCTACGGCAAACTCGCAAAGTCCTTGGGCCTCGATGAACCGTGCGCCGCCATCGACGTTGGCGCCGCAAACGCAGCCAACC
>JAEUIH010000034.1 GCA_016795105.1 Planctomyces sp.
TTGGTCTCTGAGACCGACGACTGATCGAGCCTCAAAGATCGAGGCTGGACAACCGCGCTCGCAATGCGCGCCGAAACCCCTGTTTTCATCCCGTTTGTGCTGCAAACGCAGGATTTGAGAACGGTGTGCGCTCAACTCACGCCTGAGTCCCCCAAATCGCTTTGCACCTCCCGCAGTGCATCTCAAATTTCGGCCCTGCTGCCAGCACGCTTCGCTATCGCCCCCCCTAAATGCCGCTCCAACCGCACTCGATTCGATCCACGCCCCCTCAACCGGGGTCAGACCCAATGAACCCGGGGTCAGACCCCATGTTTCCAACCTCCAATCATTAAACCTGTCAGAATCCGGTACTTCTAATTGTCGCTGAACGGAACTTCTCATTGTCGCTAAGCACCGTGCAGCCAAAATTCCGGCCTTGCTGTTAGCACGCTTCGCTATCGCCCCCCCAAATGCCGCTCCAACCCCACTCGATTCGATTCACGCCCACTCAACTAGGGTCAGACCCGATGAATCCGGGGTCGGATCACGTGTCTGGGATCCACACCTGATCTCCCATAATGAATGGTTGACCAAGAGGTTGAACCAGAGTTGCCGATCGCGGTCTTTGAAATGGAAACTGACTCGCAACAATCGGATCAGCGTAGTCGTTCCCCAGCAGCCAGAGATCGCAGCGTAAAGAATCTGTACATCACACCAATCCTTGCGACTATCGTCGGCTGTCTTGATTGCGAGCCACCCAGAAGGTCCGCGGGCTTTCGTCAATTCGACGAGGCAAGACTCAATGGTCGTTTTGCACAAGACTTTCTATACTCACGGGACTACTTCAAAGAGGCTCGAGAGACTTAGTCATGAGCCTTTGAGTTGGTACGATTCGAAGTCTTCACTGTAGACCAATAAAGCTCGTGATCAGGGCTGATCGACGTGGCCGCGAAGGATGGATGGGTCTGGCAAAAAATCGGCGACAATAGATGCGACGAATCTGCAAGCTCGTGCACCGCGTCCTCCAATATTCGAACTGTTGTCACGCAGTCTGTTTCTTTTCTCTGTCATCCTGTACCATGAATTTCGCCGACCGGCACCACTATAATGAGGCTGCACACCCAACGATGCCAACGAATAAGCCGATTCACGGAAGCAGCGAAGTCCAGCGGATTTACAATCGACAACCTTTTTACGGACTTTGCCTGCTTAAACTCTTTCATTGCACAAGATCACATGACTATCAAAGCTGAATCACATCACTCGATCAATTACATCGAGTTCTCTGCTGTCGACATACCTGAAGCAAAGCGGTTCTTCAACGCGGCATTCGATTGGGAGTTCAACGACTATGGTCCCGACTATGTTGGAATACGAAATCAGAATGCTGACGGTGAGTGCGGTGGAATTTGCCGTACTGAGAGCGTTGTGACTGGCGGTCCGCTGGTGATTTTGTATTCCATTGATTTACAGGCTTCACTTGCCTCCGTGCAAAGAGCTGGCGGTAAAGTCACCAGGGAAATCTTTTCGTTTCCTGGAGGGCAGCGATTTCAATTCTGTGACCCGAGTGGAAACGAGCTTGCAGTGTGGTCAGACCAGGCAAACATCTGACGATGCAGGATGCATTACAAATGCCATGATGAGAATGAGCGAAGTGTCGATGTCGCATTCAGATCACCACTGCGGCCAGTTTAAGGAAACTCTTCGTAGCCATGCCAATCCTCATCCAACGGGTCACTATCTGCAAATCGGGGACGGGGTTTATGTGATAAGTCTTCGCGTGCGAACAATCCAGCCAAACCGATATTATTATTTGTCGATCCCGGACCGTGGTATTCCGCAAGTCTCGAATTCAGTCGCCTTAACCCGTCACTCCGCCGACGTCGAACAGACGGCTTCTCATAGGCGCCAGGTCTGGTCTTGTGCGACTTTCTCTTTCTCGCCCAAAAAACCATCTTTCGGAATCGATGCAGTGTTTGATGAATTGTTTCACCACAATGAGGCTCAATTCGAACCACCATTTCGTGCGTCTTACGGCTGACGCTGTGCCTCAAAACAGATGCGCGAACTCAAGAAAAAAGGCGAACGTTTACAATCCACCCGACCGCCGTGAGTGACTCTCTTGTTAGAAATCGCGACGGCTAAGTGGTGCGCGTAAGGCCGCTCTTCTGTGTTAAAGAGACGGTCCGTATTTCCTATTCGCCATTCTGATGATATCGCAATAGGGTGTCCCTGCACAATACAAGCAGCCACTCCCTTACAGAGCCCAACGTGCGATGTTCGTGCTTCGGTCCAGGCCGCTATTGGTCCACTACCGTTAGGCTTACTCTTCGTGAACTGGACCAACAATGCGAAAATTCTGCCACTTCTCAACGTGCAGTGCGTACCACTCGTGGCCCTCTCGATCTCCCGCTCCCGGAGAAAACGTCAGCGAGCCTGTAGCAACAATGGTTGTACCCTTCTTCAATTGATTCGATCCGCCATAGGATAACTGTAGCCGATCCAGAACGTCGGCCAGTTCACCTTCAATCCAGACCGTGAGATCTTTCCTTTTGTGCTCGGATGTCGCTTCAATGACAAAAGTCGGCGCCTTTCCAGGGATGGAAATCTGCGCAACTCCGCCTAACTCTGACACTGAAAATCTGATGGTCACTTCCTTGCGATCCAGCTTCGGATCGAGCTTCGCGATTGCCAATGCCGGCGGATCCTCTGAACTCGGCGGGCAGTCGCTGTCGTCCGCGAAAATTGAAAGACTACACAAAAGGATCACACCAACGGACGAAATCAGGATCTTCATTGATTGTCCTCCAGCTTCGCCGCATTACGCTGAATTACTCGCATCGCTGTTCTGACGGTACCAGCACGCCTGGGGGATGTCAATTCGTGTTCAGTCCCACCAACACGCCACGGCCCGCATTCCCTCCGGGACTGGCACCGGTTCGAATGATACACCGTCGGTCCAGCCAGCCGAGCAATTGTCGGGACGGATTGCGGCATCGAACCATTGAGCGACCGCTTGTGGAGACGCGCTTGTAATGATCCAGACAGTATCGCTGAAAGGCCACATTTCAGGATCATCAAACATCGCAATCTGCACACGGACATCAGCGACATCGGATCTTGCAGAAATCTCTTTCAGGACTTCGTAGAACTTTGCAGGACCTGGCGGCGGAGAGAGGTTACAGCCGATGCTTCCGAAGTCATCGTTTCCTTTAAAGAACTCGGACAGAGTCAACAGTGGCCGAATCGTCGTGGGATCGTTGACGTCTCCGTTTCTGTTGACGCGTTCCGCGATTTGTTGAAGGTAAGTCATTTTGGCTGTTGTCGTTGTTTCGGGTAAAGCATCGGTTTGGACCCGTTCAGCAACGATTCCTCTGCCGACTCTTGTGAGCTTGGAATTCTTTCGAACAGAGTCTCGACCCATTGTGAATCGAGGGCATCAAGCTCCGTCGTTCGCATTTCGTCATATGAACCGTCTTCCCAAAACATTCCGAGCGATGTGGTGAAACTTCGCAAAACGTTGCCCTGATAAGCAATGGCTATCGTTCTGTGTCCAATATCTGCGGGCAATGTGCCAATGTAGGGCTTACAGCTCGAATTCGTGTAGATCTCTCGAAGTCGTTGCAGTGTTTCGCGGTCTGAGATTGTCACAGAAGGATGTCCTTCTTTGGAAATGACAACAGCGTTGGCGCGATCAAAGTCATTCAGCCAGGCTGGATCCGGCTTCCGAGAAATGGAGCTACAGCCGAAAGCGAGTCCGCAGGCAGCAATGAGGATGAATGAAGTCGATCGCACGCCGATGCTCCCAATTCAATCCAAATAATGATGGATTTCGCCCGCCGTGACTATAAAGGTATCAACATCTCTAAGGGGCGTCAATTTTATCAAACTGGAAGTGGGCCGCTTGTGACGCTTGTGAATTGCGTGACGACATTCAGCGATAGAACGAAACCGGGTGCGGCTTGACACCTAGTTCATCATAGTTGAAGCCACTTTCCATCGGCTGGTAGCCGCCGACGATGTCTACACTGCGAGAAGCAGAAATTGATGATTCCATGCCGATGCCCCAATAGGCCGCGTTAACCACGAGTCGGCGCAGGCCGGGGCTTTTCAGATCGGTGCCACTGCCCATCGTACATTGGAAGACACGGGCTGACTTGCCACTGCTGGTCCGCCATGGCTTTACCCATGCAATCGGGAGCGGTTCCAGTTCTTCATTCGGCAAGTCATCCGGTTTTCGGCCCATGAGCGGCTGACCCCAAACAAGCGCAGTACAATCGGCCGGCAAGCGAGTGCCTTCTTTATAGGTGCGGTAAACGTCCGAGTCGCCCCAGATGTCTGTGACTCCGATGAGGATGGGGTGCTGTATCTGCTCTTTGTCAAGACTGCCACGGGTCGAGTCCGCATGCCAGCATCCGTGGTGGTTGAGAAACGAACCGCCAAGAATATCCTCTCCCCAACGCACTTGTTTCCCATCAATCTTGTACGGTAGCGGGTCTCGGAAGCCATGGTTAGCTGTTCGCAGCGCAATGATCGGTTTTCCGGAATCCACGTACCGGACAATGTGTTCCTGTTCCGAGTCTGGAAGTGTGAGCAGACGAGTAAAGAAAATGACGAGGTCAGCCGAAGCCAGTTGTTCGAGTCCCGGGATGTGATGTGTTTTGAACTCAGACTCCCTGCCCTTCTCCGGGTAAACCGGCATCGTCGGATCAACCTCACCCCGTTCATTGACAGCGAAAAGCACGATACAATCGAAGCCATGGTGAGTGCTGAGTACCTTTGCCATCATCGGCATCGACTGTTCGCTGCGATACTCCTGTTCGGCCGCTATGAGTACGATGCGTTTGCCTGTCCCCGGGCCATCTCCCCCCGAATAGGTCAGCCACTGAGCTCCCTCCGAAACCCCTTGGGCAGAAGCTCGAACGCATAGCAAAAGGCAAAGTACAATAAACAAGGCTCGCATCACTTGGTGGCTTTCAAAAGGTGAACGAAGTTGCCCAGGTGGTCACCTGGGGGAAGTTACATGTGAAAAGGTACTCCGGAAGGTCATACATTTCGTTGTCACGTGGCCTCAAAAGAACGGTTCTTCAACAAGTATCCTGGAATACGCATTCCAGCGTCCACCACTTCAGACCCGGGCGCGAAGTCAACGTGCCTTATTGAAAGTCTGAAAGCCTGGATACCCCTGCCGTTTGCTTTAGCGTCTGGCTTGGCATGTGTCGGCTCAGTCGGAGCAACCCAGAACCCCGCCCTGGTACGGCCGAGGCGAATCGCAGCGAAACAGAATACAGCCGCCCAAATCACTCTAACAGGTGGTCTTCTGATGTCGCTTTCGGCGGAAAGTGCAGGTTTCGCTTTGTTCCAGTGAATCTCCACCGCAGTCTGCTTTCTGTTGTGTCGACGAGATGATGAGAAACTGCACTGACTATGCCATGTGCGCAAGCGGCCGCGAGGATTTTCTCTTGTGTTATGCTACCGGAGTTTGTGCTGTCCTCTACGAACACGTCCGACGTGTCGAACAACTCTACTGTCTGGAATGAGTGTGACGATTGTGTCCTGAGAGATTCCTCAGCGTGGCCCTTACTCGAACATCGATTGTCCGTTGCTAAGGAGAAAACTGGGTGTCCTGTCGACCAGCAGGAATCATTAACGCACATCCGAAAGGGAAGAAAGAATGAGATGTCGAATCAGAAAGTCGACATGCTCTCCGGAGACGAATCACCCACAGTCGATGCTGGTGCGCGCTCTGCTAGTCCTTGTAACGCTGACTGCTCCTGGAAACATCTCAGAACAGCACGCGGCAGCCGACGAGCACATCGGCTCGAAGCCGACGCTGCGAGTCGATACCTTACCTGGAATCGTTACGAGAGATTCATGGCTCTGCGATTTCCTCTCTGACAAGCGAGCGGGGGTGAATTGCCTCACTCACACAACTCTCCAGAACACGTCGATCCAAGACGGCCCTCCGGTTGAAGTGCCGGAGCCACTGCTGTTCGATCTCGTTCATCCGCTGGGCGTCAGAAGGAACGCAGTAGAATTTAATACGCTGGCGATCATGCCGTGGAGCGCATCAAACGCAACCCCTGACGACGACCCGTTCGGGTCCGGCACAACAACATCTGACAAAGGTGGCATCGAGTGGGCTCCGGAAGTTGAGTATGCGATCGCCGATAACCTGGCCGTTGAATTCGAGTTCCCGTTCGAATCGTCGACGCTGGAGGAGTACAAACTGGGGCTTCAGTGGACGATCGGAACGGCATTCGATGATCGTTATATCCACGGCTTCCAGACGTTGTTCCAACCGACGACAGAGTGGCAGGAATGGAATTCAACCCTGCTTTATCTGGGCGGCATCGAGATTAATGACACCTGGAGTGCGCTATTTATGATCGGCGGTCGCATGGATCTGGAGGGCCCCGCCCGTTCAGAAACGTTTGAAGAACTGATCAACGTTTCGGTCTTTGCGGAACTCAGCGAAGCGATGAGGGTCGGCCTGGAAACGAATTTCGCTTCTCAGGCCAATGCCACCGAAGACCTGATCGTCGTTCCTCAATTTCAATATCAGGTCGCAAATAACTTCGAGATCCAGTCAGGACTTGGATTTGGTACGTTCAGTCAGGGACATGAAAACTCATTCATGCTGCGTGTGGTCGTGACGAACTGAAGATGACTGGAGACGCGCATCACGAATGTTGTGCAGAGAGTTCGCCTGTGCTGCGGAGCGACAGCATGGTTGCCAATTCCGGACGTTTCCCTACCGCCTTAATACAACTGATTCAAGCCGCGAGACTCTCACTGTCGATCTCTGAATTACAGTCTTGCCTGTCCGGGAGCTGGCTGGAAAAACGTATCGGAGTGCACCAGTCTTTCATCGAGTCTTTGCCGCTTCAGCAACCGGCCCAGCGGGGACTCTCGCGGCATGGAACCGAAGCAACGGAAATGCCGGGCGTTTCCAACGCGATCTGTTCATGCCGGAAAGGTGCCGCAGATGAGTCTCCCCGGAAATTCCTCACACCGAGGCCGGGAGACAGGCAGAGCCTTCGCGTCGTACAGTTTCGTGACGACCGCCGTTGCTGTGATTACTGTGATCTGTACCTGCCTTCCAATTGAAGCGCACAATCTGCCAGTTTCCACTGACAGTTTCGGAATGCCGGAAGATGCTCGTGACGACATCCCACAGCCCCGAGTTGATGCTGCCGACTCTGAAATCCCGCAGTTGTCCACCTTGTTTGCTGATCGGGTGTCCGCGATCGATGTGCAAACGACCTATTACGGGGATGTTTTTGGAAAGACACACGGCGGTGCCTCAACAAAAGATGCCATACGCTATCAGGGTCTTCTCAACATTGAGCTGACTGTCGACCTTGACGCCCTCGACGCCCTGGAGAATCGGATTCCCGGGAGAGTCTATCTGCTCGGGCAAACGACTCACGGACAAGGTCTGTCGCACGACATTGTCGGTGATTCGTTAGTCCTGAGTGATATCGACTCCGGAGGCAATATCACACAGGTTGGCGAATTCTGGTGGGAGCTTCAACTCCTGGATGAGAACGTGACTGTTCGTCTTGGAAAACAGGACGTTAACACTGAGTTCATTTACATCGATGCTGCGGAGCATTTCGTGCAGTCTTCGTTCGAGCTCACTCCGAGCTCAACGCTGCCAACATTTCCGCAGCAGTCGATGGCAGCCGTCGTCCTGCTTCAACTGAATTCCTCGTTACAACTGAAACTCGGTGCATGGGATGCACTTGCAGAACCTGGTGGCTGGGGGGTTTCAGGGAACGACACGGCTTTTCTTGCCAGTGAGGTAGAGTACCAATACGCGTTGAACGACGGCCGCCTTCCGGGAACAATCAGTACCGCCGCAGGATATCAAACTCCGGGTGAATTCAACGACCAACCCGTGGATGCTATTCACGGATACGCGTTCCAATGGGAGCAGTTGTTGTTTCGCGAGTCCTGTCCGGATTCTGTCAGCTCGCAGGGGCTCTCAGTATTCGCCGCCTACTATCCAAGGTTCTTCGGCTCAAATCGTCCCCCGAATTCGATCGGCAACAGCGCCTCAGCAGGCATCGTGTATCAGGGGCTTCTATCTCGTCGCGACGACGACGAAATGGGTGTCGGGGTCTCGTGGGCCGAATTGTTTCAAGGGGGGAGTAATCGTGAAATCGTATACGAGATCTTTTATCGAGCAGAAATAAACTCACGCGTCAGCCTGCAACCCGACCTTCAGTACATCATCAGTCCATCCGGCATCTATCCGGATGCGTTCGTCGCAGGCGTTCGATTTCTGCTTGAACTCTAGCCTCCCTAACGTTCCATCCAGTCAACGATGCTCTCACCCAAGTGACTAAACTACTGTTCCAGGAACAAATCCTGTGTCTTCAACAATTCCTGGCCGGATGGAGTGATCAGACCTTTGAAGGATTCTCCATTGACGCTGGGAGCCAGTGTCCGCACTGCCCCGTCAAAGGTGACAGCCCTGAGTGTCGGTGTGGAGGCCAGGTTTGTCAGCAATTCCAGCGAACTCACATCATTAAGATCTACGGAAATGTCTTCTGGCTGCGTCCATGGAACGGCATCCTCTGATGAAGCCTGAATGAAATGAATTGTCTGTGATGTGCCGTCTGTTACATCTCGGATCGCAGCGGCTCGACCAGGTTCCGGAAACGGAGTCCCAGGCCCCATGACTCTGACAATCCGCGTTGTATGACTATCCGCGGGGTCATTGGCATCGCGAAAGCAGTCCGGCATCGACGAAAGCAGCTGTTGGTTATGAGGACTATCCCAGGGCTCTTCGAGTCGAAATTGTTTGTACAGTGCCGTGTGGCCAAGGAACGGTAACAGGTGCACTCGCCAGCTTAACTGTGATGATCGAAGAGGAATCATCTCACCGGAATCACCTCTTTGCTGTGGAGGAAAGAAGTTGAACACATCGTGATAATTCATTGCTGCCAGAGCAATATTTTTCATCTGTTCTGCTTCAAACCTGGGTTCAACGGCCGGCGGGAACATCAATTGCCCCCTCTGATGGGTCAGCCATCGCTGCACCGTTTGTCCATCCACAATTTCGTTTCCGTCAGATGTTGCTAACGCGCGAAAGATGGCACCCGGAGTCTCCGTGGTGAATCGCAAAACCTGTCCACTTCCAAGCATCGCCCTGATCTCTGTCTCGCTGCCAAACAGACCACGATAGTCCAGTGATGAAAGCTCTATTTCGAGATCCGGCCTGGTCCATTCCTGTTCGAACGTCTCGCCTGTCTCAAGCAGCATGATGGTGTTCAGGAATCCGTCCGGTGCCTGCATCCATTGTTTGTCTCCAGCAAACAGACTGCCGCTTCCGCTCAGCACTCGCAGCCGAGTCTTCGAAACGGCGCCCGGTGAACTCCTGAAGATCTCAGGCATGAATTCCAGCAATGCAAGATTGGTTTCACTGTCCCACGCCTCATCAAGCTTAAAGCGATCATACAAGGGTTTTTGTTCCAGATAAGGCAGCAGATGAACTCGCCAACTGAGTGGAGAACGCACACCACCGGGCAACTGCACGTTGGTCGGCGACTGTTGGCGTTCGTCGTAGAATCTCTGAATTGCACGGTTCAGAGTTCGAAACCGCATCGCGTCGGCTGGCGGCTCAGCAGGTTTCAGAGTCGCCGGGTCAGCGTCCTGCTTTGGCAGTTTAATCAGATCGGCGATTGGTTCCGCGGGCTTGACTGACGGAGACAGTCGAAGCTGCTGTTCCGGGTTTCTGAGCGCCAGCTCCAAATCAAACAATTCACCGCGCCGAATTGATATCAGAGCACTCAGTTTTGAAGTATGGAGATTCCCAGGAATCTCAACCGTTGTAGCGGCAAAGGTTGCTGCAATCACGGGTGTCGCGGGGGCCCAGCCGAACGACTCCTGAAACGTTCCACTGACTGGAATCAGGCTGTCGGGCTTTGTCCAGGTCACTCCATTCTGCGGCGCCACGAGATAAAACAATGTCGTGAGGTCAGGAGCATCTGTGATCGCATCAGGAGCCGGCAGTTGTCCAACGGTTCGCTGACAGTCTTCCGGCAACGACAAAATGAACCGGGTGCGTCCACGATATGGTCCCAGCTGGAAGACTTCGGGCATCTGAGACGCCAGAGGCAAATTGGCTTCACTATCCCACGGCTGACTCAGATCAAACTTCGCATAGAGTTCATCTTCACCAAGGAACGGCAACAGGTGAACTCGCCATGACAACGGACCGGGGGCAGACGTTTGAGCATCCTTCTGTGAGGCCATTGCCTTTTCACGACTCACCATCGCTTCGGCGATCTTCTTCAGCTTTGCGTGAGCCTGATTGAATTCCTGTTCGGGATTCAGCAGTGTGTCGCTCCCAAAATCTCCCGCGGAGCCCATATTCGCAAGACGTGCGACTGCCGCGGACCCCGTGAGCTGACCTGTGATCAGCCGCTCGTCGAGATGTTCGCCACCGGCTAGACTGCACAAAGCCTGCAGGAGTTCCGGAGCACATTCCTTTAGATTGAACACTGTTCGATGACCACAGACTGTAAAGCGAACTTCTTCACCTTCAGCAAGTCCGAGACGATCAGGCGTCACAGCGGTATATGCCTGAACATTGTCGGGTTGAGTCCATGTGATCGCCTGACTCTGCCCAACGTAAAACAGCAACGCTGTCTGCTCAGAACCATCCAGCACATCGCGAACTCGAGTGTATTCACCTCCATCGCCACTGCCATCAAGCCGGAGAAACGATCGAAGCTGCGTCTTGCCGGATTTTGGATCAGTTCCGAAGATCGTGGGCATTCGTGAAATCAGAGTTTTATTGTGTTCACTGTCCCATGGTTCATCCAGATGGAACTCGCTGTGCAATGCCTTCAATCCCAGCGCAGGAAGCAGATGGACTCGCCATGAAAGTCCAGCTCTGTCTGGAGGGCCTGGTGCAATAAAGCGGTCAGGATCATTCTTCGGAATTTGGTCGAATAGTGCGGCCTGAACCAGATCCATCCCGTGGCGAGCTTCCTGTTCGACTTGCTGCAGCTGGGCTTCAATCCGAGCTTGCTCTTCCATCTTGCGAATCTGTTCGATCCGCTCGAGTTCCATCCTTTCCTGGTCCTGCCGCAACTTCTCTGCTCGTTCCTGCTGCGCAGCCATTTCTGCAGCGACGACTACTGCCCGAGCCTGAGCCTGAACGGCCTGTTGCTGTTCGATTCGAGCCATCTCCTGAGCCGCGCGAGCGTTTTGCCGCTGAATATAGAATGCAAATCCCGCTCCAATGACCACAATCAACAACAGGAACACAAACAGGCAGCCGCCAAGGATGGCGAAGATTGTTCCAGGAGACGGTGATTTTTTCACAACCGGAGCTCTTGATGCGGAGATTGGCTTCCATCCACTGAAATCCGGCTTGTTGCTGGTCATATTCGATTTGTCACCCGGACTCGTATGCGATGTCGAAGAGATTAACTATGCGTTCTCGAGGTGCCGCCATTCTTGCAGAATGGGTCGCATATGACCATGGATCAACTGCACCAGGTCGCAGATCTTTCTCAAGTAAGATGCTTGCGCAACCGGCGATACGATGAAACGAGGCCGACAAGGCGATGATCACAAAGGGTCGACAACTTCGTCAATGAAGAGGTCTGAGATGATGTCATTCAGGGCTTTGAAGTACCAGTCCTGACCGAGACCGCCAATTAGCGTGTCAAGCAATGAGTCATCCAGTACGTTAATTCCGGCCTGTAGTGTTGAGAGATTCGCACCGACTCCCGTTCGAATGCTGTTGACACGATCAGAGTAATTGGCGCCTGACGTCCACGCATCGCGCAATTCACTGAATCGCGTCAGCCATGCAGGGTGATTCAGTTCATCCGAGGATGAGCCAGGGATCAGGATGTCATCGTCGTTTCCACCAACAAGCTGATCCGTGTTGATTCCTCCTCCAACAAGGATATCTCGACCGCCACGACCATCAATGTAGTTCGCCAGGGAATTGCCGATGATGATATCATGACTCGATCCTCCAACCACGAATTCCACACTTCCAACGAAGAGGTTGCGGTTGATGTGAACCTGTTGCGACACAGATGAAGTCACGTTCAGGTTGATCGTGACCGGAACAACAATGCCTGCAAAATTCAGGGTATCAATACCACTGTTGCTGCCGCTGACTTCGTCCACCGTATCTGTCTGCATCACGGTCACCGAAGAAAGCTGATAGATGTCATCATTGCTTCCCCCGGACAACAGATCAGAGCCGTCGCCGTCGAACAAACTGTCGTTACCGTTCCCACCTGACAGTGTGTCGTCTCCCGCGAGTCCGAAGAGCGAATCAGAGCCGTCGTTGCCAACAATTGTGTTAGCCGCGCTATTGCCGATCAGCGTATCGCCCCCAAATCCCCCGATCAGATTTTCGAAGGCTGTTGATGAGTTGATCTGCAGCGTCTGATTTGTGAAGGCCGCATAGGTAGCATTCGAGTTCAGCCAGACTGTGACGCTTGTCGAGATAAATGAAAAGTCCAGTGTATCGTCGCCCTGCCCCACGTGCTCCGTAATGAAGACACTCGATCCAGCGCTCTGGGGGTAGAAGACGTACTGATCGTTTCCCGAACCGCCGAGCAGTGAATCAATGAGTCCGGCGGGCGTGGCGCTCATATGGAAAGTGTCATTGCCGGCAGGTCCGCCGTTCAACACATTCACCAGGCCGTTGCCGGTCAACGTGTCGTGACCGCTTCCTCCAGTCAGCATTTCGACGGTTTCCGGCTGAAGCACGACCTGCCGATTTGCATGAACGGTCTGTGAACCGGCAGCAGCCAGAGACAGCGTGACGTTCGAAGTCACGGAGGTGAAGTTGATGTGATCTGTACCGCCGCCGGCAAGTTCAACGATGGAATCAGTCTCTGATGACAGCGCCTGCTCCATTCCATAGAAGTCATCACCTGGGCCGCCATGCAACTGATCACTTCCGGCACTGCCCCGCAGAGTGTCGTTGCCCGCATTGCCATTAATCACGTTGTCCAATGCGTTACCAAACAAGTTATCGTTTCCCGATCCACCAGACACAATTTCCATGCTGCCTGACGAATTGAGTTGCAGCGTCTGATTCGCGTACACCACGTATGAGGCACTGCTGTTCAGCCAGGCAGAAACGTCGCTCGGCACGGCAGAGAAATCCAGTTCATCTATACCGCCGCCTGCCCCAACGGCCTCGACAATCAACACCTTCGCAGGAATTGCCTGCGACTGAAAGACGTACGTGTCATTGCCCGATCCTCCAACAAGCAACTCGACCTCGCCGACAGGAGCAGTGCCGACGTGAATCGTATCATTACCGTGCGAGCCGCGAATCTCATTGCGCAGACTGTTTCCTGTGAGTGTATCATTCCCATTCCCACCGAAGACATTTTCAATCGTAGATTCCATCGTCAGCGTCAACGCTCGGTTGAGGTGAATTGACTGAGTGGCGATTGTTGCCAGCGAAAGAGCAATGTTATCGGTGACGGTCGAGAACGTCAGTGTGTCGATCCCGTCATTATCAAGCTCAAGTATCGAATCCGCTTCTGGCGTGCCTGCCGCATAAAACGTATAAAGGTCGTTGCCTGAGCCGCCTTCCATGAAATCGCTGCCTTCACCACCAACGATTGAGTCGTTTCCGCCGCCGCCGATCAATGTGTCGTTGCCGCCATTCCCAACAAGGGAATCCGGATTTCCCTGGCCAATCAGGACATTGTTCTGAGCATTCCCGACGAGGTCATTGAATCCGGAACCGCCGAGCATGTTTTCAAAATTCGTGCCGGAATTGATCTGCAGCAGCCGATTCAGATGCACGTCCTGAATTCCGTTCGATGCCAGATACATCTTAATGTTTGAAGTTACGTCTATGAAGGAAATCGTATCGGTGCCCTGTCCCGCATGCTCCACCAGAAAATCACTCTCCGAAATCAAAGCGTCGACGAAGCGATAAACATCATCGCCTGGACCGCCTTCCAGAGTATCGTTGCCACCTGCTCCCAACAGAATGTCGTTACCGCTGAACCCCCGAATGCGATTGCCCGCTAAGTTGCCAGTGAGCGTATCATTTGCCAATCCACCAATGGCATCCTCGAAAGCAACCCCTGAGTTCAGCTGTAACATGCGATTGAGATGGACCGACTGCGCAATCGTAAGGCCGAGATTTAGTGTCACGGCGGTCGTCAATGAAGCAAAAGAGATTGTGTCGCTACCTTCACCAGGCAGTTCGCCGAGCGAATCTGTTTCTGCTGCTGCCGCAGTACTAAACACATAGAAGTCATCACCCGGGCCGCCGAAAATCGTATCATTGCCAGCAGCGCCGGTCAGCGTATCATTCCCCGGTCCACCAAAGATCGTGTTCGCTTTTGCATTACCGGTCAGAAGGTCATTTCCCGAACCACCCTCAACCTGTTCGAAGGCATTCACGGGCTGAAGTTGCAGAATCAGATTGGAGGCATGAACAACCTGAGTACCTGTGAGGCTGAGATTTACAGACACATCCACCGTCGTCGTCGGACTCAGGTTAATTCGGTCGATACCCCCGGAAGACTCGAAAACGGCGAATGCACCAAGCGGTACGTCCGCATCGAAGTAGTATTGGTCGTTGCCGGCACCAAGATCAACAGATCGTGTTTCGATACTGGAAAGGCCAAGTGAAGCGCCATTGATCGACCATGAGTTCTCTGAAATCGCTGAGAAAATGTCAGCGCTACCGGTTCCGATGACGAGCATCGAATCTGATCCTGCCGCGCCATTGAGAACCAGGGGCTGCTGCATCGGGTACGTTCCAACCGGGGTCGCAGCTCCCCCATTCGTCGACACTGTTACGCTCACCGTTCCACCAAAAATCGAAGGTGAATATGTCAGAACAAACTCGTCATTTCCCGAGGTCCCTGAAACAATATGTGAAGTCTCTACAACATTCGTTAACTGAATCGTAAAGATCTTTGAAAACGTTGCGCCGCCGCTGTCAGTGACCTGAACAGTGACGTCATGAGAAGCCGACACTTCGAAATCCAGCAGAGCCGGATCTGCGACAATCAGATTGTTGCCGTCAATACCAAACCGGCCGCCGGCATTGTCCGTCAGACTGAACGTAAACGACTCTGTAGACTCCACATCAACTGCCGAAAGTGATCCGATCACCTCGCCGATCGGCATGTCGAGCAAATAGACAAGTCCGGCATCAACGCCATCTGTGTGGTCACCGGCCGATCCCACAACAATGTGAGTCGCGTTGACTGCAATCGTGCTCCCTAAATCCCCGAACAAATCTCCTGCTTCGGGCGTAGGATTGTCAATTGTTGCCAACAGGTTGCCGGTCGTCGCACTGAAGACATGAATTTGCCCTGAAAACGAAAGTCCGTTCGCTTGTCTGGAAGCAACAATCACGTGGTCACCCGAAGCGGCCAGACTGATGCCGAACACATCGCCCGCCTCGTTCCCCGGGGCCTGAAGTGTGTGCAGCAAGGCGCCTGTGGTCGAACTGAACAAATACACTCGACCGGCGTCGTTGGCACCTTCATTGTCACCCGGAGATGCAACGACAAGAACATCTGCGGTCACAGCAACCGTCGAACCAAACAGATCGAATACGCCTGGACTTGGGTTATCCAGCGTAATGAGCAGCGAAGTCGTATTGGTTACAGAATCATACTCGTACAGGTAAGCGCGACCCGAACGAATCCCTGTCGAGTTGTTTGTCGGAGCGCCGATAAGAATTTTGTTGCCCATCATACTGATGGCTGTACCAAACTGCCCTGGCTCTGCCGGCTCGGGACTCTGAATGGTCGTCAGCAGATTTCCACTCACCGCATCGAACAGATGAACCGCACCGGCTAGTGGCGCGATGGCATCCCGATTGGAGCGAATCGCAATCACGGTACCAGAGATGCTGACCTGCGAACCAAATTCATCGTCAGCACTCGTGGCAGTCTGATCCGGATTGTTCAGAACATGCAATAGGGCGCCTGTCGTTGAATCATAGACATATGCACGGCCGGAATCTTCGGCAGCAGTGTCTTCGCCTCCCGCGCCGACAACCGCGTAGGCGCCTGAGATCGCTATTCCCTGACCAAATCGGTCACCAGAAACACCTGTCGGATTGAATAAAGTCGCAATCTGACTCCGAGTCGCTGCGTCGTACAAGTAGACTCGACCGTCATATGTGAACGGTGCGAAATGCTGCACATGAGACACGAGTAATCGAGTTTCCGATGCCGCAACTCGACTGCCAAAACCAAGTTGTCGCTCCGGGTTCGGATTCCGCAGCAAGGAAATCGCCGCTTCATTTGCAGTGTTGCCTGTCAATCCAATATCTGTCGGTTGGTAGTTGAAATCCGTAATGTTGATCGTCACAACCTGCTCCAGCACGTGTGCAGCAGAGTCGGTCACTCGTACCATGATCTGGTGGCTGGAATCAGTTTCAAAATCCAACAGGCTGGCGTCAGCCACGCGAATCACCAGTCCATCCTGCAGGAATCGCCCTCCGGCGTCGTCCAGCAGCACAAACGATTCCGTTTCACCGGCATCTGGATCGTTCGACGATAAGGATCCCACCATCGCGTTGTTCGTGGTGTTCTCCGACTCATTGCTCGGTGTCAGGCTGATCAGCGTGGCCGCTTCGTTCACGTCCGTCACGTCTATTGTAAAGGCCTCATCGTAGGTGTTACCGGCCGAATCCATGACTCGAACGGTTACGCTGTGAGTCGTCTGTTCTTCGAAATTGAGCAGCGATCCGTTCGCAACAACCAGGTTGGTACCATCAATTGCAAATCGGCCACCAGATGAATTCAACAGGCTGAACGTGAAAGACTCTCCCGGCGTGGAATCAGTGGCCGTCAATGCACCAACAACCGTGTTGACCGCAGCCAGTTCCGCGACTGTGCTTGCTGATAGAGTGATATCGGTCGGTGGAGCATTCGTGCCCGTGTCGTACACAAAGACGTTACAGGAATTGCCGAGTTGCAGGGTTGCTTCTCCGACCAGGAGTCTGTTCTGAAAGATCGAAACCGAAGAGAGAAACGATGGCGTCTCTGATTCATACGCAGGAGACAGTGGAATCGTACTGATCAGTGAACCTGAATCTGCATTGAGGATACTGCCGAATATCGTCGGTTGTGCATTCGACACGAAGACTCGCGACGCGATCTGATCAGCGTTGATATCCGCCAACATGACATCTTCAAGTATCTGATTCAAATCCCCAGTGGTCGCATCGAATACATAGGTCAGCGGGAAATTCGTGGAATCCATGCTGACCGCAATCAGATTCTCATAGATCGCCACCTGATGGCCGAACGTTGTTTCTCCCAACTGCAGAATGTCAGAAGCCATCAGTGTGTGCTGCAACTGCCCGGACGCTGCGTCAAAGATGTAGGCTTTTCCGGCGTGGGAGTTTCCAGCATCCCCATACGCTTCAGTATCGTGATTTCCCACAACAACTTTGCCATTGCCTGTTGCAACAGACAATCCGAAATCGAGATCAAACAGCCCGGCCCCGGGATTCGCTGCCTCCGGTTCCGGACTTTCCAGCACATGCAGAAGTGTTCCGGTGGTTGTGCTGAAGATATATGCGTGCCCTGCGTCATCATCCTTTGGAGAAATTCCTCCCGGTTCAAATGGCCCGATGCCGGGTGCGCCTACAATCACATAGTTGCCATCGATCGAAACAGACGCCCCGAACTGATCGTGGTTTTCTGATAGCGGATTTCCTGTGGTGAATGTCCCGTCAAATGTGAACAGGAGATTCCCGGTACTAGCCTCAAACAAATACGCACGACCTGAACGGTCAGAGTAACCAGAGACGGTCGTGTCCGCCGTATTCAGATCTCCCCAGCCAATGGCCCCGATGACGATCAAGTCATCGAAGATATCGACTGAGTACCCAAATCGATAGAGGTCGCCTGGGTCTGGATTTGCGATCGTTCTCAACAGCTCGCCAGTGTCTGCATCGTGAACCTGAACTTCCCCAACAAACCCGTTCACCGGCTGACGATCGAAGAATGGATTGCCCACAATGTGATAGTCGGCACTCATTGCATGCGACCAGCCGAAACCATCATCCGGAGCTCCCGATCGCGCTGCCAGCGAATATAAGTAATCGACTGTCAGCATCCGGCGAATTTCAAGAGATTCTGCACGAAACGAGCGGCGATTTCGGCGAGTATTTTTGAGTGGACGTCCCATGGCCGGGCCTTTTTTCTAAGGAAACAGCGAAAAGCCGCGGAAAGCGGATTCCAGCACGTCTCCATCGATCCCCTCAGCCAGGGTCGGCCAAAAATCCTCTGAGTTTTCAAAGATCCGTGCCAGTGCGGCAGTTCAAGGATGGAAATAACTCTGCGAGTGTTCGCGATTTGATCGAGAGCTCAAACTTCGAGCCGATCACGTCGTTCGTTCCATCCGGATCGAGACCTGTGACGTCAACAAGTCCCGCAGGAACTTACCAGCTAACAAAGCCCTTCTCACGGATTTATTAACCGGCCCATGAAGAGGATAGCGTCTGAACGGCGGTCGCGGATCAGGAACAGGAATGGATGGTCAGCCCGAAATTCAGGTGTAAACGGACGAGTCGCCGGAATGGCACGAGGATTGGCCATCACAACTGCGGTCGCGGCAGCAGCTTCAGTCCCCTTCTCTGAGACCTCAATTGTTGCTGAATGAACGACCTCTGAGATGAACAACGAATCTTTCTGTTCTCCGCTGGCGGCGATTCCTGTGAAATCTGCTCGATTCGGACCAAATTCTTCGAATGCATCGACCATCCCCATCGATTTCAAAACACTTGCCAGCATCGCCTGTTCGTTCAGTTTGAATTTCGGAATCCATGTATTGACTCGACGAGATCTGGCGGTCTTCATCCATGCCTGCAGACTCTCAGGTGAAATCATCTTCTCAGCACTCTTCAATCCATCATTTGTTCGAGGAAGAATGAACACCATCGACAGATCGCCACCTTTGTAGGTGACTTCCAGCACGATCAGCCCACCATCATCCGGGTAGCATTTGGGCAATTCCCCAATCGCCGGAACTTCCGTTGGTGTTTCAAAGAGTGTTCCGTCTGCATTTACGGCACAATAGCCCGCTTCAAGTGCAAATGAATGCATCAGCGGTACTTGCTTTTCGTCGGTACCGTTCACAAAGAAAGGCTCAGGCCGTGTCAGGTCTTCAGGAAAGGGGTCCGTCCATTCTCCTCGAAAATAAATGGCATTGGTCAGGATCAATCGGACTCGCTGCCACTGCGATTCTGTCATCAGTCGCTCCTGCAGCAATTCCGGAATCATCCCGTTTGTCTGTTCAGAAACCCATTGGTTGATCGGCCGTCGTTCCTGCGCTCCCTTATTACGGAAGTCCATCTGCTGGAAAGCTCCAGTACCATAGTATTCTTCAATCGTCTGAAGATAACGCGGATTAAACTGATACGACTTGTCACCCCACAAGGAGTTGGAGACTCTGAGTTCGAACTGATCAAGCTTTGAAAGCCGTTCATTGATCTGATTGGCCAGCTTCTGAGCCGTGGCCGCTGCGAGTCGCGCCTCAGTGTACTTCTGCTGCTTCTGAAGTTCCGTCACCTGACCATTTGCTGCCGCGAGCTCCTGCTTCAGTTTCGCCACCTCGTTTCGAAGTGGAAGCGTGGCGGAGTCATCTCGCTGCCAGAGTCGGCTCAGATGGCGATGACCTGTATGAAGAGCCAGAAAGTCCATCGGTATCTTCTGCGATCCGCTTCCGGCGGGTCGAGCTTCTTCGGGAATTCGCAGAGCCGCGGCCATTTGCTCAGCAGTTTTCCCGCGTGCACCTTCAATGGTCATTGAGAGTGCCACCGAGATTGAATATGGTGAAAAGAAGATATTACCTTCCTCCTCCTCCGCCAGCTTTCTGTACATTTCGAATGCGAACCTGTTGTTGGCTGTCAGAGCGACGTTTTCGGGCGGCACTCCAGGCACAGCAGCGAGCAACTGTCCGGCCGTACCGTTCAGTTGTCCTTCCGCATTCATGAGCGTGACAGCACCTGCCAGAATGAAAACTCTCAAAATGTTCTTATGCATTGTCGAAGTCCTGTTCAATTCATGATGTCCAATTCGAAAATTCATATCTCCCGATGCAACGACTTTTCCGGTCGCAGTCGAGACTTCAATCGGAGTTGATGCAGGTTGTTTTCCAACCACCTGAATCTCCCCGCTTCTGAGTGCAATATGCGTCGCATCAATTGCTTCATAGTCCGCTTCGTCGCCGACTATGATCTTCCACGGTGGCGACGATGCGATTGGGTTCTGAGACGTACCCTCGGTCGAAACATTTCCGCCGGGACTTCCAGGCAACAGCTGGTCGGTGTCCCGTTCGCCGCCAGACTTCAGCAATACAAACGTGACTGCAACTGCGAGGATGGCCACCGTCACCATCAACCTTCGCCGTCCGACGACACGACTCGAACGAGCAGAATCTCCGACAGCACGATCGATCAAGGACTGGGAGCGATCGTCAGAAGCCTGGCCGGATGATTCTCTCAAAACGGTTCGGAGTATTGCGTCCATTGCAGTGTCTCGCCCCTGCTGCCGACGGCTTCCAGCCTGCTCGGCGTTTGGTGAATTCGATCGTGGCTTCAGGTCAGACTTTTGGGGCTCCTCACCTCCATCTGGTTTTGAGTGTGGTTCATTCATTCAAGTCTTCCTCAACGCGAGTCTTCTGAACACACTGACGGAGCACTTCACGGGCTCGACTCAATCGTTGATAGGCCGCCGCCTCCGATAACTGAAGTTGTGCACACACTGATCGAAGTTCCATCCCGTTTTCATAGACAAGTGATACAATCGATCGCAGTCCATCGGGTAGCTGGCTTAGACAGGACTCGAGTCGCCTTCTTGCATCAACTTTCCACGACGTTTCCGACGATTTTCGCAGATCGAAACTCATAAAAGTCTCTTCCATTCCTTCCAGAACCTCCGGGTCCTGAATCATCTCACTACGCTGGTCATTGCGCCACATTTCCATTGCCTTGAGTCTCGCGATTCCGCGAAGCCATGCCCCAAAATCAGCTCCTTCACGAAATTCTGACATGCGACGGCAGGCCGTCAGAAATGCCTCCTGCATCAGATCATCGGCCGCATGGTCATTGCCTTTCATCAGAGCGCGAGAGTACGCAACCAGCATAGGCTGGTGCTGTTCCACGAGCTTAGAAAGTGCGGTCTGCATGAGTACTCCGTAACTGTCATTGACGAATCCACTGCGTTTCTGACAGACGTTTCCTGGATTTTTCGAAAACTCCCTGCGGTTCTTCCGCGTCCGCCGTACTTCTAACAGTTGAATTCCTCTCGAGCCGCAAAGATTCTAAACGTCGAGTTGCGTAAAATGTTTGCTGCTGGCGTTTATTGCAGTAAGTTGATTCCGACTGCATCCAGCGCGTAACAATGGCTCGACATCACGACGGAGCGTGATGAGTACTTTGGCAGCCAGTCTTTCGTGGTCAAAACACGAGCCCTGCCTGCGATTCGAATCCAAAATTCAAGAGCCTACAATAGCAGAGAATATGGTACCATACCCATTGTCTGAACTGTTGTCGCTCGGGAGGAAGAGCCTGTGAATGTCCGAGACGGAATCGCGCTAAATCCGGAAGAGATTGCTCGTGCTTCCGGTTTTGTTTCGGGCAATCAGGTGACACTGTTGCAGAACAGCGAAGCGTTTCTTCCGGCTCTGGAGCAGGCGATGGGGCGGGCCGGATTTGAAATCTATCTGGTAACGTATATCTTCGCAGATGACTCCGCAGGACGGAGGATTGCTTCAGCGATGAAACGCGCCGTTTTACGTGGTGTTCGCGTCTATCTAATCGTTGACGGGTATGGATCCAGCGATCTGTCGCGACACATGCGAGACCAGATGCAGCAGGACGGAATCCGGCTGCATGTCTTTCGACCATGGATATCGCCCTGGACATTGCGTCGCAAACGCCTCCGACGAATGCATCGGAAAATCGCTGTCATAGATCGGGAGACTGCATTTGTCGGCGGAATCAATATCGTCGACGACGGCTTAGAGGCAAACGAAGATGCCCCTCGGTATGACTATGCTGTTGCGATTGAAGGGCCTCTGGTGGACTCAGTTCGTCATTCGGCCGTGCAGTTGTGGGCATCAGTGGCTGGAAAGACGTTTCGCAGTCGAGGGGCTCGCGCAGCAGATTTGCCTGAGTCAACCCGTCCCGGTGGGTCCATGCGAGCTGCATTTCTGTTGAGAGACAATCTCCGTCATCGCCGAGACATAGAATCAGCCTATCTGCTGGCGATCAGTCATGCGAGAACGGAGATCATTCTGGCTCACGCTTACTTCTTTCCAGGGCACAAGTTCCGTCGTGCATTGATCAATGCAGCAAAACGAGGCGTGAGAGTGGTGTTGCTGCTGCAGGGGAAACTGGAGAACTTTCTCGAACATCACGCACGTCGAGCGATCTACGGCAATCTTCTGGCTGCCGGAATTGAAATCCACGAATACCAAAGAAGTTATCTCCACGCCAAAGTTGCTGTCGTCGATGGACACTGGGCAACCGTGGGATCGTCGAATATCGATCCGTTCAGTTTGCTTCTTTCCTGCGAAGCAAACATCGTTGTTGACGACAGTGCTTTCGGTTCCGCTCTGGCACAAAGTCTGAAAATCAGCATCGCATTGGAGAGTCAACAGATCGTGGAAGCCAGCTGGAATCAACAATCAATCGCGATGCGATTCATCAACTGGCTTTGCTATGGACTGGTTCGCCTGATGACCGAAATCAGTGGATACGATTCCGACTGACTGTGAAATACGTGTCCGTTTCGCAGCAGTACCCAACAATGCCGCGTAGATTCCGGACAGCATTGCAAACCCTGTTGCAACCAGCGTAAAAGCAACATTGCGGGCAAATGGATTTTCGGCGTAAGCTGGAGATGGAGCGGCCGGAGAGATGCCCAGCAACACACTAAATGCGTAGCAAAGTGTCAACGCAGAAAGAATCATCGCAAGCAGGCTGTTACGGCGAATATTCTGCAGCTGACGAATCCGCATTGACAGCCAAATCAAGAGCGAATGAAGCGGGATGATGAAGCTGAACAACGGCCCCAGGATTGGAAGCAGCGTCTGTACCGACACTTCCCCCTTTGGAATCTCAGCAAGTGCAACAGGTAATGACGCGATGCTCCACAGCATAATCACGAAATTGATAACAACGGCGGTCAGAGCCAGTTGTTGTTGCCCTCGACGCAGTGAACACCAGGACATTACCCGACGGATACGACCAATGGGTCGTGCGGTCACAGGTTGTTCTGTTAGAAATCGTTTGAGATCTGCTGCCAGCTCTTTTCCTGAAGCGTATCGACTGCGAGGATCATTCGCGAGGCATTTCATACAGATGGCATCCAGATCCACAGAGACATCGACTCGGAATCGGCGAACGGAAGCAGCAGTTTCACTCTGCAGACGCTCGATCACTGCCGGAAGTGAGGCCGCATCGAATGGCGGGGAGCCGGTCAGCAACTCGTAGAGAATCGCACCAATGGCAAAGATGTCGCTGGCAACTCCAATTTCTTCTGTACGACATTCGGCCTGCTCAGGTGACATGTAAACTGGCGTTCCGGCAATCAGACTGCCTCGAGTGTCACGCAGAGAAACATCGACTGGGATTGCCAGTCCGAAATCCAGAATTCTGACCGTCACACTTGAGCTCTGGCCTGTTCGAGACGATCGGTTGATGATCACGTTTCCTGGCTTCAGATCCCGATGCAGAACACCGTGCTGATGGCCGTAGTCTGCAGCATCTGCCATTTGCATGGCGATCTCAGCAGCGACCTGTGGCGAGACAGGCTTCGACTGAGTCGCAAACCATTTGTCGAGCGTCTGACCATCACAAACCGGCATGACGAGATACGGCATCCCATCGACGGTACCTGCTTCGTACATCGGGACGACAGCCGGATGATCCAGACGAGCGGCCAGCGCACATTCCCGTAAGAATCGCCGCCGATGCGCTGGGTCGAACATTTGAGACTGATGAATGACCTTCAATGCGATTTCTCGTTCACCGGAGGGATCGAACGCGCGCCAGACCACGCCAAAACGTCCTGCTCCCAGCATTGCAAGAATTCGAAATCGCCCGATTTTTTCAGGACGCTGAGCAGCATCAGGTGGTGAGGGTCTTGCGAATACTCTGTTCAACAATGTAGCGGCTCGAACGGTGTCAGAATCAAGTCCATCGGGCGACTCAACTTCGCCGCCAGGCTCTGTGGTTCGGAGTTCCCATAACTCCAGCTGAATCGCTTTACGCAGATCGCTATCAACTTCCGGAACCTGTGCTTGCGACAATTCCCGACGGGAATCGGCGTCCTCCGGAGTGCCCTCAAAAGTATCTGAAGCCTTCACTTCTCAGACTCCACACCAATCCGTTGCCCAAGCGACTGCATGGCCTTCAGCCATAACCGTCGAACAGCATCGTGCGAAAGCCCCAGCCGCTCTCCAATCTTTTCGAAAGAAAGCGACTCGATGTAACGAAGCCGAACGATAGTTTGCTGCTGCATTTCCAGCTGTTCAATCGCCTTCAGCAGTTGCTCCAGTGTCTCCTGTGCAACCAGTTCGGAAAGCAGCGTTGGCTGACTGGTCAACGACTGAACCGGCAGTGCAGCATTGAATTTTTGTGAAACAACTCTTCTCCGAGTATCCTGTCGTCTCGCTTCATCAATGATGCGATGCTTAAGAATCTTCACCAGCCACTGTGTGAGTTCTTCGTTGGAAGATCCACGAAATGATTCCTGATCCCGAATCGCCGCCAACAGCGTTTGCTGCACAACATCTGATGCGGTCAACTGCGATCGAAGCGCGTCGCTCATCAGCCGTTCCGCAATACTCAGCAAAAATCTTCGCGACTGAACGATCTGCTCTGCTCGCTCGATTTCTACACTCGTCGATTGAGCAATGATCGTGTTCGATTTGTTCAACACAGGTCAGGCCTTTCGCGGGTTGATCAAATATTTCATAATGAGGCGATAACGTCTCCGGAGATCGTGGCCTTCCCGGCAACGAGTTCAGACAGAATCTGAACTCGATGTTTGAATCATGATTCCTTACCGGGGTTCTCTGCAGTTCGCCGGCGAGTCCGAGAACCGAATCCTGACTGCCGGATCCACCCCTTCGTTTGTGCCCAGTGGAGTCCAGCGCCTGCAATGGCTCCCGTCAGAAGCCCACTGCCGGCTTTGGGCAGGATTGTCTCCCGATTGCCATCCAGAAATTCACCAAGACCATTCATAACAAAGAAACCAACTGCCATTGAGGCGATTGGAGGAACCCATTCCGGCACCTGAAGTTGCTGCCAGCTCTTTGCTGCTATGCCAATACAAGTAACCCCAATGGATCCGGACGTACCAAATTTCAGACCTCGCAACGCCATCGCTATCAAAGTTCCCTCGCCTTTTAGCCAGGCATTCACAAAGCCCATGAGAAAAAACAACGCAAAGACACTGGCCGCAACCCCAGCGAAAGTCAACAGGGCTCTGCTGTCCTGACTTTGCCTGCTGACGGACTCAGAGGAAATCTCTGTTGATTCGAGTGTGTCATGTGTCATTGCAGATTGCTCACTTGCTGAGTTCAACGGTCGGGGTTCTCCTTAGAAATGGGTTTCAGCAGGTATGTTCTTCCAGTTGCTCCTGCAAAAGAGACTTAACCCGTCACTAATCCAGAGCCAGTGTTTCCATCGCTTTCAAAAACAGTTTTTGATGGCTGTCGAACGTGCCGGAAGGACTAGTCAGCAAAGCTACCAGAATGTTGTCTTCGTGAGGTATGGCGATCCAGTGTTGCCTTGTTTTCACAGAACCACTGCCGGTAATGGCACTCCCGGTGCCCTGCCCTTCGACAACCATCCACATCGCATCGCGGCCGGCGATTTGCCGAACCTCTTTCTCCACGACGACCGCCGAATGCTTCTCTTCCTGAGCCCTGGCACTTTCTGCAACCAACCACGAAGGATCGACCACTGCCCCGGTTTCCTGAATGAACAAATTGAGTGAAACACCTCCGGGCCGTGAATACGCAGCACGAGCAATTCCGGGGACCATAACTGCATCGAGAGAAGCCTCCTGCCAGTCGGTCCCTGGATTGACTGCAAATCGATATTCGGAATCAAAATACCTGCCGGGCACCGGAAGGACTTCTTCCCCGGTCTTCAACTCAAACTGAGACAATGCCAGCTTTCCGATGCTCCCTGTTTCGTCGGCTGAGTAGAACGCGAACTGCCTTTCGAGTGTTTCGCGGTCACCATGCAGCACCGAGCCACCGACATCAAATGAAACCGATTTTTGACCTGGCAGGATCACTGCCGACCAGTTGACATGAAGATCAGATGCTTTCCGGGCCATCATCATGCTTTGATCATAGCCCAGAAAAATCGTATCATCGGATGGACTCCACGCGCCACCACCTTGATGTAAACCCATCCCTCTGCGAAATACACTCTGAGTACCATCGGGGCGTAACAGCGCCGTCAATGTGGCGAGTTGAAGGTAAAGTGAACCGTCCGGCGACCATGCTGCAGCCGGGCTGGCCTCGCGAACGCGATCCGTTACACCATCGGCAACGTTTACATGGACATTGTCGCCAAAACACACCTCCATACCATCTGGTCTCCAAACTGCCACAGTATAATGAGCAGGAGTACCCGGAGCTTCCGCGAGTAAAGAGACGCTTGCGCCGTCTCCGTCCAGAGTGATCCGCAGGAATTTCTTTCCCGCATGAGCCACGAGCAAACCATGCTTCGACCAGCCAACAATCACTCCGCCGTTCTCGCCGGTGTCGAATTCGTGCCGGGTTCGTCCATTGGTATCGGTGATCTTAATATGCCCGTTCGCGAGTCCTGCGGCAAGCTGAGTCCCATCGGGATTCCATGCGAGGCTGACACAGGAACCCGGCACGGTCAGAAAGCTGCCATCGATTCTCCCAATTCTGTAGTGGCTGCTCTGAGGCCATCCCGCTGCCATATGCTTCCCATCGGGACTCCACGCGAGACGAGCTCCAAGTGACGCCGGCTCATTCAGCGACATCACCTGATATGAGGCACCGTCGGACGACCAGATGCGAAGGCAGTTATCGCCAATCTGACTGACGGAGGCGATTTGGCTGCCATCGGGAGTCAAACTGACACAGGAAACAGGCAACACGGTTGTACCAGTATCAAACTCGATTTTCCGCAAATCTCTGTCACATACTGCAAGACGGCCTCCTGCAAGAACCAAATGCCTGCCATCCGGCGACCAGTCAACAGCTGTGGGAACCGGGCCAGTTTCGGGCCATACCTGGATTCTTCGTTCCGGTGGCGTCACGGTTCCTGACTCCGGGTCCAGTTCGTATGGTTCCGCTCGCCATACTGTCAGATGATCTCCATCGGGCCGCCAGGCCACTGCGCACAACGGCTCCGCAGGGAATTCCTTCAACACACTACCGTCCGCCCCGCAGATCACCAGCCGATCAAGACAGGAAAGTGAAATTCGATCCTTTGAACCCCAGCGAATTCGATGTCCACCTGTCGTCTGCCGATCAGGTATATCGATGACATGCTCAACCTCGAAGGTCTCGGCGTTCCAAATGCGAACGGCGTCCCCATGCCAGCATGCGAATCGCTGCAGGTTTGGTGAAGCGGCGATATTGCCAAGTCCACAATAGTTAGTCGGCTGACCTTCTGTCAGAGACTTCAGCAATGACCCGTCAACATTGCGAACATCCAGACGATTATCACCACCGCAGATCAGACGGCTGCCATCGAACGTCCATGCGACAGCCGCCAGGGTACTGTCGTGCACAACCTCTTCGTGCAGCAACTGCCCTTCGATCGTCCAGATTCGCAACACGTTCGCATGATCAGCCACGACCGCAATTCGGCGGTTGTCCGGATGCCACGAAAGATCGCCGGCACCGAATCCTCCGAACCCGGGCAGCAGTTGATGCAGTTGCATTGAGGCGGCTGAGTAGACACGTACATGTCCATCACCACTGCCGGTGGCCAGCCAATTTCCATCCGGGCTGTAACGAGCAACATTGACCGTGCCTCTCGGATATATAGTGTCAACGTTCCAGCGACCAATATTCTCCAGTTCTGCAGGACGCTCAATCAACCCAGGCAACACGTTGCCGTCCTTCAACGCCGCCCATGTCCACCCTTGTCCCGACCACGAAGGAAACGGACCTGCTGGCCAGGGTTTCTGAGCGTTTCGAACAACAGGAGGTAACACATTCCGGATAGCAGGAGTTGATACGTTTCCAACAACGGCCGTTGAAGGTCTTTCAAGCCATGCTCGAATTCTTGTTGTTTCGCTGACTGTCACCCTGACCGGCTGAGTCCCAGGCTCCGTCTTCAGCGCGACTCCATCCGGCGTCCGGAGGATCAGTTCATGTGAACCTTCGGGGACGGACACAGTCAGCAACTTTCCTGACTCATCCGGCGTGAATCTCACCTGACTCCCATCGATCTCAACCTCAGACACAGGAACAGCAGTCTCAAGTTCGACAACAATCGTCCCATCCTTCCTCTGGAGCCGGATTACAATGATGGCCAAAAGAATCAAAGCAGCAATGCCTCCCATTCTCAGAAACAGCCTCGGGCGAATCGGAGGATTCGGAAGATCATCAACCTGTTGGGGCTCCGTCCTCAGTTCCTTCAGCTCTAAGGCCACATCACGTGCCGACGTCGGCCTCTCCGACGCATTCTTTTTCAGCAGGCGAGTGATGATGTCTGCGAGTTGAGGACTGACGTTTGGAGCGTGAACCGTCAACGGCTGCGGGGAATGGTGAGCAACGGCAATCAAAGTGGCCGTCAGGTTACTGCCTTCGAACGGGCTCTTACCGGTCAGCATTCGATACATCACGCTGCCCAGGCTGAACAGATCACACCGATGATCTACATCGCCGCCACAAGCCTGTTCAGGGGCCATGTACTTCGGAGTACCCAGTACGATGCCTGACTGAGTCAGGCTCGCATCTTCAGCATTGTTGCGCACAAGACCGAAGTCCAGAATCCGAACCCGATCATTGCCTTCCTGAAGCCAGATATTGTCCGGCTTGATGTCACGGTGAATCAACCCCCGTACATGAGCAGCATGGAGTCCATTTGCGATTTCCTTCGCAATTCTCGCAACCTCAGTATCTTCGAGACGTCCGCAACGATCTAATCGAGCCTGCAGAGATTCTCCTTTCAGAAACTGCATGGCGATAAACGGAACTCCGTTGTCTTCACCCACCTGATAAATCGTTACGATATTGTCATGTTCAATCGCCGCCGTCGCCTCGGCTTCTTTCATGAACCTCGCTTTTGCCTCCCGATTCGCGGCAATCACCGGCTTCATCACCTTCAGTGCGACCAGTCGCTTCAATGATGGATCTTCAGCGCGATAGACAACTCCCATACCGCCACTGCCCAGAACCTGGAGGATACGGTATCCGCCAAGCCGCCCGATCTCGTCTGTCTGCTCAGCTGGTCGCAGAAACGATACCGCGTTCGAGTCGAACTCGACGGTCGGTACTGGTTTCGATTTTGTTTCCGGCGATGAGTTATTCAAACTGACAACTTCGGCAGGGTCATTTCCTGCATCACCTGAACCGATCAATGTCTTGTCGATGACCGCAGGCGGAGGCGTTCGAAGAGTTCGAACTTTCCTGATCAACCGTTCGACCAACTCAACCTCACGCGTCCGAAAGATTTGCGTTTCTGCTCGCGTCAGCATCGCTGTGACTTCGGCAGACGGAATCAGAGCGTCAGCTTCCCGAGAACAACGGTCACACTGCAGCAGATGAGCCTCCAGCTTCGAAAACTCTGAATCTGAGGTCTGTCCGGAAAGCAGTTGCTGAAGCTGAGCGCGATCCGGGCAAACTGTTAATTCAGGCTGATTCATGGGGCACCGATTCTCGAGTCCACCAGAAGCTATCACGACGGTCACCCAACTGGTGGTGCGACTTCAGGAAACGTCTTTCATTGAACGTATTTGAGGATCACTAGTGGGGACTACGCAGAGACGAGAAATTCATTTCAGAAAAAACGGGGTACACGCTGAATTCAACGACGGACCGTTTAGTCCAGCAATCCGTCGAGCTCTTCACGCAGGCGTTTTAGGACGCGACATTTTGCGACTCGAACTGCATTGGCCGAAATCCCGAGTTCGGCTGCAACTTGTTCAGCAGAAACACCTTCCGTCACGTACTTCCAGCAGGCATCCCAAGTCAGGGGTTCGAATTCCGCAGCAATCAAACGCCTGGCTCGCTCGACCAGATAGGCTCGATATTCGACTTCGTCAAAAAGGTCGGGTTGACTGGCTTCGGGAAGCCGCTCCATGAATGATGAATGGCCGGTTCCAGCTCGATGCTTCTGACGACGCTCCCAGTCTCTTGCTCGGTTCAAAGTCATTGTGTGAAGCCATCCTCGAAACCTCCTGCGAGCGTCGTACTCAAAATCCGACAGCTTGACGACCAGAGTCGAAAGCACATCCTGTACCAAATCGGCAGCATCATCCGAATTCAAACCGTGCTGGCGACCCCAGTAGAAGATCAGCGGAACATACAGTTCGGTAAATCGAGTCCACGCAGAGTCGTCATCCGATGATCGAAGTCTTCTCAAAAGATTGACGGATGTTGTTTCCACCAGAATTTCCCAAACGTCGCCCAGAGATTTTATGATCAGCCTGCTGAACTCATACATGCCCATTCCGTCCAGGGAGGATATCAGTCCACAGCATGATTCTCAACGTTCAGACACTCAATGAGACTTCTACTCAGTGAGACTTCATTCGGGAGTCGAGGCATCCCAGACTTTTAAGGTCTGATCACGACTGGCGCTGACCAATCGGTCGCCCTTATGATCAAACGCCAGGGCGCGAACCTCCGCCGAGTGACCTCGAAGCGTGATCACTGGCTCGCCACTCTTTGCATCCCAGACACGAATGGTTTTATCCATGGAGCCCGTTGCGAAGCGGCTGCCGGCTGGATGAAACACAATCGACGAGATCTGGTCACTGTGCCCCTGAACTGTCTTTTCCAATTCACCCGTTTCAGCGTTGAGGATTGAAAGTTGGCCGCGGTAGCTGCCGACGACAATTCGATCCAAATTCCTGTCAAAAGAAATGGCGCTCACGAGTGATGTGGCGTGTTTCCAAAGCGGCTTACCGCTCTCAACACTCCATGCTTCAACCGACTGATGATCACCAATCAGAAATCGTTTTCCATCCTCAGAGAACGCGAGCGCCGAAGGATCGAATTCCCGGTCCAGCGACAACAATTGCTCACCCGTTTCAACATTCCAAAGAATCGTTTTCTTGTCTCGGCTGGAACTGATCAGACGCGAACTGTCCCCGCTGAACGTCAGTTTGAAGATGATGTCACCGTGACCGACGAATCTGCGAATCTCACCACCATTGACGCAATCGAGAACGAGAAGCGTGTTATCGTGAAAAGCCCAGACGAAGTATTTCCCGTTGGGACTTACAACGAACGAACCTACCGAATCTGTATCAATCCCTGGCAGCTGAATGACACCAGCACCAGTACTCACATCCAAACGTCGAATGGGCTGATCTGTGTCTCCGATGCCCGCGATGATCTCAGAGTCATCTTCTGAGAATGCAACCGAGTCGATTGTGATCGGGCTGATTCCATCGATCAATTGAATGGTCAGTTCCTTTTCATCTGAAAGATTCCATCGCCGGAAACTTTGATCATCGGCTGAAGTGAAGAGATGCCCATCAGGTGAAAAAACAACCGTGGAAACGACTGCCGTGTGACCCTTAAGAGTCCTTATCAGCTGTCCAGACGGAACGTCCCAGATTGTTACCGTCTTATCGTCGCAGGCACAGGCGACAACTCGATCATCCGGGCTGAATGCCACTGACATCACTCGCCCCTGATTCGGCAAAACGTGGAGTGCTTCGCCCGTTTGAGAATTCCAAAGCCGTGCTGTCTGGTCAGCTCCGCCGCTCACAACCAGGTGATTCTCATTGCTGCAGCCGACCGTATGAACCATGAACGAGTGACCTTTTAGGTCATGAACTGGTTTGCCAGTCTCCGCATCCCATACGATTACGTTCGCAAAGAAATGACCGGTCACCAGAGACTTTCCGTCGGAGCTGAACGCTACAGTACGAGCCCCGGCCACACGCTCATCGGTGACTTCCAGTTCGGTCACTCCGGTTGTGGCATTCCATATGAAGACCGCGGCTCCTGCGGCCCCTGCGATCGACTTTCCCTGAGGATGGAAAACCGGCTTGTAACACGGCTCTTGCAGTGCGATGGTCTGCATCAGTTCATTCGTTTCGCAATTCCAGATTCGAATTGAATTGTCGCTGCCGCTGGTGACAAACGTCTGGCCATTCGGATTAAAGTCTGCGCTATACAGAACCTCGTCGCCCGGCTGGAATTGCGAAATGAGTTTTCCGGTTTCAGCATTCCAAATAGCGACTGACTTGCCCCCGTTTACTTCGATGACACGCTGGCCATTGGGGCTAATGCTGATAACAGGTAATTTACCTTCACTCTTGAAAGTTGACTGGCCACGGCGAAACAGCCGCCCCAGATAGTGGTGTTCCCAATCCCGCAATGGCTCATCGCACGCGTTCCAATACTGCAGGGCTGTGACCACATCTCCGGCCTGCCACTCGCGAAACGCAAGTTGAATATTGCTCAGGTAGAGCGCATGCCTCAGCTGATCGTTGGAGGTGACAAGGCCAGCTTCCGACACTTTGAGTTTTTCCAGCCTGCTTTCCGCAAGCTGCTTAGCTTCGAGAAAAGCGGCTGCATTCCTGTCAGCTCTGGATCGTTCGTTCTCAGCAGTCTCTCGCTTCTCAATCGCGTCGTTTTTTGCAATTTTCTCGCTCGCAACTGCCTGTTTGGCCTCCATCAATCCAAACATCGTTCCGGCCAGTCCGCCGACAAGAGACAGTACCAGAAGACTGGCTGCGAGCACACTTTTTCTGTTGCGTCTGAGGAACTTTGACAGTCGATAGCTGTTCGACGCAGGGCGCGCTTCCACAGTTTCACCTGAAAGAAATCGCTGAATGTCCCGAGCCAGTCCGTTGGCCGTTGGATAACGTCGCTCACGACTCTTTTCCAGACACTTCATCACGACCCAGTCCAGTTCACCTTTCAGAAGCGCCGTCAGTTTACGAGGTTCGATTTGCCGCACTGCAGCTACTGACGGCAATGATTCATGTGTAGAAAGTCGAGTACTCGGCTTCGAAGGTTCCTGTTCTTTGATCACCCTGATCATCTCAGCCAGTCCAGCCGTCTTTAACTGGGCCTGGTCAATGGGCCGTAGTCCTGTCAGCAGTTCATACAAAACGACGCCAAGCGAATAGATATCAGCGCGAGTATCAATATCGACGCCGGAGGTGCCGGCCTGCTCCGGTGCCATATATTCCAGTGTCCCGATCACTGCTCCAAACTGAGTTTCAATGGTCTGCTCCGTCAGACTTCCGCCAGTGGCCTTGGCGACCCCAAAGTCAATGATTTTGGGAACCGGATTTCCGTCGACCATGGTGACCAGTATGTTCGCTGGTTTCAGATCGCGGTGAACAATCCCTTTTTGGTGGGCATGCTGAATTGCATTACAAACCGGTATAAAGAGCTCCAGTCGCTTATCCGTCGTGAGTTTCCCGGCATCGGCAAACTTGTTCAGTGGAAGTCCATCGACCAGTTCCATAACGAAGTAAGGCTGTCCTGTTTCAGTGACTCCAGCGTCCAGGACTGTTGCAATATTCGGGTGATCCATCATGGCCAGAGCCTGACGTTCCTGTTCGAACCGCAGGAGCACGGCCGTCGAGTCCATTCCCTTCCTGATCAATTTCAACGCAACGCGTCGCTTAACGGGGGCGATCTGTCTGGCACTCCATACTTCCCCCATCCCGCCCGCACCGATTTTCTCCTGGATCGCATACCGCCCGCTGATTACGACGCCGCTTCTAAATTCTCGCCCCACTTCGGTCACTGCCGCCGCATACTTAATAGCTTCTTCACCGTAATCACCCACGACTTCCTTGCTGTGCTCACCTTCCGCATCATCAGTTAGAACCGTGGCCTGCAAAAGCCGGAAATCATTCTGCAAAAATCCGCCCGACTCGTCGTGAGCCGCCAACAACGCCTCAATCTGGCCCTTGAGGGACAGATCTGATGCGCATTCGCGATCCAACACTGCCTGCCGCTCAGAGGACGGTAGTGCCACGAGAATCAGGAACAGTCGCTGGACTTCGTTTGTGTCGTTTGACATTGTCTGGTTCCGATCGATTCCGGCTTGATCCTGGTTAATTTGTGTTTGACAGACAATGGGCACAGGCGTCTAACAATTGGTTTGCTTTTCCCGGCACATTGTTGAGTTGTGCTGTATACAAGGCAAGTATTCTGGAAATTCTCTGAAAGGATTGAGACGCTGCTGTGTGAGACCATATAGATGACGTGTTTTTCTCGATTCCTGACCATAATGGTCGCTGGCGTTTGATTGGTTCTTCTATGGAATTCATGTGCCCATGAGCCAGTGGCCGGAAACAAGGGAGAGTTTAATATTGCGGATACGTGATCCGCAGGACGCGATCGCGTGGTCGCAGTTCATGGCAATTTATGGGCCTGTCGTCTATCGGTTGTCCAGACTGCGAGGACTTCAGCACGCAGACGCAGAAGATCTGTGTCAGCAGGTTTTTCTGTCCGTCGCAAGGGCGGTAGAAACCTGGGATGCTCAACAGGGTGGTCCGCGTTTTCGCAATTGGCTGGGTCGAGTTACTCGAAACGCAATCCTCAACGCGATCACTCGGACCAGGTTCGATCGAGCGACAGGGACTTCCAGTGTGCAGGACCTGCTGCTGGAATTACCGGACAGTGGCAATATGACTACCGCACTGCTACACGAGAGTCGCATCGAGGCCTATCGCTGGGCTGCTCGGCAGGTAAAAACGGAGTTCAGCACATCGACCTGGACGATGTTCCACGAAACAACAATCGGCGGACGCAGCGTCGCGGATGTTGCGAGGACGCTCGGCACCAGCAGCGGAGCAGTTTATGTCGCCCGCTGCCGAGTCATGCAACGCATTAAAGAAACGGTGAATGAAGTGTCTGACTTTTGGAGG
Organism: Planctomyces sp.; assembly: GCA_016795105.1. GTDB lineage: Bacteria > Planctomycetota > Planctomycetia > Planctomycetales > Planctomycetaceae > F1-80-MAGs062. Next base: position 35,061 of record JAEUIH010000034.1, read on the forward strand.
TTGGAACGATGAAGTCTGTGACTCCGTGTCTACGAACAGCGGATATCGATGCCTTACTTGCCGGAACAGTTCCACCATCACAGAGTCAGTTGTGGGAAGAACATTTCTCCGACTGTGAATGCTGTCGCATGGCAATGGCGAGTCAGGTTGGAGACCAGCAGTGGTGGCAGGAAGCAGAACAGTCGTTGCAGCACCAGGTTTGCGAGTCTCTCCGAGACTCGCAAACCCGTCTCGGAGAGACGGGCCTGCGTGAGTTGCCGGACGAGCGCGAGAGCATTGAGGAACTTTTAAAACTGCTGGGACCGACCGACGACCCGCAAATGTTGGGACGCATCGGATCGTACGAAGTGTTGGGGGTTCTTGGACGAGGCGGAATGGGTGCCGTTTTCAAAGCGTTCGATGCCCCGCTGAATCGTTTTGTCGCCATCAAAATGTTGCTGCCGCACCTCGCAGTTTCAGGGACAGCTCGGAAGCGGTTCGCTCGCGAAGCTCAAGCAGCTGCGGCTGTGGTCGATGATCACGTGATGGCAATTCACTGTGTCGACGAGTGGCAAGGTGTACCGTATTTGGTCATGACCTATTCACGGGGCGTTTCATTACAAAGGCGATTGAACGACAACGGGCCTTTAGAAGTTCGCGAAATCCTGCGTATCGGCATGCAGGCTGCTAAGGGACTGGCCGCAGCCCATGCACAAGGCATCGTGCATCGCGACATCAAACCAGCCAACATCTTTCTTAGTCAGTCTGTCGAACGCGTGCAGTTGATGGACTTTGGCCTGGCTCGCACTGTGGACGACGCCAGTCTGACTCGTTCCGGCACTCTCGCTGGTACTCCGCAGTATATGTCACCCGAGCAAGCGCGAGCTGAAACCGTCGACCATTTCAGCGACTTGTTCAGCCTTGGCAGTGTGATGTATGCCATGTGCACCGGCCATGCTCCGTTCCGAGCCGAATCCAGCTACAGCGTGCTCCGTTTGATTACCGACAAAGAACCTCGCTCGATTCGCGAAATCAATCCGGAAATTCCCGAATGGCTTTGCTCAATCATCAGCAAATTGATGTCTAAACAAGCCAGTGATCGCTTCGCATCTGCTCAGGAAGTTGCTGAATTGCTCGAAGATTGTCTTGCCCATGTGCAGCAACCCACGACTGTGCCTCTGCCAAAGTCCATTACTTCCGCACAGTCCAAACAGCACCGGCGTCTACTGCCTGGCAAGTTCATTGCCGCGGTATCGTCCGCGTTCCTGATGATCTTCGCTGGCGTGTTCGTCTTGCTGGAAATGAACAAGGGAACGCTGACAATCGAATGTGAAGCGAATGACGTACCGATTCGCATCATGCAGGGGGAGAAACTTGTTGAGAAGCTTACGATTTCGACGACCGGAGAATCGGTGCGTGTCGCTGCTGGCAACTACAAGGTGGAAATTGATGGAGCCTTCGACAATATCGTAGTGAATGGAGGGCAAGTTGCCCTGAAACGTGGTCACACGGAAGTCGTCCGAATTCGACATTCAAGCAATGAAGCACAGAAAGACTCCAGTTCACCTGAACGGATTGCCAACCTGCCGGAAGACACTGAGGTCCACGTCGTCGGCTGCTATTTGGCAACAGACAACCAGCCAGTCAATGTGAGAGTGCAGAGAACCGGGAAACCAATGGTCGTCGTACTGAATGCTTACAGCGCCACGAGCTGGAACCTGGAAATTGATCAGGACGCCGACGTGCGCGGCGTCATACTCAGTGGATATTTCGATCAGCGATTTTCGCACATGGCTCCCAAAGATCAGCCCACGCGAATTCTCTCCTATTTCCCAATCTGGCAGGGGATTTCAGATGAAGAAAAGAAAGCTCGAGCCAGCCGCTGTTTTTACGTCTGGTCACCACTATTGCCGGATTTCGGAAAGATGCAGTCGTTGATCCGTGATCTTACAGGAGAAGACGTTACGACCTTTCAGGGAATCTACACCGCAAGGTCGTTCCTGATCGACGGGCAACGCGGCCTTGAGGAAGCAAAGGTCGCTGTTCGATGGCAGAATTTATCAAAGCGTTTCGATCCAGAGTCTCAAAGATATCGCAAGGTATTGGCCGAATTGGAATCCGTGCGCAGGAGTGATGATCGGGTACTCAACGCCGCAGAGATTCAGAAACTCAATCTGCTGCTGGAGACATACGAGGGGGACAGCGACGAAACGCCTGCGGTGAATCCGAAAGCGACAGAGTCTTCATCGCTGAACAAGACTCTGCAACAGCTGCAGGGTCAATGGCAACTCCTACGCCAAATTGATGCGGACGGCGCTGAAAGTGGCACGCCCGCCAAAGCTGTGTGGGAATTCCAGGGTAACCGCATCGTTGTACGAGATAGTGGGCCTGGCGGAACGATGCTGATCGAGGTTGATGATTCGCACTCACCTGCCCACATAAAAGTAGCACTTGAAACCGAAAGTGAATCCGGGCTGGGTCTGCTCAGTGTCGAAAACGACAAACTCATCATCTGTCTCGGCACGCGACAACAGAAGCCAGATCCTGAGAGTCGCCCTGAGAAGCTTCAATGGGTGTCCGGAGTTTGGTACATGGAACTGACTCGCGTCCAGACTGGCGAGACGCCCGCGATCGATCATGGCAATGCCCGTTCAGTTGTCGAAGCCTACATCGCATCGGCACTTGCGGGGGATGTCACGCAGGCGGCGGCCCTGGCAAAGAACGCTCCGGCCAGTTCTGAACGCATTGCACTGTTTCGAAAGGTTCTCAACCTCCAGCAGTTGAAGATTCAAACGGTCTACGTGGATCATCCTGCGAAACCGACACGTGCACTAGCGACTTCGGTAGCTGTCAGGCTGGATGGCGATCATAAGGAGCCCGACGGTCGACGCGATGGTTTCATGGCATTCACGCTGGAGTTTACCAATGACAAGTGGTTCGTCGTCGATGTCGACTTTCCATCGGAAACGCGTGCTGAAGCCGAAGTGAAGGAATTTCTGGAAGCCAATCCAGACTCGATCGACGTGCACCCCTAACCGATCCTGATCAAATCCGGACAACACCAGTTCTCAGTCAGTTTTCCTGAGATCGCCGTAACATTTCAGCGATCGAGGACCGCACTGAGAATCCAAATTATTCCGGAAAAATCTTCGGGCTCGTGCAAGAAACCGACCTGACGTGGAACTTACTGGTGGCGACAATGTGCAAAACCACCAGCGAGCCCCCATGATTCCCAGTCCACCGGAAACCAGAGCCAGCCTGATCGTGCGTCTGCGTGACGCTGCGGATGTTGTAGCGTGGGATGAATTTGTGTCCGTATACGGGCCATTGGTCTATCGACTTGCACTGCGTCAGGGATTGCAGTCGGCCGATGCAGACGATGTGGTGCAGCAGGTCTTCGCTGCTGTGGCTCAGTCAGTTCACCATTGGCTGGAACGACCGGACCGAGGTCGATTTCGTGGCTGGCTCCTTACGATTTCCCGGAACATTGCCATCAAAACCCTGACACGCCGGCCCTGCGGTGGTATCGGATTCGGTGGCGATCCTGGACCGGCCCCATTGAGCGAACTCGCGGAACCCAGTCCGGATGTGTGCGGCCAGTTTGATATTGAGTATCGTCGCGAAGTCTATCGCTGGGCCGCAGAACAGGTACGGGCGTCCGTTGCTCCGAAAACATGGAACGCGTTTCAACTGACTCATATCGAAGGAGTTTCGATTGCCGACGCGGCTGCACGACTGAACCTGTCCGCCGGAAACGTCTATATCGCTCGCAGTCGTGTCATCAGCCGTCTGCGTGAACTCGCCAGACAATTCGAGGTGTCCGAATGAACCAATCCTGTAAGAGTTGCTCGGACGAACAGTTATGGACTCTGCTCCACGCCGCTGGAGATGGGCACGAGAGTCACAAAGCCGCGGCCGATCATCTGGCTGAATGCCCGCATTGTCTCTCTCGCCTGGAACAACTGGCGGCAGAGCCGGCAGAATGGCTTGATATCCGCGATAGCCTGCAGACCGATTCCGCGTTTGAAGCCGCTGAACCATCTCCGAATGACACAGTGACACCAGACGAACAACGCTGGGGCCGCGAACGCTGGAAACGCCCCTATGCATGGACCGATTCGATGGCCAGGTCGTTGCTGTCAAAGGCCAGTCACCCGGAAATGCTTGGCCGCATCGGTCGTTACGATGTTGAACGGTTGATCGGCACAGGTGGCATGGGTGTCGTATTCAAGGCGTACGATACGGAACTCAATCGGCCAGTGGCCGTAAAGCTGCTGGCTCCCTATTTGGCCAGCAGTGGTTCGGCGCGGAATCGGTTTGCTCGGGAGGCCCGAGCGGCTGCAGCAGTGGTTGATGATCATGTCGTTCCGATTCACAATGTCGAGACGGATGGCGAACACCCGTTTCTGGTCATGAAATTTATCGCCGGCGGATCGCTGCAGCAGCGCATTGATCGCGAGGGTCCGCTTCAAGTCTGTGAAGTGCTTCGCATCGGTATGCAGACGGCTCAGGGACTTGCGGCCGCTCATGCTCAGGGGCTGATTCATCGCGACGTAAAGCCCTCGAACATCCTGCTGGACGAAGGCGTCGATCGTGCGCTCCTGACCGACTTTGGATTGGCTCGAGCATCGGATGATGCCAGCCTGACTCGCAGCGGATTTCACCCAGGCACTCCGCACTATATGTCTCCCGAACAGGTTCGAGGCGAACTAATCGACGCCCGCAGCGATCTGTTTGGTCTCGGCTGTGTCCTGTATGCGATGTGCACGGGACATCCACCTTTTCGCGGTGAATCCAGTTATACGGTTCTCCGCCGGATAACGGACGACACACCGCGACAGATCCGCGAAACCAACCCGCAAATTCCGGCGTGGCTCGACCGGCTCGTTCTGAAGTTGCTCGCCAAGTCACCTGAAGATCGCTATCCCTCTGCAACCGACGTCCACACGCTGCTGGAAAAATGTCTCGCACACATTCAGCAACCGACAACAGTGGACTTGCCTGACGAACTTCAGCAGCGGTCGAATTTGTACAACTGGTTCGTACCACTGGGCCTTATGACAGTCTGTGTTGCGATCTGCTGTGGAATCTGGGTGAACACCGATCACCCTGAAGAACTCAACAGGAACGCAGCAGCACAGACTGAGTCTGCATCTCTCCCGAACGATCCCGAACTGCAATGGGAGAGCGATACGGCTGAATTAGAATCCCTTCGCCAGGATTTTGTACCTGTCGAAGTGAAGACGAAGAAACTATGGGATGTGGAACCCAAATGACAAGTGACATCAAACGGAGTTGAACTTATGCCTGGTCGCAATCACAACCGATCCGTTGTTATCAAACGACTACTAATCGCGCTGCTGTTCTGTACATGCACAGCCCTGAACGCACAATCCCCCGACTCACCCGCACCCCGGAACGTATCGCCGCCGCAGCCGGCGTTTCGCAAGTTCACGTTCAAGCATGCGAATGCTGCGGATGTCCTGAAGCTCTTGATGCAGCTTGAAGGCCTCACAAAAAACGAAGTCGGCCCGGGTTTCGCAGTGGACGAACGAACAAACTCTTTTATCTACCAGAATATTGATGATGAACAGCAGGCTCTAATGTTCGAGGAAATGTGTACCCTGCTTGACGCCGAAAGTCCAAACGCCAGCGCCACAAATGAAGGAATCTCGCTGACTGTTCCGGCGATGGGCCCGGAACCGCTGACGTTTGATTTCTCATTCGGAATCGTACGCGGCGACTCTGTCGACAGCCTCAGGCAGCAATACAATGAACTTGAGCAACGAACCCATCAGCTTGCAGACAGACTCAAACAATCGACATCGCTGGGCGAATCGCAACGCAACGAACTGGAACTCGCCGTTCGCAAATCCTTTGAAGCTCGCCAGACACTACAGCGAGCGGAATTGGCTGACCTTGCTCGTCGCATGACGAGCATGCAGCAATCGATCGACATGCGCGACAAACTGGCTGACAAAGTGGTAGAACGACGAGTAGAAGAACTGCTGAGTCCTGGTCTGACATGGGATCCGTTGAAAGACAGGGAACAGACACTGAGCGGATCCAGCAACTCCAACAGTGAATTGCAGATCTCGTCACCGCAACCCTCCGCCAATCCGCTATCCAACGGCCCGGTCGACCAGGCGTCACTGCCGCAGATTGCTCCTCCGACTCCCAGAATTTCACCCTACCGACCCGGTGAGCGACCGGAAAACGTCATCAAGGCAAGGATGCAGGGACGCTGGATCGCCGACGCTCTGATAGAAGGCAATAAAGATAGCCTAAGCGAATACTCTGTACCGATGGAAGTTCTGATCAACAACAACGAAATGCGGTTTGTGGTTGGAGAACAGGATATTCATGGGCCAATGCTGCTGGCCAACGTCAAAGACGACCACTCTTCGCTACAAAGTATCGACCAGCCGCTGCCGATTGACGTGATTATTGATCCTAACGGTGAGCATTCAAAATTCTGCGGGATCATCGCTTGCGATGGTGCGACATTGTCTCTCTGTATGGCAGCCGATGAGGGAAAGGAGGGCGGAGCATTTCGACCGACATGGTTTATACCTGGATCAAAGGTTGTGCTGTTGAAATGCCATCGCTCGCCGGGAACTGCCGCGAAGACTACCCCACAGGAAATCGACCTCTCAACACCCCAGGCAACCCTCGATTACCTTCATCGCGACTCGATTGCTCATCCAAACAACGTTCCATCTGAAACCGAACCAACGGCTGAGGTCCCAGTCACTGGAACTCCGGCAGCGGGTATCTCGGCCGAACAAACTTCAACTTTGCCGACGGAACCCCTCGAGATCAAACTACTGATTTCGGAAAAGAATTCTCCGGCACTCAGAGTCTCCTACGATGATATCGACTTGATGAAGGTGCTCAATATGGAGCCCGTGCCGGTCAACGCTGTAGAATATTTCCCCGAATGGCTGAAAGGGCTGGATGGAGCCACAATTCGAATTCGGGGATTCATGTATCCGACCTTTGAAGCCACTGGCCTGACAGGATTCACGCTGGCTCGTGACAATGGAATCTGCTGCTTTGTCCGTCAGCCAAAGATCTATGACATCATTGCCGTCGAACTGGCACCGGGTGTCACATCGGATTACATTGAAGGCAAGCCCTTTGACGTGGAAGGAACCTTTCGTATTCAGCCGGAAGCCGACGAAACGGCGCTATATCGGCTCTTTCGCATCGAAAATGCTCGAGTGCTGCGATCGCAGGTCTCTTCAGCGATATCGCCCACAGTCCCAGACTCCGCCGGCAGCGCCAGTTCGATTTCGCCGTCCGCGTCGCCACCGAATTCAGAAACGCCGGAAGTCTTGATCGCTCGACTGAATGAGTGCGGCAGGAATGGATCGTACAAAGAATTTGTAGCGTTGTTCACCAAAGAAGGTATCCGCGACTTAGCAGGGAGTTTGATGATGTCAGCCCTGCAATTGAATGGCCTTGAAGAAGCTGCGAGCATGCCAGCCCCTGATGGATCGACGAAACTCGACTCTGGTGTTACGGCCGTTCGCGAAGTACTGCAGCGATGGCTGCCTCAAACTGCTGATCCCGAGCAATCGAAAGCAATGAAAGATGGCCTCTCCACGATGCTGAATGCAATCGGTGGAACTCCGCCGAATCCGTCTGAGGTACAGGGATTCGTCGTCTCAATGAGAAAGAGCGTTGAGGGTATCGATGATCATGGCAAGTTCTGCATCGAGATGATGCAGGCGTACGAAACGTTGACCAGTAAACCATTCGTTTATTTCGACAGCGCCGGACCACAACCGGAATGGCAGGTATCACAGTTCGGTGAACGCGCGATTGCGACTCTCGGCGATGGATCGCCACATTCAACAACAATCACACTGCAGCATACGAACGGTACCTGGCGAATCTCCAGCCTGTACAATGAACTCCTTAACGGGTCTAACCCAGCCGAGCAATCTCCAGGTGCGGCAAGTGTCGAATCTTCCGACTCGAGAACGGTCACACGTCGATATTCAGTCGGTAGTTTTGTCACGGAGACGTACTTTACCGGCAAAGGAAGTTACGACCTCCAGGAGGTCTACGAAAAGTATGAAACCGAGATCGAACAGTCACTTCAGGACCTGGCAAAGACTGTAACCGCGGCCTGTAGTCGGCCTCCCAGATTTGTACAGGTCCTGAGCAGTTCGCGAGCCCTCCTTGTCGGTCACACAGTAGCCGGCCATCAGGAAATCGCTGACTTCATGAGCGATATTGGTATCAGCAACGATCGAATTCGCCTGCGTGGAGAGTGCATAGCCATCACAAGTGAAGACGCGACGACGATCGGCCTCGAGCTGACACAGCGCGTACTTTCCCCGGAAGACATTGAAAAACTGCGAGTGTTTGCAAAAAGCGATTCTGCGAAGAGCCGGAAGTCGGAGAAGGAGAAGAGTAATGACATGTTCATCAACCTCGCCGTTATGGATGAAACAATCCTCTCCGGAACTCGAACACCGCTGAAGAACTCAGGATTGATTCCACTGTCGATCGCAGCCCGAATCATCCCTGGCACTGAGACGATTCAACTCCGCTTCGATACGCACGGATTAGAGAAGAATGGCGTTGAATACATAGCGCCGCTATTCCAGTCTGTTGGTGAGAGCCAGGCGGCTCTGTTGCCACTTGGCGAAGATTTCTACTGGATTGTCACGGCGGATATCGTTCATCTCCCAAACGCCGGCGCAAATCGTACTGACCAGGCAAATGAGACGACGCCCGCCAGTGCTGCCACCGAAATGCAGCAACGTCTGCAAGGTGAGTGGGATGTCACGGTGGCGGGATTCTCTGGCGACATGTCCGACAAACGACCCTATCAGGCTGTGGTTCGCGGTCAACTTTTCCTGCTGCAGGTTATGGAGGACGGCAAAGTTCTCGGGACATCACCGTTCAAGATCATATGGCCTGAGCCCGATCATCCTGACGTCGTCGACATCGTTTGGGACCCGAACAACAACAGAGACGACCACTTCTGTCCAGGACGCATAACCTGCGATGGGAAGAGTTTTCGACTCGCATGGCGCAGCGACGATTCAATTTCCGGTCCGGCCATTCGCCCCACCGAGATCTGTTCCGGTGAAGGTATCAGCTACTTTGAATGCGTGAGGAAGTGAAGGCAGGATCAGTTGTGGTAAGAGTCAAGCCTCCGCGAGCACTGTCACCTCAGATAAGTCGCTCCGTCCACATTCGCGATCCCGAAAGTCACCAGGCCGATAACTCGACTTCGGCCCACGCCCGGAGAGTCTGAGAGTCTTGGTCGGCGGATCACACACCTGCGATTGACCTCAACGGGGTCGCACAACAAAGCCTGGGGTCGCCGTTTCAACGGCGCACCCCAGGAAACTGGCAGCAGTTCAAACGATTCCTGGAGCGGCTTTGAATCCGGTGTTTCGCGAATCACCCCAACCGCGTCCGCATCACTGGCAGCCTTTCAAATGTTTGCCGTTGACTTCCGCTTTCAGGTACTCCACATATTTTGCTTATAGCTCTTCATTGTCGTACCACAGACTCATCTGAAGTTGTTCGTCATTCAGATTCCGGCCAGAAACCGATACCCATTCCGGGTCTGATAGTCGCCTTTCGCATCAGGCTGAACATGTCGATCAGGAAGTAGTCGAGGTCGAGTGATGGCGAGAGCAACTCGAATGCCTCTTCGGTGAGGCAAAACGTTGTACCTTGACGATACATCGCATGACGCCTCAGGAGGTTCACCGAAAACGGTATCGTGGGGGACGACCTTCCATAATATCTGCCGAATTGCAATTCAACGGGTCTTTCATCATCGATCGAATCGCTGACATCGTAGTATTGGGGCATCAAAATTTTGAAGTACTGCCCAATCTCACGATGGTACGTTTCGATATTTGGTAATGCCGCAATCTTTTCCGCCAACTCTGTTCTGGCATATAGACCCTGTGCTTCGTCGCTGGCGTCACCAATCGGCGGCAGCGGGATGTCAACAAGCCTCTCGAACACAACCGGCTGGAACTCGATTCCCTGCAGTTTTGATAGCCTTTGCTTCACCGCTGATGACACCACGATCTCGACTGAGTTCGGACACGAGACGGGCGGTACGAACCGTCCGCTTCGAGAGACATGCAACCTCTCACGATTCGAATTGCTCAACGCCGGACGCTTCCACTCCCCGGTTCTCTCTTTTTCATAGGACTCGCCAAGGTACTTACAGCAGCCGTGGTACACGCATTGGTGGAAATCACTGACCCGCTTCCGGACCTTTCCGCCCCTGAAACCAGCAATTGAAATGAAATAGACAAGATCCATGAGGTCCTTTCAATCGGATGTTTCAGTTCGATGCTGCCGCTATTTTTTTCAGCATAGTCGTAGAAAAAGTCTCTGAACATAGCAGAAACGTTAGGTTTGTTAATAACGAAGCGGAGATTAGTTCTAGGACTGCCAGGACACTGCGAAAGCCGTCCGGCAGTGTTCGGGGCTGCGGCACTTGGATAACAGCCAGGACGGGTAAACTGTTCACCGCAGTGCTGACTCTTCAAGGGGACGCGAAATGTGAACCCACGTGTTAACAGGTACTGCATCGGCAGGTGAATTCATTCCAGTTGCTCAAAACGTTTCTTCGCCTCTTTTTCCGGCGAATCACCCCACAGTGGTGGATACACGTAAGTTCTCGGAATCCGCAGTTCTGTTGTGTGTTGAGCCCCGTTTCGCGAATACACAATCTGTACCGGTGATTCCGTTTGGCAAAGGAATCCGCGAAGGCTGTCAAAGGTCAAATCTCGAGGAGACTTACCTTCAATTGAGACGATCTCATCATTGGCTTCGAGGCCTGCCTGACTGCCAGGAGAGTTCTCAATCACATCGACGATGACCAGCCGGGATGAAACCGGAAATGTAAACATCATTCCGCTGTCGTTTCTCGGAAACCAGTTGATTTCTTTTCCCGACTCTTTCGCCACGTAGATCATTTGATTTGGGGAGTCGATCGAAATCCTCAGATGTTTCAGCAGTCCCATCCCGATAGCATTCACCTTGTCTACGTAGGCCGGCACGTTCTGGAATGCCCGCGGTCCAATCGCAACATCGGCGCATATGACACGACGATTATCAACTGTTCCATCAATATTCTCAAAGCGGCTCTGCCCTGCGTCACGGGCCCTGCCCAATTCATGCAGTCTTTCAGAGGTGGCCTTAGTAAGCTTTGTCGTCAAATTGAATCCGGTGTGAATCTCAAACTGCCGTGTTCCAAGGCCCTGGAAATGAAGAGGGAGCAGAGGTCGGTCATTTTGATACTTGATGGGGAAGGCATCAAATTCGTCAGATCCCTGTTTAAAGTCTTTACTCACCCAAATGCGTTCCGGCGTAAAATTGAGCACAATGTTTTTTACAAAGTCGTCTCCGAGAACCATATCGAATTTAACACCGGTGCTTTTCGTCAATTCGGAGAGGTCGGCCACGCCCACTTTCAACAAACTGACTGAAAGATCACCACTAAACAGTTCAAGATTCTCAATCACTTCTACATCAAGTTCCCTGCCTTTGGAGTTGAGGATTTTTTTTCGTTGGTTCAGTCTATATCGAGTAATATCGATCATAGACCTGTCAATAATCGAAACACGCGTCCCGGTGGCAACAAGACAGCGAATCTGTCTTCCGTCAACAACAGCTTCTATGATTGGTACATCGGATTGTTGGAGTGTCGGAGACTCACTCGCGAAACAGTCACGTCTTGTGAAAATTGTTACTAACCAAAACGCGATGACGATGCCCTCGCGCTTTCGCATTGGAACCGCAGACCTGATCTGCATTCTTTTTCGAAACATTGCAGTTGTATCCCTCCAGTCAGCAGGACAGAACACAGCTTCATTCTCCCAGAGAGGCGGATACTCGTGCGTTTCCGGAATCCGCTGTTCTGTTGTGTGTTGAGCCCGTTTCGCGAACGCACCGTCTATACTATCGATTCCGTTTGGCAAAGGAATCCCCAAAGGCGGCCAGGTCTCTCTGTGCTTTGATGATCATGCAGAATTTGCGGAGTTCCACTGCACGCACAGCCCGTCGCCGTTGGAGTCCACTCGCCGTACGATTCGCCTCTGGCACGGGGCCAGAGGGGTCTCTGTGGGGCGGCACAGGGCAAGAGGGGTCTGCTCGTGCAGCGGTAGTGGGGCAGGATGTGAGGACAGGATCAGCTATGGAGCTAAGTTGGTACTTGTCATGGAGTTCGAGATGGTTCAGAACGCGTCTCCTCATCCCTTGTTTGCTCGCCACGAACACTCATTTGTTTCATCGATCACCACTTCTGCTGGATAGAAATTGCGTCAGACTTGTATTGACGGCCCGGCTGTCGCACGATGCGGATGCTGATGTATATCGCAGGTCCGAGTGTAGCTCCGGTGCAGGAACATGAGTCGATGATTCACGAATCAGATCCCGAGAAAGTGGCCCGTTTCGAACTTGCACTCAGTCAACTGATTGAGAGATTCAGGGACGATCGGTACGTCCTGGCCACGGTTCTTGTGGGTCGTCTTTCTGAAGAGACGATCTGGCGGCGCGAATCACTGCGGTTGTGGATCATCGAAGCGGATGGTGTGAGTCGGCGGCTGCGAAGTGATGGAAACGAAGAACGCGTCTTTAGGATTCTCGTCGAGAACGGAATCAATATTCATGCCGAACTGATTCCTCGAAGTCGGTTTCGCCAAATGGTCGAAGGCAGCTCGCGCACCGCATTTTCATGCAACTTCTTTGCCACGCGAAAACTGATATACAGCATTGATCAGTCGATTGACAACTGGTTCGCACAGGCCAATACCGTCGCAGTGAAAGACCGAGATCGTGAACTGCTGATGTTTTCGACCTGGACAATTCATTCGCTGCGGCATGCACGAAAGCTGCTGGAAATCCGGAAGGACGTAGAACTCGCAAGTCTGAAAATACTCAACGTCGCTCAAAGCGTCGCGTGTACAGAGATCATTCGTTCCGGTGAGGTTTGCGAGCAGGAAGCCATTTACCGAGGAATCGAACTGGCCCCAGACCTGTTTCACGTGATTTACCTGGATGTGCTGAAGGATCGCAAGAACATCCAAGTGCTTGCAGCAGCACTCGACGCCGTCGACGCATATCTTGAACAGCATTACCAGGAACACCTGAAGCCGCTCCTGAGCTACCTGACTGCTCAAAATCGCGTCGTACCATTGTCGGAGATCAGCGATCACTTTGCATGGTCGCAGATTTATCCATGGCATCTTGAATCCGCCTGTGAATGGCTCGAACAGCAGGGGTTGCTGGATAAACTCTCAACTCCGTTCAAACTCACCTCGCGCAGCCGGGAACAAGTCGAGGAGCCCGCGTATTATCTGGACAGCGACAGTCCTCTGAGTGGCAAGCAATAATTTGCCCGGACAATTCGGTTGCGGAAACTGATGATGCCGTTGCCACTATAAATCAGCATTCGACTGTGCGACCCAGATCGCAGGAACAACACGATGCGAACGACGATCGAAATTCAGGGTGCTCGCGAAAACAATCTCCGGAACATCAGCCTGGAGATTCCCCGCGATCAACTCGTTGTCGTGACAGGAGTCAGTGGTTCGGGCAAATCGTCGCTGGCATTTGACACGGTTTACGCTGAAGGTCAGCGGCGGCTGTTGGCATCCATGTCCACGTTCGCGAAACGATTCATCGGTCAGATGAAAAAGCCGGACGTGGACTTTGTAAACGGGCTGTCTCCCGTTGTGTCCATCGATCAAAAAACGACCGGGTCCAATCCTCGATCGACGGTCGGAACCATGACAGATATCTCAGATTATCTGCGAATGCTGTTCGCAACACTCGGGACACCACACTGTCCGATGTGTGAGGAAGCGATTGAGATTCGTTCTGCCTATCAGATGACCGAGCACCTTCTGTCGTTGCCAAAGGGAACGGAAGTGGAAGTGCGTGCGCCAGTAAATCGGATTTACGGCGAAGACTACAACTACGTGTTCGAGCTCATTCGGGTGAACGGATACCGCCGCGCTCGCATCGACGGAGAACCACGGGATCTTGGTGACAATATTGAACTGGATGAGGACGAGTCACATACGATTGAAGCTGTGATTGATACTTTTGTCATCGGCCCCGGCATCGATACGCAGGTAACGACATCGCTGGAGCACGGACTGAAGCTCGGCGATGGTCTCCTGAGTTTTCATATCCAGAGCCCAAAGAAACTGACGCCAAAACTCAAAGAGTTCTACAAAGGATTCGGCTGTGCAAAACACCACGTCGTCGCTGGTGAACTTCAGTCGTTTCAGTTCACTTTCAATGATCCGGCGGGCGCCTGTCCGACTTGCTCCGGGATTGGCACGACCATGCGTGTTCATCCGGCGCTGCTTGTACCCGACCCCAGACGCTCTCTCAACGACGGAGCGTTTGTAAACGCGGCCCTCAGCAACAATCGCGACAGCTGGGGCGGACGGATCATGCACAGCATGGCGGCCCATTATGGCTTCAGTCTTGATGTCCCATATAAAGACCTGTCGAACGATCATGTTCAGCTTCTTCTGTATGGCACGAAGGGCGAACAGTTTGAGATCATCCTGCCACCCGGAGCAAAGCAGGGACATCAGCACGTTGGCAAGAAGATCAAGTACAACGGTGTTGTGAATCACCTGGAACACAACTACCGCTGGTACCGCAAGCAAGGCACTTCCAACGCCGGCATGGATGAATATCTCAGGAAAGTCATGGTTGAATATCCATGTCCGGAATGCAACGGAGCCCGACTGAAAAGGGCTCGACGATTGGTGACCGTGAGCGACCGAAGTATTCACGAAGCCGGAGAGATGCATCTGGCAGAACTGCTCCGATATCTGACACAGATCAAACCGACACCGCGGCAGAAAGCAGTCTCCGAAACAATTCTCCGGGAAGTCACTGTTCGTCTCGAACTGCTGATTTCAATCGGACTCGATTACCTGAATCTGAACCGCGGCTCATCAACACTGTCCGGTGGTGAATCGCAGCGAATCCGGCTATCGTCTCAGATTGGTTCAGGCCTGATGGGAATGCTGTATGTGCTGGACGAGCCCAGCATTGGACTGCATCCGAAAGACAATGTCAGGATGATTGAAACGCTCAAACGTCTGCGAGATCTGGGCAACACGGTGATCGTGGTTGAACACGATGATGATACGATTCGAGCTGCCGATCATGTGATCGAAATTGGCCCAGGGCCAGGTGTGCATGGTGGAACTGTAGTTGCGCAGGGCACAATTCAGCAGATCCTGAATGATCCACAGTCCCTGACCGGCGCTTACCTGAGTGGACGCCAGCAGATTCGCGTTCCTCAACAGCGTCGAGAGGGGAGCGGCAAGGTGCTGACGGTGCGAGGAGCTCGACACAATAACCTGAAGAACATTGACGTTGACATTCCGTTGGAACAGTTTGTCTGTGTCACCGGCGCATCGGGTTCAGGGAAGAGCTCGCTGATTCACTCGATTGTGCAGAAACAGCTTTATTCGCTGCTGCAGGACAGCCGCGTGCTTGCCGGAGATCACGATCAATTGACGGGGTATGAACATCTTTCCGATGTCATTGATATCGATCAATCACCGATCGGCCGATCATCTCGGTCCAATCCAGCCACCTACATCGGCATTTATGACGCCATTCGCACGCTGTTTGCAAATACCGAAGAGGCTCAGCGACGGGGCTTTACGGCCTCCACATTCAGCTTCAACGTCAAGGGTGGTCGATGTGAGGAATGTTCGGGCGAGGGATCGATCACAACTCAGCTTTCCTTTATGCCCGACATTGAAGTTTCCTGCCCGACCTGTAAAGGTGCCCGCTACAACTCTGACACGCTGGAAGTCACGTTCCGAGGGAGGAGCATCGCGGATGTTCTGGAGATGTCGATCGAAGAGAGCACCGAATTCTTTGCGGACCAGACAACCATCTCGCGCAAAATCAAAGTCCTGAATGAACTTGGTCTGGGGTATCTGAAACTCGGACATCCCTCCACAATCCTTTCCGGGGGTGAAGCCCAGCGCATTAAGCTCGCTGCTGAACTCGGCAAACTAAAACACGGCAAGCACAATCTCTATATACTTGATGAACCGACCACAGGGCTGCACTTTGCGGATATCGAACGTTTACTGGTCAGCCTGAATCGCCTGGTAGATGCCGGTCATTCGGTCATCGTCATTGAACACAATCTGGATGTCATCAAGACAGCCGACTACATCATCGACCTTGGTCCGGAAGGAGGCCACAAGGGAGGCGAACTGATCGTCTGCGGCACGCCCGAACAAGTCGCCAGGTGCAAAGCGTCGTACACAGGAAGATTTCTTAAGCCATATCTATCGTAGAATGATTATCCCCTGGTCGCCTCAGGAGTTTGAAAGTATCCAATGAGACTGACGTTGCTGCTCATCACGCTGCTTCTGTTCAAAGCAGGTTCCATAAATCGCAATACGGTCGCGGCGAAACAGAACCGTGCTTCCGCGGAACAGGATCATTTCTGGGAGCTTCAGGACTCCGGGGTCAACGTGAGCTTGCGAGGCGTGTCTGCGGTCAGCGATACGTGCTGTTGGGCCAGCGGTGCCAAAGGGACGGTCATCCGAACAACGGATGGCGGAAAGACGTGGCAATCTATCGGACTATCCGACACCGAAGCGGCCGATTTTCGCGATATTCATGCGTGGGACGAATCGACCGCCGTGATTATGAGTGCCGGCGATGTCGATCGTTTGTACAGAACAACAGATGGTGGCAAATCATGGACCATCGTGTACGAGCATTCTGATCCGGCTGCGTTCTTTGATGGGATATCGTTTGATCAGACGGGGAAGCACGGATGGCTGATGGGAGATCCGATCAATGGCAAAGTTCATCTCGTTACGACCGACGATGCCGGTGTCACCTGGAAGCCGGTCCCTGAAGACCGATTGCCCAGTGTAGCAGATGGTGTCGCAGCGTTTGCCGCCAGCGGAACTCATTTACTGAACCCGAACAGCGACACGCTCATTATCGGTCTCGGTGGCATCGACCGAATGGTAACAGGACATGCTCAGTCCTCAGTGCTGATGACCATGACCTCAGGAAACCAATGGCAAAACATCGCTGTTCCGATGCAGGCTGGTCCTTCATCCGGCGTGTTCTCGATCACGTCGGTGGACAACACAACCAGTCGTCTGGTGGTTGTCGGGGGCGATTATCAGAAACCCGAACAAAACACAGACAACGTGGCGATCAGTGATGACTCTGGTCGCTCATGGCGGCGGCCGAGTATGTCAAATCCAAAGGGCTTTCGGTCCGCTGTCGTATCCGTTGCCCAAAACGACGACCGACCACTACTGATCACTACGGGACCGTCAGGAACGGATCAATCCACAGATCAGGGCGAATCCTGGTCCTCAGTGAGTGAGACGGGATTTCACACTCTGTCCTTCGTCTCTCCCGGTACACTTTGGGCCGCAGGCTCCGAAGGACGAGTAGCCCGCTGGCAACTTGAACGGTAGCTGAAGAAGTAGAAGGAGATTTCGTACTATGATGACCACTATCAGACTGTTGTTCTTTCTGCTTCCTGCACAGTTCATTTCGACAGACAGCCTAACAGAAGCGGAACGTCAGGCAATTGTCGCTGAGATGCAGCCAGTGCAGCAGCAGCTTGATACTCTGCGGAATTCACCGCAGGTCTCGCCAGATCGCTGGGCCGATGCACAGATCTTTCTGAAAGGCGTCATTTGGGCGTTGGATTTTGGGCCGGTTGATGATGCAAAGGCTCATGAACTCGTTCAGAAGGCCATCCGCCGGGCTCGCGAACGCACCGAACTCCTGGCCGATGGCCAACAGCCATGGACAACAAAGCGGGGTATGACAATCCGTGGCTTTATTTCGGAAATTGATGGCTCAGTTCAGCCTTATGGTTTGATTGTACCGGCTGGTTATGACCCCTCGAAACCGACGCGTCTGGATGTCGTGCTCCATGGAAGCCGCAGTGCCACTGGTCTGGGTGAGTTACAGTTCATTGATACGTATGACGCGGGCGATACTGGTGATACTTCACCGAATGGTGTCAACTTCATTGAAGTACATCCGATGGGTCGCCTGGGAGAGAATGCATACCGTTTCGAGGGCGAGACTGATGTCGACGAAGCCATCGAAGCGGTCTGTCGTGATTATCGGATCGATCGTGCGAGAATCGTGCTTCGCGGAAGTTCACTGGGCGGAGTCGGTGCATGGCAGCTCGGTCTAAAACGGCCCGGTCGTTATGTTGCCATCGGACCTGCTGCGGGACCTGTGGATACGATTGAATTCGCCAATTCTCCGTGGAAACACTTTGTGCGTCTTGATCCATTGACCGATTGGCAAAAAGCCACCCTGCATCTGGTGGATGCGATTGACTACACGGGCAATGCTCGCATGGTACCGGTTGTCGCCGCGATGGGAGATCAGGACCCTTATTTCTCGTCGCATCAACTCATCGAGAAGGCGTTTGAAAAGGAAGGTGTGCCGTTCGTCGGTCTGATCGACCATGGCGCTGGCCACAGTATCACACCTCGCGTTTATCAGGAACAGCTCCGATTGCTCGGAGAGCATGCCGCAAAGGGCATCGATCCGTTTCCGAAACATCTTCACTTCGTTACCTGGACACTCAAGTTCAGTCGCTGTCACTGGCTGGAGGTGTTGGGGCTGGAAGCTCATTACCAGCGAGCCGATCTTGAGGCCACGGTCGATGTCGGCGGAGCAATCCACATGGCAGAACCTCGCAATGTTACTCGCTTTGCCCTGCATCCACCGGCTGTCTCTGCGAACGGTGGTCAGGTGATCGTTGGCCAGACAAAACTGACTCTGCCTCCACAACCAACGGATGCTGTGCAATCGGTCTTTATTGAGAAGCTGAATGGCACCTGGAGCTATCAGGGACTGCTGAACGAAACCAGACTCACCGGAAAACGTCCGGGCCTGCAGGGTCCGCTGGATGACGCATTTGCTCGACCCTTTCTGTGTGTCCGCGGTACAGGCCAGGCGTGGAACCCCGAGATTGACGCCTGGGCGGAAGCGAACCTGCAGCGGTTTTCGTACGAATGGCGGCGACACTACCGAGGCTACCTGCCGGTCAAAAACGATACCGAAGTGACCGAAGACGACGTGCGTCGATTCAACTTGATCCTCTTTGGAGACCCGGGCAGCAATCGCTGGATCAACGAGATCCTGCCACAACTTCCGATCACCTGGACTGAAGACACACTGCAAATCGGATCCATCCAGTACTCTGCCGCCCAACACGGCGTACAATTGATCCATCCCAATCCGCTGCCAGGAGCCAGTGGCCGCTATGTGGTGCTGAACAGCGGACACACGTGGCATGACGCCGAATTGCGATTCAGCTATATGGTCTTTCCCCGACTTGGTGACTGGGCTGTCTTCCGCGTCGGCAATAACTCATCGTCGGACGCGAGCAATCACGTCGCAGAAACCGTACTCACGTCCGGGTTCTTCGATGAACAGTGGCAGGTTCGGGAGCAACCAGAGTAGTTGATCCCAAACATGCAACCCTTCTGCAATCGCGTCTCCATTGCCATCCCATTGGATGACGTTGGGACGCATCTCAGTGCACATCCCACTCCCGAGCGGGAAATTCCCGCTGCGGAGAAATGTGGCTACCTTGAACTGCGTGATTTTGTCGGGCGACGACGTCGTTCCGCAGGACGTTGACTTTCGGCCGCGTTGCGAGGACGTTCTTCGACGAAAATCCCGTCGCCAAACGTCAAGTCATCTCGACGTCGATTTTGACTACTTCCCGAACGCTGGCCCGCCGGACGTTGACCTTCAGATCGCGGGCCTTCAGTTCGGTGAGCCGATGAACGCTGTGTTGATGATCGCTGCGTTGACGAACGCTGCCCCTCAGATCGCTGACCGGCCGAACGTTGACCTTCAGATCGCGGGCCGGCGGAACGCTGGCCTTCAGATCGCGGGCCGGCGGAACGCTGGCCTTCAGATCGCAGGGTTGACGGGCGTTGAGCAGCTGGACGTTGTCTCTCGGACCGCTGCCCCTCGTTACGCTGTGCTGCTGGACGTCGCTGTGCATCGCGTTGTTGTGCATCGCGTTGTTGTGCGTCGCGGGGCGGTCGAACGGCACTGCGGCCGGGGGCCTCTGAATTGGAGGCGGAACGGCGTTCCTCGGATGCACGTGCGGATTCGGCACGTTGCCGCGATACACGTTCTTCCTGGCGTCGAGCAGCGTGGCCCTGAAAACGTCGCGGGCCGGATTCGCTGGAACCTGAACCGCTGCTGGTTTCACCGCGTCGAGCGCGATCACGTCCGGAAGTGGAGTCCGATGAACGGCTGTCGCGACGTCGTTGTGGCCTGCGGGAATTCTGTTCGGATCGTGAATCCGCAGTCTCTGCGGGCAGATTCGCCAGTTCGATACCTTCCAGCTGATCCACTTCAATCGTCTGTCCGATCAGTTTCTCGATGCTTCGCAGCATCCTGCGTTCTTCGGGATCGCACAGCGACACGGCAATACCCGTCGCTCCGGCTCGTCCTGAGCGCCCAATACGATGTACGTAGGTCTCTTCTTCGGTCGGCATGTCATGATTGAATACATGAGACACGAGGTCAACATCGATACCGCGAGCGGCAATGTCGGTGGCGACAAGAATCGGAGGCGAAGAGCTTTTGAACTCATCCAGAATTCGCTGACGTTTATTCTGACTCTTATTGGCATGAATGGCTTCAGCTCGCAGACCAGCGGCCACCATTTGACGCACGATGCGATCGGCACCATGCTTGGTACGGCTGAATACGATTGCTCGTGATGGGCAGGCACGGCTGATGAGTTCAATCAGAACACGCGTCTTCTGTTTTTGAGGCACGAAGCAAACACTTTGCTCTACAAGGTCTGTGGTCTTTTGCTTTGGCTCAATGGTGATCCGGATTGGGTCATGCAACATGGACGCTGCAAGGTCACGAATCTCGGGCTTCATCGTGGCCGAAAACATCAGAGTCTGTCGATTGCGTGGAATGCGTTCCAGAATTCTTCGGATCGCCGGGAAGAATCCCATGTCCAGCATTCGATCCGCTTCATCGAGCACGAGCGTCTTTAACCCGTCGAGGTTCACGAAACCCTGTTTCATCAGATCGAGCAGTCGACCAGGAGTCGCGACAATAATGTCAACACCTGATCGAAGGGCTCGAACTTGTGGTTGCTGGCCAACGCCACCATAAATTGTTGCCACTCGCACTCCGGCGAAGGCGCCATAGGCGTCGAAACTTTCCTGAATCTGCAGGGCCAGTTCGCGAGTACTTGCAAGGACGAGTACCTGAGTCCGGCGAGTTCCTGCCGAGCGTCGATCTTCTGCTGCGGAGTGCAGTTGATGCAGCAGCGGAAGTGCAAATGCTGCAGTCTTGCCGGTTCCGGTCTGAGCAATTCCAACGACGTCACGACGTGACAACACCGCCGGTATAGCCTGAATCTGAATTGGAGTTGGAGTGGAGTATCCCTGTTTTGTCACCGCGCGCACAAGTGGCTCTGCGAGCCCGAACGTTTTGAAACTCATTATAGTCCCTGGGTAATGATCACCCGCTGCTCGCAAAATGTCCGCAGGAACGAAGGTGCTCCGCGAAACAGCTCACATCGGGCCAGAGGCAAAAAGCCTCTGTGAATGAGAAACATTCCCAGACCCGAATGCAGAAAGCCGCAAATGCGACTCAAAAACGATTGGAACTGGCAGTTATCCAGCAGATTCTGCCGAAGAAACTGAATGCTTCATGGGGTCCGGTCAACATCTGCGAAAGATCACAACAAGTGAAAGCTGTCGCGAAATGGCGGACCCCGAATCTCTCGACCGAAAGTCTAACAGCATTTCAGAAAATGCACAGACATTTCATTCCGTTCAACCAACATTCTCCCACTTTCGAAGCCGAATTCGTTTTTCCCTCGAATTTAGCGGCTGTAGCGGCCCCTAAATGAGTGCCAGATCGCCATCGCCACGAATGACTGCTCAGTCGTTCATCCATTTTTTACGACACCAGGGGAAGCACTCCCTGCGACTCAGGCCGTGTGGGCAGCTTCACGATTCGCAGATGGTGCAGGCCCCGGAACTGAAGGCCGAGTTGCCTCGGATCGGCGATCGTCGTATGTCTTCCGGCACAACCTCACTGAAGTTCAGTTGAACTTCCCTTAGAAGACAAAAGTCTCACCCTGCCGGAGATTTTCCGGAAAGCAGTTCGGCCGTCAGTCCCGCTGGACTCAATCCTGGCATCGCCTTAGATTAGCACTCACAACCGCACCTCGGAACCGGCAGTTGAATTTCAAACGATATTCTCCACTACGGAAGCGTCATTGAATGACACAGCAACCGAAGACCGATATCGGACTTGGCCGTGCCCCAATGCGTATTGCTGGCTGGTACGCGGTGTTTGGTTTGCTCTGGATTTGGCTTAGTGATTCTGCCTTAAAGTCACTGGGATTCGAACCGGACCACGTATTCCTGGCCGGCGCGATCAAAGGCACTGCATTCGTCGCCCTTACGGCCGCGTTATTGTACTGGCTGGTACGACGTGAAGTTGCAGTGGCGGAGCGATCAGAAAGCCTGTTGCGAGCGGTCGTCGAAGGCACGACGGATGCGGTATTCGTCAAGGACAAGGACGGGCGATATCTGTTGATCAATGAGGCTGCCGCCCGGTCAATTGGCAGCACGATCGCGGATGTACTAGGCCGGAATGACATCGAGCTGCTGAACGCTGAAGATGCCGGGCGAATTATCTCCAATGACCGAGCCATCATGGCGGGTGGCAAGGTTGTTACACTCGAGGAGACAATCACATCGAGCGGTTCAAAACGCACCTACCAGGCGACGAAGGCTCCATTGCATGACACGACCGGAGCGGTGTCGGGGCTGATCGGAGTCGCGAGAGATATCACTGAGCGAAAGGCCATCGAAGATGCTCTGCGTGACAGCGAGGAGCGTTACCGAGAATTAGCCAACGCTATCCCTCAGATCGTCTGGACTGCGGCATCGGACGGAGCGATTACTCACCTGAACTCGAAAGCTGTCGAATATACGGGCCTTGAAGCCTCTGATCTGACCGGATGGTTGTGGGAGCGAGTAATCCATCACGACGACCTGGCGAACGCTGTCTCCGAGTGGACCCTTGCCCTTGGTGACGGCGTACCCCGTACTTTCGAGATGCGGATTTGTCGAGCCGACGGCCAGTACCGCTGGCATATTGTCCGCCAAAGTCCAATTCGCGACTCTGCTGGAAAAATCCAGTCATGGGTCGGAACATGTACCGATATCGACGATTTGACACAGGCAGAAAATGCGCTCCGTGAGACTGACGCCAGACTTCGTGAAGCTCAGCGAATCGCCCGACTGGGCAGTTGGAGCTGGGAACCGACAACGGACAAGGTATGGTGGTCAGATGCAGAATTCGAGTTGTTCGGCGTAGATCGTGACGCTGTACAACCAGGACTCGGAACATTCCTTGCCTTGCTCCATCCGGACGATCGAGCAATCGCGATAGAGCGAGTTCAGTCGATGAAGGCCGGGGCTGATGAATTTGCAAATGATCTGCGGATCGTACGACCTGACGGAGAGTGCATCTGGATCCATAGTCGAGCGCGTGCGACTCGTGACGCTGACGCGAATCTGATTCGGGTCGAGGGAACTGACCAGAATGTTTCAGAGATAGTTCGGGCAAAGCAGGAGTTGCGTGCCGAACGGGATCGGTTCGAAAAATTAATGGAAGCAGTCCCGGTGGCAATCTGTTCCTTCCATCTTGCACCGAACGGCCATATCTCCATGCCATATGCAAGCCACAGAATCGAGGCAATCTACGGCATTCCATCGTCTACCCTTGCCACAGATGCCTCAGGAATCTTCTCTTTCATGCACCCTCACGATGTCGAACGTGTTCGGACAGGGATTATTTCGTCCTCTCAGACAATGACCATGTGGTATGATGAATTTCGCGTCCGAAGTCCGGTTCTGGGAGATATCTGGGTCGAAGGCTGTTCGGCGCCGATACGACTCTCCGACGGTTCAACACTCTGGCACGGTTACGTAAACGATGTGACATCGCGGAAGCAGGTGCTCGAAGCGCTGCGTGCCAGCGAGCGACGACTCCGTCTGGCGCTCGAAGCCGCAGGATCCATCGCATTCACGTGGGATATCACGAACGACGCTGTCACTCGATACTTCAGTAACGAACCTGCACTGCCAATCACCGGGGAGCATCTCGGAACTCTGGACGATGTTCGAGCGAAAGTGCACCCTGACGACCTGCAGGGTTTTGACAGCAGACTTTTGGTCTGCCTGGCGGAGGGTGTCGATTATCGCAATACATACAGGATCGTGCAGCCCGACGGCACCACAACGAATCTTGAGGAGTATGGGTATCTCGATCGGGCAGCCGACGGTGCTCCGCTCAGCCTGACCGGCATTTCGATCGACGTTACTGAACGTGAGGCCGCAACGGAAGCTCTGCGAGTCAGTGAAGCCCGTTACAGGCAGCTCGTGGATCTGTTGCCAACTGCAATCTTTGTTTATGCCAACGACTCAATCCTGTACGGCAACCCGGCCTTCCTGCGAATGATCGGTGCCAGGGGCCTGGACGAATTACTCGGCAGCAGCCCGTTCGACATCGCTCATCCGTCGGCCCACGCTGCAATCCACAGACGCAACGAACTGATGACCCAAACGGGGGAGCCGGTTCCGGGGTTCGAAAAGCGTATTGTTCGCCGGGATGGACGGTCTGTACCAGTATATTCAGTCGCAGCACCAATCAGCGGTTACGGTCCTCATGCCACACTGGTCGCCGTTACGGACCTGACGGAACGAGAGCGAGCAACAGAGCTTCTCCGTTCAGTCCTCAGCAGTGTTGGCGATGCCATCATTACTATGGACGAACGAGGAGTGATCGGATCTGCAAATCCTGCGGCCGAACGTCAGTTCGGCTACACAGAAACCGAACTGATCGGTCAAAACGCGAACTTGCTCATGCCGGAGCCGTTTGGCGGAAAACAAACAGAACGCGAAGTAGAATGCCGACGACGTGATGGCTCTCACTTCCCCGCAGAATTGACCTTAACTGAATTCCTGCTTGACGGAGAACGGCGATTCACCGGAGTACTCCGAGATATCACAGAACGCAAACGACTGCAGACTCAGTTCACCCAGGCTCAGAAGATGGAGGCCGTCGGAAGATTGGCCGGGGGTGTTGCACATGACTTCAACAATCTGCTGACAATCATTTCCGGTTATTGTGATCTGCTAATGTTATCAGACCTCCCCGCAGGTGATAAACGCAGGGAATCCATCGCGACCATCCGGGATGCCGGCGAAAGAGCCGCCCGACTTACTCAACAACTGCTTGCCTTTAGCCGAAAGGCCGTGATCGAACCAAAACTGCTTGACCTGAATCAACTCGTATCAGACGCCACGAGGCTACTCCGACGATTAATTGGCGAAGACATCATCATGGCGGTCGTCACGGCCCCAAAACCAATTCACGTCAATGCTGACCCGGGACAACTCGAACAGGTCATTATGAATCTCGTTGTCAACGCGCGTGATGCCATGCCCACAGGCGGTCGGCTGTTGATCGAAGCCTCGACTGTATCGCAGCCGGACAATCCTTCGTCTCGATTCGCCCGACTATCTGTGAGTGACACTGGACACGGTATGTCAGACGAAATCAAAAGCAAAATCTTTGAACCATTCTTTACGACAAAGGGTATCGGCAAAGGAACCGGACTGGGACTTGCAGTCGTACACGGAGTTGTCAACCAGAGCGGCGGGCAGATCATGATTGAAAGCACAGTCGGCGTTGGCACTACGTTTCAGATTCTGCTGCCGCTGGTCACCAATGCGACTTCCGCTGAGGCTGTTGACAAGGTCCGATTGGCAATTCGAGGTTCTGAGACTGTACTGCTTGTCGAAGATGATGAAGCAGTTCGGAAGATCACCAGAATCTCTTTGCAGTCACAGGGCTACAATGTTCTCGAAGCAGACGGCGGCGCCGCGGCTCTCAAATACGCCGAGAATTACCCGGACGAAATTCATCTGCTTGTCAGCGACGTTGTGATGCCCGAGATGGGGGGACGACAACTGCTTGATGCCGTCCGCAGGTTCCGGCCCGGTCTCCGAGTCCTGTTCATCAGCGGATATACAGACGATGCAGTTTTGCTGCACGGAGTCGTTGAAGCGAGTGACGCTTTCATCCAGAAACCTTTTACTCCACTGAGTCTCGCTCGTAAAGTACGAGAAGTGATCGACACACCGGCCCCCTAAAGTAGCAGGCACATTCCATGTGCCGTCCGCTGGTGCTATGGCGGACGGCAGACGGAGTCTGCCTGCTACTGAAACAGGCACATTCCATGTGCCGTCCGCGACTTGGTGGTGCATCATGGTTTAGGGATCTGAATCTTCAATCCAACTCGAATCATATTGGGACTGGACCCAATGACGGCTCGATTGGCGTCGTAGATCAGATTCCATTTTGATGCGTCGCCGTAGTAGTGCAGAGCAATATGCGAGAGTGTTTCGCCTCGTTGAATGATGTAGTTGATCGGCGCAGGACAATCCCGGAGGATCTCGCGGGCAACTCGGCGGTATTCAGCCAGAGTATCATGGTGCGTTGCAGCATCTTCCGTCAGAGTCCGAAACGCACTGCCGATCTCGTCGTTGATCGTATCCTGAACCACCTGAAAATCGGTTCTGGGATACCAAACACCGTTCTCGAAGACGTCCTTAAAGAACCCGTATTGGCGCACTTCTGCCTCCAGATTGTCCATCAGATCCTGATTGTCATCCACGTGCCCCCGCTCATGGGCACCCCATTTTCTCTGTTCACACACAGTTAGATCACTGGAAAGCAAAACTTCCTGCTGAAGCTCTACCCGCAACGTACCTGTATCAAAGCTGAATTCCGGGATACCGCCCTGCATTCGCTGCTTGTACTGCACAGCTCTTGGATCAATAGTGATTCGTGGAATTGTGATCCCCAAAGCACTCCCGGCATTGGGATGACCAACGGCTGAAGCGCGGCTGACGACAGTCTCCGGTGTCACCACTTGTGCAATCGGAATCGTCCCTTTTGAAACGACAAAGATAAGGGGCATACTTCGCAGACTCCCTGAACAACAGTTCGAAACCGGTATCGAGACCCTGATATTCTCGCCGACATCACCCTTCCGGTTGCGTGAAATCCTGCGGACTCCGGAAAAACGACTGATTGCAGCGTTTTTAGTAGCAGGCATTCTCCGAATGCCGTCCGCAAATGCACCTGGCCTCGCCACTACCAATCGCTGAAGCCGCAGAATCGCAACTACGGCGACGCGGACGGCACATGGAATGTGCCTGCTACTGAAACACACTGCCCACGATTGTATCCAAAATACAATAGACAACAACGTGCGTCATGGCTTAGACTTTGGAAACTGCGTTGCGACTACAGCGAACCTTGAACTGAACTCTTCGCTTCGGTCGAAGACTTTGTTGGAGTTCCCGTATGTCTGCCGTTTCTGAAATCTCGGTTAAAACGGTTGCCGACCAGGTATGCGACCTGCTCCGCAGTGAACTGCTTTCCGGAAATTACATTGCCGGTAGTGCGATGCGGGAAGAAGAACTCGCCACTCGTTTTGGAGTCAGCCGACACCCAATCCGAAAAGCTTTGCAAAAACTGTCACTTGAAGGTCTGCTGACATCGAAACCCAATCGAGGCGTCTTCGTTGCGGCTTCACAGAAGGAACACGTCAAAGGCCTTCTGACTCCGATGCGAAAACAGCTGGAACTCTACGCTCTGGATTTGGCGGCCCCGAAACTGAACGACGATCATCATCGCACATGGGAACTGTTGATTCGAAAGATGGAACGGGCCGGAGAAGACCAGAATCCGCAGGAGGTGCTGGATCTGGATGCAGCCTTTCATCAGCATCTGCTCGTCGTCGCGGGATTGGAGGAGATGCTCCCTGTTTGGCAGGGGATTTACAGCCGCATGCGAGACTATCACCAGGAGGGCAATGCTCAGTTGTCGGACCTTCGGTTTGTCGCCTTCGCCCATCGCCTGTTGATCGACAGTCTGTTCGACGGTAAGCTGGCAAAGGCTCGCGCGGATTGGGAGTCTCACTTAGGTAATGGAGAATTCAACAAACGAGCAATGGCTTCATGGCTTCGGCAGAAGAATTCTGCAGCCAGGAAGAAGTAGCGATCGCAAAGGAAGTAGCGAACCGAAAACCATCAACAGCCTGTTGCCCCTGCGTGCTATGACCATCTCTACTACCTGCCTGCTGATCCACGCCTATGCTCCAACGTCTCACCCTCCTGCTGATCTCCTCGTTTTGCATGACTTCGTGCCTCGGTGTCTTTGGGCAGGAGTCTGCAGAACGCGACCACTTTGAATCGTCGATCAGACCACTCCTGATCTCGCGATGCATCGAATGTCATGGTCCCGACCGACAGGAATCGAGCCTCCGACTAGACTCGCGCCCGGGATGGATGAAAGGTGGTGAAGGCGGTCCCGCGATCATTCCTGGCGATCCGGAAAATTCACTGCTGCTGACTGCTGTGAAGCACGAAAATCCAGACCTGCAGATGCCGGAAGAAAAGCTGAGTCAAACAGAGATCGCGGCAATCGAACAATGGATCCTGAGCGGTGCCTTTGATCCTCGAGAGACAGCCGATGGTCCGGCAAAACATGTGGTGTCAGATCCGCGAACGTTTTGGTCATTCCAGCCGATTCGCGAGGTCAACGTTCCGGCAACCAGCGATCCGAACTGGATTCGAACGCCGGTCGACGCCTTTATCCTTGCTCAGCTTGATGCCAGCGGATTAACACCCACACCACAAGCCAACCCGCGCACACTCATCCGACGGGCTTACTTTGATCTCATCGGACTACCTCCAACGCCGGAACAGGTGGATGCGTTTGTACGTGAACCAACTCAGGACGCCTGGGCTCGGCTGATCAACCAGTTGCTCGATTCACCACAGTACGGCGAACGCTGGGGCCGCCATTGGCTGGATGTAGCTCGGTATGCGGACAGCGGTGGATTCGAAACGGACGTCTACTATCGAAATGCATGGCGTTACCGCGACTATGTGGTGAAATCCTTCAATGACGACAAGCCGTACAACATCTTCGTGCAGGAGCAGATCGCCGGCGACGAACTCTGGCCCGACGATATTACGCTCGCAGGAAACTACACGATTGCGCCGGAGAAACTAAAACACCTGGAAGCGCTGACAGGTACGGGGCTGTATACGCTGGGTCCGCAGGTTCATGAATCCAACATGGACGGCAGGAAGATTCGCTACGAAACCTATTCCGACTGGGTAGATACGACCGGCGCAGCCTTTATGGGACTGACCTTTGGCTGCGCTCGCTGTCACGATCACAAGTTTGATCCGATCACTCAAAAGGACTACTACGCACTGCAGGCTGTGTTTGCCGCGAGCCGGGAAATTGAGTATCCGATTATCGATGCGATGGGGATCACCGACTTCAAACAGCATTACCCAAGGATTCTGGCTGTGGAAGAATCTCGCCGAGCTCTGAGGATGTTCGATGCTCGCATGGCGGGCAAGCAGTTGTCCGCAGAAGAGCAGACCGAACGCCAGAATCTACTCAACGCCATTGCCAACAACGTACTGGCATTACCAGAGAACACCGCACTTGGCGTGCCGCTGGTTGGACTCATGGAGACACCCACAATCAGTGTGCTTGGACACGAACGCCCGGAACTGGTCGCCCCCGTTTATCTGCTCAATCGCGGAGAGCTTTCACGACCTCGGGAAGTGATCGAACCCGGCCTGCCGGTGGCCCTGCAAACAGCCAGCGAATGGAATGAACCAATGCCAGGACAGTTTCGAAACCGAGCGGCCCTTGCACAATGGCTCACCAGCGAAAAGCATCCATTGACGGCACGAGTCATGGTAAATCGCATTTGGTACGGACACTTCGGCCGGGGCATTGTTGGCAGCCTGAACGACTTTGGGCAGATGGGCGAACGTCCAACACATCCGGAACTCCTCGACTGGCTGGCTGCCACGTTCATGCAACGGGGCTGGAGTATCAAAGAAATGCATCGAACAATGATGCTGTCATCGACCTACCAGATGGACAGCCTGCCGAGTTCCGATGCGAACGCCTCCATTGATCCACAGAATCGTCTGTTCTGGAAGATGAACCGAAGACGGCTCGAAGCGGAAGCACTCTGGGACTCAATCCATGCGGTCGCAGGAACCCTGAATCTGAAAATGGGTGGTCGACCTGTCGTGCCGCCACTCGAACCGGAAGCAGGCGCTCCTGGCTACTGGATCGTCTCCGCGGACCCGGCAGAACATACACGCCGTGGCCTGTATATCCTTCAGCGCCGCAACTATCGCTTCCCGATGTTCGATGTTTTCGACCTGCCCGTTAACGCAGTGAGTGCCCCTGCTCGCGATGTCACAACCGTGGCTCCGCAGGCTCTGTGGATGCTGAACAATCCGGTGGCTCTTCGACAGGCCCAGGCCTTTGCGTTACGTCTCAAGGGTGAATCGAATGCCGGATGGAATATTCCGGACTTTGGCCCACGACAGTCCGGCTGGCTCGGAAACAAGTCAGGAATTCATGCGGGCTGGGCATTGCGAGAAGACAATGGTCACGCCACGGAAACGATTGATGATCCGATTGGTACAATGATGACACATGGCATGACAAGTGTTGCGTGGAAAGTCCCGGCAGATGGAGGCGGACCAGTCGAGATTCGCGGCGGGCTTTGGAACATTCGTCGACTTGGCCGCAGCGGTCCATGGAAGCTGTGGCACAACGATCAACTTCTGAGCGAAGGCATGGTGGATGACAATTGTGGTACATCTGCCGCGCCGCTGAATCTCAGCAGCGGGTCCGGTGGTGAAGCAGCATTGAACTGCGCCGCAGCGGCGGGCGACACGTTTCGACTTGAGATTCTGGAGGACGATTTTGTCGCAGTTCGGCTCAGTTTCGAAACGCCGAATGGAACACGCGATATCGCCACCGACTTTTCTCTCGATGCAAATCCGACCCCGTTCGGCTGGCAATACTGTGAATCTCTTGCAAATGGCGGACAGCCTTTGACCAACGTTGTTCGCGTGTGGCGATCAGGAGATGATGCCTCCCAGATCGAACGCGCCTGGCAACTGGCACTTGGGAGATTGCCAACGACTGAAGAGAAGGTTGAAGCGGAAGAACTGCTGAAGTCTCTGTCCGAAGCCGATCCACAATCCGCGATGTCTCTGCTCTGCCTTGCCCTGTTCAATATGCAGGAGTTTGCGTATGTCGACTAATTCAACACTCCGATCATCCAGAACATCACAAGCCGCAGGGCTCTCCACCCACTGTCAGAGATTCCTGCCTGTTATCGATCGACGAGACTTCCTGCGGAGGTCCGCATTTGGGTTTGGCGCGTCGGTCCTGGGATCGTTGATCGCAGCGGATTCCGCAGCATCTGCTTCCACTAACGCTGACCAGAACTCAAAGAATCCACTGGCAGCAAGAGACCCCCATTTTCAAACCAAAGCGAAGCGTGTCATCTTTTTCTTTTGCGCCGGTGGACCAAGCCAACTGGAGACCTTTGATCCAAAACCGGAACTGATCAGATACAACGGTCAGCCGATTCCCGACAGCTTTCGCACTGAGGGACTGGCGTTGCAGTTTATGAAGGCCAGTGACGGGAAGCTCATGGCTTCGCAGTTTGAGTATCAGAAGCACGGTCAGTCAGGTTTAGAGATCTCTTCCCTGTTTCCGAATTTGTCGAAACATGCCGATGAGCTGGCAGTCATTCGATCGTGCCATCATGACTCCTTTATACATGGCCCAGCGTCTGCGATTGTGAACACCGGCTCGTCTCTGCTTGGACATCCGAGCATGGGAGCGTGGGTAACGTACGGTCTTGGCAGCATGACAGAGAACCTGCCTGCTTACATCACCATGACCGACGGCGGATTTCGACCGGGCCCTGCTGTGAGTTATGGAAGCGGATTTCTTCCGGCGATTTATCAGGGGACAGTTGTCCGAACCGAGGGTACACCGATTTCAAACCTGGTGGCCGCAGGAGCACCTGGACAGCAGCGTCAGATGCTTGATACCCTCAACCGCTGGAACGAACGATTTGCCTCGGCCCGCCCGGAAGACAGTCGGCTGGCGGCTCAGCTGGCAAACTACGAACTGGCATTTCGCATGCAGACAGCGGCCCCCGATCTGATCCGTATCGAGGACGAGACTACCGCAACTCGGGAACTGTATGGAGTTGATCGGGAACCAACATCGAAGTTTGGGCGAATGTGCCTGCTGACAAGACGCATGGCCGAGAGAGGCGTCCGTTACATTCAGCTGTTCAACAACGACTGGGACGGCCACGGCGAGTGTGCCACAAACCATAAGACCAATGCGGATCGAACCGATCAACCGATCGCAGCACTACTCACGGACCTAAAACAGCGAGGTCTGTTTGACAGCACTCTTGTGGTGTGGGCTGGCGAGTTTGGACGAACTCCGGTGATGCAGGGCTCAAACGGACGCGATCACAGTCCGTATGGCTTCAGTGTCTGGATGGCAGGTGGCGGAGTCAAAGGCGGCCAGGCCATTGGCGCCACTGATGAACTTGGATTTCGAGCTGTCGAAAAGAAAGTTCATGTCCACGATCTGCACGCAACGATGCTGGCACTGCTTGGATTCGACCATGAACGCCTGACCTACCACTTCGAAGGCCGCGATCGCTGCCTGACCGACGTATTCGGCCACGTCGTGCAGGACGTGATTGCGTGAAAGATAGGGGTAGGGAGGACCGATTGATATCGGCTCCCCCCTCCCTCCGAACCGGACTGGCGGATCTCCCGCATCCGGC
>JAEUIH010000350.1 GCA_016795105.1 Planctomyces sp.
GCTGCGGTGGACCGCTGGTTTTCCCCGGATCCGGCAATTTCATCCTCACCCCGGTTAGCCCCCACAACCTTACTGTAAGGCCAATTGTTGTTTCCGATAATGCCGAGCTTTCATTTGAAGTGGAAGGCCGGATCAAGAAGTTCCTGATTTCGCTCGACTCCAGAATTGCCGTTGTCGATGAATCCGTTAAGCTTAAAGTCGTAAGAGAGGATTTTAAAGCCAACTTGATCGCGCTTGAGGGACAACATTACTTCAAAACCCTCAGGCAGAAGCTAAATTGGGGGTTGGATGTAAGAAATTGATTTTTTATTAAATTTGTAGTCCGTTGATTTTGAAACACTTATCAAGATGAAAAAAGTTGGCCTCGTATTGTTGATTATGGCTGTTTTGGCAGCATCCGCGCAAGATGCTTATAGTCAGATCAATCGAAGAAATATTAAAAGAAGCAACCGGGGTATCGGTAATTTCAGGGGCAACAAAACAAGCTTCAAAAGAAACGTTTATAACGCGGTTGGTTTATCGCTTAACGC
>JAEUIH010000351.1 GCA_016795105.1 Planctomyces sp.
ATGCGTTGCCAGTCAATCCTGATCTACGACCGATTTGCCGCGGGCTATGCGTCCAGCGTCGAGCGTTACCTCGGTAGCCTATTTCACACAGCGCGAAAGCGCCTAGATTGTCCGACCGGCTGTGACAGCGCATGCCCGCACTGTGTTCTCGACTTTGATCAGCGGTTTGCCGCCGATACGCTCGATCGACATGCCGCGCTGGACGTGCTCACAGAACACTGGCTTGAGAGCCTTCGTTTGCCCGACAGATTCCGTTTCTTCGGCAACGACTCGTTCCCCGAATACCGCCAGCTCCCTGAAGCGATATGGAAGGCAGTGACTGGACAAAGCGCCAAAGCCGTCAGGCTATACACGGGTGGTAACGCAGCAGATTGGGACGTCGGCATTTCACCGCTACGCGAACTTGCCTATCGTTTGGGAGGTCATGGCATTGCCACCGAAATTGCGATACCTGTACCGGCCCGGATTGATTGGACACTGTTTTGCAACTCAGGCTGCCTTTCGCATGGCATAGGCCTGACGGGCTT
>JAEUIH010000352.1 GCA_016795105.1 Planctomyces sp.
TCTCTGCGTGCGACAAGCTGGCCAACCTGCAGGCGATCCTGTTTGATCTGACTGAAATCGGTGAGTCCGTTTGGGCGCGCTTCAGCGGAGGGAAGGGTGGATCGCTGTGGTACTGCACGGCGTCAGTCGATGCATTTGGCGGACGGGTACCGGCCGCAATGGGATGGCGACGATTGGCTACGCACAGCTCATCAGCCGACTCTGTCTGGTCGTCCGACCGCTGGCGAAGCCGGCGCAGATCAGCGGTTCGGTCAATCGGCCTGTGGACTCGGCCGACCGCGTGCTTCTTCCTTGCGGCGTTGCCATCGAGGGCACGCTTGTCGGGCACCGCGAGTTTGCCCTGCGCCATGAAGGCGTGAATCTTGAGGTCATCGACCCCCTGTTCGAGCACCTCACGCCGGAGGACTTGCTGGCCAGGTTGAACGCGGCGCCCAACGGCGCGCACATCTGGCGGGCGTGCTATCTCTGGGAGTGGCGGACGGAGCCGAGAACTGCAGGCAGCTGCCTTGCCGATGGGAGGCTACGTC
>JAEUIH010000353.1 GCA_016795105.1 Planctomyces sp.
GTAAAGGTCGGGCCGCCTGTGCAAAATCAACGCGACCCGTTTGCCAACCCGTACGATCCCAATGATTTCTTCGGCCGCAACAGCACTGAATTTGTAGACATTAAAGACGATGCCTTCCTGGCAATCACCACCAGCAAATCGGAGGTGTATGTAGGTGAAGGTTTTACGACCTCGCTTTCATTTTTTGTCGCGGATAAGAACCGGGCACCACTTCAGTTTTACGATCTGGCCAAACAGCTCACCAACATTCTGAAAAAGATCAAACCCGCCAATTGCTGGGAGGAGAACTTCGATATTGAAAATGTTCAGGCCCAAAGCGTAATGATCAATGGCGAGTATTACGATCAGTACAAATTGTATGAAGCAACATTTTATCCGCTCAATACGAAGCCGATTGAGTTTCCGAGCATCGGTTTACAGCTGATTAAATTTAAAGTAGCGAAGAACCCATCCTTCTTCGGACAGAACCGCAAGGAAGATTTCAAGACGTTTTACTCGAAGCCCAAGACCATCAAGGTAAAAGAACT
>JAEUIH010000354.1 GCA_016795105.1 Planctomyces sp.
TCCCGCCGTTAAGGGGGGAAGTTGGGGCGCCACCCGCGGACTACGCGTGCTCTCCCGTTGCTCATGGATGCGGCTCCAACCAACGGAAAAGCGATGGGTAACCAGGCGTTTGGAGAGTCTGAATGGCCGAACCAACAGTCACAACCGAGCAACTGTCGGCCTTCCTGCGTCGTGCCAAAGCCTTGGCGCTGGCGCTGGAGGCGAGCCACAAAGCTGGCAATGTGTTCGCTACGCCGCACACCGTTGTGTTGTGCCCCGACGCCATTCTGGTGAATTCGGAAGGCGAGATCAGCTTCCGCGCCATCGCATTCAACGATTCGGTATTGTCCGGCAGCCGCCTGCGCTACGTCTCGCCTGAGCAGGCGGGGCGACTAGGCAAACTTGATCGCCGCAGCGACCTTTACTCGGCCGGAATCATCCTCTACGAATGGTTGCTCGGGCACCCGCCTTTCCAATCCGACGATCCGCTTGACCTGACGCACCGGCACATGGCCGAAGAGCCCTGTCCGCCAATCGCGTTGGCGCCG
>JAEUIH010000355.1:0-257 GCA_016795105.1 Planctomyces sp.
GCCAACGGCGTGCCCTCCATCGTGCGCGTCGCGCCGCGTTGAGGCCGGGTGGGCTGGGCGTCTTCCGATGAGACCCTGTTGCATCGGCGATCATACCCTGTCTGATCGGAATGGGTAGGCCGCAGGCCCTGGCATTGCGGGCGCCGGATCAACGGGGGCACCTCTGATCTGCCGGACAGAGTCGCCTGTTGGCGCGGTGGGCTTTCACGCCAGAATCTCCTGCGCCACGACGCCCTCGGTGTCGGTGAGGCGGAAGT
>JAEUIH010000355.1:267-526 GCA_016795105.1 Planctomyces sp.
GCTCGTGGTCGAGGCCGAGGAGGTGCAGGATGGTGGCGTGGAGGTCGGCAAAATTCAGGATGCCCTCGACGGACTCGGCGCCGAGGTCGTCCTTCGATCCGTGGACGTAGCCACCTTTCACGCCGCCGCCAGCCATCCAGAAGGTGAAGCCGCTGCCGTTGTGCCCTCGTCCGCCGGCATTGTCCTCGTGGGCGCCGCGGCCGAATTCGCCGCCCCACACGACGAGGGTGTCCTTGAGCAGGTCGCGCTGCTTGAGATC
>JAEUIH010000356.1 GCA_016795105.1 Planctomyces sp.
TTCTCAGCAAAGACACGCCACCTCTTCAACCCCCAGCCGTCCCGCCAGGGTCATACACCAGTTTCGACTTTAGCTCCGAAGCGACCGGCACCAGCGTTGATGACGGACACCGCATCATCGAACTGGCTGCTGTTGAGTTGATCGACGGGCGTTTCACCTATCGCGTCTACCGAATTTTACTTAACCCTGAACACCCAATCGACGAAGGCGCTCAGGCCGTTCATGGCATCTCCAACGAGGCTCTTGAAGGCGCGCCACAATTCGCTGAAATCGCCGCCGAACTGAGCGAATTCTTGCGCGGCGCCGAGTTGATCGTGCATAACACGCCGTTTCACATCGCTTTTCTCGACATGGAATTCAAGCAGGCCGGCATGCCGCCATCTCGACAACTATGCGCTGGCGTGATCGATACCCTGGCGATGGCTCGCAGGTTACGTCCGAAAAAGACCAACAATCTCAATGCCCTGATCGAAGATTACGCAATCCAGATGCCGAAGAGAACCCTGTCCGGCGCCGAACTTGATG
>JAEUIH010000357.1 GCA_016795105.1 Planctomyces sp.
GAAAAAACCGACTGGGCCGGTGTGCGAGTGTGGCTGACGAAAAATACGAAGCTGTTGGGCACGGGCGATCTGAAGGATGCGCGTCGGAATAGCGTGCTGATGCTGTGGCTGAAAATCCTCTATGAGTTCGAGGATAAGTTGCCGGTCCTACGGGCGAAGACGCCGCCCGAACTACGCGGGGAGGTTGCCAAGGTGGAGCAGCACCTGAAAAATCGGCGGGAGGCGATTCGTATGTTGCTGGAGGCATGGCCTGAACAGGCGAAAACGGCTGATTTCAAGGGGCAGACGCCGTTGATAATGGCGGCGAATCATGGTGATAGCGAACTTGTTTCGTTGCTTGTGCCTTTGTCCGACATCAATGCCCAGGATCATCTTGGCCGCACGCCTTTGCATGCGGCAGTGGCGGGGCGCTCTCTTACATGTCTTGAGGCAATCCTGGCGATGAATCCCTGTACCGGCCCGGATTGATTGGACACTGTTTTGCAACTCAGGCTGCCTTTCGCATGGCATAGGCCTGACGGGCTT
>JAEUIH010000358.1 GCA_016795105.1 Planctomyces sp.
CCTGGTGCTGCATACCTGGACGCAGGATCTGCGCACCCACCTGCATGTGCATGCCCTCGTCGCCTGCGGCGGGCTCGATGAACAGGGACGGTGGCGCACACCAGGACGCGGTCGGGGCTTCCTGTTTCCGGTCCAGGCCGCCTCGCGCCTGTTCCGGGGCAAGTTTCTCGATGCGCTGGATCAAGCCCGACAGAACGGGACAATTCCCAACGATCCCCAGGCCGCGCCCCCTGCCTGGCGGGCACGCCGCCAAACCCTGCTGGCCCACGACTGGGTGGTCTATGCCAAGCCACCTCCCGGTGGGCCGGCCCAGGTGCTGGACTACTTGGCGCGTTACACCCACCGTGTCGCCATCTCGAACGAACGCATCCTCAGCAGCGAGCACGATCAGGTGCAGATCCGGGTGTGACACAAGCGCCCCGGGCACAGACGTACCGTGACACTGCCCGTCAGCGAGTTCATCGGGCGCTTCATGCGCCATGTGCTCCCCGCGGGTTTCAAGCGCATCCGGCACTATGGTCTGC
>JAEUIH010000359.1 GCA_016795105.1 Planctomyces sp.
GAATCCGCTGCGAGTCTTCAAATGCCGGTGGGGCAGTATGACTTGATCCTGCATGCAGGCGAGGCAAGCCGTTGGTGCAATCTGCAACGGGGGTTTGCGGGTGGCGCGACTATTCAGATGAACGGCGGCCTGGTGGTACGGGCCACGGCGACAACTCAGGTTGCACTGAAATCCACCGCCAATACGCCGGATGGCTTCTCCGTTACCTATTCCGCCGTCAATGCACCGTCGAGTGAAACGCGAGCATCGAGTGCCCACGGTGTGCTGCGATTGACGCAGACAAGAGATGGACATTACTTCAGCGGTGGCACGGTCAACGGGTTCCCGGTCGTGTTCATGGTCGATACTGGTGCGACCAATGTCGCGATTTCCTCCAACACCGCTGCGCGCGCAGGCATTAAGAACTGCACTGCACGGATGTTTTCGACGGCAAACGGAACTGTGCAAGTGTACCGGCCCGGATTGATTGGACACTGTTTTGCAACTCAGGCTGCCTTTCGCATGGCATAGGCCTGACGGGCT
>JAEUIH010000035.1:0-6735 GCA_016795105.1 Planctomyces sp.
TTCCAGAGGCGGATTCTGACACCGAACAGATTTCAGACGTGACTGATCCGAAATTTGAAAACGGTTATAGCCCATCGCCCTCAGACAGCACAAAATCTCCATTGCGTCAGCCGCGTGTCCAGCCAGATTGTTTGGCGTCATCAGCTCAACACTGATGTACTTTGGGCGGGCTGCCTGTCGGAGGCATCCGGTGAGGCAATTAACGTCGGCACCTTCAATATCAATCTTCAGATAATAGGGAACACCAAAGTCCCGAATCAGCTGATCGAACCGAACGGCCGGAACCTGAATCGACCGATACTGTTTATTCAGACTACGATTCCAGTCCGGATGAGTTGTCCCCCAGTCATCCTTCTTCTCATTCACGTAGAATTCCACGGAGGCCGCATCACTGTCCACGACAGCCTTGTTCACAATCGTCAGCTGGCCGGAGGTCAGTTCTGCAGAGAACTGAGACTTCGCCCGCTCTGCAAGGTCTGGATTTGCCTCAACCGCGACGACTCGAAACCCCTTCTTCAGATAGAATTCCGTATCTCGGCCGACATGCATTCCAACATCGAAAATCAGTTCCTGCACCTGAATGCTCCTGTTCAGACGATACACCCGACTCCAATTTGCCGCTCACGCAGCTCGCCGAGACAGGTCTCGTGTCACTTCAGACTTTTCAGCCGTCGCCGACATTCGACGGAACACAGTATTGATTTCATCCCGATAGACCTCTTTGTATCCAGCGGTAACAATCTTCTGACGCACGCGGGCTGCTGACTGAATCAATGCAGTGTTGTCGGCGAAATCCGGATGAGCATCGCAAAGCTCGACAATGATCATCCCCGGACTCCATTGGCCAAGATCAAAGCCCCGAAAGACATTTTCTTCGTAGCCTTCAACATCCACGACGAGCAGCTCAAATCCCGGCCTGCAGCCGATCTCAGTCAGCAGATCATGAAGCGGACGAATCTGTGTCGTTTTCTTCTGGCAGTTTTTCTGGATCTGAGTTTTTGCCCAGGGAATTCGTCCATACTCATCGAATGTCTCACTGCTCATAGTGCTCAGCGATCCCACCTGCATCAATGTGGCCTCGGATTCCGTTTCACCTGCCGCGACATTGAGCACTTTCACATCATTCAGACAATGTCTCAGACGGCACAGTCTGCTGAATTCAGCCGATGGTTCGATGTAAACTCCGCGCCAGCCATTGTCAGCAAGCCACGACGTATTGGAAAACCGTTCCCCATCGTAAGCGCCTACTTCAACGAAACGGCCCGCTTTTGACTGAGTGAGGTGCTCTGCCACAAGTTTCTGCAGACCCGGTACCTGGCAAGTTCTTGAGGGACCTCGACGCCCTGCGAGTGCCGTCAATTTGCATGCACCGGCATATCCAACCGACACACACATCCTCCAGGCGGACTTGAGCGACTTTGTTAACATAGACATACCGACACATACCCCTGCTTTTAGATGCGTTGCCATGAGGGCGGAAAGAGGTCTGAGTCTCGAACCGCCGGATCGTTGAACCATTTTCGAGGAGCCACCGTCAGCCCCTTCGCTTCGCCCGCCAGCCATGCGCCCCACCAACTGAACGTCGAGTTCGCAATAATGTGGTGCCATGCCTGACTCATCAGCCATAGATCCGAGAGAGCAGAACTCTCGCTGTTTGAATTGGGGAAGATGAGATTCCGAACACCCGGAACGTTGTTTCGGGCCCATTCCGGATCATCCGAAAACACCACCACTGGAGATCTGCATGGCATCATGTCCATCGCTCTGCGGTAGTAGTCCATCGGACATTCTGCATAAATTGATCGAGCTTTGGGGTTCGAGACATAGTCCCCGCGACGAACATGCAGTGCGACTGCCTGTTGATCCCGCATCTGCATTCCCAGATCGCGCGTCTCGAGATTTCGCGGTGTGGGAGCACTGAGTTCACCGCGAATCACATCCTGGCATCCGGCGAAATATCGCCATGACTGGAAATAGCCTTCCAGAATCACCGGAACAGAGACTCGTTCAAACGAGTCTTCGTAGTGAAATTCGGACTCTTTCCAGGTCTCATTGCGGTCAGCTGTTGAACCAATTAGTTTTCGCAACGTACGCATCAGTGTCGACTGAGCAGGGTGTTTTTCAAACGACCCAACAACAGGAAACTGATTCAGTTCAAGGCTCCTGTGACGGCTCGGAGTGAAGAACGAAGTTTCGAGGATCAGCCGAGCCCCGGTGCGAATCGATATGGCCCTTCCGGCGGCATACTGAAAAAGCTGGTTTCCCAGTCCGCCTGAGATCCTGACTGTGCAGCAGGCGTCAGAATTCGGTTGAGGAGTCTCTGCGCGAGATGAGCGCAAACGACGCTCATCGCGGCTGCTCACCAGAACTACTCCTGAATCTGACTTCATTGTTCTTACTCAAAAATTAGCCAATTCTCAGGCAGCTCGACTGGATGCCGTCGAATCTGCAAATGGAATTACACTCAGCGAATTTGCCGGGTCAGCAGCCATCCGCTTTCTGCGTAACCGCTCCTGCATTTTTTTAAACATCCGTCGGGCATCAATAACAGGACCATGTCGAAACAAACCATGGCGGGTGAGATTTCTGTCAATCGTCGTCCCAAATTTTGCAGCGTCTGATGCCTGCAGAATGTCCTGCTGTATGCAAACGGCTGGATTCAACTGCTTCAGGTCCAACTGCGACGAAATCCTCGATATCGGGTTGAACATCACCTGGTCGATGGGATCCGAAAGCAGCAATTTCAGCGTCAGCATGCGACGAGCACAGTCTGCAGAAATGACGTAGCCTGCTGTGCCTCCGTGCCAGCTCAGCAGCTTTTGAAGCGTGTGCCCCGACGAAAGTACCTGAGAGTCGCGACGACAAACGGTCTGTCGCAGTGTTGTTTCAAGTTTGATCACGTCAAATGAGGTTGCTTCTCGATCGATCGCGGCCAGTGCTGAAACAACCGACTCTGACAACTGAGCATCGTCTTCAAAGACCGCAGCGTGAGGAGCACCGCTTGCCAACAAGCGTTCCCAAACTCGCTTATGGCTCATGAATAAACCGATCTCTCCGGCATTGATCGGCTGGAACTCAAAGGTCTGCGAAACCGCAGAGGCGAGTTGTCCGGGTGTCAGCTTCTTTCCATCAACCGCCGAAATACGTTCGAACGGCATTCCCAGACGATCGGCCTGCGACTGGAAAAAGCTGAGTCGGTCCGGCGAGCGATCCAGGTTGATCAGATATGCTTTCATTCCTCAATTCCTGTCCTTGAAAGACTCTCAGGCAGCCGGCCGAAGTACAGCAGGGCGAAACTCGGGCGACACCGTTCGGGAAATCGCATCTGAAAGAAGTGCGTCCGGAAACATCTCTGGAATTGCCGCGTTTCGAACGGACATCAAAGCCTTTTTGTCGGAAAACCAGCCCAGAAACCGATTCAGGC
Organism: Planctomyces sp.; assembly: GCA_016795105.1. Classification (GTDB taxonomy): domain Bacteria; phylum Planctomycetota; class Planctomycetia; order Planctomycetales; family Planctomycetaceae; genus F1-80-MAGs062. The sequence goes on from JAEUIH010000035.1 coordinate 3,425, forward strand.
CACCGGATTGCATTGATTGCCGCAGTTCCGGCAAGTCAATCAGTCGAATCGAACCGTCCTGCAGTGCTGCATGTCGCTTTGCATACCGGCTACCAGGGTTGCGGTTGAGTTCATAGTTTCCGAATCCCATGTCTTTCTTCAGGTACTTCAGGTGCCAATACAGAAATCCGCAAAACTGGCGTCGAGCTCCACCACGCATGAAACGTTCAAATCGACGGTCATGGGCGAAGAGTGTTTCTGATGTCACTCGGAAGATTCCAATGTCACCCGAACCAGATACCGGATCCGACTCCGGAACGGCCAGCCTGCCATCTCGAGCCCTCATCACGTTCAGCCCAGAGAAACAGTACATCGTATTCTCAGAAGAGCGACCGCTGCGAATCATATCCGTGACTGCTGCTGTCGTTGCAGGGATCGCCAGATGATCGTCATCAAGCTTGGTCACGAACTGATACCGAGTCGAAGCCAGTGCAAAGTTGTAGTAGTTCACGAGGCTGTTTGGTGAATCCGGAGATGTGGTGGCATGGGCCTCACTTCCCGGCGGATGAACCTGATCCAGGTAGTGGATGACTCTCAGCTTCTCACGGCCAAACTCCTGCTGGAGCCGCTGAAGAATTGAGGCCGTCTGATCAGTGCACTGGTTGTAGACCGCCACAATTTCATCAAAGAAGCGAAGATGACTGCGAATCGTTACTTCCAGAAAGTCTTCGCCATTGCGAATCCGCATAAACGCGCTGATCCCTGGCCGACGATCCGCAACTCTGAGATGTTCCGGGGCAAAGCGATAACCAGTAACCGTGTCGATACCTTTTACTGGCTCGACACCAGGGACAATAGCTGGCTCAGCCGAAACGACGGTCGCTGCTGCAAGTCGCGGTTGGCATCTGTCAGAGTTTTGTGTTGATCCATCGTTTCGCGAATTCATGTTCTCATGTCCTGACCGAAGCCTCTGTATCACCTTAGGAAGCACGAGAATGGCGATTCCAGTATTCCTGCACCCAGGGCACCGGGCCGAATCCATATCGCCACTTCGTTCCCCAGCGATATTCACCGTCCTCGATCAGGTCCGTGGGGTTGGGAATTCCGTGAAAGACAACGATCTTTCCTTCGGCTGGTTTGTGAATATCTTGAAAAACAAGATTCAACGGCCAGTGTGGAACACACATCCTGCGAAAACTTGCGTTCCAGCCTTCGGGCCAATAGCGTCGGTTTTTCGCTTCACGAGTAATGTAGACCTGATCCAGTCCGTAGGTAGAATTTGTTTCTTCAGGGGCAGCAGCGAAGTCATCAAACAGATGAGTTTGTTCACCAGCAATAAATCCAATCACGGAACCATTGCCGCCACGATCCGGCCGCATCTGAACGGGGACCATCCTCCAGATGTCCGGATTCCACTCTCTGATGATCCGAAGGCCCTTCTCTTTGTCGATCAGATCAATCAGAGGATCCAGCGAATCAACAATTACAATGTCAACATCCAGATACAAAATGATCTCATTTTCAGCAAACATCCCCTTCTTGAAGACTGCAAGTTTTGGCCAGTAGCCAGTGGCCCACTTCGCTCGAGCAATGGGGATCTCCGGTAGCTCGACAACTTCAACATCCGGGGACAGACCATCGGCCACGTCTGTGATGCAGACAAATCGATGCGGGTACGAAAGATGATCCCGAACCGCTCGCTGAAGGACATTTACATACTCAGGGGGATACGGTGTACCCCATTTGAGACATACAACTGAAATCGGTCGATCCATCGTGTTCAGTCACATCTGCACAAAGTGTTCCATCACAAAAATTCTCATTGCGCCGCACTATATGAGCGCATCTCAAAGTCCTGCAATATGGGTTTCCCTTTACGACGCTTTGCGAAATCTTTCATACCGAGGAGCAATCAGGTTTCCGACAAACGGAAGCAGGTACAGAAAACGGTGATTTTGTCGCTGTCGAAGGATCGCTTCAGCCGCATCGGCGAGTTCGCGAGTCGGAGAAATGCGGCGATACCGCTCGACATAGGACTCTACATCAGCCGCCGGAGCGATCCGATAACTGCGAGGATGCCGCCAGTGAATCCGCCGAGTGGCGTTTGTCGGCTGTCGCTTCTTCAGCAGTATCTCATCGGTGGCCACGACAGGGTGACGACAGATGAACGCATAGTTCAGCAGAAAATCACTTCCGAAGTACTCTGAAAAACACTCGTCCCAGCATTCCTCAATCACAGCCTGAATTGCGGATGTTCGATAGAGGCCATAGATCAGGCTCGCCTTGCCAAGCTTCTCCGGATCTCGGACATAGTTCAGTGCATCCTCGAAGAGATCTCCCTTGGTGGTGAACCTTGAGAATCCGGGACATTGAAACAATTCGTCACCCGCACTGTTGATGACGGAAATTGACGCAGCAGACATCTGAGCCTGAGGATTCTCTCGGAGCAGTCGCAGGTTTGCTGCCATGAATCCGGGACAAAGCTGGTCGTCATCGCTCGTCCACATGAAGAATTCGCTCTGACAATTCACCACCAGGCGATGAAAATTCTCTACCGCCCCCAGATTCGTGGCGTGCCGCAAATACTGAATTCGCGAATCCGCAGCACAAGCAGCCTCTGCAACCTGTCGGACGGCCGGATTCGGCGAGCAATTGTCTGAGATCAGAACCGTCCAGTTCCGATGAGTCTGATTCTGAAGGCAACGAATCGCGTCCTTCAGCCCCTCCGGTCGGTTGTAACACGGCAGTCCGACAAAGACATGCTCCTTCATCTGCTCCCCTTCCATGGGTCACTGATTCTCCTCTTGCGGCAATCCTGCCAAAGCTTTACGATCATCGGCAATCGTTTTTTAAACGATTTCGGCTCTCGAAATCAAGGTTGATTACAGAAGCAGGAGGCAGGACGGGCTTTCCTGCGCGACAATATTCGCGATGAAATGCCGGGGCGTGCAGGGATGTGGCTCGGTCGGGCAGGGGATGGGTCGGGCAGGAATGCCCAACCTACATTAAAGGAGACAACTGTGCCGGTAGTTATTCTCGCAGGTGGGCTGGGAACGAGACTTCAGGAAGAAACCACAACTCGCCCGAAACCGATGGTGGAGATCGGTGGTCGCCCGATCATGTGGCACATTATGAAACACTACGCCCACCACGGCCTGAAAGATTTCTACATCGCATGCGGTTACAAGGCGGATTTCATCAAGAATTACTTTCTTGATCAGTATAATCTGCAGGGCAATTTGAAGATTGATTTTTCAAGAGGCATGATCCAGAGAGATGATCTTGAGCCTGAAGACTGGGCGGTCAGCATGATCGAAACCGGTCTGATGACG
>JAEUIH010000035.1:6744-7536 GCA_016795105.1 Planctomyces sp.
TCAAGAGGCATGATCCAGAGAGATGATCTTGAGCCTGAAGACTGGGCGGTCAGCATGATCGAAACCGGTCTGATGACGAACACCGGCGGGCGACTTCTTCGCCTTCGCAGCTGGCTCGAAAATCAGGGCACCTTCATGGTGACTTACGGGGACGGTCTCAGCAACGTCAACATTCAGGAGCTACTGGACTTTCATCGATCCCACGGTCGAATCGCGACCGTTACTGCTGTTCGACCTCCCGCGCGATTTGGTGGCCTGGTCCTCGATGGCGACAACGTCCGAAGCTTCACCGAAAAGCCGGTTTCCGGCGAAGGTTGGATCAACGGTGGCTTCCTCGTTTTCGAACCGGAAATCTTCGACTACCTGCATTCCGACACCTGCAGCCTTGAAGCCAATGCGCTCGAACGAGTAGCGGCCGACGGTCAGCTCGCAGCATTTCGGCATCCGGACTTCTGGCAGTGTATGGACACGATTCGTGACCGAGATTACCTTCAGCGGCTCTGGGACTCAGGAAGTGCACCCTGGCAGACATGGGCGAATAGTCTGCCGGAAACACGTCTCAGGCTGATGCCACGTGACAAACACGCGGCTTAAAGAACTCACGACAGGGGAGCAGTGGGAATGGATTCCGAATTTAACGCAGAATTCTGGCGAGACCGACGTGTCTTCGTGACCGGAGCAACTGGACTTGTCGGCAGCTGGCTTGTGAAACGTCTGCTCAAAGCTAAAGCAGATGTGATTTGCCTGATTCGCGACTGGACACCACAGTCGGAACTTGTTCGATCTGGTGAC
>JAEUIH010000035.1:7544-67671 GCA_016795105.1 Planctomyces sp.
CTCAAGAGGCATGATCCAGAGAGATGATCTTGAGCCTGAAGACTGGGCGGTCAGCATGATCGAAACCGGTCTGATGACAAATACCGGTGGACGACTTCTTCGTCTTCGCAGCTGGCTCGAAAATCAGGGCACCTTCATGGTGACCTACGGAGACGGTCTCAGCAACGTCAACATCCAGGAGCTGCTGGACTTTCATCGATCCCACGGTCGAATCGCGACCGTCACGGCGGTTCGACCTCCCGCACGATTTGGCGGTCTGGTACTTGAAGGCGACAACGTCCGAAGCTTCACGGAAAAGCCGGTTTCCGGCGAAGGCTGGATCAACGGAGGCTTCCTCGTTTTTGAACCGGAGATCTTTGACTATCTGCATTCGGACACCTGCAGTCTTGAAGCCAATGCACTTGAACGAGTGGCAGCCGACGGTCAGCTCGCAGCGTTTCGCCATCCGGACTTCTGGCAGTGTATGGACACGATTCGTGACCGCGACTACCTTCAGCGGCTCTGGGACTCGGGAAGTGCACCCTGGCAGACATGGGCCAACAGTCTGCCGGAAACACGTCTCAGGCTGATGCCACGCGACAAACACGCGGCTTAAAGAACTCACGACAGGGGAGCAGTGGGAATGGATTCCAAATTCAACGCAGATTTCTGGCGCGACCGACGCGTATTCGTGACCGGAGCGACAGGACTCGTCGGCAGCTGGCTTGTGAAACGCCTGCTCAAAGCTAAAGCAGATGTGATTTGCCTGATTCGCGACTGGACACCACAGTCGGAACTTGTTCGATCTGGTGACCTGGATCGTGTAACAACCGTTCGCGGCGATATTTGTGATCAGTCGTGTCTCGAGCGGGCTCTTGGTGAGTACGAAGTTCAGACGGTCATTCATCTGGCCGCTCAAACGATTGTCGGAATCGCTAACAGGAACCCAGGATCGACGTTCGAAGCCAATATCGGCGGCACATGGAAACTGCTGGAAGCCTGCCGCCGAAGCCCAAGAGTCCGACAGATTGTCATGGCTTCATCAGATAAGGCGTACGGCGACTGTGACGTACTTCCATACACGGAAGACACGCCGCTGGCAGGCCGACATCCTTATGACGTCAGCAAGTCCTGCAGTGACCTGATTTCACAAACATTTGCACACACATACAAACTTCCCGTCTGCATTACTCGCTGCGGTAACTTCTACGGTGGTGGCGATCTGAACTGGAATCGAATCGTCCCGGGTACGATTCGATCTGTACTCCGTGGACAACAGCCCGTAATTCGTTCAGATGGCACCTTTGTCCGCGACTACTTCTATGTCGAAGATGGTGCCGCGGCCTATATGCATCTGGCCGAACAGATGGAAATCAAGCCGGAACTTGCTGGCGAAGCATTCAATCTTTCCACAGAAATTCAGGTGTCTGTTCTTCAGCTGGTCGAACAGATTCTCAGTGGAATGAACAGCAATCTCCGCCCAGTGGTTCTGGGAGAAGCAAATCACGAGATCAAACATCAGTATCTGGACGCAGGCAAGGCGGCCAGAATGCTTGGCTGGCGCCCTTCATTTACGCTGGAAGAAGGTCTCGTACGTACGATCGACTGGTATAGGAAGCATGTCGACAGCCAGACGACTTCAGACAGCGATCTGCCGCGAATTCTGCGACCAGCCGCGTAACTGAACCTGTTCCAATTTTGTCTTAAAAGGATGTTAAGGCAGTGACAACGAAAACCGGCATTGGCAGTTTCAGTGGAAGTGGCAGGGCAAAGGATGTCAGCCCGGTATTCTGCCGATCATGTGGCAACCATGGCCTCAAAATGGTGCTCTCACTCGGAAAGACGCCACTGGCGAATGCCCTCCTGAACGACAGCCAGCTGGCCGCGCCGGAAAAAGTTTGGCCGCTTGAACTTGTGAGATGCACTGCATGTTCGCTGGTTCAGATTACGGAAACTGTGCCCCCGGAAATTCTCTTCAGTGACTATGCCTACTTTTCATCGTTCTCGGACACAATGGTCAACCACGCGAGAACAATCGCAGAACGTCTGACATCCGAACGAAAGCTGGACTCGAACAGCCTCGTGATGGAAGTGGCCAGTAACGATGGCTATCTTCTGCAATGGTATCGGAAGGTCGGAATTCCGGTGCTGGGAATCGAACCCGCGTCCAATATCGCGGCAATCGCAGAACGCGAACGAAATGTGCCCACACTCAACGATTTCTTCGGCAAGGAAGTCGCAACGAAGCTGTCGCGTCAGGGAAAAAAGGCTGACGTCATTCACGCCAACAACGTTCTCGCTCATGTGGCGGATCTGAACGGCGTTGTTGCAGGTTTTCGCGAAGTTCTGAAGCCTCAGGGACGCGTTGTTGTCGAATGCCCCTATCTGCTCGATCTCCTTGAGCACACTGAATTCGACACGATTTACCATGAACATCTCTGCTACTTTTCGCTGACAGCACTCAGTCATCTCTTTCTGAGACATGGACTGGAGATTGTCGATGTTGAACATCTGCCGATTCATGGTGGTTCCATCAGGATTTATGCAGCCCATCGAGGCACCGCGTCGCCGTCAAATGCCGTTGTACAGATGCTTCAGAACGAATCCGATTGGGTCAATACGGACGATCTGTATTACCAGTTCGCCCAGCGTGTTGAAGTACTCAAACAACAGCTTCTCCAAAAACTGCATTCACTCAAGGCAGAAGGTCAGCGGATCGCGATCTACGGAGCCTCTGCGAAAGGCAGCACTCTGCTGAACTACTTTGGTATCGACCGATCACTGGTGGACTATGTCGTCGACCGGAGCACCGTCAAACAGGGACGTTATACGCCCGGTACTCACCTGAAGATTTTCAGCCCGGATCACCTCGAACAGGATCGCCCGGACTATTGCCTGCTGTTGACCTGGAACTTTGCCGAGGAAATCCTCAGGCAACAAAAGAATTATCGAGACCGAGGTGGAAAGTTCATTATCCCGGTACCGGACGTGCGAGTCGCATAGCCTGACGCGTAGTCCACGATTCTCTGAAAAGTACTTACGTTGATCTATACCCCCACTCAACTTGAGGGCGTCTGGCTCGTTGAACCTGAACGTCATTCCGACGACCGCGGCTTTTTTGCGCGAACATGGTGCAGCCGGGAATTTGAAACGCGAGGTCTGAACTCTTCTCTCGTACAGTCTAACGTCTCCTTCAATCGTCGCCGAGGGACTCTGCGCGGTATGCACCTCCAACGAGCTCCCTGGGGAGAATGCAAACTTGTCCGCTGTACTCAGGGTGCAATCTTCGATGTTGTACTCGACCTTCGCCCGAACTCAGTGACCTACTGCCAATGGGTCGGTACTGAACTCACGTCCGACAACCATAAAGCCTTCTATATACCGGAAGGTTGCGCACACGGTTTTCAGACACTTACTGAAACATCGGAAGTTCTTTATCAGATGTCCCAGTATTTCGTGCCTGAATCTGCCACCGGTGTTCGGTGGAATGACCCTGTGTTCTCGATTCAATGGCCGGAAACTGAAGTTCGGCATCTTTCTCCTCGAGATGCCACTTACCCTGACTTTCATGACGTGAGGTTGTCGTGATGGACAGGAATATTCAACAATCACCGCAGAAGCCACTGATTCTCTGGGGAGCACGCGGACACGCAAAAGTACTCAATGAATTCCTGCCTCGGCTTGGATTTCGTATCGTTGCCGTCTTCGATAACGCTCCGGTTGACTCGCCTCCGATTGCAGGTGTGCCCGTCTTTGTGGGAATGCCGGGCTTTAGACACTGGCGATCTGAGAACCCGGCTTCCGACACGCAGGCACTAATTGCAATAGGTGGACACCGAGGTCGTGATCGCCTCGAAATCCAGCAGGAACTCTGTGACGCAGGAATTCTGCCGGCAACTGCCGTCCATCCCACTGCCTTTGTTGCAGCCGACGCATGTATTGGCGATGGCAGCCAAATTCTCGGCAATGCCGCTGTATGCACGGAAGCTGTCATTGGAAAATGCTGCATCATTAACACAAGTGCCAGCGTCGATCATGAATGCAGCCTCGGCGATGGCGTACATATCGCTCCAGGTGCAACACTCACCGGATGCGTCTCCATCGGCGAACATTCAATGATCGGGGCCGGTGCGGTGGTACTTCCAAGAATTCGAATCGGGCGAAGTGTCATCATTGGCGCCGGATCCGTCGTCACTCGTGACATCCCGGATGGCAAAGTCGCATTCGGCAATCCGGCTCGCATCATTCGAGACAATAACTGAACTATCAAAGGTATCCGAACTATGTCCTCTCACGACCCCAAAGACTCACAGATGATTTCCCGAATGGCGGACGATGCGGAACTCCGCAATGTCTCCCGTGAATTCTTCAATCGAACCTGCGACTATCGCTACACATACAATTACAAGTGGCTCGGTCGCCCAATCATTCAGTATCCCCAGGATATCGTCGCACTGCAGGAAGTCATTTGGGAAGTTAAGCCCGAACTGATCATTGAAACCGGCATTGCACATGGTGGCTCTCTGATTCTGTCGTCGTCAATGCTGCAGCTGATTGGTGGCAACGGCAGAGTCCTCGGACTTGATATTGATATTCGTCCACATAACAGAAAAGCCATTGAAGAACATCCGATGGCACACAGGATCGACATGATTGAAGGATCCTCTGTGGATGATGCCATAGCCGCCAAAGTCAAATCGGCAGCCGCCGGCAAGTCCCCGGTCATGGTTATCCTCGATTCAAACCATACACATGAACACGTTCTCAGAGAACTTCAGCTGTATGCTCCACTGGTCACTAAAGGCAGTTACCTGATCGTGTTTGACACGGTTGTGGAATTCATGCGAAAAGACGCATTTCCGGACCGTCCGTGGGGTGTTGGAGATAATCCATACACTGCGGTTCAGGAGTTCCTCAGGACGTCAGATCGTTTTGAATTAAATGCAGAAATCGAAAACAAACTGCTGTTGACGGTCGGCCCCGGCGGATGGCTGCGTTGCGTGAAGGACTAAACCACGTCCGATTCGTGAATTTGGAACTGAACTGCGATATTGATTCTGAAGCGTTGAAAAGTGAGAGCTCCCATGGAACGCATACCCGTAGCCGGCCCCTCGATCACTCAGCTTGAAATTGACTACGTGACGGATGCTGTCCGCAACTGCTGGTACGATCAGGCAAACAAGTACCATGACCTCTTTGAGAAGGCGTTTGCGGCATATACAGGAATCCAATATGCCGTCGCACTGCCATCCTGTACCTCAGCACTGCATCTCTCACTGGCGGCTCTGAACATTGGCCCGGGCGATGAAGTCATCGTTCCCGATGTTACCTGGATCGCTTCGGCGGCTCCCGTCAGCTATGTGGGTGCAACAACCGTATTTGCGGACATCGATCGCAACACCTGGTGCATCACGCCGGAGTCTTTTGAAGCCTGCATCACACCGGCGACCCGAGCTGTCATCGCAGTCGATCTTTACGGCAGCATGCCGCGACTGCACGAGATTCGTGCGATCGCCGAGCGACACGGAATTGCAGTGATTGAAGACGCCGCAGAGGCGTTTGGTTCTGAGATTTCAGGCCGCAGAGCAGGGACTTTCGGCGATACGGGCGTTTTCAGCTTTCATGGGTCAAAGACAATGACAACCGGGGAAGGGGGGATGCTCGTCACGAACCGGCGAGACCTGTTTGACCGAGTCCATGTTCTGCGAGACCACGGACGCCGACCTGGCGATGTAAGTTTCTTCAATCATGAAGTTGCTTTCAAATACAAAATGAGCAGCATGCAGGCAGCGTTGGGTCTTGCTCAAGTGGAGCGAGCTGACGAACTGGTCGGTCGTAAACGCGAAATCTTCAGGTGGTATGCGGAATCTCTCGACGGCACTGAGGGTGTTGCGTTGAACGCAGAACCTGACGGAACACTGAACTCTTATTGGATGGTCACTACGGTCCTCAGCCCTGATTTTGGACTCAAAAAGGAAACGCTTGGTTCTTTGCTTGCCACCCGCGGAGTCGCAACTCGTCCGTTTTTTCATCCACTTAGCTCTCTACCGGCCTTCGAAGCTCTCCCCGAGGCTCAAAAGGCTCGAGAACGCAACCTGTACTCCTACGAAATCAGCCCGTACGGCATCAATCTGCCATGTGCTCTTTCTGTTACGCGGGACCAGGTTGAACGCGTGTGCACGGCCCTGAAGGCGGTTCTTAAAGAATCGTCTCAGACAAGTTCAGCGAAACGGGCCGCCTAACCAACGTCCCGACGCTCGCCCGATAAACGACCAACGATTCGGATTGACCTTTCGAAAAGGAACTCCGTTATACTATGATGCAGGTCAGTATCGAATTGATGCTGAGCATCAGACAGACACGGACGTCTCAGACGCCGTTGTCGCAGACAGGGAAGTCTCGGGGCATCTGACCATGCAGCAGTTTATCCGACTTGGAAATTACGCCTGGCCATATCGACGGCAGATCTTTTTCTCGATCGCCTGTGCTCTGTTTGTGTCAGCCTTTTGGTCACTAAATCTCTCGATCACGTTTCCCATTGTGCGCGTTCTGTTCGAAGGTGACAGTCTGCACGCGAATGTGGATCGAGAAATCCTTGAGATGAAGAAAGAAATCGAAGGTTATCGGCAGCACGTTTCCGCCCTCGATGAAAAAGATATCGCTGAACATGCAAGGCTTCAACGAAAAATCAACGAAGCGTCACAGGTTCTCCTTGCTCGCCAGTGGACCAAAGACCTGATCCTGCCATACGTTCCGGAAGACAAGTTCCGAACGATTCTGTTGATCCTTGCTTCGATCGTGATAGCCACTGTTCTGAAAGGCATCTTCGTCTACTTTCAGGAAATCCTTGTCGGCAGCCTCGTCAATGCTGCATCCAACGATATTCGCGCAGACGTGTTTTCCAACGCAATGAAACTTGACTGCCAGTCACTCGCCGGACTTGGCACTTCCAACTTGACTTCCCGCCTGACCAACGACGTCTCAGAAATGGGGCTTGGCCTCAGACTTTTCGGAGCCGACCTTGTCCGAGAACCTCTGAAGGCGGTGCTGTGTATCATGGTCGCATTCAGCATTAACTGGCGTCTCACGGCTGTTGGAATCATCGTGCTTCCGCTGATCGGACTGCTGTTTACAAAGTCCAGCCGAGTCCTTCGAAAGTCTTCGAAGCGTTCGCTCGAAACAATGTCCAGCATTTACCAGTGCATTAACGAATCACTGGATTCCTTCCGGATTGTTCTTGCATTTGGTCGTCAGGAACGACATGTCAATCAGCTTAAAGAGGCGAATCAGGAATACTACAACCGATCGCAGAGCATCGTTCGAGTCACAGCGCTCGTTCGACCCGCCACTGAATTGCTCGGAATCGTGGCCTTCATTTCAATTCTGATCCCCGGCGCCTACATGGTCCTCAACGAAACAGACCAGATCGCGGGAATAAAGCTCGCAGCTCGGCCGCTGGAACTTGCAGAACTCGCAACTCTCTATGCACTCCTCGCCGGGGTACTCGATCCTGTTCGCAAGATGTCCGGAATTCTCCCGATTATGCGACGCTCAATGGCTGCCGCAGAACGTGTTTTTGAAGTGATCGACCTGAAGACCATCGTCCCGGAATCTTCAACTCCGGTAACCATGCCGCGTCATGCACAAAGTATCACGTTCGACTCCGTCTCTTTCAGATACCAAACTCTGCCTGGCGGTCCCTCAAATCCACTCTCCCTTAATAATGTGAGCTTTACAGTTCGATTTGGCGAAGTCGTCGCTGTCATCGGTGGAAACGGGTCTGGAAAATCAACATTGACGAGTTTGATTCCGCGCATGTTCGATCCGACCGAAGGCTCAATCCGGATCGACGGCGTTGATATCTCTGAAGTTGCTCTCAATGACCTTCGCTCCCAAATTGGAATCGTCACTCAGGATACCATGCTGTTTGATGATACCGTCTATAACAATATTCTTTACGGTCGGCCCGATGCCAGCCATCAGGCAGTTGAAGAAGCAATTCGCCTCTCACACGCGGCTGATTTCATCACAACTCTTCCCGATGGTCTGAATACTCGCGTTGGTGCCAAAGGTCAGCGACTGTCCGGCGGTCAAAAACAGAGAATTGCTCTGGCCAGAGCCATTCTCCGAAATCCAACAATTATGATCCTGGACGAAGCAACCTCAGCAGTTGATGCTGAAAGTGAATCACTCATCCACGGTTCACTCCGCCAGTTCGCCGAAGGCCGAACAACCTTCATTATTTCCCATGTGATCAACCAGACCTTCCTCGATCTCATCGACCGAATCATCGTTCTGGACCGAGGCCGCATCATTGCCATGGGAACCCATGAAGAACTCAGTCGAACTTCCCCGGACTACCTCCGCATGATTCAAACCGAATGCGTGCCCCGCAAAGCCGCCTGAAACAGAAGTATGTAGCTTGGGCATTCCTGCCCGAGCACGCAAGCAAATGTAGCTTGGGCATTCCTGCCCGAGCACGCGGCCGTATTTCACAGCAGCGGGGAGTCGCAGCGAGGGTACACTCGACGGGCAGGAATGCCGCTATGCTGGATCGACGGGCAGGAATGCCGCTATACGTGGATCGACGGGCAGGAATGCCCATCCTACTTAGGGAGGATATTCTCCAGAGCTGTGGCGGATTCACCTGGTGTTCCGCCGTTGAAGAACCCAAGGTAGCGGACAGGCCCGATCGACATCAGGGTCGCGTAGAGCAGCTTGTTCCATCGTGGCAATCCGGCCGATGTCATTTCCACTTTGCGTTCACGGAGCCGTTCTTCAGGAACCCGCAGATGCACGACGAGGTATCGAATACCGATCCATTGCATCAACCAGCCGCAATGAGCCAGCCGCGGAGTGTCGGTCTTCCTGTCTGTGATCAGGAAGTCCACAAGACATCGATCGATGAGCGTCTGCTTCGATTTCGGTATCCAGGAAGATACTCGCAGCCGAAGGGACGCCAAAGTATACGCGACAGGTGCCATGATTTCATCGAAACGCTCTCGCGAGGAGAACATCAATGGACGCACAAATGTGACCAGGAATTTGTAGAACAGACTCTTGCGATACAGGTGCTTTCCCGTCATGGAAGTTCGAATCTGAGGATTCCGGGTGACCAATTCCTGAGACAGGCTCGTCTTGCCGGCCCCATCGCAACCGGCAATGAAAACAAAGCGGTGATGGCGCGGAGGTCTGTGCCACGCCCAGGAGATTCGACTCCAGAGCTTTTTAGCGGAACGTTCGGGTTGGTGAAGGGGCAGCTGGTTTCTCAACTCATGCAAACTCGTCGTCAGCAGATCGTCCGACAATTCCCCTGTCTTCAGGATGCTCTGAATCCTGTCAGTCAGATCAAGAATTTCACCTTTGTCTGCTTGAGCGAGAAATGCCCCCAGTCGCTGCTGTACACTCGCTGAATTCAGCTTCCTTCTCTTGTATTTCAAATGATGGATATAGAGATTGAACTCAACCGGAAGTGAAAATCGTGCGACCGCGACAGTCTGATTTCTCAGTTGAATACAGTCCGATGAATCGAGCACCCGGGACTGACCGACAAATTGTCGAAGACGAACCCAGAGATCAAACTGAACCCTGTGACACCCATCCAGTGAAAACAAAGTTAGTCGCGTCTTATCCGGTCCATTCCGTTCAACAAGGAAGTGCAGTTCACCAGCGTCGCACCATTGACTGATCGATTCCAGCAGTTCTGTCACACTGGACTCTGTTCCAAAGAGATCAACATCACCCTCATCTGGAAGCAGGTTGCGATGAACATACTGTTCCAGCGGAGTTCCTCTCAGCTGAACAAATCGCCACGGACCAGCCAGTATTCGCGAAAGACTGGCTATCAACTGCCGATGAAAGCTTCGCATCAGGCTGCTCGCCGACCGATTCCATCAACAACCTCGGAATAGACTTCGAGCGTCCGGTTGATCATATCGGCAAGGGAAAAAGGATTCTCCCCAATGGCAATCGAACTTCGATTCTCGAGAAGCCACTGAACCTGTTTCAGCAGCGCCGATACGTCTCCTGGAGGAACTCGCCCTTCGGGAAACTGTCTTGCAAGAACTTCCGATGCTCCTCCGTGATCCCATCCAGCAACAGGCGTACCTAAAGACAGGGACTCAGCAACCGTTCTCCCAAAAGCTTCGGGCTGTTGAGAGAGAGACAGCACGAGATCCGACACCGCATAGAATTCTCGCATATCACTTCGATGCCCGGTCCATGTGATATCTTTTGCCAGACCAAGGGCGTGCTGTCGAGCAATCACCTCGTCCGCATACGATCGTTTGCGTGGATCAATTCCACCAACAATCAGACCATGGACGCGCAGACCGACCCGTCGCAGCTCCGATACCAAATTCAGAAACTCAAGGTGACCTTTCAGACGCGTAACCCGCCCGGGCAGCAGCAGCAAAATCTTTCCCACTGCAGAGGGAAAATCGCGATAAAGCTGAGAGACCCAATCGGCAGTCGGCGTGAATCCACGAGGAAACTCGTCCATACAGATTCCTCGCGGAACGACCCGCATTCTTGAGCGGTCAAGTTCCGGCCACGAAGTCTGAGCATATCGCTGGACCGATTCTGAAACGCTGATCACAACGTCTCCGCTCCCCATAATCCGACTGTAGCGTCCAACCGAGTAAAAGCCGTGAAACGTGGATATGAGGCGAGGACGGAGATGTGCAGGAAGTGTCTTCACGGCCATCCAGGTCACCCATGCCGGAAGACGCGAATGGACATCCACCACATCGACTCGCTCGCGGATGATCAGATTTCGCAGTTGAGCAATCGCGAATGCGCATCGTGGAGATTTGACACCCCCGGCACATTCGAAGTGACGTGAACCGTCCGCTTCCAGCGAACGTACCATCCGGCCTCCGGAAGATGCGACCAGCGAACGATGACCAGCTTCGACAAGCCCCTTCGCGATCTCGAGGACGCCGCGTTCAACGCCGCCTCCTTCGAGCGCAGGAAGAACCTGCAGGACCGTCAGTGGGCTGCGGCCAGGACGCACAACGTCATCTCTGGCTCTATCTGTTCTGAATTTCGTTTGCTCATCCATGACTTCAAATTCAGCCTCGCTTTTGATTCAGCCTCGCTTCAGTGTCCCTTTCTGAAGTTCTTCCACGATTTTTGCAAGTGCTGCGACATCGCGAGTCTTCATCACATGTTCTACTCGCGAAGCGGGAATCTTCATGCGATTCATCAACTCCTCTGCCGTTTCCCACATCTTTGCCTGCTTCTTGGGGGGAGCCAGATAAAGATTTGTGACCAGATCACTCAACCGCTGTTCGTCAATCTGGTCCTTGTTGTCGTAGTACCTTCGAATCACATCCTGCTGGTACTTCGAATATTCTCGCTCCGCCATGACAAAGAAAGTCCTGATCGCCTGATGTAAAAGCAAACCGAAAACCACTGCCGGATTTTAGTCGGCTGCCCTTCTTTCAGAAACACCGATTCCAGCACGAATTTCATTGAATCCACGAACGGATTCCATTTTCACTGAATCCTGGGACGGATTCGTTCTTCGCTCAATCCTGGGACGGATTCGTTTTTCGCTCAATCCTGGGACGGATTCGATAGAAGTGATCTTGCAGCGATGCCCGTGTCTGCCATGATCCCCGCCAGAATTACTCGATTTCCACAGCATATACCGTCAGTCAGCGTATGTCCCCGACAACAAACTCAGAATCACTCCCCCCGCTTCCGCCCTCACGTCGACTGCGCTGGAAGGGTGCCGCGTGTGTCGTGGCCATCGGTACTGCCGCAATGGCTGCGTCTGCTTTGTTCGCCCCGGACAATACGTGGCGTGTAATGTTCATGCTGTATTCCGGTGGCTTCATGTCGACCGGCATCACTCTTTGGTGGCTCTTCTTCTCCGGTCTTCCCTGGAAAACTCGACTTGCAGGCATCGGCATCTGTCTGATTGCAGGAGTCGTCGGCAGCTATGGAGCGATTCGAGGGGTCCAGTTTGACGGTGATATGCGTCCCCGCTTTCAGTGGCGATGGCAACCCGATCCAAAGGCAAAGACAGCTGAATGGTTGTCGAAGAATTCGGCGGACTCGTCTGTCAGCGATTCCACAGTTAACTTTCAGTTGAACGAAGGTGACTGGTCTCGCTACTGCGGCCCCATCGGCAGCCGAATCATCTCCGAACCTCAGCTTGAATCACCGGACTGGAAGTCGTCGCCTCCCGCTGAACTCTGGCGACATCCCGTTGGCGAAGCATGGTCCTCATTTGCTGTTGCGGGAGGTCGTGTATTCACACAGGAACAACGTGGACCTGCTGAATGCGTCACCTGCTATGACGCAGAGTCCGGTAAGCAGCTCTGGGTTCATCAGGACACAGCTCGATATGAAACAGCGATGGGAGGTATTGGACCCCGGGCGACGCCAACTGTCACTCAAACAGCCGTCTATTCACTCGGTGCCACAGGCCTCCTGAATTGTCTTGACCCACTTTCAGGCACCGAACGATGGCAACGAGATATCCTCGAAGATGCTGGAAGTCAGATGATCGAGTGGGGAATGAGTGGCTCACCTCTCATCTATGACAATCTGCTGATCGTCGATGCAGGAGGTGAACAGGGCAGGGCAGTAATCGCTTATCGACTCGAGACTGGCGAAATCGCATGGAGCTCGCAGAATCACAAAGCCGGATACGCGGCACCCAGAATCGAGACGTTCGGAGAAACAGACATCCTGATCATCTTTCACGGTGACGGACTTCTCGGGATGGATCCCCTCACGGGCGAACGACTGTGGGAATATCCATGGACAAACATCTACAAGATCAATGTGGCTCAGCCGCTTCGCTTCGGTGATCAAATCCTGATCAGCAGCGGGTATGACTCCGGCTGCGTCCTGCTCGATCCCACTCGGCTGAGTGATGGACGACCGGCCGAGGTCTGGGCTCCGCAGAAGTCTCTTAAACTCAAGTTTAATGAGGCGGTTCAGTTCGGCGATTATGTCTACGGACTCGATGATGGAATTCTTGCCTGTATTGACTCACGAACCGGCGAGCGGTCGTGGAAGGGAGGGCGATACGGTTTTGGTCAGCTTCTACTCTGGGGAGACCAGATCCTCGTGCAGGCAGAGAAGGGATATGTGGCTCTTGTTGCTGCCGACCCTGAAGAATTCAAAGAGATCACTCGCTTTGATGCTCTGTCCAATCGCACATGGAATGTACCTGTCGTCAGCCAGGGAAGACTGTATGTTCGAAATGCAGATGAAGCTGCCTGCTTCAAACTGAAGTAAGACGCAATTGAGTGAAGCTGCAAGCACTGAGCAGCAGACTCAACGTTCAATTCCCTCTCCCCCTGTTGCAATAAAGAAACGAGTTTCGACTATGGGACTGATCAAAGAGTTCAAAGAGTTCGCCATGAAAGGCAACGTGGTGGACATGGCCGTCGGCGTTATCATCGGAGGAGCGTTCGGAAAGATCGTGAACTCGATGGTCAAAGATATCATGATGCCCATCGTCGGATCATTCGGCGGAAAGGGAAGCTTCGGCCAGGAGTTCATTTACCTCGGAACTGGTGAACGTCCCAAAACCCTGGAACTGGTCGAGAAATCCGGCGAACCCTACATTGCCTGGGGACCATTTGCTCAGGCCACGATCGATTTTCTGATCATGGCGTTTTCGATCTTCATCATCATTAAACTGATGAACAAGGCGACTGAACTCACCAAACTTCGGAAAGAAGCTGCTCCGGCTGCTCCCCCCGCAACTCCGGAAGACGTCCTTCTGCTTCGCGAGATTCGTGACGCTCTTAAGTCCCGGTAATTCTCCGTGCAAAGCTGCTTTCCGCAGATTCAGAGATTGAGCCGACAAAAAATACCGACGTCCCACCCCCTGATTCCGCGAAAAAAGGGCGGATTGACTGCGACTGGATTGCGATTTCCGCATTTCAGGATCACTATTTCGCCCTTTCCAGAACATGTTTCGTGCTGCCGCAGAGGGTTGAGTTGTGTTGAGTGGGATTGAATCAAATCCAAAGAGTTCTCTACGAACGTGTCGTTTGGTGACCCTCGGATGTAAGGTCAACCAATACGAAACTCAGCTCGTTCGCGAAGCACTCGAATTGAGCGGTTACCGCGAAGCTGCGGAAAATGAGCCCGCCGATTTGTGTATCGTAAATACATGTACGGTCACGAATACGGGTGATTCCAAGTCGAGACAGGTCATCCGTCAGCTGGCACGTGAAAACCCGGGCACCAAAACCATTGTGATGGGTTGCTACGCAACGCGCGATCCTCGAGCTGTTAGTGAACTACCCAACGTTGTTGAGGTGGTCACTGACAAAAGAGAGTTGCCGGATGTGCTTGGACGATTCGGTCTTGTGGACATGCCCGCCGGGATCAGCGAGTTTGAAGGTCATCAGCGAGCCTTCGTCAAAATTCAGGACGGCTGCATCCTCAAGTGTTCTTATTGCATCATTCCAACCGTTCGACCAGGCCTTCGCAGTCGTCGACCAGCCGACATTGAAGATGAAATTCGCAGACTGATCGACAATGGATATCGCGAAATTGTGATCAGCGGTGTTCATGTTGGGCACTTTGGCGTCGATACAAATCACCTTCATCCCGGAGATCAACCGGAACGCCTCTGGCATCTGCTGCGACGACTCGACAAAATCCCTGGCAAGTGGCGAATGA
Organism: Planctomyces sp.; assembly: GCA_016795105.1. Taxonomy (GTDB): domain Bacteria; phylum Planctomycetota; class Planctomycetia; order Planctomycetales; family Planctomycetaceae; genus F1-80-MAGs062. Next base: position 22,182 of record JAEUIH010000035.1, read on the forward strand.
GACTCAGCAGTATCGAATCGGTTGAAGTGAACGATGAATTCGTTCGCGCGGCCGCTGATTGCGAACACCTGTGTCCGCAGTTTCATCCAGCACTTCAGAGCGGAAGCAATGGTGTGCTGACTCGCATGCGTCGCAGATATCGAGTTGAACGATTCCTCGAACGACTTGAACAGATTCGCGAACAACTGGGCCTCCACACTGCATTCTCGACAGACATCATTGTTGGGTTCCCGGGCGAAACCGATGAAGAGTTTGCAGAAACAATTGAAACGTGCCGACGCGCACAATTCATGAAAGTGCATGTGTTCCCCTTCAGTCGTCGCGACGGAACGCCGGCCGCGGAGATGCAAAATCAAGTCTCACCACAGGTGATCCGTGAGCGGGTTCGAATTCTGAGTGACCTCGAACGCGATCTTGCTCTGCAGTTCTACCAACACCATGTGGGTGCTTCCTCAAAGTTACTGGAAGTTCTGGTTGAACGACCATCTGAATATCGTCCGGGATTCGTGCGGGGCACTGATCGTAAATACATGCCAGTAGAAGTTCCTGGAACTGATGCAGACTTTGGCCGCTTCATCGTCTGCAAAGGCGACACAGCTGATCGCACTGGAATCCTTGCATCGCGAACAGATGCCATCCAGGCGGAAATGGCGACCACTGATTCAGAGCCTGACGTGTCGGCAGCCATGCAGCGACGTCATGCTTCGACTGGAGCCACTGCATGAGCTGGCTGATTGCAATTGAGGGCATTGATGGTTCCGGCAAGGGAACTCAGGCGTCACGACTGGTGGATTCACTCCGTACATCCGGCCTCAGGGCTGCTTCACTGCAGTTTCCCCGATACAACGCAACACGTTTTGGAAAAGCCATTGGTGACTTCCTGAACGGACGATTCGGAGAACTGAAGCAGGTACATCCGCAACTGGCCGCTGTGCTTTACGCCGGAGATCGGTTCGAATCAAAAGAAGTTCTGCTGTCATTGATGCAGGAAAATGAAGTTGTTGTGCTCGATCGATTCGTCGGCTCCAATCTCGCACATCAGGCTGCCAAACTGGATGGAGAAGCTCGGACCCAGCTTACTGAATGGATTGAGCAGATCGAATATGGTGTCTTTCAACTCCCCAAACCATCACTCACCGTGCTGATTGATATGTCCAGCAAGTGGAGTCGGGAACTGGTTGGAAGAAAGGCGGCTCGCGACTACACAACTCAGGAAGCCGACCTTCAGGAACAGGATCTGCCGTATCTGGAAAAAGTCAGACGGTGTTATCAGGATCTTGCACTCGCCCGTGAAGACTGGTCAATTGTCCGAGGCCTCGCCGAAGACGGAAGTCTCCGAACGATCGACGACGTGGGTCGCGAAATCTTCGAAACCGTCCAGAACCATATTCAGGCCTGATAGCTGCCATCCTCGTAATCCGCAGTGTTCTCCTTCGTGAAACCATCGCGTAGCCAGCGTGATAGGTAACCACGAAAGACACGAACCACACGAAAAACCACAATCAGGTACTGCTGCAATTCTTCCGTCTCTTCCGCATGTTCCGTGGTCAAAACGACAACCCTGCCTGCGATTCGAAGTCAACCCACTGTGCGATTCCCTCGACAGAACCTGGTTGCGGCTGAGCAAAGCGAAGCCTCGATGGTGCAGCTTATGGAGTTACTGTGATCGTCTGCAGAATGATCGTCTCGCGGCGTGCCAGAAGTTGTCCAAGCTGACGGAGACTCCAGCGGTAGAACCAGATCACTAATCCAAGTTCAGCGATCGTCAGGATCAAATAGACCGGAACCGGAATGGGTCCTGTGAGCGTTTCAATTCCGACTTCGATGCCAAGTAACATCGCCGCCGGGAGTGCAACAATGGGCGCGAACATTGCCCCAAACCCCTGACAAAGCGCGGGAATCAGTTTGGGACTTACTGTTCGTCCGGTTCCAATCGATGATGGGGCCGGAAACTGTATCGAAATGAGATTTCCAAGAGGACAATACAATAGATAGCCTGTGACCAGCTGTATCGCTGTAGCCAGAAAATGTGAGGGATGCGGAAGAATAACGATCGACATTGCGATCAGCTGCAGCAGCCCAAGCCCCAGAGCAAGAGGCAGAAATGCCAGATTCTTTGCCAACAGAATACTCCGGCGTTCAACTGGGATCAGCAGGTAGGCGCGAAATCCGTCTCGATCGAAAGAAAACATGTTCAGCAGCATCTGAGCGAAACCGAAAGCGGAAAGCCCAAGAACTCCAATAGCAGGGAGCGGGCGAGCCCATTCCGGGATGTCCTGCATTTTTCCGCTCAACAACAGGGCTCCATAAATCGTGGAAAAGATCACAGGTGTCAAGAGCATCAGACGGGTCTCAGGTGCCCTCATGATCGTCTTCAGGTTCATCAGCACCATTGCGCCCTGCTGCTCACTGACGAAGGGAACGGACCGTGCCATGAACGTCTGCTCCATGGGAACGGTTTGACGGACCTGGACTTCGCCTGCGGGCTTTGACGACTCAACTCCCTGATACTTCCTCAGCGTGGAACGGTAGGATAGCGAAAGGCTTACTGCTCCAATCAGAGTCATTCCCGCACAGCAGCTCAGTGACAGGTACCAGCGCCCCTCTGCAGCGGCTCTGATCCCCAGTGGATGCCAGCCTGGAGGAATGACCTGATTTGCAAGAACAGCGTATTCAATTGCTTTCTGTTCCCTCAGAGCGCGAGCCGCAGCACGCTCTTCAGTCGTTTGCGCTGGCCCCTGAACGTTCTTTCTCTGTCTTGCGAATGACAAACTAAACAGGCTCGGCACCTGTGCCAGCATCACAAAGCTGATAATGATCAATGCAATGATGGATCCTCGGCGTCGCTTGTTCTCCATCAACTGCGCCAGCCAGCCTCGAAACTGATAAGTCACTGTTGTAATCATCATGACAAATGAAACTGTGAGCGGAATCATCCACAACATCCTGATGCCAAGCTGAAGCGTTATCGCAAGACAAAAGCCTGCCGACATCGGCAACAGCATGATCAACGATGGACTCACCAGTGAACTCAGATAGTTGAGCACAAACGCTCCTCGAAGCGTCACTGGCAGGTGCAGAAAGTTCTCCAGCGAGATAAGTTGCGACCGCTGCAGTTCGGTCACAACGCCCAGTCCCCAGAAGAACAGAAATGCAACAACAACAGCATCCCATAACAGCATAAGGCGAGCAGGCGTCAATACCGGTGCAGCAAAGTACCCGGAGATGGCGGCGACGAAAAACGAAGCAACGGCAACCGCCAGGCAGGTCACGAGCAATATCATCATCAACACAAAATTGATCTTTCCGGCCCGCTTCCATTGGTTACGGCTGATTTTCCATCGCAATTGAAGAATGGCTTTGAACTGCTCGAAACTCATGTTATCGGCGCCCCGTCTGCACGCGACTCAGCAGAGAGCCATGCAAGGCCAGGTCGTACTTCTTCGGCTGAACCAACCAAATCCAGAAAACGCTGTTCCAATGAATTTCCCTGACGCAATTCATCCAGTGAAGACTGCAGAACCAGGCGACCTCCGGAAATGATACCAACATGTGTACACAGCCGTTCAACAATCTCGAGCACATGCGAAGTAATGAAGACGGTCGAACCGCGTTCAACATAACTCCTGAGAAGGTCGCGAATCACGCGAGACGTAACGGCGTCAACGCCCTCAAATGGTTCATCCAGAAACAACAGTTCCGGATTTGGGAGCAAGGCAGCCGCCAGAGCAAGTTTCTTACGCATTCCATGAGAATACTCCAGCGTAAGCTTTGTCTGTACGTCCTCCAGGTTCAACAACGACAGCAACTCCTCGGAACGATCCTGAATCGTGCGAATCGGCAGTTGATACATTCGTCCAACAAACATCAGATACTCACGAGCAGTGAGGTGATCGAATAGTGCTAAGCCTTCCGGAACCACCCCGGTCCGACTGCGGATCCTCAGACTGTCATCGATTTTCCACGGATTCATTCCCAGAAGACAGATCGTGCCCGATGTCGGAGACAGTATTCCCGTCAGCATCTTGATTGTTGTCGACTTACCGGCACCATTCGGTCCCAGAAAGCCATACATTGTGCCGGTGTCCACACTCAGGTCGATCCCGTTGACTGCGGTGTGATTGCCAAATACTCGCGTCAACCCGCTCGTCGTAATCGCCTTCTCAGCCATTCGATGCTTCCGATTGGACAAACAAACCTTTGCTCATGTGCTCAGCACATTATACCAGGAAGCTCCGGATTGCGAGTCGCAAGGTTGAGAGCTGAGAGCTTGAGTCAGCAGGGACTCACCTCTGCCGCTTCGGGAATCACCCGCTCTTATTGCTCAAACGCTCGCGGGAACTCCATCTTCACAGGTTCGTCTGTGTCGGCTTCCTCAGTTAACAGACCTTCGCCGGAAACTGGTCCTGCACTCTGCCTTCGCAAACCGGAGTAGTTTGGCATGTCTTCCAGACGCTGTAAGCCAAACATGCTGAGAAACTGTCGAGTCGTTTCATAGAGAAACGGGCGACCAAGCGAATCGTCTTCTCCAGCCACTCGAACCAACCCACGATCAATCAGCTGCCGAATCATCTCCGATGATTGCACGCCACGAACCGCTTCAACGTCAGCACGTGTCACGGGTTGCTGGTATGCGATGATCGTCAGTGTCTCCATCGCTGGCCCACTCAGCTTCATTGAAGCCTGACGCTGATGAAGCCGATCAAGCCATGGAGCGTATTGTGCACGAGTCATCAGTACGTATCCCGACGCCGTCTGCTCCACCCGAAATGCAGTTCGATCGCGATCATAGCTTTCATTCAGAATCTGAATAAGCTGCTGTGCCTCTTTCGCGTCTTCCAGTCTGGCCAGCTGAGCAAGCCGTTTTGGTGAAATCGCCTGCCCGGAGATTAACAGCGCGGCCTCAACACGAGCCAGCCGCTGCGAACGGACAAGTCCACCGTCCGGAAGTCGCTGAAGCTGATCAGCAACTGTTCGAGGCGACACTTCCGTCGGACGACGACAAAGCCACTGACGAATTCTTCCCTGCAGTTCTGCGGATCTTCCCCAAACCCGCAGACTGTCACTCGGAATCGACAGCATCGCAACTCGTGACGCACAATTCCAGTGCTGCACACTCATCAGTTTTGATCACTTATCAAGTTCAGCTCACGGACCAGAGGCACCACCATTGGTCTTCCAGGCTCGAACCTGCTGCAGGACGTCTCGAACCGCATCGGCTCGAGTATTGCCAATTGCTTCGAACCGAACCAGGAATTCCTGATCTGCCACGTTCAGGAACGCCGCAAATCCATGCAGTTCATTCGTGCCCGGACTAAACCAAAGCGTCTTGCGGACACCCAGTGAATTCAGCTCCACAATTAACTCGCTGGCTGCAAACGAATCCTCCGGAGATGGCTTCGTCGACTCGACGTTAATGTCATTGGGTGAAAACTCCGGTGGCGACTCATCAACCTGAACGGAGGCATCAGATCCAATGGCCTTCGAACCAGAATCTGCCAGGCGCGTTTCAGGCAATGCACCAGTCTCTCCCGGAGAAGTTGGGTCGACACTCCTGCCAAACTCTGATTGTTCCGAAGTTTCTTCGGGGAAAAGGTCGTCGAATTCGTTACGGCTGCGCGAACCCCGAGGCTTTTTCGAGCCACGATCCGAATTATCAGGAGAATCGGCGTCCGATGAGCCGACCTCTTCTTCGAAATCGTCATCAAGTTCGCCCAATCCAAAGTCATCCATCTCCGTTCCGGCTTCAACACTACCGGTCACTGAGGTTCCGTTTGGAGCAGGGGGACGAAGAAGAGCAATCGCTGGCACAACAATCAAGGGGATCGTCATGATCAGCGTGGAAAGCATGCCACCGCGTGAAGATTCCATCCCTGGTTCCATTCTGAAAATACCGAGGCTTCCAGCCTCGTAAACTGGCAGATTCTGCCGAACTATACTGAAGCTCGAAATTTCAGACAATCGCAGTTTTTTGCCGATCCCTCTCCCCGAACTGAGGAGAGTCACATAACATTCTGTCGCCGTCCTGATTTCAGTTGTGTTCTGAGAGATCGCCATGAAAAAAGACGCCCCAAACTACCGGCCCGAACCGCACAAATCCCCGGAACAACGCAGTCGCCGCAGCTTCACAAAGCAGATCGCAGCCTTGGCGGCCGCTCCGCTCCTCATCAATGCACTCGGAATCAGCCCCGTTTTTGCTCAGACGGCCGAACATCCTCTGACACCTGCAATCGGGTACGCAAAGGCGGCTCTCGAAAAATCGAATGCCATGTCGGGTTATGAATGCAAATTTGTGAAACGGGAAGTCGTCGGAAAAACGCTGATTACCCAGCAAATCCGCCTCAAAGTCCGTCATGAGCCGTTTAGTGTCTATATGCGATTTGAAGAGCCGCATGAAGGTCGTGAAGTCATTTATGTCGAAGGGAAAAACAACAATAACCTTCTGGCTCATGAAACAGGCCTTGCGGGCTTAATTGGTACACTGGAACTTTCACCCACCAGTTCTCAGGCGATGGCCGAAAATCGCTATCCTATTTCGAAAGCGGGTCTCTCAAACATGATGAAGACCGTCATTCAGCAATGGGAAGACGAAACGAAGTTCGGTGAAACAACCGTCAAGTACTACAAAGACGCCAAAGTTGGCGAATCAACGTGCAAGGTGATTGAGAGCATTCATCCTCAGCCGCGCAAACAGTTCAAGTTCCATATGACTCGCCTCTGGATTGATGACAAAACCGGCCTTGCAGTCCGAGTTCAGCAATTTGGATTTCCGGCAAGTGCAGATGCTAAACCGCCGGTGATTGAGGATTACACGTTTACTGAGATCAAGTCAGACGTGCGTCTCACAGACAAAGACTTTGATACTCGAAATCCAAACTACAAATTCTGAATGCTGACTCCGAACCCTGAAAAGACTTTTTGATGCTCGTCGTCGCGTCTCCTGTTGAAGTTCGAGAACTCTCTCGGTGTGCACGAAAGTCCGGTCGCACTATTGGAGTGATCCCGACGATGGGTGCACTCCACGACGGACACGTCAGTCTGGTCCGCTACGCCCGTGCGGATTGCGACTTCGTGATCGCGACCATCTTTGTGAATCCGACTCAGTTCGGCCCCAATGAAGACTTTTCACGTTATCCCCGGACGCTGGAAGCCGACCTGGAACTGTGTCGATCCGCCGGCGCTGACCTCGTGTTCACTCCGGACGTGACTCAAATGTACGGGCCCACAGCTCAAACCAGTGTTCGGGTTTCGAAGTTGAGCCTGCCCTTCGAAGGTGCCCATCGGCCAGGCCATTTTGATGGTGTCTCGACAGTCGTTGCCAAACTGTTCCTGATCACAGAACCGGATCGCGCATACTTCGGTCAAAAGGATTATCAACAACAGCTCATCATTCGCCAGATGGTGATAGACCTCGACTTCGGTCTGCAAATCGTTACATGCCCAATCGTCCGAGAGCCGGACGGGCTGGCAATGAGCAGTCGAAACAGATACCTCGAACCGGATGATCGCCGGATTGCATCTGAGATTTTTCAGACGTTGCTGCTGGCGGAGTCACTGGCTCTGACGTCAAACCTCACGGCCAGTCAGATTTCAGTCCGCATGCAGGAGAGGCTCCGTTCGATCGAGGGGATGGAACTTTCGTACGCCGAAGTTGTGGATGAAGCCACCCTCGAACCCCTCACCGATCGCCCGCTCGAGGCGGTTGCCCTGATCGCAGTTCGGGTGGGTACAACACGTTTAATCGACAACATGCGAATTCGCTTCTCAAATCAGTCGCCCTGAGCCATTCACGGCCCCCTGTCGTGGATCGCTCCGCGATCCAACGCTCAGCGTCACCAGAGCAGGTAGGTACAATGTGGGAAAAATCCTGTCCTCACCCGGTCGGCGTGTTAGAATTTCTTCTTTCCTGCGTCCAGACTCATCCTCGACTTTGGGAAGAAACCTCGAAATTCCGGCACTTTTCAACTGATCTGACCGTTCGGTGCAAACTATGAACTTTCGACAACTCGTCTGCCACGTCCTTGGACAGAACTACCGTCCAGTCGCCCGCATCCGCAGAAGCGGCCGTCGAACGGGAAGCAGACCGGAAACTCTTGAATCCAGGGCACTCCTTGCAGGCAATGTTGTCATCCAGTTCAACGGCCGTTCCGTTTCTCTCCAGGGAGACTCCGGCAATAACTCGGTGGAACTGGTCGCGGATTCCGGCAACCTCATTCTTCGTGGACTTGACGGCACAACGGTCAACGGAAGCAACAGCGCGTTCACAATACTGACGGGCAGCGTCTCAATCCCCCGGGACTTCTCTGCGCATCTTGGCAACGGCAACGATCGTCTTTCAGTCGGTCCAGGGGTCAGTATTGGACGTGAGGTCTTTATTAGCGGTGGAGCGGGTGACGACACCATTGGTATTGTCAGCAGTCAGATTGGACGGTCTCTGACCATCTTCACGGACTCAGGCAACGACCAGGTCAGTATTCAAAACTCAACGATCAACCGAGACGCTTCAATTCACGGAGGAGGAACCGGACTACTCTTGAATATCAGTAGTTCCACAGTGGGTGATGACCTCTTCGTCAGCGGAACTCGAGGCAGCGATACCGTGGTCCTCAACACAGCGAACATCAATGACGACGTTTTCATCACGACGCATGGAGATATCGATGATATCGCTGTACGGAGTTCGAACTTCGGAGACGACGTCAGAATCTTTACCGGAGGTGAAGACGACTTCGTGTACTTCGACACATCGATCGTTGCAGACAAATCCTGGATCTTCTTCGACGGCGGAAACGACAACCTCGTAATCGAAGGTCAAAGTCGATTCAACGACCGAGTTCGAACCTATGGTGGTGGTGGCAGCGACGTTTGGGACATTGCTCCCACGGCGGTTCTGACCAGTTTCCGTACGAGTAGCGTCTCTTCAGGAAACGTCAGTGATGCGCTTGTGCAGTCCAGAATCACCGGTGCAACCACAGGCGCATTTGCCAAAGCATCGGGCCTCGCTGTTCAGTTTTCTCCGGTCCTGACACTTCAAACCGGAGCGTCAACGATTTCTGAAGGTGCAGGTACAGCAGCAACGACCGTAACAATATCGAGAAGTGCGGCCACAACGTCGGACCTAATCGTTAATTTAACGTCTTCAAATACATCAAAACTGACCATCCCTGCCACTGCCACGATCCCGGCAGGGCAGACCTCGGTTGTAGTCAACGTCAATGCTGTTGATAATGATCTCTTCGATGCGGACGCATTGGTCACTTTGACTGCATCTGCGACCGGGTTCAGCACAACATCCGCGAACATCACTGTGACCAATGAAGACGTTCGACGGCTTGCCCTGACCGTCAACAATGCGTCATTCTCTGAAAGCTCCGGAACAACGGCAGCAACTGTAACAGTCACCCGCAACACGGCCGACAATTCTGCCGCGCAGCTGGTCAACCTTTCGATGACAAGCAACGGACGGATTACCATCCCTTCGTCAGTCACGATCCCGGTGGGAGCATCGTCTGTCACCTTCTCAGTTGCAGCAGTTCCAAATTCGGTTGACGACGGAGATCAGCAGGTCACGATTTCCGGTTCCGCAAGCGGTTTCACCAACGGGTCAGTGAACGTCACGGTTACCGATGATGATTCCCCAACGCTGTCGCTTCAGGCGGACGCGAGTCTGGTTCAGGAAAATGCCCCTACAAACACAATTAATTATACGCTGATTCGAAATGCTGCCGACATTTCTCAACCGCTGACAGTCAACCTGAACTCCGGAAGTCAGACTCGCATCTCGTTCCCGGCGACAGTCACAATCCCGGCAAATACTGCATCGATTCAGTTTATCGGAACGATTACGAATAATCTGCTCGATGATGGCAACCTGAACGTCACCACAACGGCAACCGCCACAGGCTTCAATTCACCCACGGTGAGTGTCACTGTCGTCGATGATGAAGCTTCAGTCCTGTCGGTAAGTTTCTCGGCGGAGTCAATCGCCGAAGACGCCGGTGATGCCGCTCTCACCGCGACTGTGTCTCGAAATGCAGCCGGAATCACCGATCAGGTTGTCCAGATCACCTATCCATCAAGTGGCCGAATCGCAGGGCCAGCGACAGTGACCATTCCGGCAGGCCAGCTCAGCGCCGTCATCAGTATCGATGTTGTCAATAATTCGATTGTTGAAGGAAATCAGTCGATCGCCATACACGCGAGCGCGACAGACTTCACTTCCGGATCAGATACTCTGCTCATCAATGAAGACGACACTCTTCTGCTCACAACCGATATTTCACAAAACACCTTCATTCAGTCCAGCAACACCGTGATCACTCAGACGGCACCGTTCGTGCTGTCAGGAACTACAGAACCTGGAGCAAGTGTGACCCTCGACGCAGACGGGGACGGTCAGTTTGATGATGGCTCTGTAGTCGCCAATCTCGCAGGTCAGTTCACCTTTAATGTGACTTTGACTCACACAACCGCCAATCGTGGTGCAAATGCTCTGGCGATACGATCCGAGTTCAACGGGATCATCGCACCTGCGACGGTCAATGTTCATCTCGCAACCGGCACTGTTGTCCGCTTTGAAACAAATCTCGGACAATACGATGTGGAACTTCTGAACACGGATGCTCCTGTCACTGTCCAGAATTTCCTCACCTATATGAACTCAACCGCCTACGACAATCTGATCGTCCATCGGTCTGTGGCAAATTTTGTTATTCAGGGTGGTGGTTTCAAAGTGAGTGGTGGTCAGGTTACCTCAGTTCCTGTCAACGCGGCCATCCAGAACGAATTCAGCTCTGCAAACTCGAATCTCCGTGGAACACTTTCCATGGCCCTGGTTTCAGGAAATATCAACAGCGGCACAAGCCAGTGGTTCATCAATACGGTGAACAACACAACGTTGAATGCTGCCAGCCACACAGTCTTTGGTCGAGTCATCGGTGACGGTATGGACGTTGTCGATGACATTGCAGCAGTGCCGATTCGCAATATTGCGAATCTCTACGACATTTCCGCTCTCGGCGAAACCCCGCTCCTGAATGCTCCCGGCAGTGGTACAAGTCTGACCGGTACTGTTACTTTGACAATCGGCAACAATCAGCTCATCGGAAACGGAACGTCGTTTCTTACACAGCTGCAGGCGGGAGATTCTCTGGAGATCTCCGGAAGACTCTTCTTTGTACAGTCGATCGAATCCAATACGTCAGCGACACTCAAGGCCGCTTCTCCGATTGCTGCTTCGAACGCGTCTGCTCTGGCTGATGTCACTCCAGCTGACTCTGATTTTATCGTCTTCAGCAACATCAGCCAGCTGCTTGCCGCTCTCTGATTTCCAACACTGTTCAGTGACAAATACTGTTCAATGACAAATACTGCCAGTACGCAAGTACTGGCAGCATGTAAATTCTGGCAGCAGAGAAGTATTGATCAGAGTGTCAGAGCCGATTCCGGGAGTTTGATGCCAAACGGTGCAAGCTGAGCGCGGATCGAATCGAAGATGATTCGATCCAGCTCAGGGAGCTCCTTGCCTTCTCGCTTAAGTTCTTCAAGAAGCCACTTGCCGCGCTGTTCGCCGATTTCGAGCACTTCTTTCTGAAGTGATCTCCTTTCCGAGTCCTTTGACAGAATCAGTGTCTCCAACTCGTCCGGCGTCTTGCCATGAAGCTCATCAGGCAGTTCACTGGCATCCAGATCTTTCAGCAAGGTCTTTCCGGACAAGACATCCGTGACCAGTTCCTGGTGACCCGCGAAGTTACAGAGCCCGCTTGAAGTGCAGTTGAAGACTGCTCGCTGAGCAAGCGACCGCACTGATGCATCTTCATAGATTCTCTCCTGATTCCGCCATTGAACATTCTGCTTTTCGCGAGCTGACGAATCGCCATAGTAGATTCGTGTTGCGTCCAGACGCTGTGACAGCTCTGCAAGTTTTGCGTCAAATGGAGTCTCTGGTGTAATCGCACCTCCCTGCTGCTCAATTGCCGCGTAGACACCTTTTCCGTTGTCTGCAATTTCACTCCAGACAGGAATCGTCTCAGCCATGGATCCACACTGAATCGCATTGATCAGAATGCCCTTCTCAGCAGCCAGCAGACAGGTATCTCTGTATGGCACGTCATCGTCGTAATCCATATGGGGAGGAGCATCACCGACGAGGTAAATAATTCGGCATACAGACTTATCAGTACTCCATCCAATTTTATGGACAGCTTCATGAAGAGCCTGGTTGACACTCTCCGGTGCATCGTTTCCCCCGCCTGCCTGAAACGCCATCAACTCATGATAGATGCCGTCCAGGTCCGTCGACAGTGGAGTCAGCTTTGTGACATAGTCGTCACCGCGATCCCGGTACCCCAACAGACCAATTCGAATTTCTGGTGCGGGCTCTGATCTCGACAATGTCGTTGCAATCGACCAAATCTTCTCTTTTGCCGCCGAAATCAATCCCGCCATACTGCCTGTGGTATCCACAACAAACACCACTTCGATGCGACCTTTTGGACTGGCACTGTCTTTTGGACTGGCACTGTCTTTGGGACCGGCACTTTCTTCCGACTGCGGCACTGGTTGCGCGTTTACAGAAACTGGTTGCTCGTCCGTTGGCATCGGCGCAGCAGGGATTTGAGACGTTGCCAACATCAGTCCAAACAGAGTGATCAATAGACGTCCACTGTGAATCTTCATCAACGGCCTCCTGAAACGGGGGTGCACTTTGAACAACTCCCGGAGTCTGCCTGTCCGACAGAATCTCGGCTCAGTATGTTACGCTCTTCCCGGTGAAACGTTTGTCAGACGTTTGTAAGAAGTGCATCAGGAATTTGTGTCGGGGATTTTCATGAAGCTTGGAATGGTCGGTCTGGACACATCTCACGTTCCTGCATTTGTAAGACTCATCAATGATGCCCCTGTGAAATCGTCTGACGGCGATAGCCCGAAATCGCCTGACAGGAATGTCGCGGTCACAGCTGCGTTCCCTGGAGGAAATCCGGAGTTTCCACTCAGCCGCGATCGGCTCGACGCGTTCACAAGGCAGGTGAGTGAAATGGGGGTTGAAATCGTTGATTCTCTGAGTGAACTGATCAGCCGAGTCGATGGTGTCATGATCCAGAGTGTCGATGGCACTCAGCATCTCGATCAGGCCCGCCATTCCTTTGAAGCCGGGAAGCCGGTCTTCATCGACAAGCCGCTGGCCGCCAGCTTCAGTGATGTCCTGGCGATTCAGCAGCTGGGACGCAGAACTGGTGTTCCCTGGTTTTCAGCATCTGCAATGAGATATTCGCCGGGATACCCCGAATTGCACCAACACCTGACAAAGCAATCGATCCTGGCAGCGACCACAAGTTGCCCGTTGAAGGTCGGACCAGGACACCCGGATCTGTTCTGGTATGGAGTTCATGGGGTCGACCTGTTGTATTCAATTCTTGGAACGGGCTGCCAGCAGGTACAGTGTGTGTCCACAGGAATTGCTGACCTCGTCACCGGAATCTGGCAAAATGGCCGTATCGGAAGTTGTTTGGCAATTCGAGATGAATCCGGGGAATGCGGTTTTGGAGCTACCGTATTTACCGATCATGGCAGCCACGGATGTCATGCTTCGTATGACTACGGGCCAATCGTCGATACGATTGTCAGTTTTTTCCTGAACGGGAAGAGTCCGGTACCGGAAATCGAGATGGTGGAAGTCTTTGCGTTTATGGCAGCGGCAGAAATCAGCCGGAAAAGACTGGGGGAAGTCGTGGAATTGACCGAAATTCTTCAGAATGGCGACTGATCGTCAGCAGGAAGTCCACATTTCACGTACATTCGATTTAGAATTCAGTTCTTTGCCAGCTCGATGACGCTGGTTTATTAATAATCAGATCCAGAGGTAAGGCGCTTCAATATTATGATTTGCGTGAGTCTCGGTCGGACTCGACATTCATCCATGCAGGAAGAGCATCAGTACCTTGCGGAAAAAGGTGCCGAGCTTGTTGAACTTCGAGTAGACTTCATGAGAAAGCGGCCCGACCTGGGTCGACTTCTGAAGGACCGCCCAACACCCGTTGTTGTCACGTGTCGCAGAAGAAGCGATCGCGGACGCTGGTTCGGAACGGAAGACCAGCGATTGGCACTTCTCCGCGAAGCAATTATCAGCGGCGCGGAGTACGTCGATCTTGAGGATGATGTCGCGAAGTCCATCCGTCGATACGGCAAGACGAAGCGGATCGTCAGCTATCATGATTTTGACGAAACGCCGCTGGATCTGTATGCCATCTACAATCGACTGGCCGAATGCGATCCGGACATCATCAAGATTGTCACCATGGCGAATCTGCCTTCCGACAATGTGCGGATGCTCGAAATGGTGGAAGCAGCAACGATCCCTACGGTCGGCTTCTGCATGGGAGAATTCGGCACCATTAGTCGCATTCTGTGCGGACGATATGGTTCGCCATTTACATATGCGAGCTTCAGTCGCGAGCGAGAAATGGCACCTGGGCAACTGTCATTTGCAGAAGTTCGAAATCTGTATCGTTTCAATCACATTACCAAACAAACAAAGGTGTTTGGTGTTCTGGGTGATCCAATTGCACAGAGCAAGAGTCCGCTGATTCATAACGCTGCGTTTCGCAAGCTGGGCATTGATGCAGTTTATATTCCTCTGAGAGTCCCTGCTGACAATCTGATGGAAACGCTGGCGGAATACGAGAAACTTGGCATTGGTGGTTATAGTGTCACGATTCCGCATAAGGAATCAGTGATCGAATTCGCTGATGCCCCGGACGACCTCACAGACGCAATCGGCGCAGCAAATACTCTGTACAAAGCTGACAACAAATGGATCGCTACAAATACTGATGCCAGTGCCGCTCTCGAAGCAATCCTCACCGGGTTGCGAAGAGCTCCTGGCGCAATTCCTGACTTCAAAGGCCGAAAAGTACTGATCCTCGGAGCAGGGGGGGTTGCGCGTGCCGTTGGGCAGGCTCTTGTCAGCAACGAGGCCGCGGTGATCATTACGAATCGCAGTCGAGATCGAGGCCGAAATCTGGCGGCAGAACTTGGCTGCCAGTTCGTCACCTGGGAAAACCGCGCATCCGACAACTATGAAATCATTGTCAATTGCACCTCCGTGGGTATGTTCCCGAAACTTGATGAGACGCCCTACGAACCGCATTGGCTTACCGAGTCAATGGTTGTCTTTGATACGGTCTACAATCCGGAGAAGACACTGTTTCTAAAGCAGGCTGCCGATCGTGGCTGCACAGTGGTCAGCGGTGTGGAGATGTTTGTGCGGCAGGCCGCTCAACAATTCCGATACTTCACCGGCAAAGATGCACCACTGGACTATATGGCTGAAACTCTGAGACGATCGATCTCTGCAGCCCGAGCTGTCACGCCGCCAGCTGGAGAATCGACGTCCGCCGGAGAAGATGTCGCATCATGACGATTACACTGATCGGCTATCGAGGCTCGGGAAAGTCGAGCATCGCTCCACTACTGGCAACAGCACTCGACTGGAACTGGATCGACAGTGACCAGGTGATCGAGGAGGAAGCAGGTTGCACGATTCGTCAGATTTTCGAATCTGAAGGAGAAGCCGGGTTTCGGGCTCGAGAAACTCAGGTGCTCGAACGTCTTTTGAAACAGCCTCGACTCGTAATCGCTGCCGGAGGCGGTGCTGTACTCGCACCAATCAACCGGGAGCGGATGCAGGCTGCCGGCCCGGTTGTCTGGCTGTGCGCATCAGCCGATACTCTGGCATCCCGAATTTCCGGAGATCAACAGTCTGCCACTCGACGGCCAGGGCTGACTGCTCTCTCCGCATCCGAAGAAGTCGCCAGTGTGCTCGCTTATCGACTTCCCATTTACCTGGAAGCGGCCACAATCTCTGTTGATGCAGATGGCAGAAGTCTGGATGAGATTACCGCAGACATCCTTGCTCAGCTGCCGCCATTCAGTGATGCAGCAAACCAGACTCGCGGGAACGCTCAATGAACCTTTTTGATCTGCCTCGCCCGTTCATTTACGCCTGCCTGTTTCTGATTGGCTCGTGCATCGGAAGTTTCCTGAATGTCTGCATCCATCGATTTCCCGGGAAGATTCGACTCCGCGATCAACTCAAATCCCTGAACTCCCATCGCTCGGGCTGCCCTCGCTGCGCGGCATCGATCCGCTGGCGGGATAACATCCCGATTCTGGGCTGGCTGATGCTGCTCGGACGCTGTCGATCCTGCAAAAAACCGATTTCGCCACGATACATCTTTGTCGAGGCACTCACGGCGGTTCTGTTTGTTGTGGTTTACTGGTACGAGATGCCCACAACATTCTGGTCCGGTATCGACACCAGTGGATTGTATGACTCTCGTGGACCACAGCAGATTCGCGACTTCTGGGATCAGGCAACCTGGCTTCACACTCGGTATGCTCTGCATATCTTTATGATTTGCGGATTGATCGTCGCCACATTTATCGACTTCGAACTCAAAATCATCCCCGATGGTTCAACGGTTCCTGTGATGGTGGCTGCTTTCCTTGCAGCCATCATCGTAGGGCAGGTTCATATTGTCCCGTTGTGGTTTCAGGATGCCAGTGTTGTTCGCGTTGTCAGAGACGTGGCCTCAGACTGGATGACTCCGTTTCTATTTGAATGGGACGCTGAACCCTTTGCTCAGAAATGGCCTCGACTTCACGCTGTCCTCGTTTCACTCGCCGGTTTTCTTGTCGGTGGAGGAGTTGTCTGGATCGTTCGAATCATCGGACAATGGATCCTGAAACAGGAAGCCATGGGATTTGGCGATGTTATCCTGATGGCTATGGTAGGAAGCGTCATTGGATGGCAACCGGTTCTTGTCGTCTTTTTCACGGCTCCAATGTTCGCAGTCTTTGGTGCCGCCGTCGCATGGCTGACTCAGCGCGAACGAAGGATTCCATATGGTCCGTGGCTCAGCCTGGCAACACTTCTGCTGCTTCTCACCTGGAAACAGGTCTGGCCCGTCGCCAGGACCGTGTTTGATATGGGACCTTTCCTGATCTGGATGGGATTCTTCATGGTGGCATCTCTGATCGTGAGCCTCCAGATGATTCAGGTCGTTAAGCGACTTCTCGGAATTCCCCTGTATCCGCCCGACGATGAACACGAGGTTCCCTGGAGCTCCGCCGATCATCTCAGCTACTACAACAGCGAAAGGCCGGATGAACAGGTTGGACAATGGCAAAGGCCATCGTGGCCAGGCTGCCGATCCGGCAGAGGACTTGGTCAGTCACATCAATGGCGTACCGGCGGGAGAGACTAGCAGCCAAACTCTGCAACCCGAATCCGGCCGGAATGGTCTGAACTTATGGGAAAGTCTCATTCAGCTAAGCGAGTAACTGAAGCTCAAATGTCACCGGCACAGCATTTCGGAGAGTCTGAGCGATCACACAATAGCGTTCTGTCAGCTGAACGAGCTTTTCAAGTTGTTCGGCTGCCGCTTTAGATCGCAGCCTGAATACAATATGAATTGAAGACATTCCGACGGGAACCTCTCGGGAAACTCCCAAGGTTCCGCGAAAATCCATCTGAGCCGTTGCTTCCACAACCGCTTCCGACACTGGTAATTCCATCGAAGTTGCCACCGCAGCAAACGTCACTCCTGCACACGCAACCAGAGCCTGAAGCAGCATATCTCCCGAGCAGGCGGTCAGACCATCTCCACCCGCATATGGATGCAGACCGGAAATCACAGCGATTTCGTCACCAGGCGGACGGTCAATGCGACACGTCAGTTCCTCAATGCAAACCACTCCTCTTGCTGACATTGTGGCCACAGCCCGTTCGGGTTCTCTCAGATAGAGTTCCTTAAGGGGGGCTTGTAACTCACGAAGCTGTTGTCGATTCATGACCTGCATTCCACATTGTCTGCATGTGAATTCCGAGACCGGGATGGTAGAGAATCCGAAAACAGAACTGCTATGCTTCGCACCGCAGAATCTCTGAATTGTTGCCAATGGCCTGAGAAACTGACTTTAGAGAGCTCGGAAGAACCATGAGTACCGTCATTCCTCAGAAGAAAGTCTGGATTGGCTTTGATCTTGGTGGAACCAAGATGATGGCCGTTGTTTTTGACAAAGACCTGAAGGTGCTGGGCAAACGGCGACGCAAGACCCGCGGAAACAATGCATCCAGTGTCGGACTTGACCGCATTACAGAGACGATTGAGCAGGCACTGGTCGAAGCCAACGCGACTGCCGATCAGATTGCAGGAGTGGGAGCCGGCTGCCCGGGACCGCTCGATCTCCAAAAAGGAGTGATCCTCGAGGCCCCGAATCTGGGCTGGAAAGACGTAGGACTGCAGGACTTTCTTTCCAAAAAATTCAAATGTCCTGCCGTCATCTGCAATGATGTTGATGGCGGTGTCTTCGGAGAATATAGCGCTGGGTGTGCACGAGGACAGAGGTCTGTGCTCGGTGTCTTCCCGGGAACCGGGATTGGCGGTGGCTTTGTGTACGAAGGTCAAATCTTCCACGGCACTCGCTCAACCTGCATGGAAGTCGGCTATCTGCAGCTTGCTACCGAAGGAGGCTCTGCAGGACTTGGTCCCGTTGGCACATTGGAGGGACTTGCCAGCCGACTTGCAATTTCAGCGGAAGCCGCAAAGGCAGCGTTTCGAGGGCAGGCACCGCACCTGCGGGAAATCGCGGGTACAGACCTCAGCCGGATTCGCAGTTCAACACTGGCTGAATCTATAGAGCACGGTGATAAAGCGATTGAAGAAATCGTGCAACGCGCCGCGCAACAGGTGGGGTGGGGAATTGGCTCGCTGATCAACATTCTTGCTCCCGATGTTGTTGTCCTGGGCGGCGGGCTGGTTGAAGCAATGCCAAAGCTCTATCTTGAACATGTTCGGATTGGAATCAAACGCAACGCACTGCCATCACTCGCTGAACAGCATAAACTGAAAGTTGCGGAACTCGGCGACATGGCGACGGCCACCGGAGCAGCCGCTCTCGCTCGACAAAAGTCAGAAGGAAAGTAGTGGCAATGTCGAGCGGCACCCCCGGCAGCGAACAGCCTCGTTCAGAAGCAGTTTCCGAACCTCCAAGATCTTCAATTGCGTTTCCGATGGCAGTCATCGAAATCGGCACGTCCGCCATTCGAATGGCAATTGGTGAAACCGATGGTGCTGCAGGAGTTCAGGTGATTGAACAGTTGGTACGCGGAGTCAGCCTCGGCAAAGATACTTTTACGGACCGCGAAATCCATCGAAAGACGGTTCAGGAATGCATCAAAGTCCTGAAAAGCTACCGCAGAAAACTGAACGAATATCAGTGCACGGACCCAAACAACATCCGTATCGTCGCCACCAGCGCACTTCGCGAAGCAACAAATCGACTCGAAGTTCTTGACCGTATCTACATCGCAACGGGCTTTGCTGTTGAACTCATTGATGATGCCGAAATCGCTCGAGTGACCTACCTTGGGGTCCGGCCGCTCCTGCAGAGTGAACCTGAACTCCGAGATGCCGTTACCGTTGTGGCGGAAGTCGGCGGCGGCAACACTGAAGTTCTGGTGCTTCAGGGGAAAGATATTCTACATTCTCAGCCATATCGACTTGGGTCACTCCGCCTTCAGCAGATGCTCGTTCAGTATCAGACTGCCCGCAGTCGCGCTGCCAGCATCATGGAAGGTCAGATTGATCGGACACTCGAACCACTCCGCGATGCCGTACCACGCGATCGCAATGTGGAATTTGTCGCCCTGGGTGGCGATGTACGCTTTGCATCGAGAATTCTCGGTCTGGACCTGCTGCATTCAAAACTCGTCCGAATTCCCATCATTGAACTCGAGAAGCTCACCCGTCAGCTCATGGGGATGACTGTTGACAGAATTGTTCGCAAATACCACGTCGAACTGTCTCAGGCCGAGACTCTGGCACCAGCGTTGCTCGCAAATGTCAGGGCAGCACAATCTCTTGGCTGCAGCAGTGTACTTGTCACAGGTTTCAACCTCCGCGACGCACTCCTGCAGGGAATGACTCGATCCAACGTCTGGTCTTCTGATTTTTGCGACCAGATTGTAAACTCCGCCCTCGAACTTGCTCGAAAGTATCAGGTCGATCTGATTCACTCACAACATGTTGCTGAACTGGCAACCCAGCTGTTTCGCGGCCTTCAGTCAGAACACCGCCTGGATAAACGAAGCGAGACTCTGCTTTATGTGGCGTCGCTGCTTCATAAGACCGGACTCTTTGTCGGCACTTCCGGGTACCATAAACACTCATTCTATCTGATTATGCACAGCGAACTTTTCGGGCTCAATCATCTCGATCATACGCTGGTCGCACTGATTGCCCGGTATCATCGCAGAGCCGCTCCAAAGCCGACTCATGAGACGTTTGCTCGTATGGATCGTGATAGTCGAGTCATGGTTTCAAGACTTGCGGCAATCCTCAGAGTTGCCGTGGCACTGGATCACTCATCCAGCCAGCGAGTTCGCGATATTGAATGCCGGGTTGAAAAGAGCCGGCTGGTTGTCACTGTCACAAATTCGGCCGGCGACCTGACGCTTGAACGAATGGAGCTTCGTCATCAGGCGGCAATGCTGGAAGATACGTTTGGATTGAGCGTGCTGCTGCGAGAAGCGTCACGCTGAAGCAGAACTTCGGAAAACTATATGACTGATGTAAGCCCCGAATATTTTAATCGTGAACTAAGCTGGCTCGAATTCAACCAGCGAGTACTCGAAGAGGCATGTGATGCGTCCGTGCCTTTGCTCGAAAGACTCAGATTCCTTGCAATTACCGCCGCGAATCTCGATGAATTCTTTATGGTTCGCGTTGGTAGTCTGCTGACTGCGATTCGCACGGGTGAATCCAATCAGGACCCCACTGGACTGTCTCCGCTCGAACAACTCACAGCAATCAGCGTCCGCACGCAGAAAATGGTGGCCGAACAGTATCGAATCTATCTGACTCAACTCGAACCACAACTGGCAGAGGCCGGTATCCGCAGACGTCGCCCAAATGAACTCAATGAACGTCAGAGAGAAATCGTCGAGTCGGTATTTCAGGAACAACTTCAGGCAGTTCTCACGCCAATCGCCGTTCATGACCCGGTACGTTTTCCATTGCTCTTCGGAAAAACCGTTAATGTCGCAGTCAAGCTCGCCGGGCGTTCTCCGGCTGAGCCATATCGGTTTGCAGTCATTCCGTTTGGAAGATTCGATGTTCGTTACATCACACTTCCGTCCGCAGGTGGCTATGAGTTTATTCTCACTGAAGATGTCATCGCGATGACTGCAGAACGCTTCTTCCCTGGCGAAGAGGTGATTTCCACTGTGCCATTTCGCATCATCCGGAATGCCGATCTGACAGTCAATGACGACGACGGTACGGACCTCCTCTCCGAAATGGAAGACCTTCTCGATGATCGAAAGGACAGCTTCTGCACTCGACTGGAACTCTCGGACCAGATGACTCGACCCATGCTCGACTTTCTGAAAACCCTGCTTCGAGTTGGCGAACGCGACGTCTACCTCGTTCCTGGTCCTGTCGGTATGAGCGATCTGATTCAACTGGCCGATGTGAGTGGCTTTGATCAGCATCTGTATCCATCATGGACGCCATGCGAATCTCCCCAGATCGAAACTGGCGAATCCGTCTTCGAAGCAATGAAGTCCAGAGATCTGCTGCTGCACCATCCATTTGAGTCATTCGATCCGGTACTCCGACTTCTGTCAGAGGCTGCAGACGACCGGGATGTCGTCGCCATCAAACAAACACTCTATCGAACCAGCCGAAACAGCCCAATTATCAAGGCTCTGAAGCGGGCCGCTGAAAACGGCAAAAACGTCACCACGATCGTGGAACTCAAGGCACGCTTTGATGAAGCCCGAAATATTGAATGGGCTCGCCAACTCGAATATAGCGGTGTCCAGGTGATCTACGGGGTTCGAGGACTCAAGACTCATGCAAAAGCATGTATTGTTGTTCGCAGAGAACCACAGGGATTTCAGAGATATGTGCACTTCGGAACCGGGAACTACAATGAAATCACAGCCCGGTTCTACACAGACCTGAGCTACATGACCTGTAATCGAGAACTCGGAAATGACGCGATTGCATGGTTCAACGCTGTCACAGGGATGTCTCAAATCCAACAGTTCGCTCAAATCGAATCAGCACCCATTGGATTGCGGGAAAAACTTCTTGAGATGATCTCCGTGGAAACCGACCGAGCGAGGAACGGAGATAAGGGTAGAATTCTTCTTAAACTGAATTCTCTGGCAGACCCGGACATGATCGCGGCCCTCTACAAAGCATCTCAGGCTGGCGTTCAGATTCTCATGAACATCCGAGGCATCTGCTGCCTGAAACCAGGCGTCCCTGGCCTCAGTGAAAATATCACAATCGTCAGCATTATCGATCGCTTTCTGGAACATGCGAGGATTATGTACTTCTACCACGGTGGAGACGAACGAGTGTTCCTCTCCAGCGCCGACTGGATGCCCAGAAATCTTGATCGCAGAGTCGAGCTACTCGTTCCGATTCTCGATGAAAACTGCAAACGACGGGCAATTAGTATTCTAAGAAGCTGCCTGCGGGACAACGTCAAAGGACGTAGAATTCAACCCGATGGAAAGAGCCTTCCAGGCGACCCAGGCGGAACACGACCATTCCGCAGTCAGGTGGAATTTCAGCGTCGAGCCCAGGAGGCTGCAGAGGCAGCCTTTGAACGCAATCGTACGACCTTCGTACCCGTTGAACCCAGCGGCATGTAGGCGGCTACTGCGACTCAGGCGTCGACTACTCCTGAGTCTTCTCCTTGCCTGGACTCTTGTCTTCCTTCACCTTGCCCTCGTCGGCTGTTTTGTCCGGGTCGGCTGCCTCATCGGATTCGGCCGGCGCCTTGTCCTTGCCCACCGGTGTCAACTGCCGAAACTTCACCTCGTTGATCTTCTTCAGAGGATCCCCGGTCTTCACCACCGGGACCTTTCCCTTCAAAACGATCTGATCCGGCGGCAGACACTCGTTCTCATTACATGCCTGGTATGTCAGTTTAATCTCCATCTCAGCTTCTTCCGCTGTTTCAGAACCGTCAATTTCCAGCAGGCCATAGATGATCACTTTGCCGCCATACACATGATAGGGCTCATCAGAACCAGCCACGTTCAATAGCTCATGCTTCGGATATCTGACCTTCGTCAACTTCACTTTCTGCTTGCTGGTAATCTTGAGTTCGGTTGGAACAACAAATTCCGGATGCCGAGGATTCGCATTGATGTGCCATTCCTCGCCAATCGTCAGCTCTATCGCAATCGGACATTGCCCCCCTCGTTCCAGCTTGTCGAAATAAAGAAAGCTCTTTGCCGTTACGGGGCGTTCAGCGTTCTCATCCCGAAGAAAACCGACTGCTCCACCAGCCTCATTCAGGACCGGCTTAAATGTCGTTACTGTCCCGGGCTCGCTGGTTTCATCTCCGTTATCGAATCCTCCACCACACGATTCACCAGGCTCATCGGAAGCGTCTTCCTGCTCTGGAACTTCACCATCCAGTGCCAATTCACCGACATACTGACGCACAGAAAGTGCCAGCCCCGCACATGCAGCCGGAGAATCCACCAACTTGCTGCATGTCCTCTCGAGAACAGAACCAACGATCTCGTCATAGCGATGAATTCGTTCCGATGTCGCTGTCCCGGATGCTCGTTCAATCGCATTGAGTCTCTGAAGATTCAATGTTGTAACACTGACTCCCGATGGAAAGACAGAATCGTAGACGGGGCTCGAACGAGCAATCAACTCTTCGTGTTCGTCGGAGGTGTAGTAGAAGACTCGCACTTCCTGATCATAGAACAACTCAATCTGCTCGTCCGTCAATTGCTTTGCTCGCTCGTACCACAATGGCTTCTGAGTAACGTCATAAATCGTCAGCATTGCCGATACCAACCACGCGTAGTCATCCAGATAGCCTCGATACACGGCCTTGTTGTTTCGCCACGAACGCATCAGGTGTCCTTCAGGACTTCGCATTGTCGTCAACAAAAATTCAGCCGCTCGCTCTGCAACAGCCAGATCGCCCGATCGGCCGGGAAGTCGGCTGGATTGCGCCAGTGCCTGAATCATCATTCCATTCCACTCCGTCAGCACTTTGTCATCAAGAAGTGGGCGGGGACGTTCTGCGCGTTTTTGAAGTAGTTGCTCACGCAAAGGCCGCAGTGCATCCAGCTCCTCGACGGACACCGCCGGTTTCGCTGCATCACCAGCCGCCAGATGAAGCACATAGCCGTGTTCAAATTCCTGAGTCTCCAGCATCGAATACACACTCATGAATCTGTCGGCTTCTGCCTGACTCAACACTTCTGCGACCTGCTTCGGCGACCACACATAATACTCGCCTTCGATCGCATTCGTCTCGGCGTCCAATGCCGAACAGAACCCGCCTTCAGAACGAGTCATCTCACGAATCACAAAGTCGGCAATCTCTCCGGCAACTCTGGCGTAATACGGTTCCTCTGTGACGAGAGCCGTGGTGGCATAGATTTCCAGCATCTGAGCCTGGTCGTACAACATTTTCTCGAAGTGCGGTATATGCCACTCGCGATCTGTGCTGTAGCGATGAAATCCTCCTCCCAGGTGATCGCGAATTCCGCCGTTTGCCATCGCCGTCAGTGAGTGTTTCAATATTTGCAGGGCTCTGGCTCGCTGCTCCTCTGTCCCCTGAGTTCCCTGGCTGAACTCCAGCAACAGACGAAGGCGAGGGACGTTCGGAAATCGAGGACTGTTTGGACGCGTTGCGCGAAAATCCACTCCTCCAAACTCCGGATCATACAGGCCCTCAATGGCTGTCACGGCAGCGGTGACAGACTCAACTTTGGGTGAAACCTTCTGGCCAATCACGTCCGGACCGCTCAACCTGCGCACTTCAGCAGCCAGAACCTTAGATGACTCCCGGACCGTCTCTTCTCGATTCTCCCATACCTGCACAATCTTCCCTGCCGCTGTCAGAAATCCAGTTCGACCGTCCGGAGTATCAGCTGGAGGCAAATAGGTCGCGCCTGCCACAGGATTTCCATCCGGTGTCAGAAACATCGACAACGGCCAGCCTCCACTACCATTACCGCCAACTGCCTGCTGATAAACAAGCAGGCTAGTCATGTAGATGTCGTCCAAATCCGGCCGCTCTTCACGGTCCACCTTGATGTTTACAAAGTGCTCGTTCATGAACTGAGCAATCTCGGGATTCGAGAACACTTCACGCTCCATCACGTGACACCAGTAACAACTGCTGTAACCAATCGAGAGAAAGATGATCTTGTTCTCGGCCTTCGCCTTCTCGATTGCCTCCGGCCCCCACGGATACCAATCCACCGGATTGTGAGCATGCAACAACAGGTATGGGCTGGATTCCAGCGCAAGGCGATTCGTTTTCACGTCCGATTTTCCAGCCGGGGCCGTCGAGACTTCATCTGAGTCCGATGCAAATACGGAGGTGGACAGACCTATAAGCAGCGTAAGAGCACAAAATATCCGCATGAGTAACCTTCTGACGAGATCGGGAACACCGGCAAAATCGGCTGAATTGTAGCAACAGGACAGCGTCGGAATACCGGTTCTCTTCAGTTCTATCCGTGATGGAGATAGTTCTCAAATCCGTTCATCAACATGCAATCTGCGTAACATATTGCTGCAACGAAACTTATAGAAATCAGCCATCAGCAGAGTGTCGGAAACCCGAACCGGTACCCCTTGCTGCGGATGACAAATACGCTGCCAGGTTGAGTAAACCAGGGGCAGCGGGTAGTTTGCGCTGTCTTCAGAATCGGCAAAATAGCGAAGATATTTGCGGGATTCCGTTCAGACCGATCGTGCCATTCATGGCGATTTTCGGAATTGATCATTCTTTGCCATTCTGCACGCCGAAAGAAGATCTGGTGTATTGTCTGTTGGAGCTCCTGTAAGGGACGTGCCGTTATGGATGGAACGTGGACATCTCCCATTCTGGCCAGCTTGCCACGAGGATTTCGAGTCGATCGAAACCTCGGTGTTGTATATGACCATGCACCACCTTCTGCAGATGATCTAACAATCATCGCCGGTATCGAAACTCGTGAAGCAGTCAGCCTGAATCAGTTGGGTGTGTACTTCGTTGCCCAGATCAGTCTCTGGCGCCATCACGAAATCGCCGCCTTCTCAATTGAACTCAAAGTTCCACAAACCACCATTACTGAAGAACGCTGGGTTGAGCAGGCTCGATCACTCAGTCTCGTGACTCATCGAGAACCTGAGCATCATCCCCTTCCAGCGTCAGTCATGCGCACCATTGGACTTCTCACCTGCGCCCTGCTGGTTGGTTTCCTCGCCGTCTATGTGCTTGGAAACCGCTATGGTCGCCCCTTGCATGGCGTCCTGTCCGCAGATATTACCGCGATTCGTGTACCCGCTTCTTCCAAATTGCTCTCCATTCAGGTGAAGCCGGGGGATGAGGTCTTTTCCGGAGAACCTCTGCTGACGCTGGAGAAAAATCAACACATCGCAATGATCAATGAGCAACAGAAGAAAGTCAACGAACTTAACAACGAACTGCAGACTGCTGAAGCTCAGGCCTCTCTCGAACTCTCATGGCGAATCCGCGAAGTTGATCGCGAACTCTACGATGTCAGGACGCAGCATCGACTCGTACAGGAAGTTCGCAAACAGGACGATCCGCACGATACGCGTCGAGCAGAGCGATCACTGAATCACGCCGGAACAAAACTCTCGCCGGTGTCCTCATCTCAGGTTCGAACCGCAGAACGGCCGCGCGCTGGAAGCCTCCTGTTCTTCAGCGGCACGACAAATCAGTCGACCCTGGCCACAATGGAAGATGGACTTCCGCCAAAACCAAATCCCCTCCCGGCTCCCGTGATGGTGGCTCAGGCGAAGCCGGCTTCCGTCTCTGACCATGCCGCAATGCCTGCACCTGTTGTTGCGGAAGCAGTCACTCTCGAATCCAGAATCTCACGCCTCGAAGAACTTCGCGGAATACTGCCTGATCAGATTAAACAGGCTGCGGGTATTGAACATCTTCGAACTCGGTGTCAGGAAGCCGCTGCTAAATTACTCGAAATGCAGTCCGTCAGCCGCGAAGTTGCAATCACATCACCAGTCTACGGTACCGTGGGGCAAGTCCGATATCGCGAAGGCGATTCCATGCAGGAAGGTGAAACAATGCTGAAAATCCTGCATACAGACCGTCGTTATGTGGTCGTCTACGTTCCGACTCGGCGAGTCAACGAACTCCAGCCCGGTTCAACCGTACAACTGCAGTTTCCAGGACGTCAGTCATTCGAAGGCCAGGTGACAGACCTGCCAATGCTTGCTGAAGCAATGACCCCTGGCGGAGAAACACTCGCCGCTGTTCGTATCGAACAAATCGGAAAACTCTGGCCGCAGGTCCCGATCGGTTCACAAGTCGACGTGACCGTCGGTCGCTAAAGTAGCAGGCACATTCCATGTGCCATCCGCAACGCCCCAGTGCGATTTTGCGACTCGTTGCATTCGTGCGGAGGACGCTGGGCGGACGGCATTCGGAGAATGCCCGCTACTTTTAATAAGGGAGGCGGTTGACCTGGAGAATGTGGTCGATGGAGAGGGGGCCGGTTTCGATGAGGCCTTCGTTGGTGCGGTCGACCAGTATCAGGGTCCCTCGACGGCTGTTGCGTGAGTCCGGGTAGCCGCAAAACGTACGCTGGTCCTTCAGCTGAACTTCCACTCGATGAGTCTCATGGACTCCCGGAAAGTCCGGATGGACGAGGTCCGGAAATCGTTCCCACGCCCATGTCCAGAGCGTCGCTGCAGGGTCGACTTTGCCGGCAAGGTCAAGCCATTCCAGCTCCGCCTGACGAAGATCCTTCAGCTCGACGGTGCGACACCAGGGCCGCAGCACACTGTCTATCCATTCACGCCGCGATGCAGCCAGTTCCAGAAAGATGGGCGACTTTTCAGGTGATGACGAATTACTCGCAGCCGAAGCCACATGAGGTGCAGATTCTGAGGACATTGGTTTTCGAGTCACGCTTTCTGCGAGAATTCTTTAGTGAAGCCAGTCCGGACGTATCAGCATGATAATGCCAAGCACCAAAATTGCAGTACCACTCAGGAGTTTCAGCCAGCGACCATGAGATTCCTGCAGCCGACGGCGACTCATGGTAATCACCACGGCCCCCACCATCAGCGAATCGTCAAACATGTATGCCAGGATGTACAGACCCAGATACAAATAACGTCCCCCGGCCGAATATCCCTGCTGAGTCAATATGTTCGTATACAGTGCAGGCAGTCCCGCAGTACATAGCAATTCGATCAGGTTGACGAGTATTGCCAGAACAACTGCTCCGGCAATTGCACCCTTTAGTGATTCCGCCGTAACAATCCGCCGTACTCGTTCGTAAATCCCGGGCTTCGCCGTTTCCGGAATCGAAAAGCTGATGCCCCGATGCAGCGCGAAGAAGTCTTTGATGTGCACGCCTCCAATCACAACGGCCATCAATCCCAATCCAATCTGAATTGGACGAAGGTAACCAATCAGCAGAAATACGTTCAGCCACGCGGCCATGAACAGGAAATACGCAACTCCACTGATAAAGACAAACGTTCCGGCAATTGCCAGAATCCGAGTCCGATCTTTCAAGTTGACCAGGATGGAAAGCAAAAACAACAGCACCCACATCGCACACGGATTGAACCCGTCGACCAGTCCGATTGCGACCGTAAACAGGGGCATCCCTAACTGACCAGCACTCAAACTGCCAAATACAGGCACTTCAATCCGATCGTCTTCCGGATCTCCCGGACCCGCATCTTGCTCCTCGTTGCCAGGCACTGCTGCATTGTCATCCCGCTCCCACACGCCGTCGGGCTCGTCATCTGAATCTGGAACTGGCAACTCGGGTAGAGGCAACTCGGGCAATTGTGGATCCGCATTCGGAAGATTGCTGCCTCCCGATTCGCCGGGACTGTCCTGAATCAGTCCCGTTGATCTCAATGCGAATGAACCGAAACCTAATGCCACTTGAGGTCCGATCACGCCACGATTGAAGTTCACCTGCGACGGCCCACCGCCTGCATCCTCAGGCTTTCCCCTGTTGTCAGCTTCTCGTTTTTCGACTGCACATTCATGTGACCACTTCTTCAGACGGGATCGAATCCGGTCTCGTGTCGCACCAGCATCATCAAATCCAATAATCAGACTGTCGCAAAGGTGGAACACAGGGACGCTCGCGGCGGCTGTCTTGTGGCGTTCCACGAGTTCAGTCAACCGCGACATGCTCGTCGCATCGGCAGCGAGATCGCGATAAACCACCTTCAGCCCCGGATACTCCCGCGTCAGTGAATCCCGGATCCAGAGCTTGGCTGAAGCACACCGCGAACATCCGCTGCGAACGAACACTTCGATCTGCAGCATCTTTTCAATCTCAGTCTGCCAGTCGAACTCCCTGTCCCGCCTGATCACGGCTTTGTTGCAGCCATAGACCATGACTCCTCCCGATTCAGAACGCAGAGAATCGGACAGACCAAAATGGCGAGCAATCGCTTGTCGACGTTCGGCGTTCGATTTCGTTTCTGCCTGATCCCGCGCCTCAGTCTCCCGCAGGACAACTGTAATTCCGTTTCGCTCAGCCTTCAGAGACTGAAGAATTGTCTTCACTTGCTCCAGATCTTTGGACTCACCGTCATGATAGACTTCCACCAGGACGCAACGAACCTTGTCTGCGACCTGCGGCGCTGGCTCAAATCGATTCAGCATCACCATCGCGAGGCCGCAACTCAGCACGATCCGCGAAGTCTGTGAAAAGTTCCTCGCCGGTGTGAGACCCTGTTCTGACATTCGAAAGCCCTCCTCAGTCGTCAACGCAATTTGCTTCACTGTGATTGCAGTCTCAACCTCCCCAGCTTAGTCGCTTCGGCACCGCTCTCGACAAACAATCGGTCCGGTTCCCAATCTTCACAACCCGGTTTCCAGTCTCTGACAATTCACAATCCGCCATTATCTCCCTGTTCCTGCGCATTGAACCCACTTCACCACCGCTGCAAAATGCATACAGGAGAACAACAAATCTGTTGCAGGTTTTTTTTAGGATGAACTCATGACATCTACTCTTCGCTGCCTGATCGGCCTTGCCATCAGTCTGTCTATGATCACCTCCGGGATCGCTCAGACAGATTTTCAGGATCCCCCATGGAAGTATTCTTTGGAGGAGCCTTCCGCTGAATGGATGAATGCTGACTACGATGATGCCTTATGGAAGGTCGGAGCCGGAGGATTTGGAGATCCTTCAACGCCGGGCTCTCGAGTCTCAACGGAGTGGACGACGAACGACATCTGGCTCCGCCGAACGGTAAATCTGGATGCCGTCCCTCAGTTACCAGCATTAATGATTCATCACGATGAAGATGTCGAAGTTTTCATCAACGGAACAGCCGTCGTTCGAAAACAAGGTTTCATCACTCGCTATGAAGTGATTCCACTGAATGCCGATTCGGTTAAGGTCCTGAAGAAGGGACAAAACCTGATTGCCGTACACTGCCACCAAACAAATGGTGGTCAGTTTATTGATGTACACCTGGTGGACGCCAGGAACCCACCAAAGCTTCCGGCCCCAAAACCCAAAGAACGTCCCTTTCAGTCTAAACTCATAACTCCCTGGGGAGAAGAAGTCACTCCTGAAAACGCGTGGCAGGAGTATCCTCGACCTGCATTCC
Source organism: Planctomyces sp. (assembly GCA_016795105.1). Taxonomy (GTDB): domain Bacteria; phylum Planctomycetota; class Planctomycetia; order Planctomycetales; family Planctomycetaceae; genus F1-80-MAGs062. The sequence continues at coordinate 52,877 of JAEUIH010000035.1, forward strand.
AGCGTTCTGAATGGAAGAACTTGAACGGCCTCTGGGATTACTCCGTGACCGATCGATCTGCCCAGGAGCCTCCTGCTGAATGGACTGGACAAATCCTTGTCCCATTCGCCCCTGAGTCAGCACTGTCCGGTGTTCAAAAACTCATTCATGATGACAAGGCGTTCTGGTACAAAACATCATTTGCTGCAAACCCCGCAGATGGAAAACGAATTCTGCTCAACTTTGAAGCCGTCGATTACCGCTGTGAAGTTCTGGTCAACGAAAAATCGGTCGGTAAACACCAGGGCGGAAACACTCCGTTTCAGCTTGACATCACAGAGGCAGTAAAACAGGGCGACAACACTCTGATTGTCCGAGTCGAGGACGACACGGAGCGATCGCAACTGAGAGGAAAACAGTCGCTGCGTCCAAATGGAATCTGGTACACGCAGGTCTCCGGAATCTGGCAGACGGTCTGGCTTGAAACCGTTGCTGCAACTCACATTTCAGACCTTAAAATCACAACAGACGCCGGAAGAAAATCCATCAACACGAAGGTGACACTGTCCCGCACGATTGATCAGTCCGCAACTTTGGTTGTCACGGTATTGGATGCCAGGAAGGCAGTTGCCGAGGCAACGATGACTCTGTCCGGAAAGGTGGATAGTGGTTCGTTGAATTTCGAAATCAGCGATGCGAAGCTCTGGTCTCCGGCCAGCCCACATCTGTACGACATTCGACTCAGGCTGCAGGATGCGTCTGGCCATATTCTTGATGAAGTCTCATCGTATGCCGGAATCCGAACGGTTGGCCGCGAAAAGGACTCAGCAGGTCACTGGCGATTCACACTTAATAGCAAACCAATATTTCACTGGGGTCCTCTCGATCAGGGCTGGTGGCCCGATGGACTGCTCACACCTCCTTCAGATGCGGCGATGCTCTCAGATATCCGGTTCCTGAAAGACGCCGGTTTCAACATGATTCGAAAACACATCAAAGTTGAGCCAAGGAGATACTATACATACTGTGATCAATTGGGCATGCTCGTCTGGCAGGATCAGGTCAGTGGTGGAGCTCATCCGCCCTGGACACGACTTGACCCAAACCCTGTTGATGCCGAATGGACGGACGCAGATCATGCCCAGTTCATGCAGGAATTTGAGTGGATGGTCGACTTGCTCGAAAATCATCCATCGATCGTCGTCTGGACACCGTTTAATGAAGCCTGGGGCCAGCATCGCACTCTGGAGGTTGGAAATTGGATCCTGAAACGCGATCCAACGCGGCATGTGAACATTGCCAGCGGCGGCAACTTCTGGCCATCAGGTCACATTGTCGATGAACATCGTTACCCCCATCCTGGCTTTCCGTTTGACTCAGCACGTGATCGAGACTTTATCAAAGTTGTCGGTGAATTTGGCGGACATGGCCTTCCAGTTGAAGGCCATCTCTGGGACCCAGGTCGAGGAAACTGGGGATATGGCGATCTTCCAAAAGACAGCGCTGAGTATCAATCACGATACAGGGAATCACTGCGACTGCTGACCGAGCTGAAAGGGCAGGGGATTGCCGCCGGCGTTTATACTCAGACCACCGACGTTGAAGGTGAAATCAACGGACTGATGACATACGATCGCCGAGTGATCAAGATCCCCGCAGATGAACTTCAAAAACTTCATCAGGCATTGTTTGCGGATTAGCATCCCAAAGGCTTACGGCTGAGTAATCCGTTCGAACTCGCGCCGATGAAGCTCGGCGCTCTGCTTCGCTGCAGAGTCCGACTCGGCGCGTCGTTCGTAATACTTCGCCAGCTGTTCATGGGCTGCGGCCTGATTCGGATCCAGGTCAATAGCCGCCAGCAGAGTCAGTACACCTTCCTGAGGATCCCCAAAACTCAACAGAATGCTTCCAATCTTCGTCAGCAGTTCTGCACTCTGCGGGTTCTTTCTGAGTTCCTGTTCATGAATCGCCAGTTCCGAAAACGCTGCTCGCGATTTCTCCACTTCTGCAAACTGGCGGTCAGCGGCGTCGTTTTCCCCAAGTTGCCTCAGGCATTGTGCAAGAACGTATCGAGCATCTTCGGCCCACGGTTTCAGCTGAATCGCTCTCTCCAACGCTTCCCGTCCCTCCTCATAGTCACCGTTTTCAAACTCCGTTCTTCCTATTTCGAGCCACAGCTGAGCATTTTCAGAATCGGCTTTGACCTGATTTCGCAGAACCTCCAGAGATTCATCGGGTTTGCCTGTCGACTTCAATGCAATTGCCAGTCCCGTGACAGCTCGCGAACGAAGCGCTGGATCACCGTCGGCGTTTCTGAAAAGTTCCACGGCTTCTGCTGCCCGGCCGGAATCAGAATAAATTTCAGCCAGTTCGATCTGCGCCTCAATCCATCCCGGGGATCGCTGCAGTGTTTCTCCAAGGTCTTTCTCTGCTGCAACGAGGTCCTGTTGCACTCGCCGAATCCTGGCCCGAATCAGCCATGGATACCCGTCCTCCGGTGCATCCTTCATCCATGCATCAATCAAGAGCAGGGCATCGCTGGTTCGCTGATTTCGCAGATAACCGGTTACGTATGCCAGACAGACGTCTTTGTTATCCCCGGATATATCTGTCAACAGCGATGACAACAGCGGATCGCATTGTCGCATCCGTCCGGATTGAGCAGCATACAGGATCCGTTCACGCTGCAGCGATCGAGGATTGACGCCTCGTCTCTGGGCCTCCGCCATCGCTTCGTCAATGGCCTGCGGAATACCCATCCGCCGAACCGCTCGAACACGGAGAAGTGCGGTGTCGGGATTCTCAGATTGAATGGCATCCGCCCAGTCGATCCAGTACACAGCATCCGCGGCCCGATGCTGCGAAAGTGCCCGTTCCGCTGGAATATGAAACAGCTGAGGCCAGATTGCATGTCGTTTCCACAGACAAATGACTGCAATCGCCACCAGAACAATCAGAAACCGTCGACGCCAACGGGAGCGGATGGGCTTTTGAGAATTCACGTTGGATTCGGTCACTTCCATTACCTTCAGCGATAAAACGGGTTTCCGTAATTTGGAAACCATGGGTTTTCAAGGCCAGAATTACACTACGCTGTTCCCAAATCCAGCCTTCCATGGGATTATACGACGGCAATCCGGAAATTAGCGGCAGAGAAATGAGGAAGTTGCCATGACACACCTTCAAAATGCCCGAAAACTTGCAGCAGCAGCACTCCTCCTGAAGTTCGCAGCAGGCTGCACGAACGATGGCACCGCTCCAGCTCCCGACGATTCCGTCGAAAACCTGCAGGCCGCTGCGTCTGTGACTTCTGAGCATTCGAAGAAACTCGAACACGATATTCAGAAGTTCTGCGGCGCCTGCCATGAAACTCCCAGGGCGGACAGCTTTCCAAGAGAAGCGTGGTATGACGAAGTCAAACGAGGTTTCAATTTCTACTACGACTCCGGTCGCCGCGATCTGACTCCACCTCCTCAGACGGAAGTCGTTGCATGGTATCGAGCACAAGCGCCTGAAAAGCTCCCGATGCCTGACCAACCCGAAGTGGATTCTAAGTCGGTTCAGTTTCGGCCCACAGAAATCGTCGCACCACAGTTCATCTCTGATGGCCCACTCGCGGTCTCGTTTATTGATCTGTTGACAATCGACGGCAACGATGGGATTTGGGTCAGCGATATGCGATCCGGGATCACTGGTCTGCTCCCCACATCCGACCTTCTCAACAATCACCATGACAATTCAATTCAGTCACAACTCAAACTCAGTTTTTCAGGACTTACTGCCAACCCCGCCGCCGTTCGAGAAGTCGATCTCGACGGAAACGGAGTTAACGACCTCGTCCTATCCGACCTCGGAAGCTTTCTGCCTCAGGACCATGATCGCGGCAAGGTTGTCTGGATCCCGGATGGCACGTCCAGCACAAAACGTGAACCTGTGACCGTCATTGAAAAGATCGGACGCGTTGCAGACATCCTCCCAATGGATGTTGACGCTGACGGCGATCTGGATCTGATCGTCGGGTCATTCGGGTGGCACAAGACCGGCGGTGTTTATGTTGTCTACAACGACAAAAGCAGCAGCGGAACGGATTTGACATTCCGGTCTGTCAAAGTCGACGAACGCCCAGGATCGATTCACATTCTTCCCGCCGAACTCAACAACGATGGCCGTCCGGATTTTATGGCTTTGATCAGCCAGGAACACGAAGAAATCACCGCCTACCTGAACCTCGAATCCGGGTTCGAAAAGAAACCGCTTTATGAAGCCCCCGATCCTTCATGGGGCTCCAGCGGAATGCAGCAGGTTGATCTTGATGCAGATGGCGATCTTGACATCATCTACACGAATGGCGACACATTTGATTCGTATGTGGTCAAGCCATACCACGGCGTCTGGTTTCTTGAAAACACCGGCACACTGCCTTTTGCCGCGCACCATATCGCCGCTATGCCTGGCGTCCATCGAGCACTTGCTCATGATCTCGATGGTGATGGTGATCTGGATGTCGCCGCAGCAGCACTTCTGCCAACGGCCAGCGCCCGAGGCGTCGATGTGTCAAACATGCATTCGGTCGTATGGCTCGAACAAGTCAAACCAGGCCAGTTCGATCGACATGTGATTTCCAAAGGGCGTCCCACCCACGCAGCCATGGCAATTGGTGATCTTAATCACGACGGCCGACCTGAGCTGATCGTCGGCTCCTTCCAGGAAGAACCGTCCGACTCCGCCCCCGTCGTCACAGTCTTCTGGAACGAACCAAAACCCCCTCATCAGTAGGTTGGGCATTCCTGCCCGACATTTTTTCCGCGGGCATTCCTGCCCGACATTTTTTCCGCGGGCATTCCTGCCCGACCCACCGGACCATGGCTGGTCAGCCATTTCTGTCTGACCAGCCGCTTCGCATACTTCCTGACTACTTCTGTTCGTCAGCTTTGACTTTCAGATCAGCAGCCTTTTTGGTCGTTTCTTCCAGCTTCTTCCTGAGATCCTCAACAGCCTTTGCGGCTTCATCAGCCTTCTTCTTTGCTTCTTCAGCAGCCTTCTTACTGGTTTCAATCGTCGGCTTGGCAGCTTCAACTTTCTTCAACGCTTCTTCAACTTCGGTTTTGGCAGATGCGACCGCAGCTTCAGCAGCGTCAAGTGCTTCTTTCGGAGTTGCGGCGTTTGCCTTCAGCTGTTCAAGTGACTTGGTGACAGTCTCGAGGTTTGCGGTTTCCGCTTCGAGCACCTTGTTCGCAGAATCCAGAACAAGTTGAGCAACTTCCGCTTCTTTTGCGACCGCAGCAGATGCAGTGGCTGCGTCTTCTCCAGCTTTGGTCAGCTCCGGAATTTTAGCGGCAATCTCTTCAACTTCCTTCGCTGCATCTTCCGCAGCTCGAACCGCTTCCATCTTTGCTCGCTCACGATCACGACGGAAATCCGGAACAATCTCAATCCCGGCGATGGCAGCCTTTAATGGCTCTTCTCCGGCCTCTGTCACCGCCGTTTGCCAGAGAAACAACTTCTTCAGTTTCTTGAGACCATGTAACGCGTTCAGACCACTGTCGGTCACCTTTGTCTCATAGAGATTCAGATATTCGAGGTTTTCCAGGGCCGCGAGATGGGCAAGCCCAGCATCTGTGACAGCCGTCCGCTCGAGATGCAGGCGAGTCAGTCCTTTGAGGCCAGCCAGATGTGCCAACCCTGCGTCGGTGATCTTTGTACCTCGCAAATTCAACGTGTGAATACTCTGACTATTCGCCAAAATCGCGAGTGTATCGTCAACAATTTCCTTGTCCGACAGATGAAAAGCCACAGACAACCGAGCATCGTTTTTTGCAAGCGGCATCGCCTGGCCACCCGCAGAACGTACCGCATCCATCAGCTGTTTATCTGCCTCCGAAACCTCCTGAGCAAACCCCGGAAGGGAACACAGAATCAAACACGCCATCGTACAGACAATTTTCACGAGTCACCTCATCTTCTGTCACAGCAAGAATCACGAGCCTCAGCGGCAATCCACGTGACACCGCCACCAAATGAAGATTAGGGTCTTCCGGGACAATGTGCAACGAGTCACCCCCGACAGCCTTTGTTCAATGCGAAAACGGGATTCTCAAGGGATTTACTGCTTGACCCCGGCCCTGAGTCTCGTTCACGGTGCGGGACTCTGTTGCAGCCCGAACGTTGTTCACTGCCCGTGCATCGCTTCGCTGCGCAATGCTCGACCGCGCTCAATGACGTCTGCTGCCTGATCCGTTCTGCGAGGCTGCAGCCGAAAAAAGTACTGACGCTGGTCCGTCGTGTGTGTTCCCAGGAAATTGTCGCTGAAGAAATCCAGTGGAAACCGCTGATACCACGGTGCCGGGATGTTGACCAGTTGTGTCTGAGTCTCGTAACCGTCCTTCAACAACTGAACTTCGCGAGTCCCGTAATAGGTGAAATCGATCGATGCCGGGGTATAGCCAATGTCCTGCCCATCAACACGCACAAGCGCTTCCGGCGGATCTGACACCACCGTCATCCGGCGATGCACACATCCGACCTGCAGAACGCTGAGCGTTATCCCGATCAGGCAGAGCGAGCGAAATCCCATGAACGTCGTCTTTAAAGGGGCAGCTTGCCCCGGTGAAACAGGCAAGTTCGCCAATCACCGGGCGACTCAACCAAACGCTGAATCTCCCGAAATCTACGCGCTCAGTCTCAATCGGGCCAAGACCAAGTTGCGAATTCCACCCCGGAGCCCAAATTCAGACTTCAACAGAGTCAACCCATACTACGCAGTTTACCCCATCGCAAATCACGTGCCTCGGGAGTGTTCTGAGGGATGCAGGAGAAGCTCGCTTTTGAACGATTACAGGTACAGCCACATCCCCACGGGTTATACGATCAGATTTGCAGAAAACCTGATGCTCCCGCCCAGCCGCTTCGCGCAACTAAATCGCTGCAAGCCAGGTTTAAGAAAGGTCTGAATCAGCAGACACTCCAAACTTGTTGTATTGCGAAAACGGCTGGGAGTTTTTTCGTGAGTTCCACCCTTGAACGAATCCTGAGTTCTGATCGCTTGCCAAGCCTTCCCGAAATTGCATTGCGAATCGTGGAGATTGCCAAGCGACCAGACCCGGATTTTGATGAACTGGTATCAGCGATTCGAATGGACCCGGCCCTTGCAGGGCGAGTCCTGAAGACGGCGAATTCCGCCTTGCTTGGTATGCGTTCTCGCGCCACGTCCATTGAAGCAGCCGTTCCGCGTCTGGGAACAACCATGGTTCGGGCGCTGGTTCTGGGTTTCTGTCTTGCGGAATATCAGGATCGCCGCTCGCTGAATCTGCGACCATGGTATCAGGAGATCTGGCGGCACTCGCTGACTCAGGCTGCAGCGGCTGAAGCACTGGCAGATCGTCAAAACGGGAAAGTTGATGTCGGCAACTGGTTCCTTGCAGCTATGCTGCAGGACATTGGTCGACTGGCAATGCTTCACACATGTGGTGAAGAATATGTGGCCAACGTACTGGATGTGGATGATGATCGTCTGCCGATTGAACGAGAACTCAGTTACTACGGTTTCAGTCACGTAGACGTCAGTGTTGGACTGTGCAAAAAGTGGAATCTCGATTCAACAATTATTGATGCCATTGCGATGCATCACACATCTGCTCATCGAATTGTCCCGCTGCGTTTCGTATCGGCATCTTCGCTTCCGGCAGGTTTGATCGCCGCATCCCAGTTCGCAGATTACCTCGAAGAAGTCCCCCGAAATCTGGCGGCGAGTCGCGAAAGTCTGGAACGTCTGTTGATTCAGGTATTTGCGTTTCGTCCCAGCGAAATCTTTCGGCTCCTTGCTGACGTGGATTCACGAATGGGAGAGCTGGCAGCGACTCTGTCCGTTGACGTCGGAATTACAACATCGCGTGAGTCCATTCTCGCCGACGCACAGGAACTTCTGTCACAGATTGCAATCACCAGCCAACTCCGGCTCATCAACGCCCGCGGTCAGGTTGCGGATGCACCGAAAAGCAGCTCAGCAGGAAAGGATTCAGCTTCGTCGGCCCCCATAGATGAACTCAAGCCATGGGAAGACTCTCTCACCAGACTCTTCAATCGCCAGTTCATGGACAGGTCACTTGCCGCAACACTTCAGCAGTCGCAAAAGACAGGTATCCCGATGGGGATCATGCTGATCGACCTCGACAGCTTTCGCTTGCTGAATGAACGTGAAGGCCAGGACCGTGGCGACATGGTACTTCGAAAAACGGCCGATGTGCTTCGAGAAAGCGTGCGAATCAGTGATTCCGTCGTCCGCTACGGAGCTGACGATTTTCTGGTCGTTCTCGCTGATATCAATTTGGACATGCTGACACTGCTGGGTGACGAGATCCGTCGGCGAGTCTCCCGAGATGTCATATTGGATTCGGATGAACCCGATCGCCAAACCTGCAGTCTTGGGGGAATTCTGGTACAGCCGTCAGCAAACCACCCGTTGACGACTCAATCTATACTTCAATCCGCAGAAATCGCGCTTGAAGAAGCCCGGCGTTTCGGGGGAAATCGGTCGGTTATCCGAATTGTTGATCCTGGAAAACTCTATCAGGCCGAACCTGGTCAGAGTGCAGAATCAGACCACGCGCAGTCTCGGACGTCGATGAAAACAGGAACATCAACCTGATCGGGAAATGTGGCGGAGTGGCATTCCGTCGTCGGCAATGCCATACTCCACGAATCTTATCATGTTGGACCTGTGTTTCGTCACGGCCGTTTGCCCTGGACAGTTTGATCCCCATTCATGCGTCTGGTCTTCCTCGGAACTGGTGGTTATCACCCGAATGAGCGTCGGCACACCGCCTGCGTCCTGCTTCCCGATCTGGGAATCGCGCTGGACGCAGGAACCGGCTTCTTCCGAACGTCCTCGCTGCTGAACTCAAAAACTCTGGATGTCTTTCTCTCCCACGCTCACCTCGACCATATCTGTGGGCTGACATATTTTCTGGTCCCTGTCCTCAAAGGACAGGTGGATTCAGTCCGCATTCACGGCACTGCTCAAACGATTGCCGCTGTCCGCACTCATCTGTTCTCACCGGAGCTCTTTCCGGTTGAACCACCGTTTGAATGGCACATCCTTCCTGAAACTCAATCCTGCACCCCAACTGGTGATGTGAATGTCTTTTGGTGCCCGCTCGAACATCCTGGCGGCTCAATCGGTTTCAAGCTACAGACTCCGGGTCTGACCATCGCGTACATCACCGATACCACGGCTCCCGGCGACTACTGCGAATTTGTTCGTGGTGTCGATGTGCTGATTCATGAATGCTACTTCCCTGACGAACAACACGACTGGGCAATCAAGACCGGACATAGCTCCGCCAGCTGTGTTGCACGACTGGCGGCCAATGCCGGGGCTGGAAGGCTGATTCTTGTTCATGCAGATCCGCAGAATGTCTCGGACGATCCGGTCGGCCTCGACGGGATCCGTTCAATCTTTCCCAACACCATTCTCGCTGAAGATCTGATGGAGCTGATTCTCTGATGACTGCCCCGACAGACATCTCTGCATTTGCCTCTGAACTGCGATACCCGGGCAAAGGTACTTCTCTCAGACTCGCAGCCGACCAGCAGGTTCTGATCAGCGACGACTCGGGGGAGACGTGGAAAGTCATTGAGTCGATTCCGCGGTTTGTTTCGGACGAACATCTGGAAAGTTTTGGCCGTCAGTGGACTCGGTACGAAGTCGCCCATGAAGACGAAGACCGAGCAACGTTCAAAGCCAAGACAGGAGTCTCTCTGGATGATCTGTCGGGAAAAACGGTGCTGGATGCGGGATGTGGGGGAGGGCGGTATGCTCGGATTTGCGCCAAAGCCGGCGCAATTGTTCGGGGAGCAGATCACAGCCGTGCCGTGGATAAGGCTCGCTCACTGTGTTCAGATCTTCCTAATGCCGCATTCGTTCAGGCAGACCTCAAACAACTGCCATTCGAACCAGGATCATTCGATTTTGTGTTCTCAATCGGTGTGATGCACCACGACATTAATACTCGCAGCGTCTTTGATGCCGTGGCAAAAATGGTGAAACCCGGCGGTCGATATTCTGTCTGGCTCTATCGAAGAAACCAGTGGTGGCAGGAACTCATTAACACGGGCCTTCGAGCTCTCACCACTCGTCTGCCTCATTCTGTTCTTGAACCACTCTGTCATTTGGGGGCCATCGCTGGTGCAATACCAATCGTGAATCGCACACTGAACAAGGTCATCAACTTCAGCGCGCATCCAAACTATGAAAACCGCGTCTGCGATACCTTTGACTGGTGGGCTCCGGCTTATCAACACCACCATACCACCGACGAACTGATGACCTGGTTCAAAGAGGCCGGTTTTGAAGACCTCCAGGAACTGCCACCCGAAAAGTCAGGCTCCTTTTACCTCTGGTCATGGAGAAACAACCTCCTGATCGGAAGCGGGGTCAACGTGACGGGTATTCGAGCTCGCACTTCCGGTGATCTCTCACACTGATGAACAGCGATCAGGCCGGACTGGAGCAGATCAATTCTCAGCGGCTCTGAGCCGTGACATTGTCCGCACTGCCAGCGTCTTTCGGAATACCGATGAAGGATGTTGCCATCGAGCCATCAGCAGAATTCCACAGACGGATTTCTCCGTCGTAGCTTCCTGTCGCAATCAGATTCTTCTGAGTATTCACGGCCAGAGTATACACCCAGTCGGCATGTCCAGACAAAGTGCGGACGACAGAGCCATCTGATGATTTGTGCTCGCGAGCATTTCGATCCGCACATGCAGACAGGATATTGTCACCCGCAATCACAACAACTCGAAAGACATCGCTGCCAAACCCACCGATTGCCCGCACTTCTTTGGCGTCGGCGATTGTCCAGATATGAAGCCGTTTGTCGCTGCCTCCACTCACCACTGTCTTGCTGTCGCTCAGAAACGCAGCGGAATACACGGGTTCTCCATGACCAGCAAATGTAATCTGAGGATCTCCACTCTTTGAATCAAAGACTTTGGACGTCTTGTCTCGACTGCTGCTCACCAGCTTCGTTCCGTCTGGTGACCAGTTAACATCCATCACCCAGTCAGCATGATCTTCAATTCTCACCTGAGATGCTCCGTCCGCAACACGGACAACGTTGATCGATCGATCCGCACCGGCCGTTGCCAGCAGTGTTCCATCCGGACTCAGACTCAATGCAAAAATTGAATCCTTGCTGCGAACCAATGTCTGAACAAGACTTCCATCAGCCGTTGAGAACTTCTTAGCTTCTCCGAGCTGTCCGGGCGTCCCGGCGGCCACAACCAGAGACTGTCCGTCCGGCGTAAACTCCACGTCATACACACGTTCTGCAACATTTGTGATTCTGCGAATCAACGAACCATCCGCGGTGTTCCATACGAGAACTTCGTGATATCCCGAGGTTGCGAGAACAGTTCCATCAGGACTAAATGCTGTCGCCGTCACCGGAATTGGGACTCGATACGTCTTAGGAGGCAATGGTTGTGAGGCTTCCGGCATCACGTCGAACAGTTCTGCGGTTGCGAGGATCCCTGCGTCGAGTGGTGCGCCAACGTCGATCCACTTCTTCAGAGTTGCGATCTCTTCGGCACTGAGCGGCTCCGCATCTTTCGGCATACTTCCGTCTTCAACCATCATCACCATCAGTGACTCAGTACTCTTCATGTGCTGGAAGGAGGCTCCATTCTCACCTCCCTTTTGCAGGGCGGCAAACGAATCCAGATTCAGGCGTCCTCCCGGACTGCGAGTATTGTGACATGCAATGCAGTGCTGCGCGAGTATCGGGGCCACATCTCGCGAAAACGATACAAAGCGACCGAGGGGTTCCATCGCCGTCTCAGCCAGCCTTCGCTGAGCAACAGCATCAGCTTTCACGAGCTGAATCTCTGCGGCCAGCTTCTGAACTGATGGCTCTGTGCCTGTCATTTGCCCATTCAACGTTTTCTGCCAAACCTGTGATTCAGCAATTGCTGCTCGCAGTTCCGTTTGTTTCTGATTCAATTCATTGACTTTAGCCACGGCCTGTTTCCAGGCATCGATTGCCCTGGCTGCTTCATCAGCAATGGCAGTCTGCTCCGCCTGCTTCTTCTGAAGTTCTGCCACAGCAGCTTCAGCCATTGGTTTCATCTGATCTCGGCGTGTTGTCGTCTGAACGACCAAAGCCTCAGAATTTGCAAGCAAAGGCTGCAGATCGGTCAGGGCGCTGGTCAGACTCGCTGCGGCTTCCTCAGAATTTACACCCAGTGCGGCGGAGGTCTCCCTGAGTGTGGCCAGCGTTTTCTCCATCTGAACAACGGAGTCCTTCAGTTTGCTGAGCGAAGCCGCAGCCCCCTGAAGTCGCTGTTCTTCCGTTGCCAGCTGATTCATCAAATCGTCACGTGCCTGAGTTGCAGCCGTAAGCGCTGTATTTGCGGCAACGAGTTTCTGCTCCGCTGCGTCTGATGCCGTTTCTGAATCTGTAACAGCTTTCTGAAGGGCCTCTCGCTGTCCTTCAAGCCCTTGAACCTGCTGCTCGGATTCGACAGCCTTGCTCTGCCATTCAACCGACGACTTCCGAAGTGATGAAAGTTGAGCATCCAGTTGCTGCTTCGCGGCGACGAGCGCCCCCAGGCGAGCTTCCGCCGATGCGGCGGCCATTTCAAGCTGATCAGCAGCATCATGCTGCTTCGCGATGGCTTCCAGGGACTGAATCTCGGCCGCCAGCTTTGAGCTTTCGGCGTTGAGTTCCGTCAGGCTGGCTTGTTCGGTCGTAAGACGTTGCCCCGCTTCGTCGAGCATCTTCTTCAGCTCTGCGATTCGCGACTGCGTAACGTCAATTGACGCTTTCCTGAGAGAAACGTTCTTCTCTGCGTTCTGCTGCTTCTCCCTGAACTTCTGGAGCTGCTCGCGAACCTGCTGAGAGGCCTTTGGGGAGGCATCCTGAGCACAAAGCTCTCCGCCTTTCAGAAATGGCAGCATCACGGCAACAAGAATCAAACTGCTCAGACTTCGCCCCGGCACGGTGATCTCCTTAGTAGTTCTCCCCTGTTGCCAAAACGCAACAGGAACATTTCAACACTAGGATTCAACCCGGACCACGCAGTGTCAAGTCACTCAGAATCCTCAAACTCTCACACAGAAAAATTGTTAAAATCAGTGCAATACAGTTTGCCGGAATTCATGGACTCTTGTTCTGCTCAACCATTCACGGAGCGTTGCGGCCCCCCACGAAAAAAAGCCCGAGCCGGAAGTGTCCGGATCGGGCTTTGAGAACCACAAAGATCATCTGGCAGGACGAGAACCGGTCGGGACGACGTCAGGCGGAACTTCACGTCCCGCAAGAACACGACAGACGAATTACTAGCCCTTACGATGACGGATTCGTGATCGCATTCTTCGCTTCTTTCGGCCAATTTTTCGTCGTCCTTTTCCCGTCTTCTTAGTGCCCATTTGCCAGAAATCTCCAGTATTCAAAACGTGAAATTCGGTTGGAAGCTGCGAAGCATAGCATCCCGCAGCAAATGCTTCAAATCAGGTTTCGTTCAGTCTCTGCTTCGGGCCGTTTTTCGACGAATTTCTCCGATCCACCACACAAAATCCGCCCGTTTTCTCGATTTCACGACGTTCCAGCCGACATTTTTTTCATTCAGAGCCCTGAAATCACGACGCAGTACACCGTCGGAAGGTGTGCGGAGACATGTCTCCAGGTTGCACCCGCATCAATTGATGTCCACAACGAACCCGTTGTGGAACCCATCGCAAGGCACTTTCCGGTTTGATCAATAGCCAGTGCGTGCCGAAAAACAATATCCCAGACCATTTCATTCGGCAGTCCATTCTTCAGAACGTCAAACGACTGCCCGCCGTCGGTTGTTCGAGTCACCGCCAGACGATTTTCTACAGGTACGCGACACTCATCTTTCACCGCAGGCACAAACCATGCACGCCGACCATCGTGTGGATCAACGACGACTGCAAACCCGAATCCGGATAATGCAGGCTTCGAAATTTCTGTCCAGCTTTCACAACAATCGCTTGAATAGAAGATCCCGTTATGGTGCTGCACCCAAAAGTGATCCGGCTGTCCTGGACACTGAACCAATCGATGCGGATCCTGGATATTTCCGTCAAACTGTCGCTCCGGCGGCATGTACTCCGCTCGCATCCCGGTCGTCTGGATACTCCACGTCTTACCCCCGTCTCCTGTGAACCAGACACCGCCGCAGGAAATGCCAATTCGAACGTGGTCGCCGTTTCGAGGATCCACGCAGATGGAATGCACTCCGGAATGATCCTTGCCGCCACCAAACCACTCTCGGCGTTCCGGTCGATTCCACAGGGATTCCACTAACTGCCATGTCGTGCCTCGGTCACCGGATTTGAAGACGGCTCCGGGAATCGTGCCGCACCAGAGCGTGTCCGGATGCTGCTGACCTCCGTTCTCAAGGGACCAGATTTCTGAAAGCGCCACCGCCTTGGAAGGATCTTCTCCCTCGCCAGCTGGAGGAATCGCAGGAACACCGCATTCCTCCCAAGTCTGGCCACGGTCCGAAGAACGATGCAGTTTCACTCCAAAGTGGCCGTGATTAAGTGCAGCGTAAAGTGTCCCATCCAGCTCGTTGGCCAGCACCATCGTTACGGTGGCACCATTGAAACCAACACAGCGCGGTACGCCAGGCCGCCCGCTGTCATCAAGATCGACAACAAGTAACCCTTTTCGTGTCCCCAGATAAATGCTGCAGCTCATAATTGACTCCCCAAAAGATAGGGGTAGGGAGGACCGATTGATATCGGCTCCCCCCTCCCTCCGAACCGGACTGGCGGATCTCCCGCATCC
>JAEUIH010000360.1 GCA_016795105.1 Planctomyces sp.
TGGCTTGGGGCCTTCGTTCCGCATGCCGGGCGCGGCGGATTCATCGCTCAGTTTTGGTCAGTACTTTTTCCCCGGGACGGTGGTGCTGATTGTCTTGTTCACTTCGATCTTTGCCACGATTTCGATCATCGAAGATCGCCGCGAGGGATTTTTGCAATCGGTACTCGTCGCCCCGATTCCGCGGTGGGCGATGGTGCTGGGCAAGCTGCTCGGCGGCACGTGCATCGCCGTGATCCAGGCGGTGTTGTTCTTGGCTCTCGGCTGGTTCGCGGGTTTGCGGTGCGATGGTCTCGAACTGCTCGCCATCGTGGGGCTGTTGTTTGTGCTGTCGCTGGCGCTCACGGGCCTGGGCTTTGTCATCGCTTGGCGGCTCGATTCGACGCAGGGCTTTCACGCCATCATGAGCGTGTTTCTGATGCCGATGTGGTTGCTCAGCGGAGCGTTTTTCCCGGCGAGCGAAGGTGTGCTGTATTGGGTCACTCGGTTCAACCCCCTTTCCTACGGTGTCGCCGGATTGCGGCA
>JAEUIH010000361.1 GCA_016795105.1 Planctomyces sp.
CTCGCAATTCTGTGCCGCATGGCTAAGAACATTGCGAGTTTCGCGGAGAAATCAAAAATCGCAGACGAAGACTTTCTCGACAACGTACAGGAATTGAACAATTCGCTCGTCGGCCGACTGCTCCACTACCAAACGGTTCTCGCACATCATGGAATTGATTTTCCGCACGTTCATCCGTTCAATGAAAGCGATCTGGTCGAACTGCTCCCCACCGATGATGAATGAACAATGCACGCCGACCCGTATCGCCAAAACCATGCCGCATTTCCGAAACATCAGGTGTAGCGAGGTGCAACACGTATACCAAATCTCGAAAGAGCGGCGAACAAACGATTGCACCGGAGCCGCGGGCCGCGCGGAGTTTGAAGCCAAGCCATTCGCCGCGGCCCGGTGAATCGCGACGTTATTTGCGGCGGCGACTCATTTCCCCATGCCAACGTTCATCGTCATTCTCATCCTCCTAGCCGTTGCCGCGTTGATGCTCCGGCACCTGCAACGGGCGTTCTTCTATCCCCGACCGCG
>JAEUIH010000362.1 GCA_016795105.1 Planctomyces sp.
ATGGCATGACAATCCTGACGTGGAGATGATCTCAACGACGGCTCAGGGATTGCTTTCTGATCTGATGATTGAAATCGCAGAATCGGACGTACCGAATGATGAACTCAGACAGGCCGCCGCATTCTGTGGATACCGCTTTGTCGATGACTTACTGGAGTTCATCGACGGGTCAATGCCAGAAGGGATGTCATGGAGCGAAGCAAAGGATCAGTTCATCGCTGCCGTGGATGCAAAGAGCAGATAACAATCGGTTCAACCGGAGCCGCGGGCCGCGCGGTTTCTGAAATCAAGGTTGGTTAGCCGCGGCCCGGTTAACCGAAACGTTATTCCGAAGAGATGCATGCTCAATGACTCGAATCGTTGGCGATCCTGAATGCCCAATTTGCCATGCACCGGCCGATCGCGACGTCGCGTTCTTTCCGGAATACACTGATGGTCTGAATGTGGACCCTGTTTACAGCATGTTCCACCAACCGGCTTTCCACTGGTCATGCTATTATGCTTGGCCGGATCGTGAATCTT
>JAEUIH010000363.1 GCA_016795105.1 Planctomyces sp.
TGGGCCGAGCGTCGGCGTAACGCCTTCCGGCAGCGTGGCGATAGCCGTGCCGAGTCGTTCCAACACGCGCGAGCGAGCCCAATAAAAATCCGTGCCGTCAGCGAAGGTCACCTGCACGAAGCTATAGCCGAACATGCTCTTGCCGCGCACGCTCTCGGCATGTGGCACGGTAAGTAAGGCGACGGAAAGCGGATACGTCACCTGGTCCTCAACGTCTTTCGGAGACCGGCCCGGCCATTCCGTGAAGACGATGACTTGGTTCTCGCCGACGTTGGGAATTGCGTCGATCGGCACCGATAGAGCGCAATAGCCGCCGATCGCCGCTACGGCTAGGGCGCCCAGCAACGTAAGAATCGGTTGTCGAACACAGAACGCGATAACTGCTCGCAACATCATCGCGTCTCCGTTTTCTGTGGTACGACCTGACGTGGCTGTTCCGCGGCGCCGTGCTGGTGCCCGCCGTGATCGCCGTGGCCGTCAGGCGATGATTTCGGCGGTGAAAAAGTGTTGACCTTGTCGCCG
>JAEUIH010000364.1 GCA_016795105.1 Planctomyces sp.
TGCTCGAACGCTGGATTGCGAGCGGCGCCCGCGGCCCCGATGAACCGCTTCCGCCCGATCCTCGGAAATACTGGGCATTCCAGCCAGTCGTGCGGCCAAACATTCCGCAGAGCGCCGACGGAGCGACCGGGAATGCGATCGACGCGTTGCTCGCCGCCGAGCACAAGCGATTGGGACTCACGCCTGTGCCGGAGGCCGATCCGCGCACGCTGCTGCGGCGATTGCACTTCGATCTCGTCGGGCTGCCGCCGACCGCGGCGGAAACGGAAGCCTTTGCCGCCGCCGCGGCGCGGAGCGCAGCCGCCAAGGAACAAGCCTACGCCGCCGCCGTCGACAAACTGCTCGCTTCGCCGCAGTATGCCGAACGTTGGGGACGTCATTGGATGGACGTCTGGCGTTACAGCGACTGGGACGGCTATCGCGCGGAAGTGCGCGAGAGTCAGCCGCACATCTGGCGGTGGCGCGATTGGATCGTCGATTCGCTGGCCGAAGACAAACCGTACGATCGCATGATCGTCGA
>JAEUIH010000365.1 GCA_016795105.1 Planctomyces sp.
AACGACCCGCCGTAACCGGGCGGCGACAAAAGGGTTTCCATTTCAAGTCCGCCGGACTTAGCCGCTCCGGTTCACGGCATTGTTCGTCGGGTTGCTTCACGAGCAACCGGTCGAAGTCATTCCACATCGACGCCGATCCTAATTCCGTTCTACCAAAAGTGCCACCAATTCTCTTTGAGCCATTCGATGAATCCTTCGCCGAGGAAATAGCCCAGAACACCGCATATTGTAGCGCCGATCAATATGGTGTCACCGGTGAAAAACGGAGGCTCGTCAAAGATGACCACGCATGCGCCCAAACCAAGGCCACCGCCAATCAGCATCCCAATGAATGTTCCGGTAATGATATTCCACAGATGATTCTCGTCGTTCGGCATTGGCGCGTCTCAGTGATGATGGATGCATCAGCATTTAGCATTCAGCGAAGTCGGCTAATGCCTGGATCGAATGGCGACACGGATGCAGCAACACGCCGCTCGGATCGGCCAACTTTGTGCTGACTTCTTTGAGCAGACGAAC
>JAEUIH010000366.1 GCA_016795105.1 Planctomyces sp.
CGTACTTGAAAGCCAAAGTGATAAACTCTGGTCCCAAGATCTGCAGCCACTTTGAATTCCGCAAGTTTTCGGTTTTGGCCGTTTCGGCATCACCACCGTCGTTGATCGCTTCGTTGACGACATCCCAGCTTTGCAGTTGGTCTTTGTATCTGCCCACCGTTGTAGCGATATGCTCCTTCATCCGCTGCTTCACTGTTTCTGCGTCACCTTCGAAGAACCAGGCGGGCGTTTGAGCATGCCAGACAAGCGTATGGCCATGGATGGATAGCCCGTTTTGTTTGGCCCATTCGACTAAAGCGTCAGGACGTTGCCAGTCCCACCGATCTGCAGCGGGATGGATGCGTTCGGGCTTCATACAATTCTCAGGAGTTAGCGCATTGAAATGCCCTGATGCGATGGAGAGTTCTTCATCGGAGTAGCGTGTGGGCAAATCACCAGCTAGTCCCACTGAAAACGAATCCTTGAAAGCCTCTTTTATGACGCGATCGATCTTTCGTTCTGTAACGGCATCCGGTTTCG
>JAEUIH010000367.1 GCA_016795105.1 Planctomyces sp.
TGTAGTCGCGGATCTTGCCGATATCCAGAAAGCTCTTGCCGTTGAAACTTGCGGCGTTGCCATAGCGCCCGCTCACATAGGTGACGCCTGCCACGGGCTTCTCTTCCTTGTCGAGTGAGAAGTGCCGCGCCTGGCCGCGTTCGATCATGTAGTCTGCTTGCGGATTTGAAGCAACCGCGTTCTCCCACTGGAGGCGGGCTTTCGCGATCCTTGCGGCGAGATCGGCAAACGTCTTCTCAGCGGTTGCCAGCTTCGCCTCGGCTCGCGCCAACGTCTGCTGCTCATCCGGTGTGGGCGCCGGCACGAGCGGCGGTGTGTTGCCGTATTTGAAATAGCGCCCGCGATCGTTGATGTTGTTGAAGAACGCGAAGAGCTGGTAGTACTCTTTCTGCGTCAGCGGATCGTACTTGTGGCTGTGACAGCGCGCGCAGCCAACGGTCAGCCCGAGCCACACCGTTGACGTCGTCTCTACGCGATCGGCGACATACTCCACCGCGTACTCTTCGGGAATGATGCCG
>JAEUIH010000368.1 GCA_016795105.1 Planctomyces sp.
CGGTAGGTGCAAAAGTTGCCTTCGTGAATCCCTGTCACTTTCCGGTATGCCTGCCCCGGCAAAATGCGCCACTTGTCCGCTTCAGCCGCTTCGACCATCAGCCTCTGTTCGGCAGTTTCGCAGTCGTCAACGGTGTAGCCAGCGCGCCGCCATTGTTCGCTTGCGTCGCAGCGGTAATGCTTTTTCGCCGTCACGATTTTGTCGGTAAAAACCCGTTCCATATCAACCTCCGTGCATAACTGTGCAATGCAGCCGACCGGAATAAGCGCCGAGCTCCGTCACGGCTTTTCTTGAACCGGCCGGCTGATCGCGGCGTTCGGCGTCAATTCCTGTGCCTCAACCAGCGCCACCCAGTCAGGGTCTTCGCGCCAGTTCTCCGGCATCACCGATAGCACTCCGAGCCGAAGCGCGCGCAGTTGCCGATCAAGCAGGCCGATTTCGTTGTGTGCTTCGATCAGTGCAGCATCAACGCCAGTTGTTGCCAATCGCGCCAGTCTGTCTATCAACCTCTTCGTCC
>JAEUIH010000369.1 GCA_016795105.1 Planctomyces sp.
GAAGCCCGTAAGGCCTATGCCATGCGAAAGGCAGCCTGAGTTGCAAAACAGTGTCCAATCAATCCGGGCCGGTACAAGCGAACCACGCCAAGGCCTAGGCAATAGCAATTGGATCGAGTGGAGCGACATAAATTTGACATGCTACCCCCGTCCACGATCTGCCGCAACAGAGGGAAATCCCCCAAATTCCGCGATTGAAATTCTGACAGCCCGAGGGCGGGGATTTATTGGCGTTATGGACCTGGAAATTGACGGCGAGGGAGAGCAACGAGCGGCCGCGCAAGCACACGCGCGGCGATGGTCATGCAGAATGTATAATTGTACAAACTTTGAGCGAGGCTATCCGGGCGCATCGATGTGCGCCGCGCCGTTGGCGGGCTTGGGCGCGCCGTGACTACGGAGACATTGCTTGTGCCAGTGTGAAGCTCTTGGTGCGGATCGAACGGAACAGATCAAGCGCCCCGGCGGCGACCTTCAACACCCAGGCCCCGGCATGACGCACCACCTTGCCGGGCAA
>JAEUIH010000036.1 GCA_016795105.1 Planctomyces sp.
ACAGTTTCAAACTCTAACCTCCTGACGGGGACTTGCACCCCGCTGATTTGATTCACTCGCAAACGCACTAGCAGGCATTCTCCGAATGCCGTCCGCCAACAGCGATTGTGGTACGGCATGCCTCCGGAGAATCATCTGATTTTCTGAACAATTGAAGTGCCCCTGCGATGGGAAAGCCGACGACACTTTTTTGCAGCCGCTGCAGCGGCTGATCGTTTCAGCAGTAACCATAAAGCGAACATAGCAGCTTGCGATTCAGCCCCAGCGGGTCGGCACATCGTCAGCCCGTGGTGTAAGCCACGGGTTTCGGAGCCAACTTGCAGCCAAAAGCCCGGAGGGCTGACACATTGCGATTGAGTTGCGTTTTGGATACCCGTATCGCCCGCGATTCGAAGTGGTCAATAAACGCATGGATCGGGCGCAAAGAGGAGTACAGCACGAGCGGCACTTGTTCGCCTGCATGCAGGATATCCCTCGATTCGCCAGACGAAAGGCCTCTTGGCCTCCCCATCCCACTGGTAAAGCAATCTTGAATAAGGCTCTCCATTATGAAAGAGTCGTTTAGCAGAGCACTTCGCAAAGCAAGAAGGCTGAACCATAAATGGTCAGAAAAACCGAAAAATGCATCTCGACGGAAGTTGGCGGCGAACGGGTAAATCCGTCAGTGTCACCCCCCCTGCCACCGTCACGCCCATTCCTCCGCTGTGAGGGAATTCTGACCGAGCAGCATGCCGCCGCCATTTCTTCCCTTGGGCGTTTGGAGATCGCGGGGACTATGGTACCCAGCCCGGACTGCAACTACGTGGATGCATTGACATTCGCCCGATCTGAAATCGCAAAGCCGGGTGGGTTGCAATTGTGCGTGCGACTGCTGTGTGCGATTCATCAGCGTCTGATGCAAGGCGCTCACGCCAACGACACAACGACAAATCCTGAAATTGCAGGCTTACCAAAGAGCCGCCACCAGGGTAGCATACCGCACGAGCGCACGGCCGAGGCCGATAGTATGGGACGGTACTCACACTTGCTGCTATACAATGTGATCAACTCTTCCCATTTCAAGACTGTATGGAGGGATTTCGCGATCTCTCGTGTGGCAGACAACCACGACGTGAGTGCCGAATGTTCCAATGGTTCCCGACAGAACCTCACTGCTTCTCAGATCGTCTAAATAACTCGGAACCGAGTCTTCCGCATGTATTCTCACCCGCGCGCGATTGCCTTCGTGATCTTTGTCGTGTCTACGCTGAGTTGCGTGCCCCTTGCAAAGCAACAAGAGAGTACGTTGAAAGAAGATTACCCGGAAAAGTGCCCCACACATGGGGAAAAACTTGTCGAGGGACAGCAACTACTCTTCGAAGGAAGTATCAGCCGCGCAGATTGGCCGACACTTGATCACTATCTTCGGCTGCCATATTCCGGATATCCACTCACTCGTGATCGTGCCAGGAAGGGCACTGATGGCCAGTATATCATTGTAGGAGTGTGTCCGGTGTGTCGTAGGGAAATGGAAAAAATTATGGCTCTTGGCGGAATGAAGTAGCCTGAAATTGTGGGCTGAAACACTGCGTCCTCGACCGGTGCCGGATTGGGTGCAGGGTCTCGATCTTGCATCGAAGATCGCCCATTCCAGCGGCTTTTGTCCTCGTCATCGATTCGAGCATTTCGGATGGTTCACCAAATGGATCGCCCGGCTTTCAGGATGTCGTAACGCCTGCGGCTCGCCGCTAAACTGATGCACCGACGCCTGCGGCTTGCCGTTAAACTCTGCGCCAACGCCTGCGGCTTGCCGTTAAACTGGATGGGGGATTTGTTACTTGAGAGACTCATTTGAAGTTCCGGGGGATGCTGGTATCCTCATCACAGTAATCCCCTGCGCTGCTTATGACTGGTGATGAATGAACTCGAGTTTTGGTGCCAGAACCATTCCTGACGGTCATTGGCAGGTGATCAAAGACGACGCACATCATTGCCGTGAGACCACCAATGCCTAAGCCTGCTCCGCAGGTTGATCGCCGTTCCAGAAGCTTGTTCCCGAATCATCCGGTAATCCGGCCGGCGATGTCATCCATACCTCCATTCTCATTTATTGACCTCTTCGCCGGCATCGGCGGATTTCGGCTGGGGCTCCAGCGACTTGGGGGACACTGTGTCTTCAGTTGCGAACGCGACCCGTTTTCTGCCAAAACATATGAATCGTGGTTCGGAGATTCACCGCTTTGCGACATCAATGAAGTCAATCCGGCCGATATACCTGACCACGATATTCTCGCCGCCGGGTTCCCGTGTCAGCCATTTTCGATTGCGGGTGTCTCAAAGAAACGCAGCCTTGGCCAGGCCGATGGATTCGATTGTGAGAAGCAGGGAAATCTGTTCTTCAAGATCTGTGAAATTGTTGAGATCCGCCGTCCTCCTGTGCTGATCCTTGAAAACGTCAAGAACCTCAAGTCGCATGACAAGAGACGCACCTGGCCCATCATTGAAAGGACACTTCAGGACCTTGGCTATGTTGTCTTCCATAAGATCATAGACGCAGCCGATTATGTTCCTCAACACAGGGAGCGAATCTTCATCGTCTGCTTCGACAGGCATGTGTTCGGTGAGTCACCAGCATTTGAATTTCCGGACAAGCCAGCCGGACGAAAACCGAAGTTTAAGTCGATCCTCGAAAGCAGTCCGCCGGAAAAGTATACCCTGACAGACCTGCTCTGGGACTATCTCCAGCGATACGCAGAAAAACATCGTGCCAAAGGGAATGGCTTCGGCTTTGGGATCGCTGATCCTGAAGGAGTATCACGGACACTCAGTGCCCGCTACTATAAGGATGGATCCGAAATCCTGATCTCGCAGGGGCCGTCAAAGAATCCTCGACGACTCACCATCGTAGAAGCTGCCAAGCTCATGGGCTTTCGCGATGTCGTGAAGACTCGGGAAGATATCCCCGTGTCAGACACGCAGGCGTATCGCCAGTTTGGAAACTCTGTGGTTCCGGATGTTGTCGAGGCTGTTGGTCGGTCTGTTATCAATGTGATGGCCCCCTACCTGGAGCAGCGGGAAAATCGATCTCCTGCTCACAGTCACCGTTGACAGACAACGACTTCCGGCTGACGGAGCTGAAAAAGCGCGGCGGTGGCGGCAAATCTGCGCGGTGGCGGACGGCAGACGGAGTCTGCCTGCTACGGATTATCGGACCCTGATTTCGATCGGGGAGGCATCGCTGATCGTAATCACGGCCTGACTGAACGAAGGTGGCCCAATCACGCCTCGAGCATTGTTTGAAAATCCGTAGGGTTCAGTGGGAATACCGATTGCATTCTTTGACAGCTTGCCGTTCCCGTCAATGTCCTGAAAGACAGCAATCGCCACAGATTGATTTAGCGGTAATTCAAGAGCAAACTGAACCTGATCGTCCGTCGCGGACACGATCGTGGTGCTGCTGCTCAGTTCTGATTTGGGAAATCCGGTTTCAGATTCAAAGACAGCCACATAGACACTTGATGACTTCTCCTTCAAACCAGTAACGCTGAACATCGTCTCCTGCCGTTCGACTGGCTCTGCGGCGGCAGAGGTCGAAGCGAGCTTCACAGAGCGGCCCTCATCCATCAGCATTGCATCGGAATCATCACGATCGTCCGATGCAATCGCTTTCAAATCCCGGCTCGAAGCAGAAGAAGAGGACTTCTCAATTACTTCATGTCCCGCCAATCGTTCGAATTGAACTTCTCCAGTAGCCATCCGCGGCGAAAGCATCGATTCCTGAACCAGCAGCACTCCACTGGCAAGACCTATGATCATGATCAGCACTACATAGATATTCATCGACTTCATGGGTACTTCCTGTAAGTTATCCGTGCTTCCAGCGTCGGGTAAGCTATCCACGCTTCCAGCGTCGGGAGAACAGCAATGCCAGAACTCCTAAAACAACCGCACTTCCGAGCAATACCGTGACTTCAGTCCGAAGACTCGTGATCGGTGACTGGTACCAGAAGACTTTTTGGTAGCCATCCAGAGCCCACGCATTGAATGTCCACTGACCAATTTCCTTCATTCGATCACTCATCACAAAACGCGGGATCATGCTGCCGCCAACGGCTGACATGCTCAGAATCAGCACCACGGAGACGGCATTCAGCTGAGCACGTGACCTGCAAAGTGTCGCCATCAACATGGCAAAGCTGGCTGTCGCCGCAGCAGTACACACTGTCATTACCGTGAAACCATCCAGATGCTTCCACAACTGAATCCTGAAGATCAGCTCCGCCCACAGGAACATGACGGTAATCTGCAAGCACCCCAGAAGAAAGATTCCGAGCCACTTCCCGGCGATGATATGAAACAACCCGGCTTTCCCAATCAGCATGCGGTCCAGCGTCCCTGATTCAGACTCTTCCAGCAAGGCGGCCGCATTCCCAGTGGAAGAAAACAACAGAAACAAAACAGCAATCCCGGCGGCGTACATGGCAATACGAGGATTCTCCTGAGTCGCTGCCTGAGGATTCTCGATGCTGATGCGAACAGCTTCATACGTCACAGACGAACTCTTCTCGGCGGTCCTGGCCTTGACGATTGCCTCGAGCAGCTCCAAAGTGGTCTGATCTGACTTCGGCGGATCACTCAGGAACTCCTCCGGTAACCACTCTCTGGGAACACCAGAGATCCCATTCACCGAAATGACACCTTCTGCATCGGTGATTAACCACTCACTGCCCGGTTCATTTCCAAAGAACGTTGCGGGATCACTGACCGGATCAAAACATTGAATTGCCTTCAACGCTCGCTGTGATTCCGATTCGCCGGGAAGAGCTTCAAACGTCTGTTCGCCGACTACTGGCCCGCCATACCCCTGGTCGCGAATTTCCGGTCCCGCATATTTGCTGGCATAGCGAGTCGCAGAACTGAGGTTAACCAGCTGCATGGCTGCTGTCGAAGCCTGCTTCTGAGCAAAAAAGCCCTCTACAACGGACGTAACCATGGCAACTGCCATCGGATTCTGCCCATCAGTCACCAGCTGCACAGAACATGGCTCGGCCCCTTGTTCCTCAGCCAGCTCGGAGGGAAAATCCAACGGCAGTCTGATGATCAAGTCGTAGCGACCTGATCTCTGAGCATCCGCAATCGTTGCATCGATCTTCGCATCGTCCGGAATACCATCTGCGAGTTCCTCTCCTGAGCTGGAGTGTTCCGATGAGTTGGACGGGACCGGACATTCAATCAGCGATTTACATTCCAGAGTTGAATTCGATTCGAGAAAAGCTCGCAGCTCAAGGCCCAGTGTCGTCTCAGTACCCGTGATCCAGCCGACTCGCAGCTTCTTGTCGCTGCCTGTTGCGATCCCCTTACTAAAGATGCCCGCGAAGATGCTGAAGAATACAACCGGCATCACAAACACAAGCAGCAACTCGAGAGGATTGTTGCGCAGGCGGAGATACAGAATACGAAGGATTGTCAGGATCATTCCCGCAGACTCCTTCCCGTCAATTCCAGAAAGACATCCTGCAGCCCATAACTGCGAACATCAATCCGGCTTGGCGCCTGCTCAAGCTGCTTCAGAACTGACAGGACCTGCGGAAGCTCTTTCATGGAGGCCAATGAGCACGTGGCCGAGGTTCGTGGCTCATCGAATATGAATGACGCCAGCGGCTTCGAACAGGGGTGATCGAACTTCAGATTCACTCGATGCGGATGACCGATGAATTTGCTGACAAGTTCACTAAGGGTGCCATCCGCAACAATCGCACCGTGGTCCATCACCACGATTCGATCGCAGCGAGTCTCTACTTCTTCCAGTTGGTGAGTCGTGAGCAGGACGGCTGCACCATCCTCGGTCAGCTGTTTCATCATCTCATAGATACGTTCACGACTCTGCGGGTCAACACCAACGGTGGGTTCATCGAGCAGCAGAATATCGGGGTCATGCAATACACTGCATGCAATGTTGAGACGTCGCTGCATGCCGCCTGAGAGAGTTTTCGTCAGTGATCGAGTTCGATCCTTCAGCGCTGCCCATTCCAGCACTTCCTCGATGCGATATTTCAGGACCTTCCCGGTCACACCTTCCAGTCGGCCGAAGATCTCCAGATTCTGCTGCACCGTCAAATCCGGATAGATTGCAAGGTTTTGAGGAACCAGACCAAGCCGAACCGGTTCGTCGTCGTCAGGATCATCGAACGGGTGTCGAATAATTTTGCCTGAATCCGGTTTCAGCAGACCACTAATGCAGCGGATCATGGTCGTTTTGCCGGCGCCATTGGGGCCGAAGAATCCGAGTAGTTCGCCAGGCCGCAATTCCAGTGAGATCCCCTTCAGCGCTTCACGCCCGCGGTAGGTCTTGCGAACATTTTCGAGCGTCAGTACAGGAGACACGGTTGTGGCCGACGACTCACTCATGACGTTGCCATCTCATAGCTTCGCTGGCGCCACTGCACGCCCCTGCCCTGTGATTTCCGAATCAGGGCAACCCACTGAATGATCAGAAACAAAATGATCGACACTGGGTACAGCAAACAGGACAGCCATGCACGGTCATACATCAGACAGCACAAGACTCGCGGAAGATAGCTCAGAATACATGCCGCCATCACAATCATCAGAAACTCTTCGGCGATGATTCCGCAAGGTATGGCCATCAGACAGACCATCGGACACACAAACGCCAGCATCATGAGGACGGTCATCACAGGCAACAGCGGCATCTTCGCGAATCCCTCACTGGCATTCTTCATCAGTCCGAACCATGTTTCCGAAAAAGACGTATACATGCGACAGCTGGCGATATCGCAGGCATCAAACAAATCGGTCCTCAGGCCCGACACTCGGTACGCTCGGGGTAACATGATGCCATCATGCAGTGACTGGCGAATCGAACTGTGTCCACCACTCAGTTCATAAGCCCGTTTTGTTGTCAGAAAAAACTGACCGCAGCCTGCCGCAGCCCCGGTCATCCTCGTCCATCGCATCAGCGCAAACGGCAGGAAACAGAGTAGTATGACATGGATCAGTGGAATCAGCAGCTGCTCCCCAATTGTTATGACTCGCTGTCGAGGAAAGCCGCTTAGCAAATCTGAGTCTGTTCTCCTTCGCTGAGAGACGGCGCGTCGCAAGGCATCTTTCGAAAGTGCGACATCCGCATCCAGAAACACGAGCTCATCAAACTTCGCCTGCTGAGCGAGTTGATAACATGCGAACTGCTTACCACTCCAGCCTGCCGGAACAGGAACTCCCTTTAACAGACGGACGTTCGAAAACCGCTTCGAATAAGCTTCCACGATCGCCTCGGTGCCATCATCACTTTCATCGTCAAGGACACACAGGTCACAGTGAACTCCTTCACTCGCCAGAACTGAATCCAGCAGCGGCCCGATCCGGAGAGCTTCATTACGAGCAGGAATTAACACGGAGACTTCGAATGGATCGACACAGGGCTCGCTGAGTCCGTCCGACATGCCGGCTAGTCCCGAAACAGTGACCGACATCGCCTTTCGAAAGAACAGCAAATTGACAAGAAACATGGCCGCAACGAACGCGCTTGTTCCGAGCATTGACCACATGAAGACCGACAAGAAAACGGCAGTCATATCAGTTCCCCGTTGACGGCCTTTGCTGACACCAAAGGTTCGCCACTGTGCCGATCCTGAAACTCTCGACCGCGAAGTCCGGCCACAATTCGTCTCCAGAAATCGTAAAATCCGCCGACTCCGGCTCGCCCCATGGCAAGAGTTGTGAAACTCGCCGGGTCGCGAGCAATAGCACGTTCCGCCAATGCCTCCTGAGTCGTCCAAAGGGCCTTTTCCAGTTCAAGCGTGCGGGCGTCGCGATCTGGCGATAGAGCAGCACAATTCACGGGAGAGCCGAAGTAGACGAGCAGCTCGGGAGAACGTTCATTCCAAAACGTGTACTCGATGGCCATCGGCAATGCGATTCCATGAAATTTCGAGTCAACAAGATGGCTGAGTCCATTCATGAATGATGCAGGTTGCCGAACATCATGGAACTTTCCTGCCGGAGTGAGCCATAAAATCGTCTGTGGGTTCTTGAGCAGTTCACGACTCGTCCGCAGGAACTCTTTCGCACCGCTGGCCGAATCACGTTCAACCGAGAAGAATCCCAGACGCTCAAGAACCGGATAACTCCGCAAAGCCTCTGCATCCATCGGAGCCGCGAATCTTCGAGTGGAAAAAAGCAGGTCTGTCATCAACACTCCGGTCATCGGATCCCACCAGCCCGGATGATTGATGAAACAGACGATCGGTCCTTCAGGCAGATTCTGCAGTTGCTCCTGTCCGATGACTCGAACAGCGTTGAAGTTCTTTCGAACGAAACGACGAACGTACCGACGAAAGCCCCAGTTCAGAATTTTTGAGGGCAGACTGGACATGTCGTTTCCAGAGCAAAGACAAGTCCCCGGCTGCGGAGCAGGGAGACTATTGTTAGACCGTCACTCCGCCGACGGAACTTCCTGATCACACAACCTGCTGCTCTCAGGCAGCGCGCCCAATACCGTTCGTTGTTGTTCGCGTTTCTGATCCCCCAGCTCGCATATCCAGATCGACGGTATCAGCTGCGATCCATCCGGACATCATCACCATGGGCATACCTGGACCGGGATGAGCGGAACCACCGGCAAGGTACAGTCCCTTCATTTCGGAAACACGATTTGCCGGCTTGAAAGCGCCCATGAATCGACCGTGGCTTGCCAGTCCGTAAATTGCTCCGTTGAGCACATGATACCGGCGATGAATATCGTACGGAGTCAGTGAGTGTTCGACCTCAATCCGTTCCTCGATGTCTTCCATGCCAGCTGTGGTCTTCAGTTTATTGATGATCACGTCTCGATACGCAGGAAGCATTTTGTTCCAGTTGTGATGCTTTCGCAGATACGGCGTATGAACCAGAACGTACAGGGCTTCGCCATTTCCCGGAGCAACACGATCCCCTGACAGAGATGGAGCACACACATAGCATGTGGGATCCGCCGCCGGTTCGCCTTTGCCGTAGATTTCTCCGAACTCGACATGTGGATCGCGACTAAAGACAAAATTGTGATGCAGGATGTGGTCGTACTTTTTGCGAAGTCCCAGATACAGAACAACGCCGGAACACGCGGCCTCAAACTTCCGTTTTGACATGAACTTCTCGGCGACCTGCTTTGGCAGCAACTCCTCACATGTTCGCACGCAGTCGGAGTTCGATACGACCACTTCCGCTTTGAGTTGCTCACCACTGTCCAGAGTGACACCCATCACCCGACCAGATTGCGAATCGATCGACTTGACCTGATGATTGATCACATATTTCACACCCAGCTCCCGACCAAGACGAACAAGGGCTTCCGGAACGGCACGAGTACCCCCCATTGGATACCAGATGCCCTCATCTGTCTGCATATGTGCGATTCCGCAAAGGACCGCCGGCGACGCTTCCGGGGACGAGCCCACATATTGAGTAAAGTGGTCAATCATCTGAGCAATTCGGTTATCCGGAATATGAGATCGCACCAGTCCGGCCACCGTTCGACCAAATCGAAGACTCAGCACATCCCGAAGGACATTGAGTGAGAATGACTCCTTCACATTCATTGTGTCTGCGATCCCACCAACGCTTTTCCAGAAGAAGAACTTCCGGGAGACTTCATCCAGCTTCTTTGAGATCGCCATGAATTTCTCATAGCCCTTACCGGTCGTGTCGGCGCCGGTAAAATCTCGCAGTCGAGTCTTCATTTCCGGCAATGATTCAACGAGGTCGAACTGGCTGCCATCTTCAAAGAAGCATCGCCACTGCGGGTCCAAACGCACCATATCCAGATAGTCTTCCAGCTTTCGACCAGCTTCTGTGAAGACTCGCCGAAGTACTGAAGGCAGAGTCAGAATTGTTGGCCCCATATCAAAACGGTAGCCCTTGTCCTCCAGCAGCGCCGCTTTGCCGCCGAGCCAGTCGTTCTTCTCGATGACAGTGACCGAATACCCTCGTGCGGCCAGCGTACACGCTGACGCCAGGCCAGCCAGGCCACTGCCGATTACAATAACATCTGATTGAGAGTTCATTCTACATACCCTTTCTGAAACAGCATCACGTTCGATGACTGCGTCTGATTTTGATTTGCTTCAGGGTTGCCCTGATCATCCGAGGCACTGCCATGAGTGACTGCAGCGGAGTCGCGGCATGTTCCAGCCGAATCAGTTGTGCAAGCACCTCAGCATCCGCTGAGGTCGGCTTCTGCAGATGCGGCCTGAACCAGTGGCGAGTGGCCACGATTGCCTTCAGTTGAGTCATCTCGAGTAGACCCGATTCACCGCGAGTCATACCATGGCCGCTCAGTCCCCGACCGCCAAACGGAACGCGAGGATCGGCTGTCGGGACAATCATGTCGTTGATGACAACACAACCGACTGAAATACGGCGAGCAAACTGCCAGCTCCGTTCTGTGGAACCAAACACTGTGGCACTCAGCGCATATGGGCACTTCTGATTTTCATACAGAGCTTGTTCTGCGGATTCAACTCTTATGAATGACAGTACCGGCGCGAAGATGTCGGATTGGGTGACAGACATCTCAGATGTGACGTGATCAAGGATTGCGACGCCGGAGTATTCGGCCAGCGAACTGTCGGAGGAAGGCCCGCAGATAAGTGCCGCACCATTTGATATCGCTTCACGAATCTTTAGATCCGCAATGTCTGATAGAGGGCGATCCGCATTACCGATTGAACACGATCGTTCTTTTGATCCTGATCCCTGTTCGCTCCCCAGAGCCATTTTCTTCTTCAATAGTCGTATGATCTCATCCGTCTGCTTGCCGGTCGCGAACACCCGCCGGGGAGCCATACACGTTCTACTGTTATTCAATGTCAGCCCAAACATCAGGCAGTCACTGACCAGATTCAAATCCGCGTCTTCCAGAATGAAGACCGCATCACAGCCCGAGAGTTCCATCACCGATGGGGTTCCGGCATTGGCAAGTTCACCGCGGACTGCTCTGCCCGTGCTGGCTGAACCAGTAAGAAACACTTTGTTGACACCATTTCGAATCGCCAAAGTCGCTGCCTCCGGTGACTCCGGCAATACCTGAATCAGCCCTTCCGGCAGGCCAGCGGATGCCGCCAATGAAGCGAACAAATCAGCCACCTGAGAACAACCGACAGCTGGCTTAATCAGTACAGCGTTCCCTGCTGCAATGGCCTGCAATGCCTGGATGCCGGGCAACATCAGCGGATAATTCGACGGACCTATGATCAGCACAACACCCAGCGGTTCGGGTCTCAGAACCACCGAATTCCCCCAAAGCCACTTCGGTCGACTGCGGTTGCCGGCGGTTTTCTCACGCAGGATCTCTGCTGCTTCAGTCTCCAGATAACGACACGCGTCCAATAACGGAAGAACTTCAGCGGCTAACGTCTCGGCAATGTTCTTCCTGTTAACGGAGACGGCCAGTGACTCAGGTTCAGCCGCGATTCGCAGACGGAACTGCTTCAGCACTTTCAAGCGATCCCGAATGGATTCGGCTGCCCACGCTGTTTGTTTGTTTCGAGCCGTCTCCCCCTGCAACCGCACGCGATGAACCAGTTCAGCAGTCAAAACCGGTCCCGCGGAAGCTTCGCCGTTATCATCTGCGGAATGTAGTCGCAGCCGATTTCCAACAGAGCCCTTGAATGATTCGATCGAAGTCGGTCCCATTACGCAGCCCTCCGCTGAGCGGCTGGCGCCATCGGTAAAGCATCCGGAACCGAAGACAGCTCGGGAAACTCAAGCCCCAGCGCGTTGCACATCATCCGGGCCGAGATCCGAGCTGACTCATAGATTACCGGCAATCCGCTGCCTGGATGAGTGCCACCTCCAACAAGATAGACCTGCTTAAGATCACTAAAGTGGTTCCTCGGCCGAGCATGAAGCATCTGCCCAAGATTATGGGCAAGATTGAATGTTGCCCCACGAAAGACCTGATAGGTGTTCTGCCAGTCGTCCGGAGTGATGACCTTCTCGAAGCGAATGCGATTTTCAACATCGTCAAGCCCAAGCCTGGCCAGTTGCTGCAGGACGCGTTTACGAAACATGGGCGTCTGCGATTTCCAGTCGACATGCGGACTCTGATTCGTCACCGGAGCAAGAACATAAAGAGTGCTCATTCCGTCCGGGGCCAGCGAACTGTCCGTAACACCCGCATTCTGAACGTAAATCGATGGATCTTCAGACAGGATCTTCAATCGATCAATTTCATCCAGATTACGCTGATAGTCCTTCGCAATATAGATCGTATGGTGTGGAAGATGGTCATAGAGCCCGTCGATGCCGAGATACAGCATAAATGTCGAACATGAATACTTGCTGCGATCCAGCTTTTGGTTGTTCCAGTTCTTCCGCAAGTGATCCGGCACCAGCGACTTCATCGCCTGAGCGAAGTCTGCGTTGATCACGAGAGAATCAAACGCCTGATCGCCGCTTCGGGTTCTCAAACCTACCGCTCTGCGACCATCAAAATGCAGTTGCTCGACAGGTTCATTCAGACGAATATCGACACCCAGATCACGAGCAACCTCGGCCATCTTCTCGCTGACCGCCGCACACCCTCCGGTTGGATGAAAAATCCCGTACTCGTATTCCAGAAAGGCCAGAATCGTGAACAGACTTGGACACTGAAATGGGGACATACCCAAATACTTGGACTGAAACGAAAACGCTGTCACCAGTCGATCGTCTGAAAAGTGTCTGCTAAGATCATCAGCCACAGATTGCCATGGTCGAACCCATGGTACCGCCTTCAGCACCGAGGGACGCAGTAAATCGAGCATACTGTTAAACGGAGATTCAAGAATCGGGCGAAATCGTTCCAGCTTGGTTCTGTTCTCTTTCATAAAGCGAACGAATGAGTCTGCATCCTGAGGCGCGATGCGAGCAATCTCGGACCGCATTCGCTCAGGATCAGGAGTCGCATCGATTCGTCCACCAGCACCAAACTCAAGCCTGTATTGAGGATCCAGTCGAGTCATCGGGACTTCACGCCACAAGTTGCGGCCGACCGACTGGAAGATTTCATCGAGCACTCGAGGGTAAAGAAAGAATGTTGGCCCGGTATCAAACCGGAAGCCATCCGCCTCGATGGCAGCGCATCGTCCTCCGACACGTTCTGCTCGTTCAAATATGGTGACGTCTGCGCCCGCCTGAGCCATGAGCATGGCGTTCGCCAGCCCGCCTGGCCCAGCGCCAACGATGCAGACTCTCTTTCTGTTCGCAGGCATCCTTGCCATTGCGTGTCCTTCAGGTATGAGTCAGGAGCGGCAAATTATGCCAACATTCTCATTGTGGTACAATATGGGTCTCGACCGGTCTGACAGGTGAGACATCCGGGACTGGCAGGTGAGGCCCACGGTGTTCACCAAGTCCGGCATGCCCAGCATTCAGTTTGATCCCGGACGAACCTGAAACCGAGCTGTCGGGAATGGGCAGTACACACGATTCAGATTGGACCACGGAAAGAAGTCGAATCACTTCATCGCGAGTCAACTTGCTGCCAGTTCCGCCCTCTCGCAGTTTTCGCAGAGAGCCTTCCGCTAAAAGATACAAAAAGCGGCAATAGAAAATGATGTCCCGGGGGAAATCGTTCTTCTCAAGCAGACGGATATACATCAAAGCATCGCTCTGTCCACTCATCGCCAGCTCATAGATGGTCTCACGAGAAACCTCAACTGGAATGAACACGCGGCCGTTCATAGCATCACGACCAGCGTCTTTCAGGATATTAATGAGCTGCAGAAACTCCCCAAAGCCCACTGACAGCGTCCGCAATTCCTGATGATCGACGAGTCCAGCGGGATGATGAATGATGAAAATGTCTGTCAGTAACTCACCCACAATCCCTGCGACTGCGTAACAATAGAGTCGAAGATCATTGACCGTTTGAATCTGAATTTGATTCGGAAAGTCCCGGGATGCATCGATAAAACGGATCATACCTGTGATGGTTGATGTCAATGCGTTCCCAATAACCTGAGATACATTTGGCGGCTGCTTATCAAAAATGGACAGGAGCCGTGGGAATTCCAGAAGCAGTCGTCCGGTTGGGGATTCTGCAGACCACAATCCTCCAAAGCATGCTAAGGCCGGAGTCGTGAGATCAGTATGTCCAGAAGACTTGCGATCAGAAGACGTGAATTCGGACGCACTTTCTTCGGGCTGGCTTCCGTCATGCCGACTGAAATAGTTTTTTAGGCGGTTGAGCAGTTGTTTTTTGAGAAGCGAGTCGCCTTCCGGAGCATCTTCAATACTGTCCGCAACCCGAAACAGAAGATAACTCAAGCCGATCTGTTGACGCCTCTCGATCGCCAGCAAAGGGATCGCCAGAGCAAAAGTTCGACTGGTCCCCTGAAGGTGTTCGCCTATAAACTGGTCGTCGCTTTGGTACTGATGGACTGCCGTCATCTTTGAACCACGGTATCCTTTCCCGCATGTATCGTTGCACGAACGAGTGATCTTAGGTGTCGTGGCGCAGTTTACAAGGTCAGGTTTCAGAACAGCAACACCGGGATTTATCAGGGAACCTCATGGACGTTTTGCTAGCCAGCCCTCGGGGATTCTGTGCCGGCGTCGATATGGCAATTGAATGCCTGAATGAAACCATTCGCTGTGTCGGCCCAAAGATCTTTGTGTATCACGAAATCGTTCACAACAGAATCGTCGTTGACCATTTTAAGGATCAGGGCGTCACTTTCGTGGATTCGGTCGAGGAGGTCCCGCACGGCAGCACCCTCGTCTTCAGTGCTCATGGGGTCTCACCGGTCGTGCGAGACGCTGCCAGAGCACGAAGACTGCGGGTCATTGACGCAACATGTCCACTCGTAGCAAAGGTCCATCTCGAGGTAATTCGATACGCGCGTGAGGGGTATACGATCCTGCTGATTGGCCACAATGGGCATGATGAGATCGTTGGCACGATGGGAGAATCACCGGACAGTGTCATTCTGGTCGAATCCCCAGCGGACGTCGACCAACTTCCGTACGACGTTAGTCACAAACTCGCTTACTTGACGCAGACAACGCTGAGCCTTGATGAAGCGAATTCTGTGATAGAAAAGCTGCGTCAGCGATATCCGAACATTGAGTCGCCTGCAAAAGAGGACATTTGTTACGCAACGACGAATCGTCAGGAGGCAATCAGTACAATCCTGAAGTCAGCAGATCTGCTCATTGTAATCGGCAGTCAGAATAGCTCTAACAGTCGCCGACTGCTGGAGAAAGGTCTCGCGCAGGGAGTGCCGGGCCACCTGGTTGATGGTGTTGGTGACCTTCAACCGCAGTGGTTTGAGAACGTCAAGAGGGTTGTCATGACGGCCGGGGCGAGTGCTCCGGAATCGGCGGTCACCGAGTGCATCCAGTACCTGAAACAGCACTTCAACGCATCCGTATTGGATGCCATTCTTCGCGAAGAGAACGTGCAATTCCCGTTGCCTCGGGAATTGCAGATGCTCAGAAGCCGCACCCCTGCCCCTGCCGCAAATTCATCCAGATGACTATCCACCGGCGCAGTGGCCCTCAATTTGTCCTGCCAAACACAGTGAACTCTGAGACCGCAGGAGTAATCCCGGCCGGAGTTTCAAGAATGACAAGGCGAGCGCGAATTGCCGTTGTGGGCGGTGACTCGCGATAGTCAATCAGCAAATCGTCGTCATTCCGGCTTCGATCAATCACCGTCGTCCATTGATCCCTGCGGGTCTCTAATTCGACTCGGTATCGCATCGGGCCTGCGTCTGCTCCTTGTTGAGTGTTCAGTCCGACATCACGCCAGATAATGCGGACGGCGTGGATGGTGGAGGGCAACAAGAAGTCCGTTGTGAGGGTTGGTTGCTGATCTTCAGTTGACGGTTGCCACCAGGTGCACAAATCGTTGTCGACTGCAAAACGTCCTTCGAGATTTGGCGCATTCGTCGAGCCAATCGTTCGCAGCTCGCCGTTCATTGGCAGCCAGCCAGTGCTGTGTGCCGCTGCAGGACTCACCGTCCCATTCGGAAGCCGTTGAGGCAAATGCTGAGGAAGTGAAGTAGCTTCGCGAACATAGAGTTCGCCGTTCTCATCAATATCAGCTCGATCCATCCCCAGTCGTCGTTCGAAGGCATGAACAACGGCTGCTCGCACGCTGTAGAATGCCCATAACTCGTCGTTCGGACCAGCCACGATCGAACCATGGGCAGTACCTGTGATCAACCCATCAACGGTTCGCAGAATCGGATTCCGATTTTGAGGTGTGAATGGCCCGAGGGGAGAATCACCGACGTAGGCTCCCATCGCATAGCTTCGATTCTCAGTACCACCGGCACTATAGGTCAGATAGTACTTCCCGTTTCGCTTCAGCATCCATGCCCCTTCCATCCAGCCGGTCCGAGGATTCTGATTCCACGCCCCAACAGCTTCCCAGGGAAATTTTGCCGAGTCAAACGGGATCAATTCTGACGGCGTGCCGATCACCTGTGTTGGATCAGCGGCGTTGAGCTCCACTCCCCAGATTCCTCCGGCGGGTGTGCAGCCCCAGTAATAGAACAGTCGATCGTCCGAGTCCGAAAACAACATCGGATCAACAAAGTCGGGTAACGTGCCACTCCGCTGAAGCTCGATTCTGCCAAGCTCTTCAAATGGACCAAGAGGTGATTCCGAAGCGTAGATCGGAGAGTTGCTGGCCATCAACAGGAATCGATTCCGATGCTTTACAATCGTTGGTGCGTACCCAGCGTCCCGCACATTAAGCGGATGATGCTTCCAGGTGGCACCAAGATCCTCACTGACCCAGGCCATATCAACAGACGGGTAAAGAAACCACTTTCCGTCATGCCACAACGCTGTAACATCCGCAAGTTCACGAAACTGCTGCTTGTATCCCAGTCTCCACATCCACTCCGGCCCGGTATCGGTCCCTGACAGGTCGCGAGCAAACCGTCCGATTGGATAATTGGGAATCGAAAGCGGATTGCACCAGGTGGATGGTGATGGATCATCCGCCTGTGATCTGCCAAGTGCAAAGATGCTCAACGCCAGAATCACTGAGTATAGAAAGCATTTCATCGTGCACGCTCGAATATTTGAGGTCCAGTCAGGTTTCCGGTATTGCCAGTTTGAACAAACTCTGGTCAATTGTCATGTCCACTCGCCAAACAACATTACCGGGTGCGGCGGCTGTTGTCCGGGTTCGATCAACGATTGAGGACAATCGTTGTACAGACGTGCGTGCCAGCGGAGATTACAGGAACAAGCAGTCAGCGAATCAAACGGGTGCTGCTTGATGGTTTTTATTTGTTTTTTGTTTCCGGGTTGTTTATGAGTTGTGATTCGAGGTTGCGAATCTGATTGTCTATGTCGGTAAATCGTGATGGCCAACTGATGGTTCGCAGGGATTTCAGTGTAATCTGTGCGTCTGCAAAACGCTTCACATGAATCTGAGCTTCGGCAAGTCTCAGTAAGCCGGTGGGTTCAAGTTTGCGGTATTGTGCCACCTGCTTCCAGTGAGGAATCGTCTCCGGCCAGCGATCCAGAGTCTGCAGTCGCTCGGCATAAGCCTGATGACTCTCGGCCTCGTTCGGTGATGATTCGATGATCGATGTGGCTGCTCGTTCCGATTGACTCGGATCGTCCTTCAGGCGATCAGCCAGCTGACTATACAACGTCAGTTCATGCGGCATCAGATCAATCAGCTTTCGCAACTGAACGTTCGCTGCATTTCTGTCGTCCGTTGCATCATATGCCGCGACTAGTGCCTGATGAGTCTCCCGGTCGTTGGGTTGAAGTTCCAGTGCCAGCTTCAACTGAATGATTGCTTTCGGATGCTCGCCTCGCTCCTGCCAGACTTGTCCGATCGCCTTACGAAGAATCGGATTATCCTGACCCGATTGTTCCGCTTCCTGGTCAAGCTGCTGAATCAGTGCATCGAGATCGCCCGCAGAGCGCAGAGTGGATTTGAGGGTTTCAATCGTCTGCTGCCGATACTCATGCAGTGAACTCCAGCACGTGATCGCTGAAACCGCTGCGTTCACGGCTTCCCTCGTATTTCCGAGTCTTCCGTCGATCGATGCCAGCTGCTGATAGTATCCGGACAAAGTTTGGTCGTTCACACCACTCGCCGGATTTCCCCGCTGATGCAATACGATCGCTTCGGTCAAATACTTCTTCGCGCGATCCAACTCGTTTACGGCCTGACACCCACCTGCAAACTGTGCAGCGACGGATTCGCTCCAGCGACCATTTGAGTGGAAATGGGCATCGACGTTCTCGATCAGTCGTTGAAGCTGCTCAGCTCGTTGTGCGGCGAAGTATGCACTCATCAGATCGGTCCGATAGATCATGTTGTCGGGCCGAAGCTCTGTGAGCATCTCCAGAATCTCGATTGATTCCGGAAGTCGACTCGCGTCCCTGAGCCATCGAACCAGCGTGTAGTGCATGTTTTCGTCGAGTCGTCCCTGTTCTCGAGCAATCAACATAATCTCAATCGCTCGAGGTATCCGTCCCAATCCACTATGCAGATACTGCGATACCCTGAAGACTCGCTGCCCTGAATCCCGTCGTTCGTTGAGAATCTCTTCCGCAAACTTTGCAAACTCATCTGCCTTCTCTGACCAAAACTCTGTGTAACCTATATAACACGCCGTCAACATACTCGGATTCGGACTCGTGAGATATCGCTTCAGTTCCGGCAACAACAGCCTCAAGACTCGGTCGTCGTACTCACTCGGACCAGCGTCCTTTCGGGCGATACAAAGCTCATATCCAAGCGTCTCCCATGGCTGCTCATAATGAACAAGGAATCGCTGCGGATACTGTTCAAGTCGTTCGACGAGATACCGCAGTCGGTCCTGATGTCCAAGCGTGTCACGGATCAGGGTCAAAGGATGCGAAACCGTTTCACGGTAGTTCTCCTGCTGAAGTGGCAACACTTTCGGAATGATCTCGAACGTCAGCTCTTTAACTCGATCGACACACGCAACCAGACTGTGTCGCCGAGCAGTCTGCAGCAGGTCAACCATCTGTATCACCTGGATATATCGCTGATTTTCATCAGTGGCTGAGTTCAGCTCGGTCTTCAGCAATGTAAAGATTGACTCCAGCAGTGCATCTCGGCCGTTCCCGATTGAAACCGAGCCATCAGCATCCATTGCACGAACGTAGAGGGACCTAAGCCGTTCTTTGAGCTCTATCTCCTGCTGGCGATGTACTGGTTTGGAAATGTACTTCTTCAGAAGATTCTCGGCCCCTGCGAAGTCATGAACTGTCTCAAGCAGACTGACATACCGGAACAGGCTATTCGTATCTTCATTTGGCAACATGTCCTGATTCGCCTGTGAGTACCCGCGGAACTCGATCTCAAGTAGATTCAGGGCCCCTGCCCGATCATCGTAGCTCACGAGGAGAAGCTCGCAGAGATCAAGCGTCATCTGCAAACGTGGGCGAGAATTCTCCGGAACCATCTGCCGCAACGCGCGTAACTGCCGAAGCTGTTCATTTTTCATCGCAGGATGCGACAAGTTACCGAGCTGTCGCAGGAACGAGGCCATCATCTGCGGTTCGTTCTCAGACCACTCATGTTCAAAGGCCCGCTTCATCGCATTGACGCTGGCTTCCAGATGTGGACCGGGCTGGTTCAGGACTTCTGCCGATTTCCTCTCAATAACGGCTTCCATCAGATCCAGTGCACGACGATCAACGGGTGTCAGCTTCCGTTTCCGCAGCTCCTGAATTCGCGCGATGAGTTCGTCGGCAGTAGCTTCGTTCCGAACTTCCCCAAGTACATTGTTCTGAATCGACTGCAGAATCGGATAGATCTGCTGAGCTGTTCTGCCGAGAACGCTGTCCGGAATCAACTTTAGCATTCGGAAGTCGCGACTTGCCGAGTAAATCGAATTGACATAGGAGAAGTAGCTCTCCGGTGAACCAGACTTCTCGAACAGAACGCGAACCGCCATCAGAGCTTCATCGGAAAGCTCCGAAGGAAGCGTGGCTCCGTTTTGGTACCATCGGTTCGACGCGGCGTACAGCAGCTGCGCCAAATACTGTTCCGGCATTTGGCGATAAGCCTCGACCAGGGCTCGTTCGTAGTCGTTGCGGCGATCGAGAGCCAAATACCAGTTCGCCAGACTGCGGTAGTCCTGAGCAGACAGTAACTTCGCCTGTTCACAAGCTTCAAACAGGGTAACGGCTTCCGGCAGCTGGCCACGTTCTGCCAGTAATCGAGCCAGCATCTGCCGCCAGGGAGCTGTCTGGATATCGGTTCGAACCCAATCCCGTAGTGCAGTCTCAAGTTCTTCCGGACGATCCAAAGCGACAAGCAGCCGGAACTTTGTCTGGCGCCATGCTGACCCTGGGTTTCCACTCTGAGAGACTCCGGCGTCAACGAATTTCAGCAAGCGCTGCACGCTCAACGGATCTGCCTTCGATCGTGACGCCAAATGCATTACCGTTGCAAATGCTCGTGTCCTGAGCTGAAGTTCCAGCAACTCACGACTTGTTTCTGCATCTGTCTGCGGCTTTGGTACTGACGGAGCTGCTCCATCCACAATCCCGGCGATTTCATCATCAATTTCATCGGGTGACAGCTTGAGTAATGGAGGAGCGTCTCCAAGTATCTTCCAGCATGCTGCTTCAGCTTCAGACAGATTCTGCCCAAGCCCCACGTCAACCCAAATCTGTTCCATACGGAACCAGTCACCAATCGGCCCATCAGATTTTGTCGCCTGTTCGGCCAGTCGTAGCGACATTTCCTTATGGGCAGTCTCCCGGATTGCAGCCTTTTTCTCAACCAGTTGCTTTCGAGTCATCAGGTCTGTTTCTCCCTGATCGTGGAGCTGTTGTTCACCGGCTGTGATACGGTTTGCCAACATCACATCCACGAGCCTGATCAGAGACGGAACCTCCTGAAGCGTTCGACTGTGGGGTTCCGTTTCAATGCTGAGTTGCCGCAGGATGGAAAACGCCTCCTCTTCGACTTCTATTGACCACTTCGTCTGCAGAAGTTCCTCGAACAGCCCAGCCAAATATGCAGCGCATTCCGAAGGCCCAAACTGTGAATCATCTGAAGCCCGGGCGATCCGTTCTCGCAGAAATGGCAGCATTAGAGTGGAACGGAATCGATTCACATAGATCATGACGATCGCATCGCTCAACTGTTGCTTTTCAACCTTGACCTCAGCCCTGAGCCAGCGATCTTTCAATGCGACCGCGATTTCGTTCCAAATTCGATCGGGCACTTCGCTGCCATCCAGTTCTCGTCGGTCATCAATTGGATCAGTGAGAGACAAGCGGCCACTCATTGTCCAGCTGATGAATGAGGACAGTCGATCGGCGGGAATGTCTGCTGCATTGGTTCGAAGGTGGCTCAGCCATTCGCCGCGTAACTTGTCCATGGGTTCACTTTGCCCAAAGTAACCACCCGAAAAACACCGATTGGTCAGGTCAAAGTGCTTTTGATGCTTAGCAAAGAAGCGAGCTGTA
The DNA here is from genome assembly GCA_016795105.1 of Planctomyces sp. Lineage (GTDB taxonomy): Bacteria > Planctomycetota > Planctomycetia > Planctomycetales > Planctomycetaceae > F1-80-MAGs062. Next base: position 21,454 of record JAEUIH010000036.1, read on the forward strand.
TCCGCCAGCAATTCGAATGGCCGCTCATCGCGCCACTGAAAGCTCATACCCGGAATCTGTCCATTCAGAAAATTCAGGGCGGCCTCAACTTTTTGACGCTGCGGCGGTGACAATTCTCCTTCCACGCGTGCTTCTTTGAGCCACTGATCAACTAACGCGTGCACCTGATCCAGCTTATCGCCAAGTATCAACGCCGCCAGGTGATAGCCATATGCGGTGTAGTACTGCGGATCATTGGGACTGTCAGCAACCCAGTCTGTCGTCCACTGGACAAGTTCGCTCCACTTCGCCTGAGACTTCAGCAGATTGAATACGAGAGGACGAAGAACGCTGTGATCATATTCTGTTCGTTCGGGCCTTGCGTCTTCTCGCCGCAGCCACGCTTCAGCCACATCGAAACCTTCGATCTGCTGAAGTCGGTCGGTATACGCCTGCTGAGCATAAACATCCCAGGAACGCGATTCCGCTATCGATTTAAAGACAGCAAGCGCCTGCTGTGATTTCCCAAGACGTTCCAGTGCCGAGGCTTCTCGCTGAATCCACATCTCCTGAATCTCTGAATTCATCGAGCGAAAGTACACAGGCTTCAGTTGCTGATGAACATCGTAGAATTCCTGAGCCGACGCAAAACTGTTTAATTGTCCAAGCAGGAACTCCGCGAGGAATACTTCGTCGCCAGTCACAGAGGATGACAACCGCGAGGCTTCCGCAGTCAGTCGAACTTTGGCTTCTTCGTGTCGTCGAATCACATTCTGAAGCATCGTTCGAATCCACCGAACGCCTGATTTCTCTGTGCTCAGTTTCTCTGTGCTCAGTTTCTCCGCAGCTTCAACATGAATCCACAGTTCATCCCACTGCTGCAGACGAGCATTGTGTAGAATCATGATGATCCGATCGTCGAACGCTGCTGATCCATCCGCGACTCTTTGTCTTGCTGCACTCAGCCGAGGCGACGGAGAACTCAGGAACTGCGTTCCAGCCTTTTCAGCCAATGCAGCATTCATTCGCTGTGCATACTGCTCGGGTGTGTGTTTCTGAACGTTCAGCACTACGTTAACAAGGCGGCGATTCTGAGCATCAAACGTTTGCACATGACGAGCCCACCAGGTACCAGCAATCTCAACAAAGTCTTCGAACGTTGTCGTTGAAGTCAGCTTATCGCCTTCAAACTGCTCGATCTTTGTCACAACATGACGGACCGTATCCACTGTAATCATCATGCGGTGTTGAGAACCTTCGACCGACAACACAAGGCGCGACGTCTGATTGTTCTCTGTTTCAACGACAGCCTTCCATGTTCCGTAGACGTCCCGGATCGACGAAATCGAGAAATCGTTCAGCTGAAATGGCGGCGTTTCCAGTTCCTTCGGAGTTGACGGACGAAGCCTTCCGAGTCCAAACGCAACAGAATAGACGCCTCGCTCCTTTCCGTCACAGAAGTTGACAACCGTCTGCTGAGACAGATCATTCCCACGCGTGACCCACGCACCTGGTGAGTACAGCGCGAGATCGCCATGTTGATTCAGTTTTCGATTCCAAACCGGATCAAGCGACTCAATTTCGCGACGAAGCTCGATGCCGCCTTCAACTGCACGCAACTGATCAATACGCAGCAGGCTGCTTGCCAGAGCACTTGCCTCCGGAGTCCATTTCGATTTCTGATCTACGACTTCCAAATTCGGCGTATCCGGCGTTGGCTGAACCACTGGAAGAGATGGAAAGAGAGTATTCAGCCAGGATGTGTAGTCAGGCTCGTTGTAGTAACCCCGTCCCATCATTGGAGAATCAAAAAAGTGTATTGCGTTCTTGGATTTATCCATCGCCAGCCCGCCTCGCAGGCCGCCCATCTCTCCCATCATATATCTGCTCATGTCGTCACCACCAAAGCCGCCACCAACCGGCATATTGTCTGCGAAACCAGCATCCATCTCATCTCTTAGACCAACCAGCATGTCAGCGGGGCCGTCGAATGACTTCTTTGCAAGTGACAGACTCGATTCCTCTAACGACAACTGCTTCCTTCCGAGATCCATCTCGTCTCGTTCAGACTTCGCCGCCAGCTCTTCCTTAATTTCACCTGAATCCGACAGGGAATCGAAATCTGAATCCCCCAGCCGGTTGTCGATTCCGTATTGGTCTTTCCCAAACGATGGCTCAAACCCCAAACGTCCATTGAAACCACCGCCACCAAAGCCTCCACCCATTCCTCCACTGGCAGACATTGGACGATTCCATTGTTGTTGCCTCTTGAAATCCATTTCGAGCATCGATCTGCTTCGCCCCAGCCCTGAGAGTTCCTGGAGTATCTGACGCCGGAGATTCAACCTCCACGTTCCTGCAAGCTTCATTTGCTGCTGCAGAAGTTCAAAGTTTGCATTTGCACGGCCTTCGGCAAAGAAGCGTTCCCCGTCCCGCATTTCGTAACGGCGTTTCACGCCAAATCGTTCCCGATCGTTGTCGGACTCAAGCACCAGAAGTGACGTGTAGGGTGTGATGATGTGGAACTCTTCCGAAAGCCGTACGACATCATCCTGAATCGCGGAATTCGTTCCCTGAGCCAGCAAGTGGTCGAGATGCGATCGAGCCCAGAGACGCGGAATAAACGAGTTCCCGTCTTCCGCGTGCTTCAGATCAATTCGAGCCGCATACCGCACAAGTTCACTGCCACGTCTGCCGCTGACAATCACCTCGCCCGTCTGAGCTTTTCCTTCAGGGAGATATCGTCCGACCAGGATCTGCTGAGTCCCCGCCGGGATGTTCGGTAACTGCTCTGGATACACAGCAGCGACCTTGAGACCCTTGAATTCTATTTTCAGATCCCTGAGTCCGGGTTGAGCTATCTCGTTCAATAGTTCGGTCGCAACCACCTGCGAGGTCTGCTCGCCACTCACGACTCGAGATGATCCGCGTCCAACAGTCGCGATGCCTCTCATAACAACCGAATCACTGGTATTGCCGACCGTTACCGTATGCAGTGTGATTTGAGACAGTTGCTTGTCTGGCGTTCTCTGAGAGTTCTGAGCCAGTTGCGGCATCTGTGCAAGCCGTTTCACGAAAGCGGGTGCGTCCGTGTCACCAGCTGACAACATTCCATCTCCGATGTAGATCACATTCGCATCCGCCGGGACTTTCACCAGAACGTCTTCGTATGCGCGATCCAGATTGGTCCAGCCCAGAGAAATACGGTCGGCAAGAAACGCCTTTGCTGCCTCAACATTCGAAGCCGTGGCCGCCTGCATTTCACCTGATCCCCATGCCGTGGCAACATCCGCTGCAACAAGCTGGAATTGATCCTCCGGCCCCAGCGAAGCCAGAATCGAAGCTACGAAATCCATCTGGTCACGCCGCTTTGCTTCATCCATCGACATCGACGTATCACAGAGCAGAACGATCCTGAGCGGAGCACCTTCTGGAAGTACTTCCCGCTGCCAATTTCCAACGCCACCTGGCGGAGTCAACTGGATCAGGAAATAGCCGTCGTCTCCGCGCTGATGTGGAATGACAACCACATCGTTCTGTCGTTCATCGAGCTCGAATACCACCTCAAAATCGCGATTCGGCGAATACTCCTGAGCGGAGAAATCCACTTGTGCGGAATGTTCGGTCAACTGAGTTCGAGTTGAATGCGTCGGACACGTGACTTGCTTCAAAGGCAGAGCAGAGTTGACGTTCACCGAAAGCGAGAGTTCTCGCAATGGCTTTGTACGCAACAGTTCACTTCGCAACCCATACGAATACCGATACTTGTTTGCTCGAAGTGGAAGTACCTGAGTATAGACAATTTTGATTCTCTTCTCGGACCGTGCTTCAATTGGAAATACGCGAGCTTTAAAGACATTCCCGCTCGTCCATTCCAGGAGCCCGGGATCACGACGTTCTCGCAGAATCGTTTCGTAAATTTCACGAGCACGCTGCTTCTCAACAACATCGGCTTCGACAAGCTGGTTACCGATCCACATCCCGAAACCGCTGATCGAAGCATCCTGAGGCAATGGGAAATGGAAGATTCCTTCAAGTTGGGATGCTGTATGATTAACAAACGATTCCTCAATGGTTGTTCGAGCAATCTGATCACGAATCTCGACGCTGACTTTATGGTAACCAACCGTCAGAGGTTCATTGCGACCGTCCGGCATTGTGACGAGCAGCGACCCCAGTGATTCATTGTTTGAAGCACCTTCAAAGCCCTGCAGCCACGACGGCTTCTGAGGCACTTCAATGAGCGATTCACTTTGATCTGTCCGCAGAATCAGACTTTGACCCGGCTTGACTTCCTTTTGACCGGCTTGCGGAGCGAGCAGATTCAGTGAGGAACTGTTTTGCTCATTCTCAGCAACCACGACCTGAACAATCCCATAGTGCAGTCTGGCTTCATTCAGTGAAATCAGCTCAATCAATGATCCAGGCCCAAGCGTAATCGCACTCCCGTTCGTCAACTGCACCCGTACAGCATTGGCGCCTCGAACGTCCGTGCGAAGCCAGTCACCGGGTTGAACCAGCGTTTCACTGCTGATCGGCGTCCAGCGCTTCGCCAGCCGTGGACGCAGGACAACAATCCCCTGCGATTCACTGATGTCTCCAATCCGTCGGTCCTCCGACAGAGACTTCGAAACAGAGAACTGTTCATCCGCCACAGCGACGTTCAATGCGACCAGAGTCATTTCCGCCAGCGGTGGCCCAATGCGTTTGCTTTCGGGATCCCATGCGGCGATCTCCAGCAAACGCAGGTTCTTCGAATCCACGGCGGCTTCGATCTCGATTTCGCCATCTTTGCTCGGCAGATGAACTCGATAGATCAGACAGTCGATACCATCCCGATTCTCGCGGTCAACCGGACGAGCGTTCAGCAGTCTGCTAGCGTCTGTAATTTCTGAATCCAGCAGCGACAGCAGGTCTATTCGTTCCTGAGGACTCAAAAACCAGGGTGAATCTGTCTCTTCGACCGTGTTCGATGCTTCGTCGATCTTCCACAATCTGGAGCCGGCGGCAATCTGATACTTGTGAGAGGACTCCTGATATCGCACCAGTCCCGGAGTTCGAATCCAGACATCAGCAATGGTATCCTCACGCACAATCTTCAGCTGGATTGAATCAGCGCGCTGTAGTTCACTCAGCACCTTTGAGAACGGTGTGGCGATGACCGTCGGCGTCGAGAAGCTCACAGCAAACCACAACGCGATGGTGGATGCAATCGCCGCGATACTCGCAAGGGCTCGTGACGCCAGAAGTGTAAACATCGGATGTCTCCGTTGATTCTGTTGAGATGTATCTCTGACTTTTTCGGCCTGCACAATCGTCAGGGTGACGTCTTTCGACGTAGCTGCCTGATCAAATGCGGCCGCCGCGACGACTGCGATTGCATCAAGCGCCGCAAAATCCGGCTCGGGAAGTGAACCGTCGATCTGCTTCAGCAAAGATGCCAGTTGACGATCGCTGGGATCCGAAGAATTCAAATTCGTCATGACAGTCTGGCTCCCTGATCAGAGCCAACAAGAAGCTCGAACGCTGCACGAAACTCTCGTCGCGCACGAGCCAGTTTGGACTTTGCCGCATCAATCGTACTACCGAACTCCGCCGCGATGTCTTCCAGGCTGCGTTCATCCAGATACTTCGATGTCAGCAGTATTGCGTAGTCGCCTGGAATCTCCGCCAGAACCCGTCGAACGAGATCCGCGACATCCTGACGTTCACTCTCCAGAAAAAGGTGGTCCTCTGTTTCCAGCAGTTGAACAACATCCAGTTGACCAGACTCGACAAGCGACCTCCATCGGTGAGCCCGCTCTTCCTTTCGCCAGAAGTTCGCTGCCTGTCGATGAACAATGCCTGTCAACCAGCCCCACAGAGTTCCCTGTTCCGGATCGTAACGCCGCCCTGCCATCGCCGCCGCAAGAAATACTTCCTGAACAACATCTGCTATGGCAGCCGAATCTCCACCAACAAGCCTTGCCGTCAGTCGCCAGACAGCAATCCTGTAGTTCTCATACAGCGCAGCCCAGGCTGCTCGATCACCCTGCCGCAATCGCAAACCGACGTCCTGTTGTTCTTCCGGACCTAACACAAAGCCCGCTCTCTACTGATGACAAAGCCTCTGACGAGGAAGTTGGCGCTTCACCGAGACAGGTGTCGCGAAATCTGTCGGATTTCAGAAAAAGGCGGTTTAGTGCAATTCTGCATCCAGGTCACGCTCGAGAAATCCATTGCTCGATTCATGCCAGAATCGCACCCGTTCATCTGGCGTTCTCAGACTCCAGTGCCAGCAGAGAAGGGGAGCTCAGAGCCAGACGAAATCCGCAATCAGATCCCCGGGACGAGGGTGGTAACGTGGTCCGTGCTTCGGACCGGCAACTGTGAGGATCAAAGCCCAGGCTGCCGCCGCGACGAATTCTCCCGGATTGACCAACTGCATACAAATCCCAGCACCATTCCTGGACGTTGCCATGAACGTCGAAAAGTCCCCAGGCATTCGGCAACTTTGCGCCACATGGTTCAGCCGTATACGTGCCGTACATCTGACCATACCCCGCCAGCAAAGTCTCGTTGTCGCCAGTCGAGAACTTTGTCGCTGACCCGGCGCGACATGCGTACTCCCACTCCGCCTCAGTCAACAGGCGATAACCACTGGCACCCGAAATCTGACGCCATTCGTTATGCATGGTATTCTGATAGTCATTCAATTCCTGACGCCCTGTTCGGACATACCGCGGCTGCAACCCTTCACGCAGACTCAGCCAGTTACAGTACATTAAGGCATCATACCAACTTACATTCTGAGCAGGATGGTCGGGAGTGGGGCTGACCTTCAGTTCCGCACCCATCCAGCCCTCTGGCTGTTGGGCCGAGTCATATTTCGGATCATTCATGAACGTCTCAAACTGGCCTCGTGTCACTTCCCTGTCGCTCACCCAGAAGTCACCCCCAACCTTCAGCTGCTTCCCGCCCTGACCAATGCCGGTGAGAATCGCCACAAACCTCGGTTCTCTTCGCAGAATCGCAAAGTCCGGATCTTCGTGGACTCCGGATTTATCTCTGAAACCATTCTGTACAGCCCGATCAAGCAACTCCACTGCACGATCAACATACCGTTGCCTGTCAACCGCGTACTCTGCTCCAGGCCGAGCCTCTGCACAACGCGCTGCAACGCAGGCAACACTGTAGAGCGTATACCAATCCTTCGGATTTTCTCTGGATGCGTCTGCAACGAGTCGTTCCGCTTCAGGGATTTCACCCAGCCACACATGGACCATGCCCTCGGCGTAGACCCTGTAAGGTTTTGATGCATCCTGTTTGAAGTAGTCAGCAAGCAGGTTCTTCGCTTCAACGGCTCGCCCCATCCGCGCCAGCGTCAGAATGCGATACAATTCTATCGTCGGCAATGCTTCACCGGGCTCGTGCTGAAGGAGGAACATAAAGTCGTCCAGTGCTCGCTCAAGATTGCCTGTATAATAGTGTGCCATCCCGCGTTGCATGCGAGTATCCGGATTATTGAAGTCTCTCTCCGCCTGGGATTCCATCGCCATTAACTGCTGACGAAGTTTTTCGACCGGATCAGGAATCTCGCCTGCCAGCGCAGCAGGCACAGGTCGGATCCGCAACATTGTGACTCCGCCGGAATTGACAAACCAGTTTCTCTTATCGCTGATCACATGAGCTTCCGGAATCTCCGGAACGTCCAGTTTCCAACTCCGCAGAAGCCATGCAGCAGCGCTGTGCGTGGATGAATCACTCGCTTCCAGATACCACCCGGACGCAAGTGACTTCCACGACTCTTTGTCACCTTCGGGAACATCGTCTGCCGGAATCTGACCAACTGCAAGGCAGATTCCGGATCGCAGAGCAGGGCTCTCGCTGTTCTTTACAGAATCGAGCACGACCTTCAGGTCAACCCCCCAATGACGACACTCCTCAATAAACAACGTCCGCTGCTCCGGATCAGGGCGGTCGTCAAAGGCACAAAGGTCTTCAGCAAGCGCGGAGTCTCCCAGAGCACACGCGACCATTGCGAATCTTGCCCTGCGACGCCAGAGCGATTTATCCGTGCACGTCTCAGCCTCTGCTTTCAGAGCTTCAATCACGGCACTCCGATTGATCTGCATCGCTGTGACATAGTTGCGAGTATCCTCGTCTGCAATTTCATCAATTTGTGACACGAAGTAAGGAATATCCAGCTCGTTGTAGTCTGCCAGAGCAAAGGCCACTGCCAGTTTATGGCGGGCATTGGAGACGGATGCGAATCGAGCCTTCAGTTCAGGTATAACCATTGTGGCTGGAAGAGTTCGAAGCTTCTCCAGATTGAATGGAACACTCGGACCAAGATTATTCTGCATGGCTTCCACGGCGGTTTGCGTTTGCTGACGAAGGTTCTTTTCTCGTTCTGCTGAAGTCCACGAATGCAGTCCCGCCCCAAACAGCACTGCAGCCACCAGCAATCCACCCCAGCGGATTCCATGGAACTGAGTTGCCTTCTTCATCATGGCCTGTTGCGACTCAGTCCAGCGACTGGACTTCGTCAGCAGACGAATACCTATCCATTCGCTGAATGTTGGAAGCTGCTTGTTCTCCTTCTTCACTCTCCAGATCGCCGACCGTTCCTCAAGTTTCAGCTCCGCTCGACCCTTCCGCGTTTCACGCTGCTTGCGAGTGAGCCATTCACGTAGAGAAGGGACCAGATAGTCGTGAGTGAGCTGGTAGAAGCGGGTCGTGGGGAGTGAGGAACGATCAATGGGCGTTTGGGAGTTCGGAGTTTCGCCCCTGTTTTCTACTGCCAATTCCCCACTCCCCGCTGCACCTTCCGTCGGAGTAATCAATCGCAATTCGCCGTCGAGAAGCCGCAGGAGATCCATGAAATCGGAAGTTCGACCCTGATAACCGGAGGCCTCCTGCAATTCGGCCAGAGATCTCATGTGACCTTTGATATCGGTGTCCAGGTCTGGCAGCAACGTGCCGAGGACCCTGCGTGCAGCCATCGAATGAAGTCGATGCCCGGGGTTAGCCTGAGCAGAGCTGAATGTCTCTTCCAGGAAATTGACTCCAATCCCCTGAGTCCCCCCGACCTGCTCCAGCGTGGACGTCGTCCAGGGTTTGTTCTTCACCATTTCTGCAAACAGAGACAATCGGACTGATACGACTTTCCCGTCATGAGACAGTCCTGCACAAACATCGCTGACAAATCGCTTTTCATCGATGGACATTTTGTCTCTGTCAGTCGACAGCCTGCCCAGGGCCTGACCGAACTTCATCAAAACTGACTCAGCATGATCGACATCAAACAGGTCAACCAGTGCAAAATTGTGTCCTTCAACAATTGGGATATCGAGGACTCTCATCATCCTCGCGGCGGCCACAGAAAAGTCATCCCGCACCATGACAATCGCCTGTAGTCGACCGCCATCGCACTGCCGCAGAGCATTGACCAGCTCGACACCCGACTCAGCCCTGTTCGCATGCAGCCATTGCTCAAACTGATCGACAATAACGACAATCTTCTTTGACGATTGCTGCCCCTGCCCTCTTCTTAGAGAAGCCAGCGTGTCGGCGAGTCCCAGGTTCTTTGGTAACTCCGGAAAACTTTTCTGCAGGCCTCTCAGGATACGCGATTCCGTCTCATCAGGAGTGGCTTCAATGTAGACTGCGATGACATCCTTTGAAAGATGCGGTAACAGACCGGCTTTAGCCAGCGACGACTTCCCGCAACCGCTTGGGCCGTAGATCAGCCCAACAATGAAGGTCTGATCCGGGTCGGTCTGTTCAATACGTGTCTTCCAGAAAGCTATGCTCTCAGGAAGTCCATCACGATTCCTTTGCCCCGGCAGCAGATCCAAAAAAAAGTCGGCATCATTAACATCGAATGATCGCAACCCCTTCGGAACAATTCTGACTGCGACTTTCGCCTGCCCTCCCCCAGCTAATGGCTTTAACCACTGCTCAAGGTCATCAGCAAATTCAGACGCCGTTGCATACCGATCGGAGGCTCGCTTTGACAGCGCCTTCAGGCAAATACGCTGAAGCTCCTCGGGGATGGTCGGCTGCAATTCCCGAGGAGCCCGCGGTTCGACACTGATCACCTGCTGCAGTGTCTCCATTACGGTACTGCCGCGAAACGGCCTCTCTTCTGTCAGCAGCTGATACAGGATCACGCCCAGTGAAAAGATGTCACTGCGACCGTCGAGCCGATGGCCTTCACCTCGAGCCTGCTCCGGACTCATGTAAGCCGGCGTCCCCGCGATTGCACTTTGCTTCAGATAGTCTTCTTCTCGAACCGCCAATCCGAAGTCCGCCACGAACGGCGTATTCGAGTGATCTTCGATCAGAATGTTGGCTGGCTTAATATCACGGTGAATCAGTCGCTTCTGGTGGGCATAATGAAGTGCCTTCGCTACTGTCGCCAGCAATCGAACGGATTCTCGCTCTGCAAATTGACGATCCCTGATGCGATCTTCCAGCGTCGAACCATCAACAAACCGCGAGACGACATAGATCGACCCATCCGCTGTACGTCCGACATCGTAAACCGCCACAATGTTCGGGTGGTCCAGACTGGCCACAGTTCTGGCTTCAGCAAGATATGCGTCAGCATCTTCGGGCCTGTGAAATCGAGCCTTCGACGGGACCTTGATCGCCACCTGTCTGTGCAGTTCTTCGTCAAACGCCAGATACACCAAACCAAACGCACCCTCGCCGAGCACGCGGTCAAGCCGGTATCGCCCTTCCTGCTGCACTCCAATACCGCTACTGCTGATCTAGGTCGCAGTGGACGCTACACCTGCCGGGATTCTCACATCAGGTGGCTTTGGTACTTTTGCCGGCTGCTGAACGATGCCCAGAACCGTGTGACTATGAGGATCACTCGCCGCACCTGTTTCCGGCTTTCGAACGGTTTTTTGTGATTCATCGATCACCAGAGCAATCGGGGAATCCGTCTTCGTGGAAGTAAACTTCAGCGTCCTCTGAGTCCCCAGGATTTGTTCTATCGCTTCCGCCAATTGTGGAAACCGTTGTATGTACTCGACCGAAGTGCAGGTTTGGCCGAGCTCTCCGCGCAGCGTTGCTTCTGATGCGATGAGTTCGAGAAGTTCATGTCCCGCAAGAGGAGGTTTGACATCGCTGACGAGGACTTCCACCAACAGCGGCTCACCTCGCCTCCAAGCCTCAACTTGCCGAGCACGCAAATCTTCAAGGACCTGAGATGATGGCCCCCTGGCATCAGGCATTGTCGATTCCCCCCGAGAATTCATTGTCTGCAGTCCGGGGATATTAGGGGTGACTCAATGGCAACACAACGCTACCGAACCCCGATCCGTTGGCCTCGGGCGACGATTACTCAAGACGGAATACAACAATCTCGATCTGAACGAGTTAACTGGGCAGAGAGATGGACCCCGTTGGTGTGCTGGAATTGACAAGTTTAACGGCGAGCCGCAGGCGTCTGCGCCAGTTTAACGGCCAGCCGCAGGCGTCTGCGCCAGTTTAGCGGTAAGCCAGAGGCGTCGGTGCGCTGCAGTAACAATATGCATCCACCAGTGCGCTGCAGTGACAACACAAGCATGTAGCTAAACGATCAAAACGCCATCATCGGGCTGTCGAAGCGGAACCTGTTGCGGCCGACGAATTCAGGGGCCAACAAGGGGTTGAGGAAGAAGCAAACGACAAGCCGACGCCTGCGGCTCGCCGACGGTCACACGTGGGGTACAACGGTAACCGAACAACAAGTCGGTAACTGATGGTCGCGATCACCTCTCGCCAGATGCAGACTGTGCCCGACGTTGCGCCTGAATCACTCGATATACGAACAGCAGTGTCGCACCTATCCCAACCATAGAAGCTGCCAGGTTGGTCGTGTTCGGATTGGCTCTGCTCCACAGCAACATTCGGCCGAACCCCCGGTAACTACTCGGTTCGACATCGAGCGTATGCCAGACACTGTTTGGATCGGATGACAGCCACACAACAAGGACTGCAATGACCGGAAAGAGCAGCCATTCCCAATTCGCCGCAATGGCTCGCCATACGCTCGTTGGTATCTCATAAGGCTTTGATGGAGCAAACGACTCAACGACTACGTCTGAAACTCTCCCACGCAGCAATGCCTGCGCTTTCCGACTCACGAACGATCTCCACGACGACGCAATGCAGACAGCTGTCATCACAACAAGCACTCGAGCAGACGCAATTCCCCAACTGTCGCCAACAGGCAGCATTGTGAGGATACCAAGTAACAGGACAAAGGGGGCGAACAGTATGGCAAAGTAGGCAGGGAACGCTGCAATCCCCCCGACTTCGCTCCAGGTCGGCCAGAACTGATTCGATGGCCCCAATCCGTCTCCTTGACCATCTTTATTCTTCGAGGGATCAAGCTGAAAACCGAGAATGATCAATGGTGCGCCCAGGATCACACCAATCACAATGGCCAACCATATCGGGAATTTCGGACTGGATGCCGCAACAATCATTGCGACCATAAACACGCCGATTCCGGAAAACGACACGATCCTTGATAACGATGTTGATTTCATCTGCCGATCGTTCCTCTGGGGCAACCCTCAGCCACGGGGCAACTCAAAACTTATGTCGAACAATCACCCGATGCACCAAACTATGTGGTCACATCTTCATATAAGCCCTTAGTTATCGCAAATCTCTGAGTGTAAAGAATCCCACCGGCGTTCAGTAGCCACATCCTGGTGTTGGTACATTTGCTGACGATTCTGTTGTGTACAGTATTTAGCCCTGCATCAGACTTTAGCCCGCAGAACTCACAAGTTCGCCGAACTGGATTACCGCAGCAATACGGATCGCGAGATTTCGTTTGATGCCGAGCGGAAAAATGTTGATACATCTCAATTACATCGTAGTGTGCCTTTCCACGTTTTTTCCGGGATCTTTCAACGTTTCAGAATCGAAACATGATGAGCAATTATAGGCTTTTCCCCAACCGGCGAGTCGAAGACATTTTTCTGCCATCTGACTTTCTGGAAGGCAGCGAAACCGCATTCTACCACGCCTTGAAGCTGGCTCTCGCAAGCAAGTCTCTCCTTACAGTGCTCCATGTTGATCCCGATGCATCAACAAACTGGCAGGACTTCCCAGGTGTCCGAGAGACTCTCGAACGATGGAAGCTGATCCCGGAAGGAAGCCCCGGAAACGCCATCGCAAAGCTCGGTATCGACGTCCGCAAGATTGTGGCCGAGGGCAGTGATCCGGTGAAAGCCTGTGTTCGATTTCTTGAAGTCCACAGCGCTGATCTAATTGTTCTGTCCGTTCATCAGCGTGACGGCATCATGAGATGGCTGGGCAAATCCGTCGCGGAGCCCATTGCACATGCAGCAAAACAAATGACACTTTTCATTCCAAAGGGTGTGCCGGGCTTCGTGTCGAGTGACGATGGTTCCGTGACCCTGAAAAACATACTGATTCCAGTTGCCACTCAACCGGATCCACGACCTGCGGTGGAAGCGGTCCTGCGATTGATCGAGAGCCTCGATCTGCAAGGCGGGACGGTAACTCTGCTTCAGGTCAGCCCGCCGAATAATGAGCTGCCGTTTGATCTCCCAAACGATGCTGCATGGAAGTGGAACGAACTGGTGCTCAACGGAGAACCTGCTGAAATGATTCTCCAGGCTGCCGATCAGATCAATGCAGATTTAATTGTGATGACCTCAGAAGGCCCCCATGGATTCCTCGACGGTCTGCGTGGATCGACGACAGAAAGAGTCCTGAGGAAGGCAAAGTGCCCCGTGGGAAGTCTGCCCGTCGGTTCTTTACTTGGCTGATTCAAAGCTCCGGCAGATACTAGCCTGCACGCAGATGAACTTCACTTCAGAGGCCGCAATGCAACAGCAGTATTCTTCGTATGCTCGATCGTCCAAAGACCCTCCGTGGGTGTGGGGACTGATTCTGGTGGTCTGGTGCGTGCTGCTTTGCATCATCCCGAATCCACGTCCTTTGGGAGCATCTGACTGGGTTGTCGGTCTGCTGCGTTCAGCCTTCAGTACCTCAGAACCCACATCGCGGGCTGTGGCTACAATTCTAATGCGAGGATGTGGGCTGGCACTGACAGGCGTTTTGCTCTCGATTTCCCTGAAGCAGGTTCCCCTAAAGATGGCTGCACCGCTCGTGCTATTGTCTGCTCCCTGCATTGCCATTCTCTGCCAATGGATCAACTACGGGTACTTTCCCATTTTCCTGCAACTCCAGTTGGGCATCATCAGTGCTGTTGTCGGAGCGTTAGTCGGCCTGATGCTTCGCCGCAGCTGGATTGCAGGCGGGACGCTGTTCGTGTTAGTGACTGGCTTGTATCTCTGGGGAACGTCAACCGGAGTTTCGGATGATGTTGCGGAAGATGCACGAGCAACGGCCGAATACCTACTGGCAAATGCTGATTCGATTCCGAAAGGAGACGACGGTTTCGCAAAGCTCATCGAACTGGCGTTCAAGTATGCAGAAGAAAACTCACACGGAACCGATGCCGTGCATCCGAACAAAGCCGCAATCCTCGCAATTGGAGTCATACTTGGCGAAGAGCGAGTAGCGAAGGTCGCTCATCGTCCGATCAATGTCAGCCGAGTTCCCGAACTTAATGACCTTCGTCGACGAATTACTCTCGTCGGACGAAACGACCTGGCTCGACATTTCTGGGTGAGCGCAGCATTGGCGATACTGTCGGATGAAAATCGATCGATGACCGTCGGGATCGCAAAGGAAATGATGGATACCACCGCAGGCGGCTCCGGGTTTTCGTTTGACGATCTGGCAGCGGATCGAGCCGGCACGCTTCTGGCCACAGTCGCTACAAAGAACAATGCAAACGCCCGCAATCTGCAGACGCGGGTCAGAGAAGGCGTGATCATCGCGGACTTCTTCCCCGGAATTGACGGTCTTCCGTCAGGCCTCACTCGTGAAGTGTTCCAGTCCGAATACGGCGGACTCGGCGGCAAAGAAACACTCAGACTTGCAAAAGACATCGAGCAACGACTCGCCCGATGCAAAGCTCTGCAAACAATCGAATGAACTCCAAAGTAGCAGGCACATTCCATGTGCCGTCCGCAACACACACAGTGCCGTCCGCAACACACAGGGTCCGGCTCATCGCGGACGATTCTTTACAGTAATCTCCCTGGAATCCTCGACGCTGGCGAGCATGATTAGCCCGGTGTCCCCCAGGTTTTCCTAATCGATACAATCATTAAAACCGATAAAGACGGTGTGGCGTTAGCGAGAATGCGCCTTCACCGTCAGTGGATTTGAGGTCGGACGTTGGAAATCCCATCGGCAAAAATTGCAGGTCTCCGACTACTCGTGCTGGCATGCTTCAGCTTCGGCTCAGCAATTTTCGCGCAGAACTTCGGCCACGCCCCGCTGATCAATGATCCGTCAATGGATCACCAGTCAGATACTGACTCTGATGTGATCGGGCTGGGAATCGGCGAGAGTGATTTCAATCCTCCCGAAAGCATTTTTCAGCCAACCGATCCGCGTCGCCTGTTCACTGTCACCCACGACAACGGAATACTACTCAAGCTTAGAGAAGATGACAAATCCTTTGAACTGAAGACAAATCTGCGTTCCCAGTTTCGAGTCATCTCTTTCACGCGGCAGACCGATTCATGGACTGATTCTGCCGGTGTGGTACGGCCGATTGAGGATCGCAGAAACTTCGATATTGAACGCCTTCGTCTTATCTTCTCAGGACATGCGTTTACTCCGGAACTGAAGTATCTGATTCAGCTTGACGGGGACAGTGACAGCAGGCACATGATGTCCGTCGTTGATGCCTGGGCAGCATGGCATTTTTCAGACTTGCTTGAGCTTCAGTTTGGTAAGCGCAAAGTGCCTGGCTCTCGAAACTGGATGCTGGGAGCCTTCGACACACGACTTGCCGACCGCCCGTTCGCCAATGAGTTTTTTCGGCCAAGTCGAACGACCGGCATATGGGCAGTTGGAGATCCGTCCGACTCAACCCACTACGAACTGATGGTCGGCCAGGGATATAACACGGAGGCACTCACACCGACGGAAACCGGTGATGACTTTGCAGCAGCCGCTCACATGTGGTGGGACCCGATCGGAAAATATGGATCGGCCAGACCGACAGACTTTGAATTCCATGACGAGCTGGCCGTTCGAGTTGGCTCTTCATGGGTTTCATCCGTTGAAGGCACGCCCGGACGACAGCTGGAAGAGGCCGACTTTCTAAGATTGACAGACGGGACGCGAGTAACTGATCCTGGGGCACTGGCGCCCGGAGCAACCGTCGAAAGCTTCGATGTGTCTCTGCTGGCACTTGACGCGGCATTCAAGTATCAGGGCTGGAGTGCAAACGCAGAGTACTTTTGGCGTTCGGTTACAGATCTCAGGGCCAACCTGCCCGTCCCTGAAGTCGGACTTCAGCATGGATTCTATGTAGAAGGCGGCTTTTTCATTCTTCCCAAAGAATTCGAACTGAATTCTCAGTTTGCTTATGTCACAGGAAAAGCCGGGAACCGAACCAGTTATGCCACTGGATTCAGCTACTATCCCAGAAAATCACAGTTCCTGAAGCTAACCGTTGACGCAACACTGATCGACGGCAGTCCTGTCAACAGCACCGGTAGTGACATCCTGGTTGGAACCGAGGGAACCCTGGTTCGAACTCAGCTGCAGGTACTCTTCTGACATTCCGCCAGCCTACCGAATTTACTGGACCAGAGATCAGGCACGACGATGACAGACAAGAGCGAACTTCCGATGGCTCTGCGTGCGGCTTATCTGGCGCTGCATCGCCGATCGGAAGCGCATTTCGCAAAGTATGGTGTGACCGCAGACCAGTTTGTACTGCTCGCGACTCTTGCTCGCGGCGATGCCCTGACCCAGCGTGAACTGGCACGTCGCATGCCATCTGACCCAAGTACGGTCCGAGCAATGCTGGTGCTTCTGGAAAAACAGGGACTGATCCGGCGTGATACTCATCCGGAAGATTCCCGAGCACGAACAGCCGCCCTCACGACTGCCGGTAAACGAAAATTTCAACAAGTGTTTCGGGCGGGCGAAGCGATTCGACAGCAAATGTTTGATTCACTTCAGGCCGACGAAGGAAAGACTCTGATTCGATTGCTGAATAGGGTCGCCGAATCACTCACGTCAGAAACTGTGCCTGAAGCTAGACCGACGAACGCTTCTCAGTGAGCACAAACATGGACTTCGCTGAAACACTGTCCCCTACAAGACCCGAGCGACCGGGGACCATGTTTCTGCGTAGCCGATATGCCCCGCTGCTGACACACGGAGCATTGCTGGTCCTGAGTGCATCAATGTGGGGTTTACTTTGGTTTACTCCATTGTGGCTGATGTTTATCCCCGGAACTCTGCTGGCTCACCGAATCGGAATTTTGCTGCACGAATATCTGCACGGAATCCCCTTCAGAAATTATCGCAGCAACCTGGCTGTCTACGGGTTCTTCGATGGAACAATGCTGATGTTCGGATTGATGGAACTCTTTCGGGGAACTCACCTGACACATCACCGCTGGCTGAATGCACCTGGCGATAATGCCGCCCGGCCCTCCAAAACGACTCCTCGCCATGCCCTGTTCAATCTGCTTATATCGAACGAAGCCGTGCAACATTTGCTGTTTCTCTGGGAAGCGATTCGGGGGCGTCAGGCGATTGTGAGACTTTCCCGCGTAGCATCTGGAGCTGCATTCTCAACTATCTGCATCCTTGGTCTTCTGCAGCTTGGTCGTGGAGACGTCGTATTGAAACTGATCGCTGTGAACTTCTTCACAGTGCTGATTCCAGTCTCTTTAAGAGGAGCGATTGAGCACCACGGGCCAGCGGGGGCAACCGGATTTGCGAATGAATATCACACGTGGATTCCGCTCTTCAATCTGAATCGGCACATTCACCATCATGAAGACATGCACTGCCCGTGGTATCTGCTTCAGTATCGCTCAGCGAATCCGCTCGCCGCATGGAACTATTTCACATACTGGTATCACGTCTACGTTTCGCATGACTATGTACTCATGCGACCGATGTCTGCTCAGGACCTGACACAATCTGCACCTGACCACAGCTCTGAAAACGCTGCAAACAGCAATAACGTTAATCCTGCGTAATCCTTGGCCTCCGTTCGAGCCAGCTGGTGGCCGCGGCTGGGTGATCGCATCAAGACGGACTCCTAACGATATACGCCACTGCATGGAACGACGATGGAATCGCGATTCTTCAGGGAAGTGTGGCGATGAGAATCGCACCGGCGATAAACAGGATTCCGAAAAGAAAGGCGATGCTCAGGAACAACTTCCGATGCCCGAGTGCGGCAACGAGCGCTGCTTTGAAAATCAGGTTGGCCATCACTGCGGAAACAATCACCCTCCAGCCGGTCTCTGCCGTGAGCCGTCCTGCCGAAACCATTCGTGATGTCGACAGGGTAATCGCATCCATATCTGTCAGGCCGGAGATGACGGCAACCACATAAAGGCCACTCTTTTCAAAGTGAGTCTTCGTCGCCGCAACTGCAAACAGAATGATTGCGTAAAGCGTTCCAAAGACGAGTGCCGACCGGAGTTCCGTAGGATTTGTCTGCTCTGGCATGGTTTCGGTCTCCTTCCGAGTTCTGAACCAACCAACCAGGCAAAGCAGCATCCCTGCCGAGATCAGCACAGACATTGGCAGAACGCCCTTCAGCATCGATTGCTGTCCGACTACCGACATTTCTACGGCTACTCGAATCAGACTGACCGTCGTGGAGATCATGATGACAGTGGAAGCCGCACGAACCGACGATGGAGCCAGCCGGGAGCGTCTGGCGAAGGTCACTGTTGTTGCTGTACTCGAAATCGTTCCGCCAAGAATGCCGCCAAGAACAGTGCCGGCCTGCTGCCCAAAGAACTTCCAGACGACGTAGCCTCCGAGACTGATACCAACAACCAGAACAACCATCCACCAAATCTCACGCGGATTCAGAACGTCATACCACCCAAACGTCTGGTTCGGCAGGACCGGCAGAATCACGCACGAGATCAGAACGAACTGCATAATGGCTTTGATGTCAGTATCACCCAGTCGAGCCACGATTCCGTGCAGTTCCAGCTTCATCTCGAGCAAAATGGCAACGGCTCCACCGACGGCTACAGCAACCGACCAGTTGCCATTCACCAGATATGCGCCAACAGCGTACATCAGCGGCATAGCCACAACTGTTGTCAGCCCGGAGCGATCATCATTTCGAACTGAATGCGTCATTTTACCGGCAAGTGCAGTCGCGATGACTCCTGCAAGCCCGACTGCAACAATCCAGCCGCCATATGTCCCGGCCAGAAGTGCGCAAACAGTGCCGAAGACCGTCACCAAAGGGAAGGTGCGGATGCCTCCAAGTGGTGCCAGCACATGCTGTCGCTGAAGTCCGACCAACAGGCCCAGAAGGAGCGATATGCCTAAGTCTTCAAAGATGGTCAAAGTCGCCATCGCATTTCTCGTTCATTGTCATCCGGGCTCTGAGTGAGAACAGAGAATATCGAATTCATCCGCATTACACGACAGCATTGACCTGCAAACATCTTCAATCTGAACAGCTTTTAGCCCGGAACACCTTCGATATAGCGGAAACGTACAGACCACGTCTAATCAGACTGGCTCGCTGATGCGCGTCGTTGTGCAACCATTCTACCCGCTCGTCTATTCATCCAATGCGTTACAATGATGTTGTAACAACCGGCATGCGCGTCCGAGAGTTTTTGGTGTTTTCGTGAGGTCGTTGCCTGAGTGGGCGATCATCGCTGAGCAACTTTCCCGACACAGTGGCGATGCCATCAAATTCTTCATCTCGTGCGACCACAGTCTTATGCTGCATCAGCAACCACGACATGTTGCCCGACCGCACCTGGCTGACGAGCCATGGGATTCCGGAAGTATGCTGATCCCGTTCGGTCGTCTCTGCATCTGTTTCCAGAAGGAATCCAGCATGGGCAACGGCGTCCTGGGTATCAAAAACTGAAAACGTATGAAACGACCACGTCAAGTCAGCACAGACTCGCAGATCAGGCATCCTGTATCCTCCAGCGGCATTCGGTGGATTGAACGCCAGAAACTTCCCCCGCCGCCCAAGGTGTTCTGCAACTCTGGCGTTCACGCGGTTTCCGAAGCTTTCTCCTATGAATGTCGTCCGCGCCGGCTCAATTCCCATCCCATGGAGCTTCTCGGCAGCCTCCTCTGCCACCAGATCAACTGAATTAGCCACCTCCCAGGGATCAGGTCTGCCCGAACACTGTGCAAACCGCGCAGCAGACCTGTCAATTCAAGCATAAATACCAGCATCGTTACGTACGAAGACCACAGCTTGATCGACATGATCATCTCCTCGGAAAGTGGCGATTCCTGATGAATCTGAGGCGTTCGCTGGAACTCTGCAAGCACCCGGTCAATCGGCACTCCGATCGACGCCACCCATACACATACGTCCGACGCCTGTGACAAATAAAACGAGTCAGTGCCTGCCAAACTCGCCTTGGCTCTCAGAGTCTGAAGATCTGTACCACTAACAGTTGAATTCTCTTTGAGCCGCAGAGAATTTCTACGGCGAGTTGCGTAAGTTGTTTGGTTCTGCCGTTTTGCGCAGCGAAGATTGCAGTGAGTTGATTCCGATTGCATCCAGCGCGTAGCCAGCGTGTTTGGTAACCACGAAAGACACGAACCACACGAAAAACACAGTCGGGTGCTTTTGCGATTCTTCCGTCTTTTCCGCGTCTTCCATGGTCAAAACGCTGGTCCTGACTCCGACTTGAATTCAAAACCACAAACTCTGTTCTGGAGTCTTCTCAATTGGCAAGAGAATGAAGGCAAAAGAATGCCGGACTCTGCCATAGTCGTGCGCGGCCATGTTGACGGAACCGCGCCCGAGAGAGCTCCTATTCAAACTGAACATGCGAAACCGGTGCCGTCCAATTCTTCCATCTCGTCGGCTTGATTTTATCTGTCGGCACCGGAAACTGATCCCGAGGCCGCTTGTGAGGCGTTGCTGAAGACAAACAGTAAGGTCGGAAAAAAATGAACGCGAAAATCGACGATCTAGTCGACGACTATCTGTATGCGCCAAGATTTCCCGATGATCGCGATTTTCGGGTACTGCTCGGAAAACTGTCGCGACTGTCAATCGACCAAGTGCAGCCCGAGTTCGAGAAACGGATGGCAATCGCGAGCGAAGAAGATCTGGGACGATTGATCGAGCGTTTTGCAATTCTCTTCCAGACGGATTCCGTATCGCTGTTGGCTCATTGGCTGGACCACGATTCTTCGACCATCCGTTGGCTGGTCTGCCAATGTCTTCATGATGTCGGCAATGCGAGTGTCGTCGATGGGCTAAGGCGTCGCATGTTCGAAGACCCGGATTGCCAGGTCCGAGTAGAAGCAACGGGTGCCCTGGGAAAGGTTGGTACTCTGAATGTTCTGCCTGACCTCGAACGCGTGTTTCTGAACGATCAGGAAACTGACCCACTCGGATATTCTCCTTCGTGGATTGCACACTCTGCGATTACTGATCTACTTCGTTCCTGGACGAGCAGGCAGATTCAGGGCAATCCCGCTCCTTCGTTCGAAGAAGGCTTTACGGCCGGATCGATCAAAGGAGAGATTCTTGGTCGCGGTATCCCACGCGATCCGCACGGACAACTCCTGAACCTGGCTCGCTATCGCGACCTGCCCAGGAGTGCTTTCGGGCATGGCATGGCAACAAAACTTAATCTGAACACATCACTTCCATCCATATTCGAAGTCTGGACAACAGCTCTTTGTGGAGATTCAAGGTTCGAGAGGATCTTTATCTACGAACCGCTGCTGAAGAACATTGCAGAACTGGATTGCGCCATCCACACGATCATCGATGTCCCATCCTGTATTGATCACCTTCGGACGCACTCACCCCAGTTTAACGGCTAGCCGCAGCCGTCAGTTCCCAGCGGTCATCGCTGGCATAGACGGAAAGACCGATCGCCTGAACGATGATCAAAAGAGCTGGGCTGACACAATTCGAGGCTGACCGTCCCCTTTGGATCAAGCCCCATCAACTCTGGAGCACTGATTCTCGTGCCAATATTCGCCTGCCATTTCTACCCGACGGTGGAATCAGGGGGGGCAGCATGGGTGGACTCAGTCGCCTGCGGCTTGCCGTTAAACTTTTGGGAAGTAAAGCCAATTGACGATCTTCAACGAACTGGTCGTTGTTTCCGTTCGAAGACGCTTTCCAGTAGATTCCCGGCGGAGAAGTCAGTCATTGCCTGCCGGCGTACCCAGTGCCTTCAGGACTTTAGGATCTGTACTTTCCGAGAGAAGCTGGACCGACCCGTCACACATCGCGAACATGGCCCCATTCCATCCCGGTGGTCCTCCAAATCCATCCGGCGATCGATTGATCCCCAAAGCCGGGTCGCGCACGTTGGCCGGGTGGCCCCAGGGTCTGAGGTTTTGCGAAGCGGTTCCCAGCAGAATTGTGTTCTTCAACCCGTCAGAGATATCATCAAACGTGACTCCTCGCTCCTTATGCACCGGCTTCGCTGAGAAAACAGTTTTTGATTCGACGACCCGTATCGGCATCACATGACAATTGGCTGCCCAATGTGTCAGTCCGAACCCGTCCTTGTCGAAGACTTCGCCACTCATCGATGGATTCAGAAACCGATCACTCTGGCATTGATACACTTCAGCATTCGGAGGTTTCCTCCAGCTAATCCACTCATCAAGCTGGGGTGCAATATATGTATCGTAAGGACCAATCAACATCAGCCAGCCATGAAGCAGTTCACCGTGTTCTGTCATCGTCCCTCCCGGAGGCAGCTCGTCATGGGAGTCATGGTAGTTCTGAATGGCCAGACTGAGACTCTGAAGCTGAAATTTTGCCTGCATTTGATCCGTTTGTTCTGTCAGAATCCCAATGATCCCCATCTCGGAGGCGGCAACGTCTTCTGCCTGGTCGTTGCGTCCCGACCACATCCAGACAACCTGATGGCAGATTCCGACAAAGGAAATCCCAGACGCAAACAATGCAAGGAACAGGACAACGGAAGTCAGAGCATTGCCAAGTGTCCAGACATGAGTCTGCGCATTTACACTGCGATTTCTTCGCAGGACCCGCAAGCCACCAAAGTACAGCGTTACAGCCAACAAGGTCAGACAAATCAGGCCCGCACAGACTGCCGGTGGATCGATCGTCATTCGAGGAATCGTACGAATCGGAAAATAGAGCCATCCGAGCAACAGTTGTTCGAGATGACTGAAGGATGTCATCCAGCAGATGAGAAATACCGTCACACCTGCTATACCGAAAACCATGGACACCATTCGGCCAGTACTCGCTGGACGTTCAGCAGTACCTACAGAGTCACCATCTGATGCGTTTGGGCTCGTCATCGGCCTTCTCCTGTGTTGGACTCGTCAGCTCCACTCGCTGACTCAAGTTTCGAGAGAGCCTGTTCGATCTCTGAGGAGTCCATTGTACCAATCACACCGTTGGTCAGCAGAACCAGACGTTCGTCACCATCGGTATCAGGTTCGTAAACAAAAAGTCGCCCAGCCTCTTCTGCCTTGCAGCCGCCGATGGCAAGAAACTCCAGCCCTGCAGATGTGGGAATCTGCCAGAGTTCAGGCGAAATCCGTGCATCTGCGAGACTGGGAAGCTCGCCTTGATGAGTCGCGGCGTAGCGCCACAGTGCGGTTCGCAGTTCTTCGAGCTGTTCGCGCTTCAGGCGGGATTTTTCTGAAGAATCTCCTGCTCCAGAGTAATTCAGCGTATACGTCCAGCCCTGCTTCTTCCAGGCGCCTGGAGTCATCAATTCACGCGCTCCGGAGATCATGGTGAGTACAACACTGAAGGCAAGCCCCCACAGAACCAGCATTGACAGACTCTCGCGAAACGTAATCGAAGGCAATCGAAAGCACTTCGGAGCCAGTGCATTCCATAATCGCTGGACGATCCATCCACTTACGAGGAATGTCATTACAAAAAATGAAATCACCTGCAGCTGAATCGCCAATGCTGTACTCGTCAGAGTTCTCGAAGCTCCGTCAACGTCTGTTTTGGCTGTCCAGCTGGAGGGCATTAGCGATGGCATCCCAGCATCAGCCGTCGCCGAACACATCATCAAGATTGTCATCAAACCGATCGTCACTAAACATCCTTCGGCGATCGACCATCGCCCTGCAATCGATCGATCCTGAGGCATTGCCTTCTGTCTCCAAATTAGCGTGAACGAATCTCTACTGAACAACTTGATCTTACATCAACTCGGTAAAGGCTGAAAAACCACAGAGACGTTTTTTCCCCGAATAGTGCCTCGCCCCACGAGCCCATTGTACTCATCACGCTCCGCCGTGATGAGTACTGTCAACGCCGGCGCACGCTGGATGCAATCCAGCCGACAAGAGGGCTCAGTCGCCTGCGGCTTGCCGTTAAACTTATCGACGAAGTCATGAACGTGGTGCGATTCCGCTAAACGTTGTGGCGGAAGGCGGTTGGGGTCTCTCCGGTCTGTTTGAGGAAGACTCGACTGAAATAGGAGGGACTGGAGAACCCAAGTTGCTGACTGATCTGTTCAACCGTTAGTGACGGGTCATTCAGCAGTCGTTTGGCCTGCCAGATTTTCAACTGATTGAAGTAGGTCATAATTCCGCAGCCAAACGCATTGCGAAAACACTCCTTGGCGCGAGTTGGGCTGGTCGCAAGCTCCCTGGCGATCTCTGCGATACTCAACCGATCTTCGACGCGAGCAAGCAGCAATCGTCGAATCTGTTGAGCCGCATCCTGCTCGCCAGACTCATTAACAGCAGTTCCTGACAGGCGTTCCTTGATGAGCCCTAAGAACAACAACAAAGCACCGGTGAGTGAAATTGGCTCCAGTGTTTTTTCCGCTGTCAGATGATCCGCGACCTGCCAGAACGCCTGATGCAGTTCCCGATCACCGGATGTGGTAAAACGATGCAATTGTTGCACCACCGACTGAAGTTCCTCGCAACAGGATTCCACATTGGCGGCGACGGGCCAGCGTCCGGGCTTTGCAGTATCCAGCAGCATACTTACTGTAGCGGCGGTGTGGCGACCTTCGTTCCGCCAGAAGTGACGGACTCCCGCTCCAATCACATAAAACACACCCGCATCCAGCACCATCTCACCTTCTGTTGAGCAGAACGTCAGCGGACCGTGAAGGCACCCATGAATTGCAATACAGGGGTGAGAGTGCGGAGCAGTTACCGTTGCCGCCGGAAAATGGCCCGATGCAAAATTCAGAAACGGCCGCGGAGTCGGACGCATGTACGCAAGGTAACTCCGATCTTCAAGCAGCGGTGCCGAATCTGATTTCCGGATCGCCGTTGTCTGAAGTTGTTCGGCTCGTTCTTTTCCTGCGTTCATCCTGACACATTCAGTAAACCGTTTTTGGCAATTGGCAAAAAACCGTCGGCGGCATCATAAACAATTCATCTGGTTCTGCAGGTCAATGTTTTGTCCGATCCATGTTTTGTCCAAAAGGGACAGAAACTGGTCCGACTTTGCCTTTTGCCGGCGGACTCCAATGCGTACCCTCATCAACATGAAAACGATCACACGGCTTTCGTATCGAATTCTCGCAACCGCTCTGACGTTCGTCAGCGTCGAATCTTTCGTTGCCTGCGCAGATGAAACGAAACCTGAGAGTTCGGGCGAATTGTCTTATGAAATGAGCATCAAACCGCTGCTCGAGCTGAAGTGCGTTCGTTGCCATGGCGCAGAAACAAGAAAAGCGGACCTGGATCTGCAGACGATTTCAGGAATCTTCAAAGGTGGTGAATCCGGACCAGCAATTGTCCGCAGTAAGCCGGATGAAAGCCTGCTGCTTGAAAGAATTCACAGCGGCGAGATGCCACCGGAAGAAGAGGATCGACTGAGTGAACCTGAAATCAAACAAATTGAACTTTGGATATTGAATGGGGCTTTAACCGACGGCACGCCCCCACCGCAGACCGATACACCAGCAATACCAAGTCAGCACGATGTCATCCCGATTTTGCTGCGTCGATGTACCGCCTGTCATGGACGTCATCAGCAATTAGCGAATCTGGATCTTCGCAGCAAATCGACGATGTTGATCGGTGGGAAATCGGGGCCGGCGATCGTGCCCGGAAAACCGGACGACAGCCTGCTCATCAGGATGATTCACTCTGGTCAGATGCCACCACTCGAACGTCTGGTCGAGGCCAGTGTAAAACCCATCGAACCGGCTGAGGTTGAGATACTGGCAGAGTGGATCGCTGCTGGTGCCCCTGAGATTCACATCGAGCCGGATGTAGCCACATCAAATGGAGACCCGCTTGTCAGTGATGACGACCGAAACTTCTGGGCGTTTCGCTCGCCTCAACGGGCACAGATTCCCGTCGTCCAGGACAAACATCGTGTTCGCAACGAAATTGATGCCTTCATCATACACAAGCTTGAAGCTGCGGGGTTGTCGCTGAATGCTGAGGCCGATCGCAGTACTCTCATTCGACGGGCAACCTTTGATCTGACGGGTCTGCCACCTGATCCTGCAGACGTCGCTTCGTTTCTGACCGACAATGATCCTCGTGCCTACGAACTCCTCATTGACCGGCTGCTCGATTCGCCTCGCTACGGTGAACGATGGGGACGCTACTGGCTGGACCTCGCAGGATATGCGGATTCTGAAGGCAAACGAGAACA
The DNA here is from genome assembly GCA_016795105.1 of Planctomyces sp. Classification (GTDB taxonomy): domain Bacteria; phylum Planctomycetota; class Planctomycetia; order Planctomycetales; family Planctomycetaceae; genus F1-80-MAGs062. The sequence continues at coordinate 48,125 of JAEUIH010000036.1, forward strand.
AGACCTGCCGCGACCTCACGCATGGAGATATCGCGACTACGTCATTCGGTCTTTCAACTCGGACAAACCGTTTGATCGATTTCTGCTTGAGCAGATCGCTGGTGACGAGCTGGCGGATTATGAAAATGCGACTGAAATTACTCCTGAGATCTATGAGAACCTCGTAGCGACCGGATTCCTGAGAATGACTCCGGATGCATCGTGGGCCAACATCACGGGTTATGTTCCGGATCGGCTCGATGTCATTGCAGATGAAATCGACGTACTTGGTTCAGCAGTCATGGGACTGACTCTGAAGTGCGCTCGTTGCCACACCCACAAATTTGATCCAATCCCCCATCGGGACTATTACAGACTGCTGGATGTCTTCAAGGGTGCGTACGACGAGCACGCATGGCTAAGACCCGATATCCGTCCGGGCATCGGACCGGTCTCGCAGGATGTCGTGGGCGGACGCCATTTGCCGTTCGTTACGACCGCCGAACGGAAGGACTGGGAAAGTCATCAGGATCGTGTTCAACAGGAAGTCGCTGCTGCGAAGGCACGCAATGAATCTGCCGAACAAATTCGAGCACTCGAGGCCCGACTAAAGCCTGAACCCAGAGTACAGGCACTCTGGGATCGCGGTGATCCATCGCCCACGTATATTTATCGGCGCGGTGACTGGCTGAGTCCTGGCACATTGGTCGGTCCGGGCGTTCCATCAGTTCTGACAGATGGCCGTACACCGTTTGAAGTCACTCCCCCATGGCCGGGTGCGAAACAGACAGGCCGCCGACTTGCATTTGCAAGGTGGCTGATCCGGCCAGACCATCCGCTGACGGCCCGCGTTCAGGTCAACCATATCTGGAAGCATCATTTTGGGCGAGGTATCGTGGTCACACCTGGCAACTTTGGAAGAGCAGGAATGCCACCGACCCATCCCGAACTGCTCGACTGGCTTGCCTGTGAGTTTGTCGATCGCGGATGGAGCCTGAAGGAGATTCATCGTTTGATCATGACCAGTTCTGCATACCGGCAGAGCTCAACCGTGATACACGTCCATGAACAGGCAGATCCATCGAATTCCCTCCTTTCGCGAATGCCCATGACCCGTCTCGATGCGGAGTCACTTTATGATTCGCTGCTTCTGGTTGCTGGTCGCTTAGACGAAACACGATTCGGTCCGGCTGACAATGTTGAATCACGTGCTGATGGACTGGTAACTCCGATCGCAACGGAACGAGGCTGGCGACGGTCAATCTACGTTCAACAGATGCGCAAGAAACTGCCAACGTATCTGGAAAGTTTTGACTTTCCACAGATGAATCCTAACTGTATCGAACGCCGCGACTCGATCGTCGCACCTCAGGCACTCCATTTGATGAACAATGGAATGATCATGGAACTTGCTGATCACTTTGCGGCTCGTGTGATTCTTGAAACGGATCTCAACAGAGCAAAGCAGATCGAACGGGTTTACCAGATCGCGCTCAGCCGAGCACCTGATAAGGAAGAAATGCGGATCGGACTGGAGACGCTCAACAGGTTCCATACGGTCTGGAAGGATCAACTGAGTGTGAGTGGCTCGCCGGATGAGGCAACACTTCAAGCGAAAGCACTGGCTGCGTATTGCCATGCGATCATGAATTCTGCATCGTTTATCTTCGTGGACTAGGGGGAAGCGATGTCAGGTCGGAATGAATCCCAATGCAAATCCCGGTGTCAGACCATCAGCCGCCGCAGCTTACTCGGAAGTGTGTCCGGTGGATTGTATGGAGCTGCGCTGGCACAGTTGCTGGGAACGAACTGCCCTGCTGAAGAAACTGCAACACTGTCTGCCGGAAATGCGCCGCCCACAAACATGAATCCTCGACCGCCTCACGCAGAGCCGCGGGCGAAGTCAGTCATTCACCTGTTTATGAATGGCGGGCCAAGTCAGATGGATCTCTTTGATCCCAAGCCTGTACTGGATGCTCATCACGGCGAAAAATACTTCGACAGGATCGCGGGCGAAGTGGAGAGCCCGCAGTCCGCCGGTGCGCTGATGCGAAGCCAATACAAGTTTGCTCAGCATGGTCAATGCGGAATGTGGATGTCAGATGCTTTGCCAAACCTGTCTCGACAGGTCGATGACATCGCAATGATCCGTTCAATGTATACGACAAACATCACGCACGAACCTGCGATTTACATTATGCAGTCCGGCAAGATGAGTCCCGGACGGCCGACTCTCGGATCGTGGGTTGTTTATGGGCTGGGGTCGGAATGCCGGAATCTGCCCGCCTATGTCGTTCTGGATGACCCGCTGGGCCTGCCCGTCAACGGAGTGGAAAACTGGGAGGCCGGTTTTCTGTCGCCCATGTTTCAGGGAACCCGGTTCCGCTCAACCGGTACTCCGGTTCTCAATCTTCGCGCTGACGTCGAACGCCCCGTCGACGTCGTCAACAGTGAACGTCAACTGATTGCAGAACTTGATGTTTTGCACCAGTCGCGACGACCAGGTCAATCCGTCCTGGCAGCAAGAATCGCCAGCTATGAACTGGCGGCCAGGATGCAGATTTCGGCGAGTGAGGCTCTGGACCTTTCGCAGGAAACACAAAGCACTCTCGACATGTATGGTATAGGTCGCGAGCCCACAGATTCTTATGGTCGTCGATGTCTGATGGCTCGTCGATTGATCGAACGGGGAGTTCGCTTCGTGCAGTTGTTCGTCAACGGGAATCTCTGGGATCATCACACGGGATTACTCGCTGGATTGAAAACATGCTGCGACCGAACGGATCTGCCTATCGCCGGACTGATTCGGGATCTGAAGCAACGTGGATTATTCGATTCGACTCTTGTTGCGTGGGGCAGCGAATTCGGAAGGCTGCCAATTGCTCAGCTCGCTGCAGACCGGGACGATCGAAATGCGGGCCGCGACCACAACAAAAACGCGTTTAGTGTCTGGCTGGCGGGAGCCGGAATTCAGGGAGGAACGACGCATGGTGCTACCGATGAACTTGGATTGCACTCAGTCGAAGATCGAGTCAGTGTGCCGGATTGGCATGCAACGGTCCTGCACTTGCTGGGGCTCGATCATCGTCAGTTGTTTGTTCTTGACAATGGGCTCAAAGAGAAGTTGACCGGAGTCGAAGAGGCTCGAATCGTAAAGGAGATTCTGAAATGACGGCCAGAGTAAATGATGGTGTCGTACTCCGAGGAATGTCTGCGCTTGCGATCGTTGCTTTCAGTTGGATGAGTGTCAGCTCGCCTCTTAGCGTCAGCTCGTTTCTCAGAGCCAGCGAGCCAATGGCACTCATTGCCAGCTCTGACAATCCAATTGTGCCTGAAGGAAGCGTTCTCGAACTGATCTACACACGACAGGCCAGACTGAACAGCGGGCTGACCGAAGGCCCGGCAGTTGCACCGGATGGCAGCATCTATTTCACAGATATGCCTTTCGGTTCTGACAATGGCATGATTCTTCGTTTTGATCCCAAAACGCGCCAGACAAGCGTGTTCACAGACAATTCGGGAAAATCGAACGGCCTCGCGTTCCTGAAAGACGGCTCGGCGATCTCCTGTGATGGAGCGGATGGAGGTGGCAGACGACTGGTGCGATGGAATCTCTCTACGGGTGAAGGCACGACTCTCGTCGACCGCATTCAGGGTAAGCGATTCAATTCACCGAACGATCTTTGCGTCGATCTGAAGGGTCGCATCTACTTCACGGATCCTCGATACGGCGGAACCGAACCGCGTGACCTTGAGCATGAAGCCGTGTATCGCCTCGACCCCGACGGCACGGTTCTGGAAATCACTCGGGATGTTGAAAAACCGAACGGGATTGTTCTGAGTCCGGATCAGAGAACGCTGTATGTCGGCGATCACAACAATGGTGGCAACAGGCTGAAGCCGACGGATCCGGAACCCAAACGAGGAGCCATGAAAATCTACGCGTTTCCTCTGAACGCGGACGGACTTGTGGATGGTCCTCGTCGCACGCTGGTGGATTTCGGTACTGAAAATGGGTGTGATGGAATGACGGTCGACTCGCAGGGTAACCTCTATGCCTCGTGCAGAAGCCTGAGCCGTCCTGGCATCAAAGTTGTCGACCCTTCAGGTCAGGAACTGGTGTTTGTAGAAACCGGACCCCGAAATCAGACGGGATTGTTTGATGACTGGAAGGGAATTCCCAGCAATGTTGAATTCGGCATCGGCGATGATTCTCATTCACTCTACATCACAATCGACAAGAGTCTGTATCGCCTTCGCGTGAAGACCAGCGGCTTTCATCCCCACCTGTCAGAACGATAGACCTCGACACCACTTGAACAGGAGAAGAGAAACCTTGGCTCCCATCATTGTCCCTGACAGCACAGGCAGTGTTGTCGGTATGCGCCGCTATGAAGCCAACGATCGCTGGGCACAACTGCCGAAGGATTTCAGTTGGCAGGAAGTTACAGCGGTCGCAACTGACTCACAGGATCGAGTGTTCGTCTTCAATCGGGGTGAGCATCCGGTGATTGTTTTTGATCGCGAAGGTCGATTTCTGCGTTCATGGGGCGAAGGCGTGTTCGCGCGTCCGCATGGCATCACCATTGGTCCGGACGATATGGTCTATTGCACGGATGACCTCGATCACACCGTCCGCAAGTTTGCCCCCGACGGCACTTTGCTGATGACCCTCGGCACAAGCGGCGTGCCGTCAAACACTGGCGCGACTAGTATCGATTTTCGGACAATCCAACACTCAGGCCCACCGTTCTACTTCCCGACAAATGTTGCACTAAATTCCGCGGGAGAGATTTACGTTACGGATGGCTACGGCAATGCCCGAGTCCACAAATTCTCGCCCGACGGGAAACTCCTGATGTCCTGGGGCGAGCCGGGCACCGGTCCGGGACAGTTTCGAGTTCCGCACGGAATCGCCATCGATTCGCATGGGGCTGTCTTCGTGGCGGATCGCGAGAACAGTCGCATCCAGATTTTTGACGCGGACGGTAAGTTCATCGACGAAAGGACGGATATCGCACGTCCCTGCCAGGTGGCGTTTGACAGTGCCGGCAATCTGTTCGTCGCCGAGCTCGGCTATCGTTCCGGTATGTGGCCGGGAACCTTTCCGCCGTCACCTGATGCGACCGGTGGCCGCGTCAGCATATTCGACCCTGCGGGGAAGATGGTTGCGCAATGGGGGGGAGGTGCCAATCCAACGGCTCCAGGCGATTTCTTTGCACCGCACGATATCTGTGTCGATTCGCATGGAGACCTGTACGTCTCCGAAGTTGTGATGTCGGCCGGAGGCAATCGAGGTCTTGTATCACCGGATTGTCATAGTCTGCAGAAATTTAAACTCCTCGAAAGCCACCAATGAGTCGCATGGAAATCATTACTCGCGCAGATGGTCCTGCCACGGCACAACTCGCTCCCGGCGTGGATGTGCGAATCATGGCGACCGGTTCGATGGGAGCCGTTGGCGTCACAACATCCCTTGCGACGTTTGGAACTGGTTCCGAACTGCCCTATCACCAGCATCCGTTCAGCGAAGTGATCGTTGTCATCTCCGGTGAAGCTCTTGTGATGGTTGAGGGGCGGCGATACACGCTGCGTCCGTTCGATGCGGTCCATATTCCCGCTGGTACACCACACGCCGTGCGGAATCCTTCGACAGAATGTCAGGCTGTTCTGCATTCGTCGTTTGCGTCGGAAACTCCGACTCGCGAATCGGTTTCCAACAGCTTTGCCGTCGTGGACTGTACTGAGACGACTCACCAGACTCCCGAAAGTCTGATCCGCTTTGGCGAGGCTCCTGTGTATGAACTTGCTCCGAAGGCCTATTTTAGAGACCTATTCGCTCGACGATTCGGGTCTCGCGGCCTGTGTGGCGGCTACGGCCTGTTTGAACCCGGTGCTTCTTTGCCCTGTCACTTCCATGCTTACGACGAATCGATCACGATCGTAACGGGTGAAGCCGTTTGTCAGGTCGCCGGGAAGGAATACCTGTTATCCGGCTGCGGTACTGCCTGTATCCCCAAAGGCCGACGACATCGATTTCTCAACCATTCGGACCGACCAATGGCGATGATCTGGGTTTATGCCGGCGACGAACCGGAACGCACGATTGTCGATGCGTGTTACTGCCAAAGTGGGGCGGCAGCAGACAACCAGACTTCCGAGGTCTGAACTCCGGGAAAATTGAATAGCGGCAATCAACTTTAGGCAGACTCAATCAAGGATTTACTGATGCGTGCATGGCGTTTTTATGGTTTCGGCGATTTTCGTCTGGACGAAGTTCCTGTGCCCGAACTTCGTCCGCGACATGTGCTGGTAGAACCACTATGCGTACAGCCCAGCGTCACGGAGGCACAGCTTGCATTCGGGATTCCGACACTTGCTTACGATCGAGTCAAACGTCGACTTGAAGCGGAAGCTCCGATTCAGTTGTTCGGTCACGAATTCTGTGCTCGGATTATCGAAACCGGTCCGGGTGTGAGCCGATTCAAAGTCGGAGATCGCATCGCTGCTCGCGCCAAACTTCCCTGCGAACAATGTGCGTTGTGTCGTTCTGAACGAAGCTATCTTTGCCGCAAAGGACCAGTCATTGGCTTCGATCAGCCAGGCTGTTTCAGCGAAATTGCCCTGCTGCCGGAAATCGCTCTCGTCAAGGTCGATGACTGTATCTCGGACAGTGAAGGAGCCTGCCTGCAGTCTTTGAGTGACAGTATTGCGGCCGTTGAAACTGCCGGAATTCAAATCGGTGATTCCGTGGTGATCTACGGACAGGGCAGCATGGGGCTCGAGTGTCTGCAGGTTGCACGAATCAGCGGCGCTGGACGGATCATTACAGTGGATGTCCGCGATGAATCCTGTCGCGTCTCAAAGGAACTGGGAGCTGACCATGCGTTGAATGCAAGGAACTGCGATGTTGTTGCCACAATCCGCGATCTGACCGAAGGGAATGGGGCCAATATCGTCTTCGAGTGTGCCGGAGGAAGTGCGAAGCAGGGACTCGCGGGTACACAGACACTTCGACAAGCCATTGACTCTGTACAGTCCGGAGGCAAAATCATCGGTGTGTCCTGGTTCGGCGGTCCTCTGGAGCTCGATGTTGATCTGCTGCGAGAACGCAGCCTGCGATATCTATTCCCCGATATCAGCACGCAAGCTCATCTCGAACACACGGTGCGGCTGGTGGCTTCCGGAAGAGTCCAGCTCAATTCTACGATTACTCATCGACTGAACGGGCTGGAAGCAGTTCCTCAGGCATTCGAAATCACTGCCAACAAAGGCAAATATCAGGCGATCAATCCGGCACAGGTTGTCCTGAATGCTGGCTGATTTCGTTCTCGTTGAGCGTGGTGTTCTTCAGTGGATGTGTTGTGATTTTGAGCCGCGAGGCGCTGCAAACTCTGGAGTGAAGTATGTCTCACAGGCTGATGCAGGTTGTCATGTTCGCAGTCTCGATCTGCTCCGTCACTGCGCTGGCATCCGAACCCATCAACATCGGAAGTCGGCGGGAGTTGTTTGTCGATCAGGCACTCGTCGAACGTCTGGATGGCAGGGCCGAGTTTCGACTTCACCATCCGACCCCTCATGAAGTGGCACTGACGTTTGACAAGCCATGGGAGGGGAACGCCAGCGGGTACGCGACGGTCTTTCAGGATGGCGACATCTATCGGATGTATTACCGAGGTCACCGATACATCATTGACCCGCCCCCACTGAGGCAAGCTCAGTCAGAAGTGGTTTGCTATGCCGAGAGTCGAGACGGAATTCACTGGGTGAAACCGAACCTCGGGCTGTTCGACTGGCCACCAACCATGAACAACACCGGAACGAAAGAGAACAACATCTTCTGGCGTGGCGGATACGAGACACACAACTTTGCTCCGTTTAAAGATACGAATCCCGCATGCTCACCCGATGAACTCTACAAAGCCGTGGGAGGTACGACTGAAAGTAAGGGTCTACTGACGTTTAAGTCGGCAGATGGAATTCACTGGTCCAGGCTCAGCGATGGCCCGGTCGTAACAACCGGAGCGTTTGACTCGCACAACACAGTCTTTTGGGACGCAGGTCACCAGCGATATTCGATGTATGTTCGTTACTTCAGCGAAAAGGACTTCAAGGGCCTGAGATCGATCGGCGTTTCGCATTCGGCCGATTTCAGGAAATGGTCAGAACCCGTAGGACTCACCTACCCGGCCGATTCGCCGCCCCAGCAAATGTACACGAATCAAATCGCCCCCTATCAGCGAGCACCGCACATCCTGATGGGCTTTCCAACTCGCTTCGTCTCTCGCCCGCTGACCGAGCATGCGAAACAACTGGAGCCCGTGACAACGCGATCACAGTTTGCCGCTTCGATCGCAGGGAGTGGCGCCTATACCGGAGCTGAAGTGACCGATGGCCTGTTTATGACCAGCCGCGACGGGCGGGCGTTCCATCGCTGGGATGAGGCGTTTCTGCGCCCGGGACCGGAGTCAGAGGGCCGCTGGATCTACGGCGATAACTACCAGAGCTATGGCCTGTTCGAAACTAGATCTCCCAATCCTGCCGGACCAAATGAACTCTCGATGCACTTCAACGAAGGTTCATGGCGCGATGAAATCCATCGATTGCGACGTTACACGATTCGACTCGATGGCTTCGTTTCATTTCACGCTCCGCTGACCGGCGGCGAATTAACAACCAAACCTTTGACATTCACGGGAAGTCGCCTTTCGCTGAATTACTCTACATCTGCTGCCGGAAGTCTCCGCATCGAACTTCAGAACGCTGAAGGTCAGCCGATTCCTGGCTACTCACTCGCTGACGCCAACGAACTATTCGGGGACTCCGTTGATCAAACCGCCTCATGGAAAGACGTCGTCAATACAAACCACACCGAGATCAAACATCTCTCCGGCCAGCAGGTCCGCCTCCGATTTGTCCTCAGCGACGGCGATCTGTTTTCGTTCCAGTTCTCTGACTGATCACACCTCTGTAATACGACGTAGCCACGAAAGAATCACAGGCAGGGTTGGCGGTTTGACCACAGAAGAGACGGAAGAGACGGAAGAGACGGAAGAGACGGAAGAGACGGAAGAATCGCAGAAGTGCTCGATTGTGCTTCTCCGTGCATTCCGTGGTTACCAATCACACTGGCTGCGAGCTGGATGCTGTCGGGAAAAAACCGCGGAGATTGGGTGGCTGTGGATTTGAAGCACAGGCTGATGCGACGGTTTAACGACAAAGTAGGGGCAGGGGCGGCCCCTGGGACTCGTCGACCCAGAGACTCGTCATCACGACGGAGCGTGATGAGTACTTTGGGGAGCTCGAAAGAATCACAGCAAGCCGGAAATTGGCTCGCCTTCTGTCGCTCGGAGTGGTCGTCCTGTGGCGTCAGGGAAGGTGGCTTCGTGACCGATGCCGAGCAGATGCAGGATTGTTGCCGTCAGTTCCTGCGGAACGACGCGGTCATGATCCGGATAGGCGCCGGTTTTGTCGCTGGCGCCGTAGACCTGTCCAGCCTGAATTCCAGCACCAGCCATCGCAAAGCTGAACACATTTCCCCAGTGATCACGACCGCCTGACGGATTAAAGTTTGGAGTGCGACCCATTTCACCGATTGCGATGACAAGCGTCTCGTCCAGCATTCCTCGCTCGTCGAGATCCTCAATCAGCGCCGTGAAGCCCTGATCGAACTGCGGACACAAAACATCTTTCATGCGTCGGTCGTTGTGAGCGTGTGTGTCCCACAACGGATTGGGAGCACTCAGATCCCCAGGCTCACGAGGCCAGTTGACGAACACCATACGCACACCCGACTCGACAAGCCGCCGTGCCAGCAGAACCGACTGCCCCCATTTACCGCGGCCATAGCGATCTCTCAGTTCTGGTGGCTCTCTATCGATCGCGAATGCACCCTGTGCTGTTCCGGATCGGAGCATTTCCATTGCCTCTCGGCTTAATCGCTCATAGTCCATTACGACGGATGCATCAGCCCGTCGCAATGTATTCAGTCCGGTGAGCAGCGAGTCGCGGGACTCAAGACGTGTCGGCGTCACTTGTTCCGGCAACGTCAGACTCTCAATTCGGAAGTCCGGCGCTGAAGGATCACATTTCAGGATCTCCGGATCCCATCGGCGGCCCAGAAAGCCTGCGTTCTGTCCAGGCAGGAACACATTCGGGTTGGCGACAATCGCTTCGGGAAGCATCACCGAACTGAACGGGCCATTCTCAGTAGGCTTTAACATCCTGATGATGGAGCTCAGCGTTGGCCAGTCAGTGGGGGCAAGCGCCCGCATGTCGGGACCGGTATACTTATGCCCGGTATTGATCCAGTAACCGGCCGATTCATGATTGGGATCGTCGGTCGCAAAGGACCGAACAACGGCAAGCTTGTGAGCAATCGATGAGATTCGAGGGAGCAGTTCACAGAAATGTACTCCCGGTACGCTGGTCGCGATTGGCGAAAACGAGCCCCGAATCTCGGATGGAGCATTGGGCTTGGGATCAAACGTCTCATACTGAGACGGCCCGCCGCTCAGATAGATCCACATCACGCTCTTCGCACGTCCGAATGTTGAAGCAAGTGATCCTGCGGTCGAAGCAGAATCGGCGGCGAGAGCCGTTGAGTTCGTCGCCCAATGCACCAGCGGCGCCATACTCGCCGACATCCATGCTGTCGAACCGGCATGCAGGAATCGGCGGCGATTGAGCGAATCGCGGATCATCAGAACAACTCCGGCAGCGGCCTGTGTCCGTCAACCAGGTACTGCGGACGGCCAGCAAGATCCTGGAGTTTGGTTTCCGGATCGAGTCCCAGGAATCGGTGCAGGCTGGCATGGACTTCACCAAAGTGGACGGGGCGGCTGGCAATTTCGGCCCCCATCCGATCGGTTGAACCTATCACCTGTCCTGTACGGAATCCTCCACCAGCAATCAATCCTCCACCCACCTGTGGCCAGTGGTCGCGGCCTGCATCCTTATTAATCTGTGGCGTACGACCGAATTCACCCCAGGCCACAACCGCTACGTCATTACTCAGCCCGCGTTCATGCAGGTCTTCGATCAGCGCCGACAGGGCCCGATCAAAGATTGGAAGATGTGTGTTCTTCGCTTCGCTGAAATTCTGACTGTGGAAGTCCCAGCGGCCGAAGTTGAGTGTGACAACACGAGCCCCTGCTTCGACAAGTCGCCTCGCAAGCAGAAAGTGTTCGGGATTCCGAGGAGCACCGTCACCGTAGTTCTTCGTGTCACCCTTACCGTACCGTTCAACAACGGCGGGATCTTCCTGCGACAGATCGAATGCATCCGCGAGTTTGCTGGAGGTAAGAATTCCCAGCGCCTGAGCATTGATGTCGTCAATACCTTTCAGCGTACCTCGAGTATCAATGTCACGACGAAGAACATCGAACGATCGAAGCAATTCGCCGCGATTTTTCAATCGATCCTGAGTGATCGCGTTCAGAACCATGTCAGCCTGTGCCGGACCCGAAGGACGAAACGCCGCATGGCCAACGCCGAGGAATCCTGGCAACCCGGGCGAACCATAGGGCGGATGTCCCGAATCTGGTGCCAGTCCGATGAAAGGCGGAACCGAAGGATCGGCTGCACCGCTCACTTTGGAAACCACCGGCCCGATCGCGGGCCAGCCTCCCGGGGGCTGGTTGATAAACGATCGTCCCGTGTAACATATAAATGAATCGTGCGATCCGTTTGGCGACCCGTAGACCGACCTCAGCGGAATGCAGCGGTCCATGATCTTCGCCATGTACGGCATGTGTTCGCAGATCTCAATCCCCGGGACACTTGTCGGTATCGGCCGGAACTCACCGCGAATCTCCGAAGGGGCTTCCATCTTCAGGTCATACATATCCTGATGCGGCGGAGCTCCGACCATGTAGATCATGATCACGGATTTGTGTGACTGTCGAATTCCGGCGACCTCTTCTGCCCGCAGCAATCCCGGCAGGGACAACCCTCCCATCCCGAGTGCCCCGATTCGGATCGCAGTGCGACGACTGATTCCATCACACAACCGCTGTTTCGTGCCAGTCATTCGCAACATGCGATGATCCTCTTTCTGGTCATATTGACCTGGTCCAGACAGTTCGCCGCTTCAATGCTCGGATCAATTCTAACCGATACATTCTCGTTCCAAAACAGGAAAACCTAAGTCCACTGTAGAACGATTGTCCTCAATCGTTCAAACCCCCGGATCACCGTGATCAATTGAGGACAATTGATCTACTATGGAACCCCCATCCCACCTCCAGCCTTACACCAATTCGCGAATGATTTCTCGCCGGTCCAGCAAATATTGGGGACGACCACGCTGATCGATAATCGTCGCATGATTCACGTCAATCCCCAACTGATGATACAAAGTCGCAAAAACATCCTGATAGTGAACCGGTCGGTCCTGAGGCACTTCTCCAAGTCGATTGGTCGAACCAATCACCTGCCCCATCCGCATCCCGCCGCCGGCCAGCAGAGCACATGATGCCTGCGGCCAGTGGTCTCTTCCACCACCGGCATTGATTCTCGGCGTTCGACCGAACTCACCCCAGGCAATCACGCTGACATCCTGTTCGAGTCCTCGTGCATGCAGGTCTTCCACCAGAGCGGTGATCCCAAGGTCCAGCTTGTTCAGCTGTTCCGGCAACCGTTCGAAGTTCTGACCATGGCGGTCCCAGCTCCCGAACGACAGCGTGACGCAGCGCACACCGGCTTCCACCAGACGCCTCGCCATCAGGAATTGGTCCATCCAGTGAGGTCCGGCGTCTTCACCGAAAGCCGGAGCTGAACTGCCACGTCCATATCGATCTCGCAGCTCCGATGACTCTCGTTCCAGGTCCATCGCTTCTACCAGCCTGCTGGAGGTCAACACATCAAATGCTTTTTGAGTAAAGACATCGACGGCCTGCAGCTTCGAACTGGTCTCCACTCGACCGCGAAAACTGTCGAAACTATTCAGCAGTGATTGTCGATCCCGCAATTGATCCAGTGTGATCCCATTGAGCCTCATGTTGGCCATACCATCACTGTCGGGTTGAAACGGCGCATATGCCGGACCCAGAAATCCCGGCAGGCCCGGATTTGAATACGGTGCATGTCCGGTTCTTGTCGTCAATCCAACAAAAGGCGGCACCGCAGGGTCAACGGCACCGTGCAACCGGGCAACCGCAGATCCGAGCGAAGGATGGTTGTCCTGTCGACCACCAGGTCCTATCGGGTAACCACTGAGACACATATCCGATGCGTGCTGATCCGGTCCACCATAAAGCGACCTGATGATGGCGAACATATCCATCATCTTTGCGAGACGAGGCATGTGTTCGCAGATTTCGATGCCCGGCACGTTGGTTGCGATCGGACGGAACGATCCGCGAATTTCCAGAGGAGCGTCCATCTTGAGATCGTACATGTCCTGGTGTGATGGTCCACCGGACAAATAGATCATGATAATCGCCTTATGCGACAGTGACTTGCCACGAGTCGCCACAGTTGACTCTTCTGCCTGAAGAATCTGTGGCAACGACAACCCACCCAGAGCCAGTCCACCCAACCTCAAGAAATGCCGTCGCGAGTGTCCATCGCAGGTACTTGCACGTCGAGGACTTAAGATCGAGAGCATATAAGGTCTTTCCGTAAGAATTGATCTACCACCCTACTCTTTAACACACATGCAGGATTGTCGTCCATCCGTCGATCGACAGAATCAGCCTGCACTGAACATTCCGGCATCCCTGAACAGCAGGTCATGCCAAAATCTCCGTCACTACATTGGCGTGCGTCAAGTCAGCATCAGACAACGATTCGTTCCGGCCATCGTGTTCATAGGTCAAACGGCGATGATCGAGCCCCAGGCAGTGAAGCATTGTGGCGTGAAGGTCATGCATACTGACAATTTTCTCCACCGATTCGTATCCGAATTCGTCGGTGTTGCCATGAGAGTATCCTCCTTTGATACCTCCACCTGCAAGCCACAGCGAGAATCCTCGCCGGCTGTGATCACGACCGTTGGCCCCCTGCGAGACCGGTGTACGGCCAAACTCGCCCATCCAGACGACCAGCGTGGAATCGAGTAACCCTCGCTGCCTCAGGTCCTTCACCAGAGCGGCTGATGGCTGATCGAGCTGGGCAGCAACACCCTTTGTTGCGTTCGCATTGTCAGAGTGCGTGTCCCACGGCTGCCCCTGCAGATAGACGCCAACGAACCGAACACCATGTTCCAGCAGCCGACGCGCCAGAAGGCACCGAGTTCCGTACGGTGCTGTGCTCGGCTGATTAATGCCATATAGCCTGCGAGTTTCTTCCGTTTCGCTCGCAAGGTCAACGGCAATGGGTACTGCCGTCTGCATTCGAGCGGCTGTTTCGAAGTCTTTCAGTCGAGCTTCAAGATCGGTGTTTTCCGGAAATCGCTCCAGATGTTCGGCGTTGAGCTTCTGAATAAAATCGAGTTGACGTCGGCGAGCGGCTTCCGAAACGCGTCCTGGTGTCCGCAGGTTGAGGACCGGAGCAGTCGACAAATCGCCCGCGTTGAAGGCCGTTCCCTGATACTGGGCCGGCAGCCAGCCCGCTGACCAGTTGAGCGTACCGTTGATCGGCAGTCCGCCGGGATCCGGCAATACAACAAATGCCGGCAGGTTATGGTTCAATGATCCGAGCCCATAAGTCAGCCACGAACCAAAGCTCGGCTTGTCAGTGGCGATCGGATGTCCGCTATGAGCGATCCGAAGTGCTGTTTCGTGACAAACCGATTCTGTTGTCATCGAACGAACAAGAGTGATCTCGTCGGCGATGGAAGATATGTGCGGAATCAGTTCCGACAACATCATTCCCGATCTGCCAGCCGGATGAAACTTAAACGGCGAGCCCAGCAGATTGCCAGATCCCGCCGGAGATAGCGTTTCCACTTTCACGCCGCCCGGATATGGCTTGCCGTCCATCCGGTTGAGTTCGGGCTTCGGGTCGAACAAGTCCATTTGACTCGGACCACCATTCTGAAACAAGACAACAACACGTTCGGCCTTCGGTGGATGATGAGCTACCTGAAGTTGCTGTTGCTCGGCTGCCTGCAGCCAGTTAAAGGCGATCGATCCCAGAAGCCCTCCGGCTGTGTGGCTGAGAAAGGTTCGGCGGCCAGAGGCGGGTTGGCGACGAACAGAAGCAGGGCTGCGAGGCAAGGCTGCGCTGGATCGCGGAGCGATCCACGACTTTGGCAAAACATCCTGTTCTTTGTAATCACTCATTTTGTCATTCCACATATAAGAACGCATTGCTGGCCAGAAGCATCTGACAGAAATCAGCAACGGACCAAAGTGCTGCGTCATCACCTGTGTATTGGATACGCTGCGTTTCGATGAATTCTTCGGCAACCGAACCTTCTTTATCTGTTGGATTTCGGCCGATCGCGATACGCCACGCGCGGCGAACAAGCTCCTGAGCCGAGCCGTCCGTTTCGGTTAATAGACGTTTTGCAAAGGCCTCTGCTCTTGCGACTGAGAAATCTGAATTCAGCAATGCCAACGACTGCAGTGGAACTGTCGATGAAGGGCGTGTTGTGCAGATTGTGGCAACCGATGGGGCGTCGAACACTTTCATGAAACTCACAGTCTGTGAACGACGCTGCTGCAGATAAACGCTCCGTCGCAGTGCTCCCGGAACTCCTTCATCGACGACAACCTCACCAATCGCTGTCTGTTTCGTTGGCACATAGGGACCAAACGGTGTCGAATCGAGCTGAGAGGCCACGGCAAGCATCGAATCGCGGATCACTTCGGCTTCCAGACGTCGAACAGGCCATCGCCACCAGAGTCGATTATCGCGATCTGCGTCAAGCCCTTCCGGTCGCGCAGTCGACGACTGACGATACACGGCCGAGTTTAAGATTCGTCGGTGCAGTGCCTTTTGACTCCATCCATCAGAAACAAAGCCTGCCGCGAGTTCTTCCAGCAGTTCCGGGTGCGTTGGTGGCGAACCGCTGATACCAAGGTTATCGGTCGTCGATACGATTCCGCGACCAAAGTACTGGCGCCAGACTCGATTCACATGCACTCGAGCCATCAAAGCCGAAGCGCGGCTGTTCGGACGGAGCAACCAATCGGCAAACGCTGTTCGACGACCGGTTGAAGTAGCGCCAGGTGCGGGTGTTGGCACGACATACTCTTCCCCTGGCTCGCTCAGCATCGAAAGTGCCATAGGCTGAACTTCGCCTTCACGCAGGTGATATAAGCCGCGTGTCAGGAACGGTACAGCAGGTGGCGACGCCGATTTGTCGCTGACCCATGCAATCGCCCGTCCCGGTTCCGGAGTCCGCTGAGATTCCAGCTTCTTACGTTGTTCTTCGTAACCCGATCGTCGTTCCTCAATCGCTTTGCGAATCGCCGCAACGTCAATCGTCGCATCGGTGGCTGACAGGCTCTGTTCGATGCGGACGTTATCAGCGACGAAGCTGCGATTCACACAATAGAACAGAGAGAAACCGCCGTTGGGTAGATCGACCGCTGTCAGATTCAGAGTTGCACCATCTGACAGGCCGTCCACTATGTGATCGAGCCGGAACTGGCCATCGCCAATATTTGTCACTCGGACGCCATAGTTGCGGCCGGGGACGTAGCCCTGAGAACCGATTTGACCGATGACCTTTTGATCGGCACCAGGGTAGTCACGATAAACCGACGTCGCAGTCGATGGGTTGCCATCAATTAAAATGTTTCCGCCTTCGACCGATCCGGAATCGTCGAAATCATGTACGGCAATGTTATAGCCGATCCGCTCTGCTGGACCTCCATTGATGCTATTGTCGACCAGTTTGACTTTGTTGTCGACGAGATCGAACGTAGCCTGAATCCAGTCGCCAGTTTCATCCGGCGTCCAGTCGAACGATTTCGCTGTCGACAACCAGGCCTCACCGGAGCCAGCAATGATCTGCAGTGCTCCATCCTGCACACGGGCAGCACCAGGAGCAGTTCCGTCGATCGCAATCAACCCGCCTGCATTGTCATCCCCTGGCGCTGTTGCAGACCATCTCGACTGCCAGTTGTCGCTGAACGCTTCTTCGAAGAGTACCTCCGATGGTTCGCGATTCGCGATCAACCATGCAGAATAGTCCTCCTTTAACTGAACAAGCTGACTCTTGAGATGCTGTTCATTTTCTTCCCATTCTTCCTTTTCTCCAGGCAGCCACGCGTAGATGACTCTATCCTTTGGGTTGATCCAGTCCTGTGGATTGAACGCCGGGTACATAATGGCCTGGAGCTGGTAGTACTCTTTCTGCGTCACCGGATCGTACTTGTGATCGTGGCAGCGAGCACAATGAACGGAGAGTCCCAGCAGTGATGTGGATGTGACCTGCACGACGGCTTCCAAAGCAGCCCGTCGATCAATCTCAAAGGCTTCCGGCTCCTGCACGCCGATATCAGAACCGTCCTGACCGTTGCGAAGAAAGTGGGTCGCTTCAAGCAGGTCAATCATCTCCGGTGTCGCCGGGTGACCGGGACGATATCCCGCCATTTCGTCACCACAAAGTTGTTCGCGAACGAACTGATCAAACGGCTTGTCAGAGTTCATCGCACGGATGACATAGTCTCGATAGCGATAGGCCAACGGGCGGTCTGTGTCGGCACTAAAGTAACCATTGGAATCGGCGTAGCCCGCGGCGTCGAGCCAGTGCTTCCCCCAGCGTTCACCGAAGCGGAACGATCCCAGATATCGCTCAACCATACGTTCGTATGCATCCGGGTGAGTATCCTGAACGAACTCGTCAATCTCTTCAGTCGTCGGAGGCACGCCCGTCAAGTCCAGCGAGACGCGACGAATCAGCGTTTCCCGGCTCGCTTCGGGACTGAACGTCAGACCGGCGGCTTCGAGCTGCACTGCGAGGTGAGAATCGACTGCGTTCCGAATCAGGGCCTGCTGCTGGACCTCCGGAATTTCGGGCCGTTTCAATTTCTGAAACGCCCAGTGAGTATCATTCGCACTTGTAACTTCGCTGGCCACCGGCAAGCCTGGTGCTCCCGCCTCAATCCAGCGTTTCAGGACCGCCTTTTCGTCACCTGACAGCGGTGCTCCTTTGGGCATTTCATCTCGTTCAACCAGCTGCCACAGCAGGCTCTCGTTGAGTTGGTTTGGTACGACCACCACACCATTCTCACCGCCACGCGCGATACTCGCAGGTACGCCGAGATTCAACTTCCCTTCCTGCCTGAGCGGTCCATGGCATTTCACGCAGTGATTTCTGAGCAAAGGACGAACATCGCGATTGAAATCCGGCGAGTCAGCATCAGCTGCAATGACTGCAGTGGCAAGAGTTGCCGCAATGAAAACGGCGGCACGCGTTGCCGTAAGAACGGCAGTCGCATGAGAGGCCGCAAACACTATGGAACGAACAGCTGCAAGGACCCTTCGGAGTCGCATTCAACAAGCTCCGCTGCTGCATACAAGGTGGGATAACTGGAGGGAAGATCCCCGGAATTGTACCACCGACATAAGCCTGATCGTATCGTGCAAACAGCAGTCAGTCCTCAGAATGAACGATTTTGACAGGATGTACTCAACGACGCTTTTTGCGCCAAACAGTCCGACAAAGAGTTCCGTCGCGAGCGACTTCTCCTCATACCCTCGCTTCCTCCTTCACAACTGTTCCACACAGAGCCCCCTCTGGCCCCGTGCCAGAGGTGGATCGGTTTGGCAACTAGAACGAGAAAAACAAATCACTCTCTTTCCTTATCCGAACGGATCGCGCAGCGATCCGTTCGGATGAGGAGACGACGGTCTGGATCGGCAAATCGTGCGGCGCGTGGACCCCAACGGCCGTGTGCTGTGCGACTCTACCCGGGACGGGTTACACAACACAGCCTGCGGTCGACGTCGCGCGTGATGTAGAACCCCGTCAGGGTTCAA
>JAEUIH010000370.1 GCA_016795105.1 Planctomyces sp.
GGGCTTCGGTCATGGGGGCGATTTCCAAGGTGGACTCGTCGGGCGAGCCCGACGGTTAAACATGCACGAAGTGCGACTACTGACCGACGGCGACCCGATCGTACGGCACGGGGAAAGATTCGCAGAGATTTTTCACTTCGCCGCGGATCCGGCCGGCGAGAGCTTCGTCTTCGGGGCTCTTGAGGATTTCGAGAATCCAGCCGCCGATGCGCTTCATTTCGTCGGTGCCCATGCCGCGCGTCGTCAGCGCCGGCGTGCCGACGCGAATGCCCGAAGGATCCATCGGCTTACGTTCGTCGTAAGGGATCATGTTCTTGTTGACGGTGATTTCTGCTCGGCCAAGCGCCGCTTCGGCGATCTTGCCCGTCGTGCCGACGCTCGTGACGTCGAGCAGCATGAGGTGGTTGTCGGTACCGCCGGAAGCGAGCTTGAGGCCGCCGGCCATCAGGGTTTCGGCCAAAGCCTTGGCGTTGGCGATGACGTTCTTGCCGTACTGCTTGAACTCCGGCTTCAGCGC
>JAEUIH010000371.1 GCA_016795105.1 Planctomyces sp.
GGTCTAAACGATATAGAAATGATTTGGGCAACACTTTCCGGTCGAATGAATGGGCGAAATGATGCCAGTTATTATTGAAATCGAAGACTTGTGTAAACTCCGTACCATTAGCGGTGGTCAGTTTCGCCGCCCGAACCTGACTGCCTGAAAGAGCCAGTTCACCCATTTCCCAGCTGCGGTTCGGAATACTTGAAAACAGGGGCAGGTGCCTGGAAAGAGAAGGGAAGGTTTTGCTTTCGCCTGCCGGTATGAGGTTGGTAAAATAATAGGCGGCCGGTATCGAAGGGCGCTGTACATGGTTGGTGAAGGAAAGAAAGTGTTTGTTTCTGGCGCGCAGCAAGAAAGTCCAGCGCGCATCGGCAGGTAGCGTGTATTTTGGGAAAAAGCGGGTGGCATTGCCAGCCCCATCTTTTCTTACTTCGATGCCCGCAATAAAACCACCGGGGGTGGTGCGCCAGCGCATCCGAAAGTCGCGTATAAACTGTGCGGTTTCAGGCGCCGGCTCGATGATCAGG
>JAEUIH010000372.1 GCA_016795105.1 Planctomyces sp.
GTTTCAATCCGCGCCCCTGTGAAGGGGCGACCGCCCACTGCGATCACCCACTCGTTGCTGTTGGTGTTTCAATCCGCGCCCCTGTGAAGGGGCGACCCGCCGACTGCGATCGCCCACTCGTTTGTGGCCGTGTTTCAATCCGCGCCCCTGTGAAGGGGCGACCCGGTCGCAGTCCGGCCGCTGCGCAATCCGTTCCGTTTCAATCCGCGCCCCTGTGAAGGGGCGACCTTGGCAAGCTGGGAGGCATTGAGTAGTTCGGCGTTTCAATCCGCGCCCCTGTGAAGGGGCGACGCGAGAATCGCCTCCCCCCGCTCTGCGTCCTCAAAGTTTCAATCCGCGCCCCTTTGAAGGGGCGACGGCCACCGAGGCGAAGCCTCACCTTGGCGCCGCGTTTCAATCCGCGCCCCTGTGAAGGGGCGACGATCTGGGCCCCCGCCGACGTGGTCGCGGATTGCGTTTCAATCCGCGCCCCTGTGAAGGGGCGACCGCGGACAGTGGTGTCGGGGGGCTAGAC
>JAEUIH010000373.1 GCA_016795105.1 Planctomyces sp.
GAACGCCGTCTCGCCGCGGCCGCGGCCGCCACGCCGCAGCCCGAGCTGCACGTGCGCGGTGACCGGCGGGTCGAGTACGAGCGGGTGATCAGGGTGATGGCCGCGGCACAGCGGGCCGGGGTCGGCAAACTCGGCTTCGTGACCGATCCCGCGCAGTGAGCGGGATACTGATTCGACAGGCAGGTGACTCGGTTTCAGCAACGCGCGTGATCGTGGTCGGGTGGCTCGGGATCTGCATCCGCAGGATTTAGCCATGGAGACCGGCTGAGCGTAAAACCGGCGGGAGCGTTTCGCTCATTCCGGGCTGAGGCTGGGTGTGGTCAGAGCGGATTACCAAGAACTATGTTTATAGCATCTGCCATCTGCCATCTGCCATCTGCCATCTGCCATCTGCCAGGAGTGATCAGCTGCCTGGCTTTCTTGGGTGACCGATTTCAGTTTAATCCTGTTGTTTGCATGTACCCACTGGCACCATTCAGTTCCTCGGATCGGCTATGTTTCATAGCGAACAGT
>JAEUIH010000374.1 GCA_016795105.1 Planctomyces sp.
TCGACAGCCTGGCCGGTTTCGGTCGCGTTGCCGGCGGTCTTGCTGGCAATGCCGTCGGCGATCTTGGCGTTGTCGGTATTCTGGCTGACGGTGGCCGACATCTCTTCGACCGAGGCGCTGGTCTGTTCGACGCTGGCCGCCTGCTGCACCGCGCTGGAGGACAGCGAAGTGGCGGTGAGGGCCAGTTGCTCGGAGGCCGAGCTCAGGTTGGAGGACATGAAGCGCACTTCGTTGAGTACGCCGGCCAGGCGCTGCACCATGCCGGAAAAGGCGAACATCAGGCTGTTCTGGTCGTTTTGCCTGAGCGCGATCTGCAGGCTGAAGTCACCTTGGGCGACCTTCTCGACGATGTTCTTCACCTCGCTGGGGTCGCCGCCCAGCGTATTGCCGATCGCGCGGATGATGGCCCAGGCAATCAATGCCAGCAGGGCGGTCGCAATCGCTGCCACCGCCATCAGCATGCTGCGCATCGACGCAACCTCGGTTTTCAGTTCGGCCGCGGCCTGATTGTT
>JAEUIH010000375.1 GCA_016795105.1 Planctomyces sp.
GTGAAACCGCCCTGTCCGAACTGAATAAGATTTACAGCGGTTTCGATGAAATCGCCGCCAATAATCTCAGACGACAAAGGCAATTTATCCGCGTACCGATTAAGAGATTGACGCAAATCATCTTGAATTGTGTCATCGAGCTCAAAGGCTTCTACTCGAACTTCATCAAAATTCAATTCTCTTGATACGCATCTTTCAAGAAAGGCACTTGAAAGCGACCCGATACCGGCGCCAGCATCAAGGAGATGGCAGTTACCGCTGGATGATGGGAAAAGCCCTGCCATGAACTTGGCGGTTTGGGCTGGCGTTAGAAACTGACCGAGTTGCGATTTCTTCTTCGCCTCGGTGTTTCTTGATAACCGCAATCTGGCTTGCTCAAGTTCTAGCAGCAACGGTGCACCTTCTGTATCGAACAAGGCTTGGTCGCGTTCGCGAAGAGCTAAAGTCGAAACTGGTGTATGACCCTGGCGGGACGGCTGGGGGTTGAAGAGGTGGCGTGTCTTTGCTGAGA
>JAEUIH010000376.1 GCA_016795105.1 Planctomyces sp.
TATCCAGGATCTCGAACACACGCTCACTGGCCGCCAGCGCATGCTGCAGCATGTGATTCAACGAGTGGATTTCATTGATCGGCGTATAAAAGAGCCCGAGGTAAGAGAGGAACATCACCAACTGACCGACCGTCAGTTCTCCGGCCAGCACTTCTCCCGCGCCGTGCCACAGAATCAACAGCGTGCCGGTGCTGCCCACAAACACCATACCCGGCCAGTACCAGGACCACAGGAACATGGCCCGCAGGCTGTTTTGACTGTACGTCAGGCTCAATGTCTCGAATCGTTTGCGTTCATACTCGTGTTGATTGAAGCCGATGGTCTCTTTGATGCCCGACAAGGCATCCTGAAGATAGGCATTGAGGTCCGCCACGCTTTTTCGGATCTCGGCGTAGTACCCGTGCACCCGTCGCGTAAACCAGGCGGCACAGACGATCAGAATCGGAATGGGGAGCAGCGAAAGCAGCGCGAGCTTCCAGTTCAGCACGAACATCATGATCGTGATGCCGA
>JAEUIH010000377.1 GCA_016795105.1 Planctomyces sp.
CCAAATGTTTCTGTAAAGAACATTATGGCCTTCCGCTTGAAGTTTGAGTCCGCCTGGTTTATCGGTGATCCCTTTTCCCCCTGCGTTGCCACCATCCTGCCCAGAATTTGGACCACCCCACACCTGGCTGATCAATTGATTGGTGTGCGCCTTCTTTCCATTGAAATAAACCGTAACCATCGGTTTTTCAATCAGTTTACCCTCTTTAAACCTGGCGGCCCGAAACACGATGTCATAGGCATTCCACTTACCAACACCGTTATAAGCAAAGTAGGGAGATTTACTTTCATTGATAACAGCCCCGAGCCCATGAGAAGTTGAGTCGCCATCCAAAACCTGAATTTCGTACCGGTTTTGTAAGTAGACACCACTGTTACCACCGGGTTCTGAAATTAAAAACTCCACATGTGCCCTGAAATCCCGAAACTCCTTTTTGGTCATAATATCAGCTGCACCATATAATCCTCCTGCAGCCGCTGGGTCATTTGAGTTGACGGCCGTGCCCTTATC
>JAEUIH010000378.1 GCA_016795105.1 Planctomyces sp.
GGTGATGCTGACCTCGCTGCCAAGGAAGATGATCCGCGTGCAAACCGCTTTAAACCGGTGGTTAAATTCTTCGGCCCGTACACGCTCGACAAAGGCGATACAAAATCGATCACGTTTACGATGCCGCAATACATCGGTTCGGTGAAAACAATGGTTGTTGCTGGATATGAAGGTGCATATGGTAAAACAGAAAAAGCTACACCAGTACGCAAGCCATTAATGGTGCTGGCAACCTTGCCGCGTGTGCTTGGCCCGGAAGAGACGTTGAAACTTCCGGTGACGCTGTTCACGCAGGAGAAGGGAATTAAGAATGTGAAAGTTGATGTCAAAATAACAGGGCCTGTTTCGGTAACCGGGTCTTCGAGTCAGACGGTGGCCATGAGCCCTGCGGGAGATATGACGGTCGACTTTGATTTGGCAGTGAAGAGCGCGATCGGAATTGCAAAAGTTGAGGTAACGGCTTCTTCCGGAAACTTTAAATCCTCCGATGTAATCGAAATTGAAGTTCG
>JAEUIH010000379.1 GCA_016795105.1 Planctomyces sp.
AAGGTCGGCTCTGCCATCAAGGACGGCACGCTGAACTTCCCGAGTAAATACGCCTGTGCCCCCGAATTGTCGCAGAGCATCGGTCTGATTCTGATCTCCCGTGGTGACCACATGAACAAGTTCAACAGAGGGGGAGTTCGGCAATGATCGAATTCGATCTGCCATATAGTTTGCCTGCCAAAGCGCAAGTGCACTCGTGCGGGTCGCAATTCGAACGGTGGTGTCCGTCCCCGAGGTCATGAATCTGCTTTCTGGATGAGTCAACGGCCGAAGGCATATGGCTTCGGCGGATGGTAGCCCTTCCGGGTTCAGAGTGGCTGTCAAAACGTGACAGTTTGGCGGCAGGATCTCACGTTTTCAAATCACTTGATGCTGGCTTTCGACCGATCCCCCGGAGTTTGCGGTCCGGCCGTAGTTTGGCCATTCCTGCCGCCGCGGCACTCGAACCAGCGCGGGACAAATCGTAGCTTGGGCATTCCTGCCCGAGCCGTTGCTGCGCCGCGGCAG
>JAEUIH010000037.1:0-43882 GCA_016795105.1 Planctomyces sp.
TACATTTGACTTGTCCCGCACTGGTTCGAGTACTGCCGCGGCGCAGGGACGTGCTCGGGCAGGAATGTCCAAGCTACGACAGAGCGGCGGCAGCGGCGGCGATGGTTGCGTCAATTTGCTCGTCTGTGTGAACGGCCGAAACAAACATCGCCTCAAACTGACTGCACGGCAGATAGACTCCACGATCCAACATTCCGTGGAACCACTTTGAAAACTTCTTTGTGTCGGACTGAGTCGCCGACGCCAGATCTTTCACCGGTCCGGCTGTGAAGAACAGTGTCAACATACTGCCAACCCGATTCACACAGGCTGTCACGCCGGCGTTGGTTGCGGCATTCAGGAAACCGCGTTCGAGCCGCTGTCCGAGCACTTCCAGTCGAGGATACGGATTCTCTGCCTGAATGGCTCGCAGCATCGCAATCCCGGCCGCCATCGCGATTGGGTTCCCGGACAACGTTCCTGCCTGATATACCTTACCCACCGGCGAAACACTGTTCATGATATCAGCACGGCCACCATACGCTCCAACGGGCAGGCCAGCCCCAACGATCTTGCCCAAAGTCGTCATATCAGGGCGAATACCGAACAGTTGCTGAGCGCCCCCGGCTGCGACACGGAATCCAGTCATCACTTCATCAAAAATCAACACAGAACCATGTGAATCGCAAAGGCTTCGCAAAGACTTCAAAAACTGGGCAGTTGGAATCACACATCCCATGTTGCCAACAACCGGTTCCAAAATCACAGCGGCAATCAGATTGCCTTTCTCCCGAAATGCCGACTCCAGTGATTCCACATCATTATAAGCCAGCACCAGCGTATCTGCGGTGCAACCCGGCGGCACTCCAGGACTCGAAGGAGCTCCCAGTGTTAGCGCGCCGCTGCCTGCCTGCACGAGAAGACTGTCCACGTGACCGTGATAACAGCCGGAGAATTTGACAATCACATTCCTTCCTGTGAAACCCCGAGCAACTCGAATGGCCGACATGGTGGCCTCTGTGCCCGAATTGACCATTCGAACTTTTTCGATCGATGGAACCATCGAAATGATCAACTCAGCCAGTTCGCTCTCGGCAACGGTCGGAGCACCGAAACTGGTCCCAGTCTCAGCCGCTGCCTGTATGGCTTGCAGGATCGGAGGATACCCGTGGCCAAACAGGTGTGGTCCCCATGAACCGATATAGTCGATGTAGCGATTGCCATCGATGTCAAACAGAAACGGCCCCTGACCGCGAGCAATAAAGGGTGGTGTCCCGCCGACAGCCCCAAATGCACGCGCCGGACTATTCACACCGCCCGGAATCACGCGGCCCGCACGTTCAAATTCTCGTTCACTCAAAGCACGTCGACTTGTATTTTCCATGACCCTGCCTGATCGCTGTTGAACTTGCCGCAGTACATCACCAGTTGGCTTTAAACATCAGACGGCCTGCAGACATTCAGCCGGCCGCAGGCGTTTGACATGCTACCACTTATCGAACGACTTCGATCCCAGGACGAGCAGCCTCAAGCTTTTCGATACCTTCTGATGTTACTCCGGAATCATTCAGTTTGATCCACTTCAGTGCCGGCAATTGCCCCAGTTGCGCCACACCTTCGTCGTCGATCTGAGTCCCGGCGATGTTCAGGCGTTCCAAAGCCTTCAGTTTCACGATCGTTGGAACGCAGGCGCTGGTCACTCGTGAAGCCTCAAGATTCAATTCTTTCAAAGTACTCAGTCCGGCCAATGCTTCAACTGTCGAATCATCGGACTTGGTTTCCCACAGGCCAAGATAGGTCAGCTTCGACAACACACCGAGTTTTGCAATTCCCGCTGGTGATGGGATTCGACATTCACTGATGTCGAGATAATCCGCGTTTGGCATCTTGCTGAGCACCTCAATGCCGACATCGTCCAGAGACGTACTTCTCAGTTCGAACTGTTCAATCCCCTGAAGCCCCTCAATCTGCTTCAATCCGTCCCCGGTCACGTCCGTTTCACGAATTCTCAGACGCTTCAGCTTCTGCAGTTTCGCAATATGAACCATTCCGGCATCGGTAATCCGTGTCGCATCAAGCTGAATCGACTCCAGCGTTCCCATCGCACCGATGGACTCAAGCGCTTTATCCGTGATCGCAGTGTTGTAATTCAGATTGAGAGATTTCAGAGGCAAAGCGACCAGACTGGCTACCCCGGCATCACCCACTTTTGATTTTTCAAGCTGCAGATCCACAAGGGAGGTCAGGCCTGCCAGATGAGTCAGACCTTCATCGGTGACATTGCTGTTTCGAAGGTCGAGAGCTCTCAGCTTCTTCAGGTTCTTAAGTTCAGCAAGTCCAGCATCTGTGAATCCACTTCTTCGAAGCCGAATCACTTCGAGGTTTTCCAGACCACCGATCACCTTGAGAGTGACATCGCCTACGGCTGAATCAGAGAGATCGACCTGCTTAAGCTTCTTTAAGGTGGCGAGATGCTCCATACCTGCATCCGTCATCCCCGGACCCGAAAATCGAACAACTTCCGTATTCGGTATTCCGGAGAGGTTCTTCAGCAAAGCAGAGATGTCTTTGTCACTGCTGGTTGAAACTTCCACAACAACGTTGGCCGAATTCCGAGTCAGAGCAAATTTCGCCCCTTCCAGAGCCGCAATTGCAGTCGGATCTTCCGGAATCACCGGAGGCTTCGAGCCCGCGCCTTCTGGCACAACTGTCGGGGCCGCAGAATTTCCGGATCCTGAATTCTCCGGACCGGATTCCTGACATCCGGCAATACCGGTTGCCAGAACAGCCGCTGAACACAGAATCAGTTGACGAACACGCGTTAACGACGATTGAACAACCAGCATGGTTCCGAAAACTCCTCAGACATGTTTCGATGAACAGTGGTCGTCAGCATAGGTCCACAGACCATAAATCTCAACGAACACAGAATTTGAGCCCCTCGTTTCCCACGGAATCGTTGCCGTTTCGTACTTCCACGCTAACATGGTGGCAATTCGTTCAGGGACGAAATTTTATTGCTGTCATCCTGCTCATGGGGAAATATTCATGGCAAACAAGTCAAATCGACGTTCATTTTTTGGTCAATCGGCCGCGATTGGTGCCGGGCTCTGGCTCGGAACACAATCTCGCCCGCGTGCGATGGCTTCTTCACCGCTTCAGTCACTTGCCGCAGCCTGCATTGGCGTCGGTGGAAAAGGAAGCAGCGACTCCAGCCATATTTCCGAAAATGGCGTCGCCCTGGTCGGGCTTTGCGACGTTGATGAACGCACTCTGACAAAGAAGGGGCGTGAGTTTCCGGATGCAGCCAAGTACACAGACTTCCGCGAAATGCTGGATGCTCTGGGATCAAAAATTGACATCGTCACCGTCAGCACTCCTGACCACACACATGCTGTCGCGGCCATAAAGGCCATGAAGATGAAAAAGCATGTGTACTGCCAAAAGCCTCTGACCTGGTCCATCCATGAAGCCCGCAAGATGCGAGAAGTCGCTGCGGAGATGGGTGTTGTCACTCAGATGGGCAATCAGGGCACTTCAGAAGACGGCCTCCGCGAAGCCGTAGAAGTGATCCGATCCGGCGCAATCGGCGACGTGAAAGAAGTCCATCTGTGGACAAACCGTCCAATCTGGCCACAAGGCGTTGGTCGTCCAGCAGGTGAAGACCCAATTCCAAAGGAACTGAATTGGGAAGCATGGATCGGCCCAGCTGCAATGCGTCCTTACAAAGAGGGCGTCTATCACTCATTCAACTGGCGAGGCTGGGTCGACTTTGGAACCGGGGCACTCGGCGATATGGCCTGCCACACCGCCAACATGCCAGTGATGGCCCTCGAACTGTGGGACCCGATTGCTGTCACCGCGGTTAAGAATCCGGGTGTCTTCGAGAACGAGACGTTCCCGGCAGCGACCACCCTCAAGTTCGAATTCCCTGAACGAAACGGGCTCGTTCCATGTGCGTTCTACTGGTATGACGGTGGCAATCTGCCAAGCGAAGAGCTGACCGCCAAACTGCCGGAAGGTTTCCGCAAGAAACTCGACGCTCAGCGACAGGGCAGCCCCAACAAGACCAGTGCGGCGCTTGTGGTGGGCAGCAAAGGTATGCTGTTGTCAGAAAACGACTACGGTGCAGAATACACCCTGCTGCCGGAAGGCGACTACAAGGACTTCAAAAAGCCGGAACAGTCGCTCCCACGCATTCCGTTCAAGGGTAATAACGACCAGCGACAGAAGTGGGAATTCGTATCATCCATCAAGGGTGAATATAAGCCCGGAACAATGTCCAACTTCCTGTATGCAGGTCGTTTGACCGAGACAATTCTCGTTGGAAATCTCGCAGTTCGAGCTGGTGAAGGCGAGAGAATTGAGTGGGATGCAAAGAATCTCAAGAGCACCAACCTTCCGGACCTGAACAAGTACGTTCAGCGCGAATATCGCGAAGGCTGGAGCCTCTGATCTGACTGCCCACTGACGCGAAAGCGTTATTTTGCTCAGGCAATAGCTGCCGAAACCCCGCAGGTTTCGGCAGCTTTTTTTATTGACCGAAAGGTTTTGATGCACAGGGGAGCACCCAGAGTCAGCGAAAACCCTGCAAATTCGATGCAATTGCGAGCTTCGGCAGGACTCATACATTCCAAAACTTCGTCACAACCCTCACATTTTAACTCAACCTCACCACCGAAATAATCCGATCGAACAGAGTAACCGGTGTACCCGGATTGCCGGTACATTCTGTAAGCACGGTTCGATCGGAACAATCGATGAAAACCAAACGCGTTTATGCCACGGCTTGTCTGCTGTTCAGCAGCGTCGCACTATTTTCCGCGGCCACCAGGACGATCGGGGACGAGCCCGGCAAGGTCCGGCTGTCGTCCTTCGGTTCACAGACTGGAGGCCCGGGAGGAGGCACTGTGCCAACTCCCATCCCGGACCCGATGAATGGTGCCATGGCACCAGGATTCGCGCCGGGGCAAATGGTGCAGGGACCGGGCATGAACGGCCCGTATCCGGTTCCGGACAACACGGCCCCATACTTCGAACGAAGCTTCGGAGCTACTCAGTACATTCCAAACGAATCCTTCATGCCGAAGCAGCCGTTTGGACCTGCACTGATGTTCGAGTCGAACATCGACAATGGTCTCGGATTCAATTCCGGTTACCATCGCCTCAACGCTCGCATCCCTTATCACATCGTGCCTGACACGACTGTGATGATTGGCGACCTGTCAGGTTCGGTGACGAACGACGGCGATCCGGTCTACAATTACGGTCTCGTCTACCGTAACTACGACGCCGCTCTGAATCGAATCTTTGGCTGGAACGTGTTCGGCGACTACGAGAAGGGGCAGCAGACCGGTGAGTTCTACCGGATGTCGGCTGGCTTCGAATCGCTCGGCAAGTATATCGACTGGCGTGCCAACGGATACTTCATCCTCGGAGATGACTCGTATCTGCTCAACAGCCAGCTGACCGGCGACCATGTACTCGGCGGAAACAACCTGTTCCGTCTTCGTGATGAGTCTTATCAGAATGCATACTCAGGCGGTGACCTCGAAGTCGGGGGCCCTCTGCCACTGCTTGGCCGATATGGTCTCGACATGTATGTGGGAGGCTATGTCCTTGGAAACGACAACGGCTACGACACCGTTGGTTTCCAGGCTCGCTGGCAGGCGATGATCACAGAATCAATCACTGTCAACACGTACCTCACCACTGACGACACCTTCGGAACCAACAGTTGGGTCAGCATGGCGTTTACGTTCCCGAACTACAAGGATCGTCGCATTCTGCGACCGAATAGTAGTGTTCGTGAACGTCTACAGGACCCAGTCTATCGCTCAAACCGAATTCACCAGAACATCGATAACTCACTGGCTCGAGAAGCCATTATCAATAATGGTGAAGACGTCAACGGAAACGGAATCCTTGATCCGGGTGAAGACATCAATGGTGATGGTGTTCTGTCTACCGGAACCGGGTTGCCTTACTTCATCACTTATGTTGACCCGAATTCGACAGCAACCGGTGTTGGTACCTTTGAAAACCCATACGGTACCTTCCAGCAGGCTGCAGCTGGAAACAATGCAGGAATTGACATCATCCGAGTCCTTCCGCGAACGGATGATACCGGAACAAACCTCACTGCACTCGGCGGCATCCAGCTGTTCGATGATCAGTACCTGATCGCCGGCAACCGTGACTTCACATTGTTCACTGTGAACGGCGAAGACTGCATTATCCCGGGAACTCCAAACACCAGCGGACTCGGCCCATTGATCTCTGACCCAGCCATGCTGGCCGGAGGCAGCGTCGTCCAGCTCGCCAACAACAATACCATCTTTGGTATGCGAATCAGTGGTGCGAATGCAGCCGGAACTGTCTTTGGAAACGGAGTCTCCAACGCCGCTCCAATTACAGATGTGCGACTCAGCAGCAACACCTTCACCAACTACAACAACGGTGCTGAACTGTCCGATGTCTCGGGCCGAGTCATCATCGAACAAAACAACTTCTCCGGTCTGGCCGGAACATCTCAGAATGGACTGCTGCTCACTGCTGCCGCAGGGCAAACTGTTGAATTGCTGGTTGAAGAAAACCAGGCAACGAACAATCAGCAGGTCGGCCTGAGCATCATCGCTGAGCCAGGTGCAACGATCAATGCCAACAATCCAACGGGTACTCTCCCAACCGGGATCGTCGGAAACACGGCCACCGGAAACGGTACCGGAATCCATGTCGAAGCCCGTACCGGAGCTGTCATCAACGCAGTTGTTGAAGACAACACGACCAGCGGTAACACTGCCGACGGGCTGGCAATGGTGGCTGATGGCGGTACCTTCAACCTCAGCAGCCTGTCCAACAACCTTTTCAGTAACAATACCGGGAACGGTGTGTTCATCCACTATCTGAACGGTGGAACATTCACAGCGGTTTCTGAAGATGCAGACGGTGACGGAAGCCTTGACGCCGGTGAGGACCTGAACGGCAACGGAACACTGGACTTCGGAATTGTCTCAAATGCAGCGAATTCCAACGGCATCGCTGGTATTTGTATCTTCGGCGAAGATGCAAGCACCGGAACATTTGATATCGGTGGCCCGCAGACGGCTCTTGGAAACTCGTTTATCGGAAACGTCGGAGCCGGTATCGCTGTTGACCTGAGAGACACAGCAACCGCTCAGATGGATACTGTCAACAATATCATCTCTTCGTCATCGGTTGCGAACTCAGCCCCAACACTGACCTTCGTCCTCGACTTTGTCGAAGCGGGCCAGACGATCGTGGACCCATTCGGTGGTGGAACATTCACACCGTTTGACGTGACAAGTTTTGGCTTTGCAGCTTCTGAATATGACACTGTCACCAACGCAGTTCTGGAGACAGTTCGGCAGCACTACTACAACATCCCAACCTCTGGTGTTGACAGCCGCAGCCCAATGCCGGACGGACAACAGCTGGATGTGAACTTTGTCATCGGAGACCTTGGAACAGCTCCAACGATTGGTGCCACAGAATTCTACACAACAGTGATTGGATCCGCTCCCACGGCACCAGCCCTTGGCGTAGCCTTCCTCAGTGCTGTTCGAGATGCGTCAGGAGCTGGACCGCTTCCAGGATTCACCAACGGTTCACACGTAGCATCAGTTTACTCTAACCAAATCAATGCTCTCGGAGGATTGACTCCAGCGGATATAACAATCCCGGACGAGCCACCTGGGGTCCATTACGACATCGCGACCGGAGATGGAACACAGATTCTCCAGGACGCTCTGACCTCCGGAAATCTGACCTTCACCCGAAATGCACTGGCTGGTACGACTTCCCACGAAATTGGCCACACACTATCACTCACCCATATGAATGTGGCTGGCTCAGTGACCCCAACCGGTGCGCCTCCGATTATGGGAACCGGGGCAATCGATACGCCAAATCAGGCTCGAATCGGACTTCGTGAATTCGGTTACTCCGGATTCGACGGTGAAAACGGCAATGCTCCGATTTTCCATGTTCAGCAGCTGATGAATGCCGTTGGAACTCGTGATGCAGCGGTAGCGGGTGTTTCCGGTGACGGGATCGTTGTCAACGCAACCGACAACGCAGTTCTGCAGGCATCGACCTTCATCAACAACACGATCACTCAGAACTCGGGAGACGGCCTTGCAGTTCGCATGAACGACAACGCTGTGACTCAGGGCCTGACAATTCAGGGCAATCGAATCGAAGATAACACGGGTCGAGGGATTGATCTTCAGGCCAACGGAGCAGGCACGTTTATCGATGCCGACGGAACAATCGGAGGCAATGGAGTCAACATTCTCGGCGGCTCCTCATTCTCTCAGGGTAACACAATCAGTGGCAACCAGCTGGACGGTGTCCGAGCTCTGGCTTCTGATGGTGGTGTGATTCACGGCAACCTGATCAACAACCTGATCGAAGAAAACGGCCAGAATGGTGTCGCACTCAGCATCGACAACGGTGGTGAAGTGGACTTCGGAACAACTGCCAGCAACCGTGTGATCCGCGGCAACGCAATCAATCGAAACGGTGGAGCCGGTATCGCTCTGACGTCCAACGTTTCGGCAGCCAGCCAGGCAGAGATGCGTGCAACAGTACTGGGGAACACAATCTCCGGGAACGTCTCTGGTGGTATTGCTGCGAATCTGAATGGTTCCAATAACCCACCAAGCCCTCCTGCCGTGCCTGACAACAATCGGCTTATCCTGAATGTTGGCACCGCAGCAACCGCTGATGCGAATACTCTCAACGGAAACGGTGATGTGGGTATCGGTGTCAATGTCACAGGCAACGGCCATGCGATGGTTGACGTAAGAAACGCCACCATCACCGGAACCGTGAACGGTGCTGATCCGATCCTGAATGGCGACGGTATCAACTTCCGTCGAAGTGGCTCCGGGGTTCTGGAAGCCGTCGTGGAAGACAGTACCATCACTGGCAACGCCGGTGACGGCCTTGATGTCGACGTGCAGGGTCAGGACAAGAACGATGTAAATTCCCCTGTACCGGGTACTGTAAATACTGTCGAGTGGAATCGAAACAACCTCAGTAACAACACCCAGAACGGTGCACGCTTCCGAACACGTGGCGATGCCCAGCTGATTGCTGATGGAGCCAACAACACACTCAACAATAACGGAGCCAACGGAATTCTTGTTCAGACCTCAGAGAACTCCAGCTTTGGTGACCCAACCGACGGTGCTCCTCCGGGACGTCGAGTCGTATTCGATGGTAACGTGATGAACAACAACACGGTTGACGGTCTCAATATTCTTGCCACCGAGAACTCACGGGCTCTGGTCGAAGTCACAAGCACGGCAATTCCTCCGGCCTCTGGTGCTCATGCTGCCCTCAGCAATGAAGGTGCCACAGGGATCTCCGGAAACGGACGTGACGGTATTCGTATCGACACAACCGGTGGACGGTCAGACATCCTGATCACCTCCGGCACAGAACAGACCACAATCAGTGGAAACGGTACGAATGGTGGTGGTAACGGTATTCGCTGGAATGCCAGTGGGACGTCTGAAGGTTCTGTCCGAATCACCAACGTTGACATCTTTGGCAATCTCCGAGGTGGAAGCGAAGACTCAAACGCAGACGGTGTCCTTGCTCTGAACGAAGATGCAAACCTGAACGGCATCCTTGAGAACGGTGAAGACCTGAATGGAAACGGGGTCCTCGACACCGGTGAAGATGCCAACGCAAACCTGGACATTGATGTCGCAGACGGCGACGGTATCCAGTTCAACGCTTCAGACGATGCAAACACAACTCTGATCGTCGGTGGTGTCGGTGACGGCAATACAATTCAGAGAAATCAGGATGATGCAATCGCCATCACTGTCACAGGCTCTGCTGCAACCGGAACTCCTCGACCGATCATCTCCATCATCGAGAATACTCTTGGTGGCGAAGCAAATGGCGTGGCCGCAGGAAACCGGGGTGATGGAATCAGCATCAACACCTTCGGTGATCGAAGCCAGGGAGCTGGTGACCTGATCGCTGAAGTTGGTCCTCAGGCTGAAATCACCGCAACAGGAAACGTGATCTCTCAGAACACTCAGCGTGGTATCAGCGTTCTGCTGAACGGAGCTGGCGGTGTACGTGATCGTGAAGGAGCGGGAGCCGGAACATTCGACCCGATCAACATTACGATCAACGAAAACAACATCCACTCGAACGGAACCGAAGGTATCTTCTACCAGGCAAACCCAGGTTATGTCAGCAATCGCCCTGTCTTCCTCGGAAATACAGGATTCCCGGGCGACAACCGACAGCCTGAGTTCACTGGTGTGGATGGTGCAGGGAACGGTACAGGCAACAATGCCGCAGGTTCTCAGGCATTCTACAACCCTGGACTGCCTCAGTTCACCAACCTGAATGCAGGATCGATCAACGGCAATACGGCTTACATGCCACCTTACCTCAACCTCGCTACAGAGCAGAACAGCTTTGTACGAATCCTCGACAACCGCATCCAGAGCAACGGAACTGGAACGGTTACCGGCGAAGGTATCGTGATGCGAGTCGGTACAAACGCTTATGTCGCTGCTGATATTCAGCGAAACGAGATGGGCGGAAATCTGGAAGAAGACCTGAGAACAGAATCCTTCCGATACTCTGCGAATCCTGAGAACTTCATCGACAACACCGGAATCGGAACCTTCGACGTAGTGTTCCTCGATGATACCGCTCAGTTCGACCTGCGATTCCAGGACAACACCGGAAACCAGATTCTGACCAACTCAGCTGGGGCCGCCTTCACCAATGGCGACATTGCGAAGGTCTTCCAGCCAGGTGTACCGAACGTTCTCAACCGACCAGTCTCGTTCTTCCAGGTTGATAATGGACCAAACCTCAACAATCCAAATAACACCTTCATCAACTTCGGTATTACTCAGAACATCAACGGTGCCTTCACAACCGGTGGTTACAACATCCGTGGAGCTGCTGATCCGCTCTTCCCGAACATCGGATTTGCTCCACCACTTCCGTAATACCTGAAGTCAGTCTTGTCTGGCGGAGGACATGCAGAAACCGCGGCCCCGAGAGCAATCTCGAGACCGCGGTTTTTCTTTTTTGACCAGTGACTTTTGCAGCGAACACCGCTGAATCTGTCAGAACGACTCGATCAGAGGGATCTCAGACTGCGTCGTGGAAACTGTCACGCCGGGAGTTGGCTGAGAATTTGAAATCTGTGTCGCCTGAGTACCATTCGACTGAGAAAATGCAGGATCCGCCTGCGGAACAGGTCCGGACGCTGTCTGAGAAGTTCCACCATTTGCACCGGCCATCGATCCGCCGGCCATCGATCCCGGTGATCCCGAATCGACGACTCGCAGACTGCCAGGTACGACTTTCCAGCCATCCTGAAGGTACTGACCAGCAATGTCGGCTTCCGTCAGGCCCGCAAGCGGATTCGT
This sequence comes from Planctomyces sp., assembly GCA_016795105.1. Lineage (GTDB taxonomy): Bacteria > Planctomycetota > Planctomycetia > Planctomycetales > Planctomycetaceae > F1-80-MAGs062. Next base: position 11,421 of record JAEUIH010000037.1, read on the forward strand.
GGCCGTTGTCTGACCCGGAGCTGGCATCATCATTGGGGCAGGGGATGTCGTTGGTCGAAACGCGGTGTTCATTGCCGGAGGCCCAGCGGCCATCATAGCCGGAGGTCCACTGGCCATCATCGGGGCTCCGGATGTCATACCACCAAATTGCATCTGCTGCTGCATCTGCATTTGTGCCATCTGCACACCACGTGATGGTGGGCCAAACACGGTCTGCTGACGAGGAACCTCATAGGGATGAACGCCTCGGGCCATGGCTGTTGCAGACATCGGATGGCCCGGGCCAGCTCCTTGTGCTGCTGCTGCCATTCTGGAATGAACCTCCGGCTGATTCCAGTCAGACTGAAGTGACTGCTGGTACATCGCGACTGCCTGTTGAGGCTGTCCGTTATCGTGGAACAGCTGCCCCATGTGGGCAAGTGCTGTTGAGTCACTCGGATTGATCTGAAGTGCCCGCTGCAATGACTGATGTGCAGCCTCAGGCTGCCCCAGTTCTCGCTGAAGCCACGCCAACTCAACATAGGGCTCCGATGACGTCTGATCCATCGATGCCCATGTGGTCAACATCTGACCGGCCTCATCGGTTCGTCGCTGAGCAACCATCAACTCAGCCAACCCGTGATAGGATGGCTGGTGCGATGGAGCAATGGTCAATGCCTGACGATAAACCTGCTCGGCTCCCGCCTGGTCGCCCAGCTTGTATCGGGTGCGAGCAAGATTCGCCATGTAGTCCGGATTCGCAGGCTCTGCCATCGCTGCTTTGTGGAATTCATTCGCGGCAGCAACATAGTTGCCCTGCTCGTAATAGGCCTGACCAGACGAATTCAGCACATAGCCGTTCATCGACTGACAACCCGGAAATAGTGCCGATCCCGCGATCAATAGCAGTGGGCACATCAATTCACGAAGTTTCGTGCAGCGCATAGCGCGTGCCTTTCGGTGGAATGCGTTTGCAAGGAGAAGAGGAGGAGACTGGGAGGTTTGGTGAGAATTCAATCCGTGAGCTGAAAAGTTGAGAAAATCTCTTCAGATTCGCGGAACAGAGGAGGATCGCAGCATAGACGCTGGCGAAATCTGCTGCAACGGCGGTTCTTGAGCCAAAAGCCTCCCCACCCGCGTTTTTCTATCCCTCTCCAACACAAACCGGCAATCTCTGCGTGTAACCGTAGCAGGCATTCTCCGAATGCCGTCCGCCAACACCCAGCTCAAGCGGACGGCACATGGAATGTGCCTGCTACAGGCATTCACCGAATGCCGTCCTCCAGTTTAACGGCTAGCCGCAGGCGACTGAGTCCACCCCTGCCGACACCCCTGCCCGAATCGCAGCGGACGGCACATGGAATGTGCCTGCTACTTTATGACACACCACCCATTCGTATGACTGCGCAAAACGTCTTACGCCATTTTTTCGGAAAGTACTTCGTTCACCATTGCGTAGGGGATGTCCAGAAACTACAAGCCCTACGGGTGGCTGACCTCTACTGCACGACTCACATCTTGATCAAGGAAAGTACACCATGAGTATGGCACACTGGCTCTCGGCATTTGTGTCCGGAATCGGATTTCCCCGGGGCCGCATTGCTCGCAGCACCCGCTCCGTCAATGGGCGGCCTCCGGAATCGGTGTCCTCTCGGACAGCAACCTCGGATGCAAAGCCGCAGACACCCAGAAACAGCTCTGTCTGGCGACGCAAACGCCGGATGTCTTCACTCCCCTCTGAACTTCTCGAAACTCGATTGGTGATGTCCGCAACGTCGATTGCGGATCCAGGAGCGATTGATTCCGTTTCTTTGGTGCACTATGACACAAGCCAACTGGATGATTACCAACCGTCGCCAGCCGACGTACCTATCGCCGATCAACAGACGTTAACGACGTCTGAGACTGGCCTTTATTCATATACCCTGACTCCGGGAAGCGGAACACCAGCCCAGTCAACATTCGACATTGGCCCCTCCCCGGCAATAACCTACGACGGCTCGCTGGGCGGATACGAATTCGACGGATCACCTACCGGATTTAATGGGCTATCGGGAGACGACCTGCTCTCCGGCGACGGCGATGGCCTCGCAGGAACGGACCTTTCAGGCTCTGGCTTCACGGGCTCAAATCTCCCGCCAGCAGACATGCAGGGTGGAGACTTTGGAACGGGAATGAACGACACCGGAACAGACCTTCCCACAGGTGACCTGCCACCAGCCGACTATGGAGGTGGCTGGGGCGGGACAGATTTGGGTGACACGGGCGGCGGGGCGGTTGGTGGTGGAGAAACTGGTGGAGCAACCAGAAACCGGGTCACAGTCCGTGCCGCAGATCCTGAAGCCTGGGAAGGCCCATATCAGGGAACAAAACTCGACGAAGCGGAATTCATCGTAACTCGCAGCCTCATTCACGACAGCCTCAATGTCTCCATGCGACTCTCTGGCACTGCAAAACCGCTGGATGACTATATCATTATTGGGGAAAACGTCTTCCAGAGCGGGGACAGACTGCTGGTTCAGTTTCCCATGTTTGAAGAATCTGTCCACGTGAAGGTCATTTCTCGCCCCGACACCGACTTCGAAGAACCTGAACTCGTCATCGCAACCGTGGAAGAAGGCCCCGGATACGCAGTGACCGCCAGCTCATCGTCGCAAATCAGCATTGTCGACAAAACCGCAGACCTCGACATTCGCGGCATGGAAGGAATCACACTTGACGAAGACCGTGAAGACCAGCCCGGGGCCGATCTTCGTGTCAATCGGGATGACGACAATGAAAACGGCGTCCCGGATGATTCAGAACCCTACTCAGGCGATGTCCGCGAAAACGACGTAGGACGCCTGGAGTTCCGACATCTCCTCAACAGTACTCGACTGAAATCCTTCAGCGGATACTTTACCCTCGAATTCGATGAATCCATCGTTCGTATCTGGCAGGCTCGAAAAGTCGGTAACATCTCGATGTACGACCCAATTCGCTCTGGGCAAACACAATTCAGTATGTCAGTTGTGCCGGAACTTTACTTCGACGGCATCAGAACTGGCAGCCCGCAGATTCAATTGATGTTTCATTCCACAGTCGGTGCAAAATTCTCTGCCCAATACGACGTTGTCACTGCCCGATTCTGGGATATCGACCTTGATATCGACAGCGACAACAACTCGAACTTTGCATCGCCTGATGGTTCGGCGTGGGAAGAAGAACTTGAGGACCACGAATACGGCATTGGTAAACTTGTCTACCCAACCGCTCCCGGGATCCTCTTCACACCGGTTGTCTTCAATCCATACCCCGACGTGTTTGATCCGCCGGAAGGTAATTTCATCCGCTTCGATTTTCAAAACGCTGGCCTGTCCGGCCTGATGCGAGTCTGGACAGTTCAGATTGGAAACGTGATCCTTCGACCATATCCTGTCGAAGCTGGCGGCCATCTGATCACACCCGGCCGCAATTACTCGGCCACCGAACTCAAGGCCGCCGGATGGACCAATGGATTCCTGTATATCGACGCCATCTATGCCTCCACAGGACATGATACTAAGTCCGACGTTGAAGGCCCTCGAGGGAAACCGGATGACCGCATTCGAGTCACCGTCGAACGAGAGGGAGTTGATAATCAACGACGTGTCGTCGGTTATGACGAAGTCAAGTACCTGATCGTCAGACCCGACACCTTCTTCCCGAATCTCGTGCATGAACTTAGACCCACCAGCGGACGCGTGCTCCGGCACGGTATTCTCGCTGAAGCCGTCTATGAACGAGCCGACTTACCACATTTTGGCATGCAAAAACTGAGCTTGGATGAACTTCAAAAGCTCGGAGTCTCCCCCGAAGTCAGAAAATGGCTGGAGTATCCTGATGTCAGTGGCTTCAAAGCCGCCATGTATCGCGATTTTGTCAGCGGTGAATATGTCGTAGCCTTCGCCGGCACTGAAAACTACTCAGACTGGCTCACGGATGGATGGCAGGGAGCCGGCTATGGCGATGGTCAATACTCTGTAGCGATGGAGATTGGCTTTGTCCTTAAGAGCATTCCAAAGCTTCAGCATTCCGGAGTATGGGTCACAGGGCATTCACTCGGTGGAGGTCTTGCTAGTGCAGCTTCAGTCGCAGGGGGGCTAAATGCAAACACGTTCAATGCCGCAGGTTTGCATGTAAACACATTGACCAACTGGAACTCTATCATCAACAACTATCCGACAAAGCGTTATCCTGACATTATTGGAAACTATCAGAACCGGTCCAAGGACCTCATTCACACGTGGCATCTGAAATGGGATATCCTCACATTTCTGCAGGACAACATCACAACTCTGCCTCAGGTCCTGGGAACCCGTCATGAACTGGCTGCCCCATGGAATCCTCAGCTTGAAATCGATGGCCCAATTGCGGCCGCTCGACTCCAACAGATGTTTCGCGACGGAGCCAGCGCGTATGAATCGATCAGTTATCTGACATCTGCTTTGCCTCAAATGGGAGAACAGCACACAATGAGCTGGTGCCTCTACGGTCTGACTGTTCGCCACAACAACGACGGTAAGATCATCTGGGACATCTATGGAGAAGGTTTCTATAGGTAGGTCGCCCGTCGAACCAAAGGCTGGAACAGACCTTCTTTCACAGGGACAACTGCGTTCGACCGAAAGGTCGACGCAGTCGTCCAGTCCCGCATCCTGGATCAACCCATGAATTTAAGCCCCTCACTTCAGAACTCCAGCTCAGCGATCTCGAAGCACGCACATCGGTTATTCACGGTCTTCTTCTGCCTGATCACGTTCGCTGTAATCAACGGATTGACAGCGGCTGACGAAAAGGTCGACTCAAAACCGTCACTCCACCAGAGAATCGGCTGGGTTGCTGATCGATATTTCCACAATCCGAAGACGATTGAACTGTGTAAAGCAATCGAAGCAAAAGACCTTGATCGAGTCCGTCAGGCCATTGCCGATGGCGCGGATGTGAACGACCGGGGTACCGGGAACATGAACCCTCTGATGTGGGCGTTCATGGACGGAAAGCTGGAGATCTTTACGCACCTGCTTGAGAGTGGTGCAGATCCCAATGTTGTATATGAAGATGAATTTGGACTCGGGCCGGGCTTCTGGAAAGGAATGACAATCGTGAGTGCGACGGCAAAGTCTGAATTTCCAGGTTTCTTTGAAGCTGTGATGGCCCACGGCGGCGACCCAAATACTCTCGACACTCGAAACAACACAACTCTCTATTCGATTGTCATCAAGTCCAACTCAAATCAGCGATACGAACGAATCCAGCTGCTGATCGATCTCGGGGCCAACATGGAAGTCGTGTCAACATACGGTATGACGCCCGTCCATGACGCCGTTTCATTTCTCGGCCAATACGAGATCGCTCTTTTGATGCTCAAACATGGAGCAGACTACAGGAGATATCACGAACAACATAACACAAGACTGATTCACAACGTTGTCATGGAAGAAGACAGCATTCGATCAGCTCTGCCTGGCCGTGCTGACTTCTATGTTCGACTGGTCGACTGGTTAGAACGACATGGGGAGACGCGAGACGAAGCAAAGAAAGACATCAACCAATGGAAAGAATGGGCCGTGCTAAGCATTGACCGCCAAGAATTCTTGTATAGACGTCAAGCTAAAGAGCGGAAACAGCGGGAAGAAGCATTGCGACGACAGACGTTACCGGAGTCACCTCAGACACCAGCTTCCCAACAGAACTAAACAGACTCACTCCGGGACTCGCTATGCAGGTTTGGATCATCAACATATTTATCGTCGTCTTTGCAGTGTTCATGTGGGGCTGGGACTATCCGGCCGATCTTCCCATTCAACGATTTGTGCGAAGAATCTGCGAGCCGTTTGCCTTTATGGGACTCTGGCACGGCTGGGCAATGTTTGCTCCGGAACCCATCTACATCTCACGCTGGGTACGCGCGGTCATTTCATTCGGAGATGGATCGATCGAAATCTGGGAACCGCTGGGGCCGGTCTCTGACCAGAAACTCGTCAACAGTTTGTATGTTCGAAGTTTCAAGTTTCAACATTCTGTGGTCTCTGGCCAGAATCCGGTGCTGTATGAACCACTGTGTCAGTTCCTTGCACGACAGGCGAACGAGCATACTCGTCCTGTGACAACGATCGAGCTCTATCGAGACTATCGATACGTTCAGCCATACGGAGCAGACACCGTTTATTCTCCGACACGTTCGGTCTGCTTCTATCAGTACCAGCACAGGGAACTCACATCAGATGCCACTGTCTGACATCCTTGCCGCGTGGAATCAGTTTTTCCATGCACCGGTGTGCTGTGCTTCGCTGGTCCTGTTTCGGATTTTGACCGGATCAATTCTGGTCACCAATGCAGTGCTGTTGATCCCGCTGACCGAGGAGTACTTCGGCGAAGCAGGTGCATGGAATACCAAACGCTGGCGGGAGCAATTTGGAAACCGTCGGTTCAGCATCCTGACTTTTCTTCCGGACTCCACAAATTCATTTCGTATTTTGCTTGCCGTGCATCTCACTTCGGCTTTGGGATTCCTGTTTGGATATCTGTTTCACCTGAGCGCTCTCGTCACGTTTCTGACACTTGTCTCCATCCACCACCGAAACACGTTTATTCTCTCCAGCGGTGACACATTGTTGAGGATCTTTACGTTCCTCAGTATTTTCAGTGATGCCAGTGCTGCGGTGTCCGTCGATTCCTGGCTGGCCGAGAACACCTTTGCAGAGTTCCCCCTTGTGGCAGCATGGCCAATACGGTTGATTCAACTGCAAATGAGCATTGTCTATCTGCGAACCGTATTCTGGAAGCTCAGAGGTCGCCGTTGGCGCGACGGAACGGCCGCATGGTACCCGCTCTGGGTGGAATCGTACGTCCGATTTCGTCCTCCCGCCTGGATGCTGACTCGCGGCACAATCCGCTTCGCCACCTGGGGCACCCTGATTGCCGAGGTTGCACTGGGAACCCTGATCTGGATTCGAGAATTCCGTTACCCGGTTCTGGGTTCCGGAATTCTCTTGCATCTGATCTTCGACCTGATCCTGAATCTCCAGTTTTTCAGCTGGATCATGATTGCAGGACTCGTTCTATTCGTTGCTCCCGAAGACGTCGTCAGCCTGCTGAGTCGTATACTGTAGAACGATTGTCCCCAATCGTTCACCTCCCACTGCCGCTTGAATCGCAACAAACACGATGATCAATTGAGGACAATTGATCTACTATTGAAGTCATCCTTCAGCAACTTCAACGTACACTTTCAGAGCATCCCGATCTTCGACCAGCAGACGCATCATTTCTTTGTAGTTCTCGAGTCCCTTGACGGGTGTTGTCAGGATTTTCTGAATCACACCGGGCCACGTTACCTCACCGAGAGCAAGGTCGGCAATTCCGGACTCAAAATGACGGAAGTTTGCATTCACAGAACCGATCAGCATCTTGTTGCCAAGCACCCAGTTCAGATTGACCGAGTCACTCGGGACTTCAATCCTGCGTTGGCCGCCGGTGATGCTCGTCCACACAATGCAGCCATTCAGTCCAAGCACTTCCATTGCTTCAAATGCAATGGCGCTGCTTCCGGTTGCTTCAATGATGAGATCCGGCTTTCCGTGCTTTGCGGCCAGTTCCTTCATGGTGGTTTCGGCCGTGCTGACGTAAGTTGAACCAAACCCTTCAGCGATTTCTGCCTTCAGGTTCGGCTTGCGGCCGCGAGCCAGAGTAAACACCTGCATGCCTCGCAGCCGCAGGATGAGTGTTGACAAAAGTCCAATCTGCCCGGCTCCGGTTACCCAGGCTCGTTTCGGTTCCCAAACCTGCAGACGCTTCTGAGCAAGAAATGCCTGCTCAACGGCCTTGGCCGCGCAACTCATAGGTTCTGCAAGTACATGCAGATGCTTCAACCCGACTGGTACGCGAACAATAAACTCTTCGTCGTCGACAAAGTATTCCGTCAAATATCCATGTCGAAGGTTGATACCACGCTCGTAGTATTCTTCTTCACTGGTGATGTCGGATCGACCAATCCGATCGTAGATGGACTGTCCTGGGCGTCGCACTGTGCATGTGACATAGTCACCTGGTTTCACCTTGCGAACGTTGTCGCCAACAGCCTCGACAATCCCGAAACACTCGTGGCCGATGACCAGAAAATCAAAACCTGACGGTGCATTGCCATACAGAGCGTCGTTAATTTCCCGATCTGTTGCGTCAACACCCACTTTGAGAACTTTGACAAGAACACCGCGTCCGTCGGCGATGTCCGAAACAGCAGGACGAGGTAGTTGAGCAAGATGAACACTGTTTGGAGTACCGGGACGAACAGCAATGGCTTTCATCGAACAATCCTGAAGCAGTCGGCCTCACCTGAAACAATCAGCGATGACGGCACGAACTGCAAAAAACAAAGTGAAAAACTCACGGGGCGGGGATTCTAGCCGTGAGGATCTGCTTTCGCCAGCACTCCGAAGCATTGTCTCTGTCATGGAATTCCCGATTTACGTTCTTCAATCTCAGCACCCTGACGAACCTGATCGCCCGGATGCAGAATTACGGAATCTCCTTCAGATAATCCATCCAAAACCTCGGCCGTATCATCATTTCTATGTCCGATTCGAACCTGCTGAAGCTGTGCTCGCCCCTGCCTGACCGCATACACGGTCCATGACAATTCTGCTTCCGCATCACCTCTGGTCGACGATTTCTCCGCGTCCCGGAACAGTGCACCAACCGGAACCTGCAGTACGTTTTCGCCGGCCCAGATTTCAATCGATGCCTCGACGCGATACCCATCCCCCAGCCCATGCAGTTCTGTCTTGTCCGGAAGATCAACAATGACGTTCACGCGTTGTTCTTCAACACCCAGTGCTGACACTTTCGTGAACGCGGCAGGTTCGATTCGACGGACTCGCCCGGAAATCACATGATTACCACCCCAATCATCCAACAGCACGTTTGCACCTGGGGAAACGCGAACGGCATCGGACGAAAGAACGTCAACCTCAACTTCCAGATCACCAGCATCCCCGATTTCAAGCAGTGGCTCACCAGCCACTACAACCGTGGCACTTTCCCGAAAGACACGTAACACAGTTCCGGACACTGGCGCTTTGATCGGAAACTGAACTTTCTGCGGGTCATCCGCTTCGCCGCTCGTCTGCAGCAGAGCCGCCTGAGCCTGTTGAAGTTCGAATGTCGCTATCTGCTCCATGAACTCTGTATCTGCGTACTCACTCTGAGCAACGGCAAACGCCAGTTCGGCATCATCGAGAGAACCCCTGTCGAGCGCCTTCTCTTCAAGAAGACTTCTGATTCGCGCCAACTCAACTTCCGCATGTGCCAGCGTTTCACGTGCGATTGTCTTCTTTGGTGCCAGCTGCTGAAGGCGAGCCTCTGCAGCCAGTTCTCGTGCTTTCAGTTCGGCTACGGCCCTGGGGTCCAGCAGTTGTGGGTCGGTCGGCTGAATGACGGCAACCATCGTCTCAGTGCCAATGACCGGATCGCCGGGTTCAAGATCAATACGGAGCAACCGTCCCGAAACCGGTGTCGAAATCACATAGCGTTCCCGAACACGAGTTCTCCCGTCCTCGCGAACAGCCAGTCTCATCGGTCCTCGAGAGACACTGACAATATCGACCGCTACCGGCGATGGCTGCATCAACCACCACACTCCGAATACACACAGGAGAGTTCCAGCAATCCAGACGATTCGCTTCATGATTCATTCGCCAGTTTCAGTTACTCACGACTCTTCAACACGCCAATCATATCCAGTTGCCCAACACGCACGACAACAACAATACCGGAGACAACAGAAGCGATCACTGTGACCATCGCAGAAAACATGTACGTGCGACTGCTGATGACCAGCGGAATCCGATACATTTCTGTCTGAAGTGCCAGAGACGTCATCCAGGAAAACAGAGTTCCCAGCGCGAGCCCGGCGGGAATCGCAGCAGCAGCAAAAACGGCCAGCTCTCCCAGCAGGATGACAGCCACTTCCCGAGTCGTAAACCCGATCACGCGAAGTGTCGCAAGCTCTCGACTTCGTTCCGCCAGTGCAATCCTCGCAGTATTGTAGACCACTCCAAAAGCAATGATGCATGCAAACGCAACGTTGAATGATCGAAGTATCAACTGATTCTCTGCAATCGTGTCCAAAAAGCTTTGAATCGTGGCCTCACGAACCGTAACACTCGCAATCGCGGGCGTATGCTTTAGTGAAGTATACAGTGACTCCTGATGATGCGAATCGACAAGCAGCCAGACTCCGGACACTCGAGACTGCTCCTGCATCACACGATCCATCTCGGCGGCCGAGATGTAGGCATTGGTCCCCGTATAGTCACGAATCAGTCCGGCAACCCGAATTTCTGTGTTGGGACGACGCCCCTCAAGGACTTCAACCTGCACCGTATCACCAGCCTGAACATCGAGCAGGGCGGCCAGAGCTTCCGAAAGTAACAAACCCTGCGGAGGCAGAGAGACTTCCTGTTGTCGATCATCATAAAGCTTCAGAAGTTCTCGCCGATCCGATAAACCCATCAGCGCCAGTCGTCGACTGAGTGCTCCCGAACGCAGCCGAACTGGCAATGCTCGAAATCCTTCAGCGCGAATCACACCGGACATCTTCTCAAATTCATGGATCACATCGCTGGTTGATGGTTCATAAAGTGTCACAGTCACATCGTCCCGCTGGACCGTGTGGAACTGAAAGCTGACCAGAAACTCAAGGGCATCGGATCCAAAACTACCTGTGACAAGCACGGATGTGGCTAATGCAATACCCACACAACTGATCAGTGATTTCATCGGACGACGCTCAATGTTTCGAAGTATCATCCGCATTGCCTGGCCTCTGAAGATCAATGAACTCAATGGTTCGATGATCGAAAGCTGATAGCGAGCCGGTGGCTCCGGACGCATAGCCTCCGCTGGATGCAGCCGCACCGCCTTCCAGACAGAGTTGAGACATCCCAAATAGCCGGCCACAAGACAAGTGCATCCCACGACCAGTGTGGAACTGACATCCAGCTCAAAGAAAAAGAAGGGGAACCGATAAAACCTTGTATAGATTTGTGTCAAACCACTTCCCATCCATGCGCCCGCCAAAACTCCAATCAACAGTCCCACAACGGCAATCACGGTCACAAACTGCAGATAGTGGATGGCAATTTCCGGACTGGTGTAACCAAAGGCTTTCAGCGCAGCGATTTGCTCTCGCTGAGTCCCAATCACTCGCGACAGCACAATATTCAGGAGAAATGCAGAAACAAAAATGAAAACCAATGGCACATAGGTACCAGTGCCTTGCAGCTGACGAATTTCGTCAGTGACGTATCGAGCAGAAACCTGTTCGTCACGCCCATAGCTGCCAACATTGCCCCATGGATCGAGCAACTGATCCAATTTACGAATGACTTCTTTCTCGTGCGCCCCGGGCATCAATCGCACTGTGATGTCATTGAACGACGCTTTACTGTCAAAAGCTGCTTCAAGTGTCGACCGCAGAGTCCAGAAGACTCCAAACCGCTGAGCATCCGGCAGCATTTCCCCGGTTCTGACGGTCAGTACGTACTCCGGAGAGAGCGCCACGCCCACAATGAAAAGCCGTCTGAGTCTTCCGTTGAGAATTGCCTCCAGTGAATCTCCGGGATTAAGCCGATGAACCACAGCGAATGATTCACCAACGAGCACTTCCAGTTCTGAACCCGGTTGAGGCAATCGGCCACGTCGGAGATAGATTTGATTCAGCTTCGACGGCCCCCGATCTGGCAAAGAGATCAGACGGGCGACAGCAGGCTCTTGAATTCCGGGCACGATGAGATTGACGTCATGGACGATTCGAGTATCAACAGCGGCAACTCCTTCAAGCAACCGCACATCGTCCGCTACCCACTCCGGAGCACGCCGCATATTGGCAAACACATGAGCAAACCGATAGCGATCGTAGTAGGTATCCCGAGTGACCGATAACGACCGCAACGTACTCCATGCCATCACACTGATCGCAATTCCGCTGGCCATCACAAGGCTCACGGCCAAAGCCTGAGCCCACATTGATGTGAGATCACGGAAGAGTTTTCGCTGCAGGGTTCGCATCAGTCACCACACAATCTGCCGAGGAGTCAGTTTGCTGGTGTTGCGGACATCTCCGGCAATTCGGCCATCCGACATTGTGATGACACGGTCCGCCATCCCCGAGATGGCCGCATTGTGAGTGATCACGAGAGTGAGTGTCCCCAGTTCCCGATTCACGCGGTCAATAACATCGAGAACGCGCACTCCGGTCGATACATCCAGAGCGCCTGTCGGCTCATCACACAACAAAACCGCGGGGCGACGGGCAACGGCTCGAGCAATCGCGACTCGCTGCTGCTCTCCGCCCGACATCTGCGAAGGAAAATGACTGCGACGATCTCCAAGTCCAACCAGGTCCAGGGCCTCGGCAGGGTTCATGGGGGAATCACAAATGTCCGTGACAAGTGCAACATTTTCCTGTGCCGTCAGACTTGGAATCAGGTTATAGAACTGAAACACAAATCCAACACTTCGTCGTCGGAACCATGTCCGTTCGTGCTCCGTCATTTTTGCAAGGTCCTGACCTCGAAACAGCACGCGGCCGGACGTTGGAACATCGAGGCCCCCCAAAATATTGAGAAGGGTCGACTTACCACTTCCCGAAGGTCCTACCAGCACAACGAATTCCCGCTCTCGAAGAATCAGGCTGGCGCCTCGCAGAGCCACAACGTCAACATCACCCATTCGGTAAACCCGGGAAATGTCTTCGACGTCAAAGACGGTCTGTGCCTGTATTTCTGCGGGATGTGGGACAGGCTGCATCTACAGTTCCTGTCAACTGAAAAAGTGCAAAATTGCAGTGAGTCAAATGCACGCAAGTTCAAATCAAATAATACCTTACGGCAGGATCTCACGCCACGCATGAAAGGTCAAGCACCAGTAGATCGGAAAAAGTCGCGTTGCCTCGATCGGCAGATTCTGCTAACTTCACATTCCGTAATGATTGCTGAAAACATTCGGCGGGATGCCGACTGACAAAGCCATGGAGCAGGCTGTGACCAAGAAGCGTTTTTCGCTGCGAGTACTGTTTGTCGATGACGAACAAAACATTGCAGATCTTATGAGATCCGAACTGCCTCGAATGGGCCACACGGCCACAATTCGACAGACTGCCAGTTCAGCGATCGAAGCAATCAATAACAACACCTTTGACGCAGCGATCGTCGATCTTCGAATGCCGGGCGGAAGCGGCTGGGACGTCATTGATCACCTTCGTCAGCATTCTCCGGAAACTGAATACGTCATCAGCACCGGCCACGGCAGCATGGATGACGCAATTCGCGGTATCCGCATGGGTGCTTATGACTTTCTCCCAAAGCCTGTTTCACTCTTTGAAATTGCCAGTGTTCTGGATCGAATAGGCGAAAAGAAGGCACTCCAGAATAAAGCGATCGCACTCGAAAGCCGCCTCGAACGCGCAGAAGGGCGATCTGATCTCATCGGCACTTCCGCACCAATGATGCGCGTACACAAACTTATTGAGAAAATCGCACCGACCGATTCGGCCGTGCTGATCCTCGGTGAAACCGGAACCGGCAAAGAAATGGTCGCCCGGCGAATTCACGAAATGAGTGATCGTCGAAATGAGCCTTTCGTCGCTGTCAACTGCGGTGCTCTCCCGGAAAATCTCGTAGAAAGCGAATTCTTCGGCCACCGAAAAGGCGCATTCACCGGCGCGGATGTTGCCCGTACTGGTCTGTTTGAAGTTGCAAACGGGGGCACACTGTTTCTTGACGAACTCGGTGAACTCGACAAATCCATGCAGGTGAAACTGCTCCGGTTTCTTGAGTCAGGTGAAGTCCGGCGAGTTGGCGAAAATGAACCATTCCATGTCGACGTAAGAATCGTGTGCGCAACAAACCGAGAACTCGAAAGCATGGTTGCCGAAGGAAGCTTCCGAGAGGACCTCTTCTTTCGTGTCAACACGTTTGAGATTCATCTGCCACCACTTCGCGAACGGCTGGATGATATTCCTCAACTCGCCCGACATCTCATCACCCGGCACCTGAAACGGGACCGAATTCCTGATGACTTCCTGCCTGCGGAAACCATTCAGGTCCTGCAGACTCATCACTGGTCAGGCAACATTCGCGAACTGTCAAATGTTCTCGAACATGCGGTCATTCTGTCCGATGGACAAAAGATCCTGCCCGCCGATCTTCCACGAAGCGTCACAAAGAATCTCTTCGGCAAGCTGGATCAACCGGCGAAATCAGTCGCGGAAACTGTTCCCGAAAAACCAACGCTGTCCATCGTCCCCCAGCCAAAGATCACAACTCTGAGGGAAATGGAACAGCAGATGATCCTCGATGCACTCAACAAATATGAAGGCGATAAGCCCAAAGCCGCCAAAGAGCTCGGTATCGCTCTCAAAACGCTGTATAACCGACTGAGTCAGATAGAAGCCTTCCGAGATTCAGGCACCTCTCAGCCTCAGTCGTCACACACAACTGCTTCTCAAAACAAAATGCTCTCACATGAAAGCCAGCGTGACCTGGAAGGTAATCGACACGCCGGCTGACCATCTTGTCCCTGTCCGAATGAACGGCTTGTCCTTGTCCGGGTAAACGGCTTGTCCTGCTGAATGGCTGGAGTTTTCCTGAACAACAGGGACTATCACTGAACGACAGGGACTACTACTGAACTCCGATCGGCGGATTCGGCTCAATCACTGGCTTTGGTGCAACACGGAATTTACGCACGACACCGGAGATTACTCCGAGTACCTGGCGAGTCACAGACGAATACGATCCCGGGATCGCAGGAATCAGGTGGCTGTTCCCATCCTGAACCGTACAGATCACCACGCAGTGACGATCGTCCAGAGCTGCAACCATTGAACCTGGCTGCATTGGCGCTTCCCGATTCAGGACAAGAAAATCCCCGTCGGAAATATTCAATGCGTTAAATCCGTGGCCTTCAACTCTGAGGCAGCAAATATCGTTACCTTCGAACACCGAGTTGAATGAAACATGCTCCTCACCTGAGGATACGCTTGGCTGCACGGGTCGACCCGAAACCGCCGTTCCCATCAAAGGAACACTCAATCGGTTCTGAGGTGCATCCGACAACTGGATCGCTCGCGACATGTTCTGCTCGCGGCTGATCAGGCCCTTACGCTCGAGGGCCTTCAGGTGACACATTACTCCGTTGGGGGAGCGAATATTGAAATGCAGCCCGATTTCTCGAACTGTTGGACCGTAGCCTCGATTAATAATCTTCTCGCGCAGAAACTCGTAAATCTCTCGCTGACGCTTCGTCAACGATGGCTTCTTGTTGTTTCCCACCATGAATGATCTTTCGTGTTTTTCAGGCCGGAGACGGTTCTCTGGCCGAGTCGACTCGAAGTCCCGTCCGGACACCGGTGCTTCTGCAATTGCGCGGATCATGTGTGTACCACCTGCGTTTTTTCAGTGAAACCTCGATCAGATCGAGGCACAATCCCTCTGACGCAACTGAAACCGCAGCAACTCTGCGTTTCATGCGCCTTCTGTTTTCTCTCTGTGCAAAACCGATGCCAGAAGAGTAAACAGGTTTACAGGCTGACGTGAAGAAACGAAGAATGGACCAGCATTTTTCGCTGTTCATTAACCGTGGATGGCGAAAAACACTGACTTTTTAGCCAAAAAAACTGATTTATCGCCTGAGGACCTGTTCATCATGCTGAAAGTCGCGAGCGCCAAAGATTTCCTCAGGGGTGACAAATGTTCTGTAGTCAATTGTTGAAGATTCAGGCAGAACTTGCAATCCAATTTCATGTAGCGCGCAGCGAACCTGCCCAAAATTTCAACGCCCCAAATCGTAGGATGGGCATTCCTGCCCGTCTCGCGCTGCACTAAGTAGGATGGGCATTCCTGCCCGTCTCGCGCTGCACTAAGTAGGATGGGCATTCTTGCCCGTCTCGCGCTGCACTAAGTAGGATGGGCATTCTTGCCCGTCTCGCGCTGCGCTAAGTAGGATGGGCATTCTTGCCCGTCGACGTCATGGTAAAGCGCAGGGATGGCTCGGGCAAGAATGCCCAAGCTACAAAAAAGGGGCAGGGGCGGCTCGGGCAGGAATGCCCAAGCTACAGAAAAGGGGCAGGGATGGCTCGGGCAAGAATGCCCAAGCTACAAAAAAGGGGCAGGGGACGGCTCGGGCAGGAATGCCCAAGCTACTTACGGTTTGGTTAGTGAGATTCGGCAGGGGCTGCATCACTTGCGGCAGCAGGACCGTTCACCGTTCGATAGGTCCACCAGCTCACCAGTGACATCACGATCACTGTGTACAGAAACAAACTTGACAGCATCTTCCCAATCGCTCGACCGGCCGTCACATCATCTGCCTCAAACTGCTCAATCTCCACGGCGCTAAACAGTGGAGCCGTCGCTGCATGGGCGTCGGATGCGTGTTCGGCAGTGTGGGTAGCATGATTGGACATGGGACAACCGTTTCAGGGGAAAAAGGGCCAAAAAGTTGAGTCAACGACAGAAAATATAGCATACGCAAAAAATGAACGCCAGCTATTTTGACGGTCTCCCAGCCACGGGTATCAAGACACGGGTCAAACTCCCAGCAGCTCACCAAGAAGGTTACTCGACGGATGCGGGTGGCCCTTATATTGGCGGAATGCCTCTCCGTGAGTCACCCCGATTTCGTGGCCTCGCTGCCGACTCCAGCGTTCACTGGCATCCATATATTCGTCAATTCCATGCTGCCGACGCAGCCATTCTCGCTGACTTGCATGGCAGGCGACCGCCCGATGTTTCTCAGCAAACTCATTGGTGACATCCACGATAAAGTCGACAGACTGACGATTGCCGAAGTGATCCATGCCCTCGACAGCATCTACATAATACAGCCACGGAATCCGGACTGTTGGCGGGGCAGGGTCCCATTGACAGGTCTTGTAGTTGGGCACGGACGCATTAAAACAGGCATCCCGAACCAGTGCACTTGTGATCTCGTGATCATGCATATAGTCAACCGGTGGGGCCGTTAAAATCAGGTGTGGCTGTTTCCGGCGGACAAATTCTGTCACCCGATGACGGCTATCGTTGTCGAAGCAAATTGACAGGTCACGAAACTCAAGGCACGTATATTCGGCCCCCAGGATGTCTGCCGCTGCTTTCGCTTCCAACCGACGAATCGCTGCAATTTCCTCCGCACTATGCTCTGCGCTGCCTCCGTCCCCTGGAGTCATGGTTGCAACTGAAATCTGGCACCCCAGTTTACGCAGCCGAAGCAGAGTACCAGCACATTGAAATTCGATATCGTCCGGATGCGCATGAATCGCGAGGACTCGCAGTTCACTGACAGGAACTGGTGTGTTGCCCATGGATCGTATCTCGCTCGTTCAGAAAAGGGGTGGGATTCAGTGGGATGGTGAGATTCCGGAGGCTAACGATTCTGATTTTGATTGCAACATTCCGCCAACCCTGCCATTGATCACGATCGGAGGTATTCCGGCAGACTCGTATTTTCCTGATCGGCGGTTTTGGCTAGAAAACGCTCGAATGACGGAGTCAAATGGCGGTGACTCCAAAGAAGTCTTCAAGGATGGACGGAAATGCAGAATTTGAAACGACTTTTTCTGACAACAACTCTGGTTGGCCTAATGGCCGGTTGCGGCAGTGATTCAGGTTCCCCGGCTGCTCAGACCGGGACCGAAACCGAAACTGGCAGCGGATCATCAGAAACTTCAACAGGATCTGCCCAGGCGCGAGTGACAGCCTCAATTCCAGGTCCTGCAACGATAACCGACCAGCCGACATCAGACGAACCATCAGCCAGCAACTCTCCGGATGCCGCGGCAAAGGAATCAAAGCCAGCCGAGGACGAAGTGACTCGCATTCTGAGAGAAATCCAGCAACTGCGTGTCGCAGCCGCCCCCGCCGATGTTGAGACCGCCAGGCAAATCCGTCGTCAGCGAAACGAAGAGATCATCGAAAAGGCGACCAACGTTCTGCGTCTCACGATGGAAGACAAGGCCCGGGAACCTCAGTTCAATCAGGCAATCGGCCAATTGCTTGAAGCTCGCTTCCAGATGGCACTCACTGGCACTGAAGATGACATCCAGCTGCTTCATGAAGATGTCGAAGCACTTTCAAAACGTGACCCAAAATCTCCAGCGGCGGCCGAAGGTGTCTATCAGCTTGCTCGACTCGCTCACACCAAGGCCGGTCTCCTTGGAAAGTCTCAGCCAGTCTGGTTCGAGACCTTGTCACGCTGGGCCCGAGAATTCGCTGACCGATTCCCGGAACAAAACAAACGAGCCGTAACACTTCTGTTCGGTGCCGCTCGAAGCTGCGAACTTCACGCTCTAGCAACGACTGATGCAGAATTGTCCGGGCGCCTCATGACCGAATCAAAACTGTGCTACACGACTCTCGCCGAAAAGTTCTCTACATCTCCTCAGGGTCAGGAAGCGGTCGCCGTACTCCGCCGAATGGCAGTTGTCGGTCAACCCCTGACTCAGTTTGAAGGCCCGACCATCGATGGCGGATTCGTGTCGGTCAGCGAGTTCTCCGGACGCCCAACACTGATCTACTTCTGGTCTGCTGAAGACGAAGACTTTACGAAAGAAGTTCTGCCTGCGATCCAGAAGATTCGAACGCAACTCGCCGACTCGCGCCTCCGAATGGTTGGCGTGCCTCTCGATGATGACGAAACTGAACTTGAGGCATTCATGGAGCAGAACTCACTCCCCGGGCAGCAAATCTTCTTCACGAACCCGGAACAACGCTCATGGAACAGCCCCTTGATCCGCTTCTGGGGTATCTCCAAAACGCCCTCCATCTGGGTGCTCGACAATCAGACAAATGTGATCAGCACAAACGTCGAAACCAGTAAGCTGGTTCCAACTCTCCAGAAGGTCGTCCGGTAACCGAAGCAAATGTAGCTTGGGCATTCCTGCCCGAGCACTTCCCTGCGCCGCCGCAGTAGTACTCGAAGCAGGTTGGGACAAGTCGTAGCTTGGGCATTCCTGCCCGAGCACTTCCCTGCGCCGCGGCAGTAGTGCTTGAAGCGGGCCGGGACGGGCAGGAATGCCCATCCTACTTAGCGAGCACTTCCCTGCGCCGCCGCAGTAGTACTTGAAGCGGGATGGGACGGGCAGGAATTCACATCCTACTTAGTGAGCACTTCCC
The DNA here is from genome assembly GCA_016795105.1 of Planctomyces sp. GTDB lineage: Bacteria > Planctomycetota > Planctomycetia > Planctomycetales > Planctomycetaceae > F1-80-MAGs062. The sequence goes on from JAEUIH010000037.1 coordinate 30,596, forward strand.
TGCGCCGCGGCAGCAGTACTTGAAGCGGTCTGGGACGGGCAGGAATGCCCATCCTACTTAGTGCAACGCGGGACGGGCAGGGACGCCCTGTTGAATTTGTTCCAGACGAATTCTTGCGTGTTCTGCCCATGGGCCGCGACTGTCGTGCTGCAGATACTGCTGCCAGTACGTGCCGGCTTCATCCAGCCGCTCCATCTGTTCCAGCAGTTGAGCATAATGCAGCAGGGCATCCGGATTCGCTCGATGAATGGAGATCGCAGTTACAAGCGATTCTTCAGCCGCATCCAGCAATCCGGCTTCGGATTGAAGGCAACCCAGCTGAGTCCACGCTTCGATGAAATCGGGAGCAAACTCGATCGCACTGTGATATCGTTCAATGGCTGCATCGCGGCGGCCAATTCGGTAAAGCGAATCTGCCAGATGAAAGTTGACTTCCGCCGGGTCAGGAAACACAGCTCGTTCCGCAGGTCCTCCAAACTCATCTTCTCGAAGCAGGAACTGTTCGGAAACCAACAGGCTCATTGAATTTCGAAACGCATTCACGGCCGATTCAAATTCCGATTCTTCAGCAAGTCGACAACCTTCGTGAAACCACTCGTCGGCGTTCCAGTCCTTCATTCGCCGATCACCCTGTTGAAGCCGAGCTTCGGTGATCGAAATTGAAATGGGCCCTTCGTCTGAATCCGTTTCAGAACTTTGAATCGCTGTCGAATTCAACTCCATCTCTCCCTTACCGTGAATACGATCCATCTGTTCTCCGTCCGGATTCACATCCGCCGGAGGGTTCACGACCGACAACGGGCTGGCAGCTCCATCAAAGTCCAGAAGCCTCTGCCCTGTTTGCGGATGAATCACTCCATAGGCATCACGCAGCAGTACATTTTCATCCTGTACGAGAATTGTGAGTTGAGCCAAAGAGCGATCGGTCCCCGCTAAAGTCTGTCCAAGCTCCGCAAGACTCTTCTCAATCGTCTGCGGGGAAACTCCCTGATCAAGCAATGAAGCGAGCCGTCTTGCACTGGCAACTTCCCGATAATCGAAGTACGGCAGACGACAAACACGACGCACAGGGCGAATCAAACCCAGCCGAGCCCAGCGTCGAATCAGGCGAACTGGAATGTCCAGCAGCCTCGACAACATCGCCGGAGTATAAGCCTTCTGAATCTCTTCCCGCCGTTCATTCAATCCCAGCAAGTGCAGCCAGTCTGACTCCGCAACGACCCGAATCTCACTTCCGTCCGCCAGCAATTGAAGTGACTGACGAAGTTTCTGAGACGTTGCCCCGTCCGCCTCCAAAGGCCAGCCTTCTTCTCCAATCACCAACATTGTGGTTGCACTGGAAACCGACTGAATTGCTCGACCTCCAAACTGATCCACCAGTCGAAAGGCTTCTCGGTGCGTCATCGAGGCGAGCGTTCCTGTAAATGCGACACACTCTCCAGTCAATGGGAGCGAATTCCCGGCAACGGGGATCGAAATCTCCGCAAGCATTTGATGCGAATCTACTTGCGTCAAATCTTCCGAATCGTGTGAAGTCACAAAAGAGGCTCTCGCTTTGCAGAAACAGGGAACCTGAGTCGGGAAACCCCCGGCTGTTTCGTTCGAAGATACCGTCGAAAACAAGTGAAGGGTAGCAATCAGACCATCTACTGCTATAAGAGACAGAATTCAGCGTCCTGAACGGAAAGATCTTCCGAACAGGGGGTTCGGGAGATTTGGGAAAATTGCTCTCGGATTTTTCGTTTTATGCTCGACAACCATCGATATTGAGGACCTTCCAGCTATGTCTCGCCTTCAGACCTCCGACCCAACCATCTGGGAAGCCATTTGCCACGAACGAACTCGGCAAACCGATGGCCTGGAACTGATTGCGTCCGAAAACTATACCAGCGCAGCAATTATGGAAGCGGCTGGAACGGTGCTGACCAACAAGTATGCCGAAGGGTATCCAGGCAAACGGTATTACGGCGGCTGCGAACATGTTGACACAGTTGAATCGATCGCTCGGGATCGAGTCCGTCAATTGTTCGGCGCTGAACACGCGAACGTTCAGCCGCATGCCGGATCTCAGGCCAACATGGCCGTCTATTTTACTGTGCTCAATCCTGGCGACACAATCCTGGCGATGGACCTGTCCCATGGAGGTCACCTTACTCATGGCATGCATCTCAATTTCAGCGGCAAGCTCTACAAGACCGTTCATTACGGCGTTCGAAAAGATGATCATCGAATTGACTTTGATCAGGTGGCTCAGCTCGCGAAAGAACACAAACCGAAGCTGATCATCGCAGGCGCCAGCGCTTATCCGCGTGAAATCGATCATGCAAAGTTTGCGGATATCGCTCGTCAGAACGGCGCTCTGCTGATGGTTGATATGGCTCACTATGCAGGGCTCGTTGCCGGGGGTGTTCATAACAGCCCCGTCCCGGTCGCGGACTTCGTCACGTCGACATCTCACAAGACTCTCCGAGGCCCTCGGTCTGGTTTTGTTCTTTGTCGTGAACAATACGCCAAAGACCTCGATCGAAGTGTGTTTCCTGGAATGCAGGGAGGGCCTCTGATGCACATCATCGCTGCAAAGGCAGTCTGTTTCGGAGAAGCTCTGCAGCCGGACTTTAAGGTATATGCTCAACAGGTTGTTAATAACGCTCGTGTTCTCGCAGAGACTCTGCTTGCCGGCGGACTTCGGCTCGTTTCCGGCGGTACCGACAATCATCTCATGATGTGCGATGTCACGGCAATTCAACTGTCCGGAAGCATTGCCGAAAAGGCGCTCGACAAAGCGGGTATCACCGTCAACAAGAACATGATCCCTTACGATCAGCGAAAGCCCATGGACCCCAGCGGTGTCCGAATCGGCACCGCGGCTCTGACCACCCGAGGCATGAAGACCGACGAAATGAAGAGGGTAGGGCAGTGGATCCTGACGGCTCTTCGAGGTGCATCCGATGATGCACAACTCGAAAAAGTCCGCAAGGAAATTGCTGAGTTTGCTCGTTCGTTCCCGGTCCCGGGGATCGGTTAAGTGTCTGTCTGAGTCTTTAGGTCTTTCAACATCCTTCTGGCTCCCTGACCGACATACAAGATATCAACCCCCGCAACAAGAAGTGAATAGCCCTGGGTTTGCCAGGGCTTCACCGCTTCGGCGGTGACACCAAAGTAGCCCAGCGGCATTCCGGCTTTCCGACAAACCTCTGTCACTCGATTGATGGCTGCAATCACTTCCGGATCGTCAATCTGCCCCATCTTGTTGTAGCTCGCCGAAAGGTCATATGGACCAAGCAAGACAGCGTCGACACCTGGTACGGCCACGATTTCTTCTATGTTTTCAACCGCCAGCCGATGTTCAGCCTGAACAACCACAGAAATCTGCTCATTCGCGGATTGAACATATTCGGCAAAGCGAAAGCCGTAGCCATGAGCGCGAGCAAGTCCAACGCCTCGATTGCCTTCAGGAGCATATCGAGCATACCGAACCACCTCCGCAGCCTGCTCCGCGCTGTTCACCTGCGGAACGATCACGCCCTGAGCCCCCACGTCCAGCACACGCTTGATCTCGGCTTCGTTGCAGGAACCGACCCGGACAAGACATGCGGCCTTTCCACCGACCGCCTGCAGAATTCCCTGAATGTCAGGAATGGTCAGCGCGCCGTGCTCCGCATCCACAAAAAGCCAGTCAAAGCCGATTTCCGATAACACTTCCGCGGTCGCTGGCGACGGTAATGTGACCATCGTTCCCAAAAGTGGTTCACACTGTCTCAGTCTCTGACGAAATCCTGGCTGCATCACGCGGTCCTCGCTCTTTGCGGAATGTTATCTATCAAGAATACAGGTTGCTGAACTGCCGGCGGTTGATTGTCGGCTGACACTTTAACAAACAGATACTTCTGCACACTGGTGTTTTCATTCAGCTCGGCCAATACTATCCTTGTATGCAAAGAATCTTGAGTGCACAGCCGGGAGTCAATCAATGAACCGCGATGAACTGATCAAAACACTGCAAACGCTGCACAAGGAACTTGCAGGGGCTCAGAACATCGATTCAGAAACGATGAAGCTCCTGCAGACTCTGACGGCCGATATTCAGAAAGTCCTGGATTCAGATTCTGCTCCGGAAATCGCTGATTCCGATCAGTCCCTCTCAGAACGCCTACGCGAAGCGGCAATCGAGTTCGAAGTCCGACATCCTCAGCTCGGCGGTCTCATCGAACGCATCACTGACGGACTCGCCGGTCTCGGGATTTAAAAGTAGCAGGCATTCTCCGAATGCCGTCCGCAAACGCGCAATCTACGCCACCAAAAAACCAGCGCGGATTCGCTTCGCTCAGCCGCAACTCAGTTCAGTTCGAAGAATGGAGCAAGTGTTTAAAGACTGGACGTGTGGAGGGCGCTGGTCTTCGGTGAATGGGTTTCCGTTTGTTCGGTGTGTCCCGTGGTTACCAATCGCACTGGCTACGCGCTGAATGCAGCCGGATTCAACTCATCGCCATCTTCGCTGCGCAAAACGACAGCACCATACAATTTATGCGACTCGCCGTAGAAACCTCTGTGGCAGGAAAAGGATTCAACTGCGAGTCGTACAAATCGCACCACCATGGCGCGGACGGCACATGGAATGTGCCTGCTACTTTGGGGACGGCACATGGAATGTGCCGGCTGCTGTTACGACATCTGTTTTTCGGCAATCAGGTCTTTGACGTAACCGATGACATCCGCAAGCGGCACTTTTTTGGCTTCGGAATCTGTCCGCCATTTGATCTCAGCGATACCTTCTGCAAGCCCTTTGCCCCCAATCGTCACACGCAGAGGAATCCCGATCAGATCGGCATCCTTGAACTTAAAGCCAGGACGTTGATCGCGGTCATCCATCAGGACGTCGATTCCTGATGAAATCAGTTCATCGTAAATTCCATTGCTGATCTTCATCACTTCCGGGTCAGTGACATTCAATGGGATCACTTCAACGGAATACGGAGCAATCGACAATGGCCAGATAATTCCGTTTTCGTCATGACAGGTTTCCACAACCGATGCGACAACACGAGTCACACCGATGCCGTAACAACCCATGATGATCGGATGCGACTGTTCCTGAGCATCAACGTACTTCGCTTCCATGGAGACGCTGTACTTCGTACCCAGTTTGAAGACGTGCCCGACTTCAATTCCGTGAACAATTTCCAGATTCCTGCCACAGCGAGGACAGCTGTCACCTGCTTCCGCATTTCGCAGGTCAAAGGTCTCGGAGAACTGAAAATGAGTTCCCGGAACCACACCCGTCAGATGTGCGTCCTTTTCGTTGGCCCCGACAATGGCCTTTTCAATCAGCGCAACATCGTGATCGACGAGCACCCGACACTTGATCCCGACTGGACCAGCGAATCCAACAGGAGCGCCCGTTGCAGCCAGAATGGTGGCTTCATCGGCAAGCTCTACAGATGCAGCGCCGGACGCTCGGCGAATCTTTCCTTCATTTGCAGTGTGATCACCTCGCAGCAGCACAGCCACAGGCTGACCGTCTGCCTTATAAATCAGAGTCTTAATAAACGACGTCGCGGCCGACTTCAGCAATCGGCTGACCTGATCGATGCTTCCCGCATTGGGAGTATCGACTTTCACAGGTGCCGCAGAACCATCAACCGGGGCAGGGACCTTCGAACTGCGGCCGGTTTCCGCACGTTCCTGATTGGCCGCGTAGCCGCAGGCGGGACAATGCACAACAAAATCTTCTCCATTGGACGCAGGCACCATGAATTCATGAGAAGCGTCTCCTCCGATCGGGCCGCTTTCTGCTTCAACCGGAAGATACTTCAGCCCACATCTCTGAAAGATTTTACAATAGGCATTGTACATGGCATCGTAGGCCGCGTTGAGCTGCTCCAGCGAAGACCCGAAACTGTACGCATCCTTCATGATGAATTCGCTGGTCCTCAGAACACCAAATCTCGGACGCTCTTCGTTTCGGAACTTTGTCTGAATCTGATAGAGCGTGATTGGCAGCTGGCGATAGCTGCTGATATGGCGAGCCATCAAATCGGTGATCACTTCTTCGTGAGTTGGGCCGAGTGCAAAATGCAGCTTACGGTCTCCTCGCTTTACTTCGAAGTTAAACAGCACGTTTCCAAAGGCTTCCCGGCGACCCGTTCGTTCAAAGATCTCAATCGGCTGGAGCGCGGGCATAAACAGTTCGACAGCTCCCGCTCGATCCATTTCCTGACGCACAATTTCGGAGACCTTGCGAACCGATCGGTATCCAAGCGGCAGGTATGTGTATGCGCCTGCCATTAACTGACGAATCAGACCCGCTCGCAGCATCAGTTGATGGCTGGGAACTTCAGCCTCGGCAGGAACTTCCTTCATGGTGGGAATAAATGTCTGAGACCAGCGCATGGGTGACCCTGAATGAGAATTGCGAGATTGAACACCGAACTGACAAACAACCAGAAGTCGTGAACTCTGGCAAACCGGCGGGATTCTAGCAAAGCCTGCGATTCAGCAAACCTCCGTTTCCCAGTTCACCGGCAATCAGCCGCCCGCGGACAGGCACGAACGAAACCGGCTCCCAAAATCGTCCTTCCAGCCGGAAAATTGGCCATGCGGTTGTTCGAGGTTCTCTCGGTTCTTAGAATCCGCCGCCCCGAACTCGGTTTTGGCTCAATTCGGTACTGGCTCAACGTTGTCTCCCCCCGGCTCTCTTCACTGGACTCCCGAATGCCTCGAACTTTTGTCAAAGAACTCAAGGACGGGGACAACGTCAATCAGATTTTCCTGCTGGCCGATAAACAGCTGCGGGCAAACCGGAACGCAAACCTCTACCTGCTGGCCACCCTCCGTGATCGAACAGGCGTGATCAGCGGTCTGATGTGGAATGTGGCTGAAGATTCTGTCCAGCACATCTCAGCGGGCGACTATGTCAGGGTTCGGGGCAAGGTTCAGGTCTTCCAGGGCGGACTCCAGATGATTGTTGTGCAGATGGATTCTGCGCCCGAATCTGAGGTTGATCCCGAAGAATTCCTTGTGAAACCACAGGCGAACGTCGGACCACTCCTGACGAGACTTAAAGAACTCATGGATTCCCTCGAATCCGCTCCACTGAAACTGCTCGCCGAATGCATTCTCGAAGATCCGTCACTCGTCGATGACCTTTGTGCGGCTCCTGCCGGTGTCAAAGCCCATCACGCTTATCAGGGTGGATTGATCGAACATATCGTTGGAATGGCCGAAGTCGCCGATCGCATCTCAGAATTGTACCCATCTCTCAATCGCGACCTTCTGTTGCTGGGTGTACTGCTTCACGATCTTGGAAAGATCCGCGAACTCTGCTGGGACCCAACGCTGTCATACACCGACGAAGGTCAACTCCTCGGACATATGAACATCGCGATTGAAATCCTGAACGAAAAACTGCTCATCGCCCGGTCCCGTCCTGGTGGCCAGCAGATTCTGCCGGAAGATGTTCTCCGCCTTAAACACATGATCCTTAGCCATCATGGAACTCTCGATTTCGGAAGTCCCAGAGTTCCCATGACCCCCGAGGCGATTGCTCTGCACCTGATTGACAATCTCGACGCAAAACTCCACGAATTCACGCGAACGATCGCCGACGACCCAAACACTCAATCGCCATGGACACCCTATAGCCCGCGGATCGAACGCCGACTCTTCAAGGGCTATCCGCGAAAGTAGCAGGTTTAAGTCCGGCAGTTTGCGCAGACTGTGTTCGTCCTGTGGAAACACATGATGTGACGACATCTGAATGCCGATGGTGATGATGGCAGACTTTCTGTTGCAGTGGTGCATTGCGCAGATTCTGCCGAAACAGAGTTTGTAGAAGGCCAACCATCGAGTGGCCACCAGTATCGAAGGCCAGTGACGGCCATCATTCAGCAGGCATGAGGTTTGTAGCCATGGAACGGCTCAGAAGACTGCTCTTTCTTACGACAGCCTGCCTGGTTGCGCAGTTTTCTCTGCAGTCTGTTTCACTCGCAGGGCCAGATTCTTTCGCACTTTTCATCCCTGCAGTGGCAGGAGATTCAGTGACGGAGGAATTTACTGTTGCGGGCGACGTTGTGCAGCCTGCCAACTACTTGATACCGTTAAACCAGCCCATTAGTCTCCAGCAAGCTGTACTCTCCGCCGGTCCGGCCGCGGAATCTCTGATCGTCATGATTGTTCGTCCTGGCCAGGCCGAAACCCACTGGACACAATTTGTGTCCCGATCTTCCGGCGAATCTGGTCCTCCCGTACTTCCCGGAGACATTCTGATTGTACAGGCTCAGTCTCTGCCCGATCAGCAAGTCGCCCCCAATGCAGTTCTTCTGGCGGGGAAAAAGCCCGTTGTGCTGTCACTTCGAGCATCAGAAAATCAAAAAGTACGCATTGGTGATGTTCTCGCAGTCAATCAGCTGCCGACTGAAGTCGCTTCGCAACTACGCCGACTGTCGTTTCATCCCGGCCGTTCTCAGGCGAAGGCACTCACAGCCTTCGAGCCCGTCGAACATGGCGATGTTCTGAAACTCGCGACCCCGACTCCCTCGCAAACTGACCACATCACTTCTGCAAACGATGGACAGAAGCAATTTCGTCCGATGGTCTCAGAATGGAATGGTTCCGTCAGCCAGGTCTCCGCGGTGCAGGTATCCGGGACGGTAAACTCTGCGTTCATGATGTCACAGGAACAGGTGCAGCCACCTCAGATTCCTGAGACTCCCCAACAGCCATCCGGCGTTTCGGCCGACTATGGTGATGTTTCCGATTCTTCCGCATCCCTGATTCAGACTCAGGAGGAAGAGGGCCATGGATTGCCGCAGCAATCGAATCCCGAGACTCTGCTTCCGGAACTCGCGGTGTCGGATTCCACCCACAGATCTCAATCCGATTCGGCGCCAGCCAATTCCGAAACGAACTCCCGCGATGTCAGTGCGAACGACAGCTTTGAGGTCTTTGGCCCGATGCCGGCAGACTTTGAAGAATCTGCTCCACTCCCTCCGGAAGAAATCCCTGTCGCAGAAGAAGCCTCTTCATTGAATGTCTGGAATCTGGCTTTTGTGGCAGGCCTGTTCATCGCGGGTGGACTGAATATTGCGGGCTGGATCAAATCTGAAGCAGAACTCAAACAGCTGGAACGCGCTCAGGTCACCTCCGACCACCTTACCGATGTCGCTGTCGAAAGTCTGGCTGGAAATGTTCTGACAGAACCCGTGCATACCGCTCCCGAGACCGAACCATTGGACGTGAAGATGGCACCGGTTGCTCCGACGGTGACAATCACAACACCTGTCGTTCCGCTGGTTGCTTCACATGAATGGCGTGCAAAAGACTGGCGTGTCATTGTGGATGAAATTCAGGCCACACAGCCTAAACCCGGAATTTCATCCGGCCTGACCTCTGAAACAACCATCTTCAACACGTTAGAGACTGTGGAATCCGCAACACCGATTCACAATGTCGAACAACGGATCGACATCATTGCCCCGGTCTCGATGCTCATGGAAGCGACACATGAAATGAATCACGAACATCACACTGATGATGCAGCGGCTCCTGAGGCAACAGAGTCTTCTGAGATTGATGGCCCGATCTTTGGCGATCTGAACGACCTGATTGAAAACAGACTTCCTGTAGATTTGTGCGAAGCTCAGCTGCCTCTTCGAATTGCACTGTTTGGAAACGCGGCAGGACCGAGGCGTCTACGAGTTGATCAGGCACACACTCAGCTGGCCGGACCTCATATGTCAATGGCCACCGAGCGACGTCGAACAGAGCCAGCTGCGGTCACATCTGCACCGCCAGCCAATGAACATACTGATGCACTTCCTCAGACAGAGAACTCGCCTGCACCAAAACGGCACCGAGCCAGTCTGGATCGTGCACTCAATCAACTCAATGAACAGGGCGAATGATGATTACCGCCATTGACTTCGGAACCTGTTGGATTCGATCCGCCTTCCGCAATCCGGCACACAGAGACAGGCTCTCAGTTTACGCCGAGCGAGCCGAGTACGCGCTGATCCCGAACACAGAGAAACATCGGCAGCTTCTCGAGGAACAGTCCATCAGCATCGCCACCTGTGATAACTCGCTGGCGATACTTGGTAATCAAATCAATCAGGTGAAATGGCTCAGCCGACTGCCATCGACGCCTCTGCTGTCCGACGGAATTGTTCCCATTGACGATCCTCCCGCACGACAGATGCTGAATGTCCTGGTCAATGCTGTACTCCCGGCTCCCGAAGGCTCCATGAACCTGTGTGCCTTTACGGTCCCGGGCTCCAAAGATCGTTCGGAACAATCACGACGGAATCGAGAATTCCTGAGTCGCCTGATTGAAATGAAAGGATACGAACCAGTCGAAGTCGGTTCTGCGGAAGCCGCTGTCCTTGCGATCGGACTTGAGTCATCGTTCACCGGGATTGCAGTGGTGATGGGAGCCGAAACCACAGAGATCTGCATTTCACGTCTTGGCATTCCGCTGGTGTCTGCAACGCTGCCCCTCGGCAGCAACTGGATCGACGCAGAAATTGCCAAACAGTTTAAGATGCATGCATGGGACGGCGATGGCCAATGCTACATCGATCTCGAAGCGGCCCGAAGCTGGAAACAAACTTCCATGGTGAGCATCCGTCATCCGATGGGTGACCGTGAACAGACTTTTGCCAGGCTCTATGCAGTGGTCATGGACCGCATCACGCGTTCGATTTCACAGATGCTCAAACAACCGTCGATTGTGTCTGCTCTTGGAACTCAACGACTTGCAGTCATGCTTGCAGGAGGCCCAACACGTACGACAGGTTTTGCAAACCTCCTGACGGAACGACTGATTGAGCACGAACTGGCAGACCGACTACTCTCAATCCGAACCGCTCAGGATCCCGATCTTGCAGTTGTTCGCGGCGCTCTTGTGTTCGCGGAACTGGAAGCGAGTCATCGAAAAGGACAGGAAGTGGCCGCCTGACAGCTTCAGGAAGTCATGATTCCAGCCGGTCGATTGGCTATTCCAAACGGTCCATCCATCGCTGAAAATCGACTTCCACGCGAGCTATATCGCCAAAGACTTCCTGAAACAACTTCAGACGGTCCTCTGCAGAAACGGCAACACCGGCTGTCTGCTGCTCTGAACGCTGTATGAAGGTCATGAACTGACGTGATCGGACTGGATTGTCGGTCAGGAAGAACGTGAACGCCCAGGCGTGAGAATAGGTGTCCAGCACTGAACGCTGAAATGGTTCGTCAGATGCGATCAATGTCGCCAGATCGCCCAGTTTTCTTCGAGGCTGGTACTCTGTCCGAAACCAGTCCAGTCGCTCTGAGTTGATTCGATCCGACAGAGTATGAGCTGCGGAACGACGTCGCATTCCAGGCGCTTCCAGAACGGTTGCCAGTCCTTCGATGATCCACTGAGGCGTGCCTCCCAGCCGGGAGTGAATTCCAATATTGAATCCGACCTGATGCGTCGTTTCATGAATCACAGTGTCAGCGGCAGTCCCGGAGATCATCGACTGAAACTCTGGGCGAAGTCCCGGATATATGACAGCTGCCGTGCCGCGTCCTTCACCGGCTCTGTTTGACGATACTGATGCATTCTGAAACAGAACAGGATCATCAAACAAAATCACACGGTTGGATCGCAGGGAATAATAGCCACGCAGTCCATCAGACCAGGCGACGTCATCTCGACGACAGTAATTTGCAAACTCGGACTGACTTGCAAACACGACAGCCACGAGTGGCCCGTCCGGCTCCGTCGTCCTGAATCCTCGAACTCGATAAAACTTCTCGACGGCCCGGTAGATCTCTTCGAACAGCGACTGATACGCCTGACCTTTTCCGGATGGTGCACAGATGACGTAGTGAGTTGTCGCTCCAACTTCATAACCCTGACCAATTTCGCGTCGCAGTTCATCGCACATCTGCCCGGCAGACAAGGGAACGAACTGCTCTCCAATCACCCGGAAAGACTTCAGTGATGACACAGGCAGTCGGCGCAAATGACCCGTTCGTTCGATCAGGCAACACATTTCGTTGTCTGATGTAATCACCTTGCCAACATACGTCTGACTTTCGTCACTGACCTCGACCAGGCGAGCACTCTCGGCGCGAACCGGCTCCGCGAGAAACAGGACAGCCAATAGAAACGCTGCCACAGTTCGCGCCAGTGCTTTGAACCGAGGACTCCTGGAAGGACTTGCTGAATTCATGAAACCGCTTTGTCGAAGACCCGCGACGAGTCTGTCATGTCTGCGAGAAAAGTACTCTCGTCCAGACCAGTGACAGCTGCCGGCCCGGCCAGCAATCATGGCTTCGAACTTGACGGCATGTTGCGAAAAAGCGCTCCCGCGCAGCATGAAGACCGCACTGCCATGAGGAACGGTCGGGCGTGTCGACTTCCGGCAACACGCCTTACCTCATCGCAACAGAAGTTCCAGGCCCCTGTGTTCAAATCTCAACAGCGTTTGTCGCAACAACGCGACAAATGCTGCCGAAATCCAACAGCCGATCCTGCACGTTGCGGTTTGGCAACGTCCCTGCATTCTCAGGCTGGATGCGCGTCGGATCGGTCGGATCGGTCGGATCAGACGGATCAGACGGATCAGACGGATCAGACGGATCAGACAGATCAGACAGATCAAACCTTGCGGTCCATTGGCCAGTGTTCGCTGCGACACGCTGCGGGAGACATGGGGGACGTCAGTCGAATGATCCCGAGGATCATTCGTTTGCCAAACGACGGACGTCCGGTCTCAACAACCGACTTCAGGACATCACAGATGAATGGGCCACCCTGCGCCATTTGCTTTTCGGTTTTTGTACCCTGAGGAATCCGGTCCGAGATCAGTGTAAACTCAACGCCACCATCGACTTCTTTCAGCTCATACGTGACGCGACACGGCTGGTCTTCAAAGTTGGTAAACCGAAACGTGTGTGAAAAACGATGCGGTGGATCACACTCCAGAATTTCTCCGACAACTCCCGTGTACTTTCCATTCGGCGTCCGCATCCGCAGTTGAGAACCAGGCTTGATGCCGCCTGATGTATGCATCACCGAACCAAAGAAGTGCTCCAGCACAACGCCTTCCTGAGTCAATGCGTCCCAGACCTTCTGGATCGGCGCCTTGATGATTACCTTTGCCACCTGTTGAACCAGTTCGGTCATGTCTCGGCACTCTCTGATTTGTTTTGGTTTTCGAGCAGATATTTCAGATCCAAAGCCCGCGATGCCCAGAATCGACTGTATTCCGTCGTCCAGCGATCGTAGATCATCTGGATGGGCACTGCGTTGAAGAACAA
>JAEUIH010000037.1:43892-60457 GCA_016795105.1 Planctomyces sp.
CGCGATGCCCAGAATCGACTGTATTCCGTCGTCCAGCGATCATAGATCATCTGGATGGGCACTGCGTTGAAGAACAATTCCCTTCGCCGTCCCTGTTTTCGTGACACAACAAGGTCGGCAGACTCCAGCACATCCAGGTGCTTCATGACGGCAATTCGAGAGATATCGTCGAAGTACTTCACCACGTCGCCCACACTGCAACCCGGCATTGACTTCACGATGTCCAGAATTTTCCTGCGTGTCTGATGGCCTAACGCCAAAAACACGCTGTCCATTGATTCAGGCTCCATATGTAACCAATACGTTACATATCGATTCTGAGCGGGTCAAGGCTTCAGTCAAAATTTTGCCGAGGAGGCGTCCAACAAATCAGACTTGCAGCAAAATGCGGGATCACCGATGCTGTGTTTTTGGCACGGAGGACATCGTGGCAACGTCATTGCATCAGCAGTTAAAGCTGCATTATGTCGCGGACCCTGAGCGACATGAGGTCGACATAGCGGGTTATCGAATCGATGCGATTGACGATCAGCAGCAGCTGATTGAAATCCAGTGCGCATCTTTATCTTCGATTCGCGACAAGGTCCGACGACTCGTCACGAACTATGATGTGGTGGTTGCAAAGCCTCTTGCTGCCCGCAAACTGATCATCCGAAAGAGCTCAGCGGATGGCGAACAGATCGGGACGCGCTGGAGCCCATCGAAGCAGTCATTGATTCACATCTTTCAGGATTTGGTGCACTTTTCGCGAGTCTTCCCTCATCCCCGCCTGCGACTGGACATTCTGCTGACCTCGCAGGAAGAAATCCGAATCCCTCCGCAACGTCGGAGGCGACGACAACGAAAGAACGACTTCGCAGTTCATGATCGACGACTCGTTGAAGTCACTCAACACTACCAGTTCCGAACCCCTGCGGAGCTCTGGACCGAGCTTGGGCTGGAGGTCCCGATGGAATTCACCACGGCCGACATGGCGACTCAGCTGGGACATCCGCGCTGGTTATGCCAAAAGGTCGCATACTGCTTTCGAGAAATGGGCTTTCTGGAAGTCTGCAGCAAACAAGGCAACTCCATCGTATACCGACAGGTTCCCCGAAAAGTCCCCCGTCGCCGCCCCAAAAGTACTCATCACGCTCCCTCCTAAAGTACTCATCACGCTCCGCCGTGATGACGAACCCTGGGTTCGCTCTTGGTCGATGTTGCCAGGATGGCATTCACCATGTGCAAGCGCGGGCAGGAGCGGGCTCGGGCAGGAATGCCCAAGCTACGTACAGGCCCGCTACGGTTGTGGCAGGCTGTATTCTGTCTCAACGACCTGACCTTCCGGCCAGTCCGGGAACGAGAGTCTAACTTTGATGTTTCCGCCGCCAGTAGCTGGAGGGACTCGCACGGAGCCCGAATAACGGCAGCCTCAACAGCGTTCGTCGAGCTTAACTTTGACCTTGATTGGCTTGCCGGAATTCGCCGCAGGGAATGTGAATTCTGCGTCTGGCCAGGTCTCTTCGGGGATCGAACCGTATCCCAACCAGCTGAACACACCTTTCTCTGTTCCTTGAATGCCGACCGCGGCTGAAAGTTCCAGTACGCCATCTTCGCTTGTTTCGGTCAGAGGCTCACGAATTTCAAAGCCCATTGTCAGAGACGCGGAGCCGAAACGCACCAGAGGAGACTCCTTCGGGGATGCCGTGAATTTCAGGGCTTGTGTCTGATCGCCCCAGGCACCGAATCGACGCTTGTCGGGCAGAACGCCCCCCACGAATGGTTCAACAACATCAAAATTCAGACTCTTCTGGTAGTCGAACCAGTTGAAGAGGCTGATATTGAACTTGTATGTCTCGGTGGTCGTTCGATCTGTCCAGACGACGTCGGTTCTGGGAAACGAGGCCGGATCTGACTGAGCATCTTCACCAGTCACTTCAATGAATTCCGTTTCCTCAATCGCCCCATCGAGGTTTTTATCGACAAAGATACGCGCCCCATCGACGACCACCCAAAGTACACGCTTCTTCTCTCCTAACTCAACACGGCAATATCGAGGCGAGCCGGACTTGTAAGCGGGTTCCGAAGTGGGACGATCAACCTTCTGCGATTCATTTGCCAGGGTTCCCTCTGTGAATCCGACGATCATTGCTACAAACGCGATCACTCGAAACATCAGATGACCCTCCTCAGCGTTCCTGGAGTTACGCAAATCACATCCGGATCAAATTCAGCGAACAGTGTAGTGGCCCACCTGGAACCTGTCTTCCCCGGAATCAAAAGGACCGGAGGATTCTGCGCCCAATTGGCATTTCACACCGTCTTCCATATACTTCGACGCCTGAAAGCAGCAGGCACACTCCGGGTGCCGTCCGGCGGTGAATACGTACCGTCCTCGCCTGGCACCAGTGCCCATGACGGCGAATTGAACATCAAGACTGAGGAAATATCGGTGAGCGAGAAGTGGATTGCAGACAGGATGCATCGCATTGACGCATCCGGAATTCGGAAGGTGTTTGATCTGGCAGCGACGATGGAGCGTCCGATTAATCTCAGCATCGGCCAGCCACACTTTGATACACCTCAACCGATCAAAGATGCGCTCTGCAAAGCAGTCCAGGAAGGGCGGAACGCATATAGTCAGACCCAGGGAATTGCACCTTTATTGAAGCAGCTACAGTCTGATGTTGACCAGCGATATGGTCACTCTGATCGCAAAGTCTTTGTGACTTCAGGGACGAGCGGCGGACTGATGCTGGCGCTTTGCACCCTGTTGAATCCAGGAGACGAAGTGATCGTCTTCGACCCATGGTTTGTGATGTACAAGCATTTGACAACACTTGCTGGAGGAAACGTCGTTCAGGTTTCGACATACCCGGACTTCAGGATTCGACCGGAAGCCGTTCGAGCAGCCATCACGCCACGAACGAAAGTGATCCTGTTCAACAGTCCTGGTAACCCAACCGGAGCTGTTGCCAGTGAGAGTGAAGTGAGGGCATTGGCAGAGATCGCCGCCGAACACAACATTGCTCTGATCAGCGATGAGATCTACCGTGCATTTTGTTATGACCATCCTTTTCGAAGCCCTGCGGAATGGAACGACCGGACGATTGTGATTGATGGATTCAGCAAATCACATTCAATGACTGGCCTGCGACTTGGATTCCTGCATGGACCACAGTATTTGATCCAGCAGATGACCAAGCTGCAGCAGTTTACATTTGTCTGCGCGCCTCATCCGGTGCAATGGGCAGGCGTAACGGCATGGGAACTGGATTTAACGTCCAACCTCGAAGACTATCGCCGTAAGCGAGACATGATGGTGGGGCTATTGAAAGACGACTATGAAATTCACGGAGGGCAGGGGGCCTTTTATTTGTTCCTGAAGACGCCCTGGGGGACTGGTACGGAATTCGTGACGGAAGCGATTCGGAACAATCTTCTGATCATTCCGGGCAATGTGTTCAGTCCGTCGGACACGCACTTTCGCCTCTCATTTGCGGCAGAAGACGGAATGCTCCGCGAGGGAGCCGAGATCCTGTGCCGATTAGCTCGAAACCCACCGAAAGGAATGACTCGGAATACGTGAACTTCGTGGATACGGGTTGTTCGAAACGTGCACTCAGAAGCGTTTGCGGCGGAAAATCGCATCAAAACTGAGAAAATCGGGCCACATTCTGGTTTGACTTTTGGCAACCGGACCGAATTTTGCAGGAATGCTCTGTGTTTTGATCAACAAAAGATGAACAATAATGGCGGTTTCGCGGGTCTGTTGAGTAAATCCAACGCCAATTTATTTTCGGTCGATCCCGATCACGGGTACCCGTCTGTCGTTTTGCAAAGGGGAAAGTATGCGAACACTTCGTCAACGCTCGAAAGGCTTTACGCTGATCGAGCTGCTTGTGGTGATTGCAATCATCGCAATTCTGGTAGCACTTTTGCTGCCGGCAGTTCAGCAGGCCAGAGAGGCGGCTCGCCGATCTCAGTGCCAGAATAACCTGAAGAACATTGGACTGGCGCTTCACAACTATCACAGTGCCCACAACGTCTTTCCACCAGGACAGATTGTGACTCGCTGGGCCGGCGACCTGACAAACACGGGTCTCCGATTTGTTGACCCACGGGAACCGTACGATAACACGCAGAACCTGGGCCTCCATGGCACGAGCTGGATGTTCCATATCCTCCCACAGATCGAACAGACCTCTCTCTACAGCTTGTGGCGTCCTGACTACAACGTCTTTGGCAACTCCGAGATCACGTTTGACAATAGTCTTGGACTGGTCTGGGCAACCAACGGAAGCGCACCCGCACAAACAGAGATACCTCTGTTTTACTGCCCATCTCGCCGAGGCAAAATGGACAACAAACGGCTCGCAGCAAATTTCTATCTTGATACTCAGGCACCAATCCGGCTCACCACCGGAGTCATTGGAGGGGGTAACGACTACGCCGGGTGTTCAGGATCAGGAATCCTGTTCAACAGAACTCCTCAGGTTCGTGCTCTCTGGGACCTGACAACTGCTCAGCAGACTTACTTGTCATCGCAGATTCCGACTGCTGCAAATAATCTCAATTCGCTGAACGGCAACATGGGTATTTTCTACGCCAACAGCTCAGTTCGAATTGATGACATTAAGGACGGAACAAGCCAAACCATTCTGATTGGCGAATCAGAGCGATTTGATACCCTGAAGACAGCAAACGCTGTTCGTCCCGATGAACAGCGTGCCAGCGATGGCTGGGCATGGGGTGGACCATCAACGTTGTTCTCGACTCTTGAAGGTCCAAACAAGCGTCTGGTCTATGAATACGCGGGCAGTGCTCACGATGGAGTTTGCCAGGTTGCCTTGGCCGACGGTTCTGTGAAACCGATTTCTCAGAGTATTGGTGAGCAGGTCTTCCGCCGACTTGGAAACCATTCCGGTGGTCTCCCGGCAGGCGGCGGTTTCTAGTTCATTGATGAAGATCACATCGAAGCCCGCCATCTCACAGGTGACGGGCTTTTTTCTTTTTCCGGAACCGGTATCCTGTTCGGCAGGGGCGTGCGATTTCTGACTGTTTTGTGCGGTTGACGTGGGGTTTGTGGAAACTGAACGAGTACTTCTATGACCATTCGATATACCTGTACAACCTGCAGTTCCGTCCTCAAAATCAAGGATGAAAAGGCCGGAACTGAAGGAAAGTGTCCGAAGTGTAAAAGCGTCTTCACGATTCCAATGCCGGAGTCGGAAGTTTCCGAAGACGAGCCACCGATTTCGCTCGACGACGAAGACCCGGAACCTGATCTCGGACTGGATGATGTTGACGTTCCAATCGATCTGACGCCCGAAGTCAGGTCGGACGACTTCGATCCGATGGATGTGCTGGCTTCTACGGGATCATCACGTGGCGGCTCCAGAACGCCTTCCGGAGCAATGCCGACTGCACCAGCGTCTGCCGAGAAGAAACCGTCGGTAGCAGAACTGATGAAGGACTTTGAAGCCGGCAAGAAAAACAAGAAGGCAGCCGAACCACCAAAGAGTGCGGCCCCTTCCCCCGCCCAAACGACCGGAACCGCGGCGGATGCACTGTCACGCGCTTATCAGCAGAAGCGAGATCCCGCGAATACTCACAAATCGCCGAAGAACGAACGTGAAGAGGAAGAGAAGCAACTTCGCAATGAGTGGATGAAACGAGCAGGCCTCGCTCTCCTCGGTGCAATGATTTTGATCTATGCATTGTTTACATGGCTTGGTCGGGAAGTCTACACCGGCCCGCCACTCTACGATGTTTATGGAAAAGTGACTCGACGCGGACAACCAGTACCGGGCCTGACTGTCCTGCTGGTGCCTGTACCAAACGGAACAGATGTTGAGGAACGTGCAACCTCCCGCGGCATTACAGATCTCGACGGTAACTTTACCATGATGTATACCGGCAGTTTTGCTGGTGCCCCTCTGGGTAGTCACAAACTGCAGATCAACGATTTGTCCGGGATGCCGATGCTGATTCCCGACGAACACACCGACAAAGTCGTGACCGACGAAAAGAACGAATTCATCATCGACCTGCAATAGAAAACCTTCAGCGATTCATGTCATCAACCGTCATTATCGACTACGGAATGGGAAACCTCCGGAGCGTACAAAAAGCCTTTGAACACATCGGTGAATCAGCCATCATCAGTGCTTCACCGGTTGAGATCTCAAAAGCAACTCGTGTGGTGCTTCCGGGCGTTGGCGCCTTTCGAGATGCAGCTCAGGCACTGAGAACCCACGATCTCGAAACCGTCGTCAAAGATCATATCGCAGCCGATCGTCCCTTCCTTGGGATCTGCCTGGGACTGCAACTGCTCCTGGATGTCTCGTATGAAGACGGCGAACACACTGGCCTTGGGATTATCCCTGGAGCCGTCCGCAGATTCGAACTTCCCTCTGAATATAAGATCCCGCACATGGGATGGAATCAACTTCAGGCCGCAGACCGATCAGACCCAACCGTACTGCTCGACGGAATTGCAGACAACGCCTGGTTCTATTTTGTGCACAGTTACTACGTAGATCCTGCCGATCCATCGTGGATTGCGGCTACAACGGAATATGGGAAACCGTTTGTCTCAGTTGTCTCTCGCGGCAACGTGATGGCCACTCAGTTTCATCCGGAGAAAAGTCAGTCCGCAGGTCTTCGTCTTCTGAGAAACTTCGTCAACCTTACTCCGGCTCAAGTCTGACCTGAAAGTTTTTACTCATGCTTCAGTTGCTCCCGGCAATTGATCTGCTCGAAGGTCGCTGTGTGCGACTTCGACAGGGCAACTACGACGACAGCACTGTCTTTTCGAATGACCCGGTTGAAATGGCCATGCGATGGAAAAACGAAGGCGCAGAACGGCTGCACCTTGTTGACCTCGACGGAGCCAAAGCTGGTCGACCGATCAATACAGACATTGTTCGTCGAATTCGGGAGGCCACTGGCATCCCCTGTCAGCTGGGTGGTGGAATTCGAAACGAAGACAGCATTCAAACTGCCCTCAATGAAACCGGCGTCGACCGGGTCATCATCGGTACAAAGGCACTTCGAGAACCCGACTGGTTTCGCTCAATGTGCCTCAAGTACCCCAACCAGCTCGCACTGGGTCTGGATGCTCGAAATTCAATGGTCGCCACAGATGGCTGGCTGAAAGATTCGGAAACCTCGGCCATTGAACTTGCCGCTGGATTTGCTGGATTCCCAATCGCGGCAGTCATCTATACGAATATTGCGAATGACGGCATGATGCAGGGAATTGACGCCGCAACACTGGCCGATTTTCGTAAGCTGGCGGACATGGGTCTTCCTGTCATCGCGTCCGGTGGCGTCACAACAATGAAGGACATAGAAGCGCTCCATCAGATCGCCTGTGAAACTCCAAACCTGATCGGAGCAATTACAGGACGAGCGATCTATGAAGGAACGATCAGCGTTCGTGACACGATTCAGTTTCTGAAGAACAATACTCAGTTCTAAACGACCATACACCTGCGTCCCACCAGGAAAGCAGGCAGTGAGCCTGAGGAGTACTTCGATGCGGAACGATTTTCTCAATGCCGATGCTGTCGCCGCGTTTCATCGGGATGGTTATGTTGTCGTCCCGGAACTCCTCAATGAACAGGAAACCCAACTGCTCGGCACGATTGCTCGACGAGATCAGTCGATCGCGGCAGGCAGAACATCCCGAGCGGACGGTGAGGGCGGTGCCGTTGAACTGGTCGTGGTGAACGAACTTCCGGAGAACTCCATTTACTCCGCGATCGTTCAGGCGGAACCCCTGGTTCATGCGATGGAAGCGTTTCTGGGAGATGAGGTCTATCATTATCACCACAAGATGATCCTCAAAGAACCACGCATCGGTGGAGCATGGACCTGGCATCAGGACTATGGATACTGGTACAACAACGGTTGTCTTTTTCCGCATATGGCCAGCTGCATGTTTGCTGTTGACCGAGCGACTCGGGAAAATGGATGCCTGCAGGTGATTCGTGGCTCTCATCACATGGGACGCATTGATCACCTCAAGCGAGGAGATCAGACTGGCGCTGATATGGAACGTGTCGATGCAGCCCTGCAGCGAATGGAACTTGTATATGTTGAAATGGAACCGGGCTCTGCAGTTCTGTTCCATGGCAACACACTGCATCGCTCCGACCAGAACCACAGCGAACATCCTCGCTGGGCTTTTATCTGCTGTTATAACACTCGCTCGAATGACCCATATAAAGATGGACGCCATCCGAGGTATATTCCACTGCGAAGAGTTTCAGGGAACATGATTGAATCGATTGGACGCAGCCATCTGCAGGCGATCGGCGGATGACGATATCCGGCAACGAGGATCCGGAACTGACGACAAGGCTCGTTCGATCAATCGCCCAGGACCTCGAGTTCAATCTTTGTGGGATTGCTCCGGCCGTTTCTCCGCCAGGCTACCACCGTCTCGTGGAATGGATCAATGCCGGCCATGCGGCTGATATGGAGTGGATTCCTCGACGCCTGAGTGCTTATCAAAGCCCTGAAGGGATTCAGCCGGGAACGAAGTCCGTGATCTCCCTCGCAATGAACTATCACGATGGAAGTTCGGCGGCACACGATGGCAGTTCAACGGCAGTTGAAAATCAACTTCGAGTTGCCCGATACGCTCAGGGCGCAGCCGACTACCACGACGTTCTCCGAAGTCGACTGAAAAAACTGACAACTCAACTTTCGCTCCAATGTCCTGAATCCCGAAATCGAATTGTCGTCGACACGGCTCCGCTGCTTGAACGCGAATTTGCGCAGCTCGCAGGACTCGGCTGGTTCGGCAAGAACACAATGCTGATCAATCGCCGGATTGGCAGCTGGTTCGTACTCGGATTCATCCTTACGACTCTCGAACTTCAGTACGATCGCCCATCCGAACACAACTTCTGCGGATCCTGCACCCGCTGCCTCGACGCCTGCCCCACAAACGCATTCCCGGAGCCGGGAGTACTCGACGCCCGCAAATGTATCTCATACTGGACGATCGAAGCGCGGACACAACCGGTCCCCGAAAATCTGAGTGAACAATTCGGCGGCTGGATATTTGGTTGCGATGTATGTCAGGAGGTCTGCCCATGGAACCGATTTGCTCCCCATCAGGCGATTCCGGAATTGCAAAGTCAAGCCGCGATAACCGAACTCGGCGTCCTCGACTGGCTCTCAATGACAGAATCCGAGTTTCAGGATCGCTTCCGAGGCACGCCTTTGCAGAGAACCGGCCGTACAGCGATGGTTCGAAACGTGATTCTTGCAGCCGGAAATCTTGGACTGAAAAACACAATCCCCGCACTGATGACTCTGAGGTCTGACCCCTCCGAACAAATCCAGCTCGCAGCCGAACAAACCCTGGCCCGCCTCAAAATGTAGCTTGGGCATTCCTGCCCGAGCACATCCCTGCCGGCGCTGCAGTACTCGCAAAATGTAGCTTGGGCATTCCTGCCCGAGCACGTCCCTGCCGGCGCTGCAGTACTCGAACCAGCGCGGGACGGGCAGGAATGCCCATCCTACTTAGTGCGCCGCAGCAGTACTCGAACCAGCGCGGGACGGGCAGGAATGCCCATCCTACTTAGTGTGCCGCAGCGGTACTCGAACCGGCGCGGGACGGGCAGGAATGCCCATCCTGCATTAATAGAAATCCGAAACGGGGTTTGTGTTGTCTAAAGGGAATTGCCGAATTACAATCACACACTTCGTTTCCCCGCTGAATGGCTACATTCAGTCCATCGGGCCGGTGCTGCAAAGAAGTCTTATGTGGCGTCGCACGGGGTTGAAAGCCCGTAGATCTTGATTGTCCAAGAGGTTGTAAGTAGTTACATGGCAACGATTTCCAGAGCAGACCTGAAGAAACTTCGCAAACGTCGTGCACGGCTCAAAAAGAAAAAAATGAGCTGTCAGTTTTGTCCAAATGGTGACGTACCACGTCCAGTTTATGTGGACTACAAGGACCTGCGAACCCTTCGAAATTTGATCGATCGGGAAGGTCGGATTCTGCCAAGACGTCGCACTGGAACGTCGGCCCTGTACCAGCGAGCCGTCCGTCAGGCTGTCCTTCGAGCTCGATTTATTGGCCTGCTGCCATTCGTCGCCGAAGAATAGACATCTCCTGAAATCTGAAGCTAAAAGTTAAAGAGTGGCAAAACTGCCACTCTTTTTCTCGTTTCGGAATCGCAAAAATCGGCTATTTTTTGGGCCGAAAGGCCACCAGTCGATCCGGCCGAGTTTCGAGGCGAGGCCCCCCAATCAGGTCAATGCAATACGGAATCGCAGGAAACACGGCATCGAGGCATTCCTGAATGGCTCGGGGCTGGCCCGGCAGGTTGACGATCAGGCAATTCCCGCGAATTCCGGCTGTTTGACGGCTCAAAATGGCTGTAGGGACCTTCTCCAGCGAGACTTTTCGCATCAGTTCGCCAAATCCGGGCATCATTTTCGTGCAAACAGCCTCGGTCGCCTCAGGGGTTACATCTCGGATCGCGGGACCGGTTCCGCCGGTTGTAACGACGAGGCAACATCGATGGATATCAATCAATTCGCAGAGAGTTTCGGAAATCTGCGACTGCTCATCGGAGATCACTCGATAAATAGAATCCCACGGCGAGAGCAGTACTTCCTGAAGGTACTTCTGAATTGCGGGACCACCCAAATCTTCGTATTCACCTCGACTGGCCCTGTCTGATACGGTAAGCACCCCGATTCGAGTCGGAATCTGAATCTGATCCATAAGAGCATCAGCCCTGAAAATACTGGATTTGAACAAACCTGGAATACGCAAAATTCGACTACCGCAGACTCGTTGCAAGCTTCCCATTCATGGTAGTCTGTCTATCATTCAACGGTAATTTGCCAGGGTCTTTTGTACACGAAAAACGTCTGATATGCCCACCACAAAGAACCCCTCCTCGACAGCACCCTCGTTTCTGACGTCTCCTCAGGATTCATCACAGGTCTCCCGCAACGGGTCCTCGGGTGCGTCACTGCAGCTGGGAACTCAGAATCTTGAATTCGCGGAAATGCAGTACGCATCGTATCTGCGCGACCGGAATTCAGTGTCTCCGGACTGGCGAGATTACTTCGATGAGCTGCAGGTGGGCAACGAAGAGGTCACCGCAGAAAGTCTGGAAGCACCTCCATTTGAATTCCAGAGTCTGTTCCATCGCGCAGCGACTGCCCGAGTCGACCCCAAGGCGTCAGATGTGGCAGTTCTGCAGGAACGTCTCGATCAGTTGATCCGCAACTACCGAGTCCGCGGTCATATCATTGCACAGATCGACCCGCTGCAGAGTGTCCGTCCGAAACCGGCTGAGCTCGACCCTGGTTTCTACGGGTTTACGAACGACCATATGAATATGGAGTTTTCGACCCAGTGGTTTGGCGGTCCTGAATGCCGAACGCTTCGATCAATGCTCACCTGGCTGCAGACCACCTATTGCCGTTCAATTGGTGCGCAGTTTATGCACATCGACAGCCTGCAGGTTCGAGCATGGCTTCAGGATCGAATGGAACGGACGGCCAACCGTCTCCGCCTTTCGCGCGAAGAACAGGTCCGCATTTTGACTCGACTGAGTGATGCGGTCATGTTCGAAGAATTCGTTCAGAAGAAATACGTCGGCGCAAAAAGCTTTTCACTCGAAGGAGCAGAAAGCCTCATTCCGCTGCTCGATATGGCCATTGAGCGAGCCGGCAGCCAGGGTGTTGAACTGATCGTGATGGGAATGGCTCATCGAGGTCGCCTCAACGTTCTCGCCAACATTATGGGGAAGAACCCCAGCAAGATTTTCCGTGAGTTTGAAGACTGCGACCCTCAGCTGAAAATGGGTCGCGGGGACGTGAAATATCACCTGGGGTATAGCTCCGACTGGACCACAGCCGAAGGTCGCAAAGTTCACCTGACTCTGTGCTTTAATCCAAGCCATCTCGAATTTGTAAATCCTGTTGCACTGGGACGACTTCGAGCAAAGCAGGATCGGCTGGAGGACTTTGATCGTCGCAAGAGCTGCGTAATTTTGATTCACGGTGATGCGGCCTTTGCAGGCGAAGGTGTGATTCAGGAAACTCTCAACCTGAGCGAACTTCCCGGCTATCAGACCGGTGGCACCGTCCACATCATTGTGAACAATCAGGTCGGATTCACTACGTCACCATCCGAAGCACGGTCGTGTACTTACGCAACCGACGTAGCTCGCATGCTGCAGATTCCGATCTTCCATGTGAACGGAGAAGACCCTGAAGCGGTCGCTCAGGTCGTTCAGCTGGCGATGGACTTCCGCGCGAAGTTTCATCGGGATGTCATTATTGACATGTACTGTTTCCGTCGTCGAGGCCACAACGAAGGCGATGAACCTGCATTCACTCAGCCCACGATGTACCAGGTCATTCGAAGCCGTGAAACTGTGTTCGAAAGTTACCTCAAGTCACTGCTGTCTATGCGCGAACTGACGCGCGAGGAAGCAGATGAGATCGTTGCGCGTCGAGGCCAGTTGCTGGAAAATGAACTGGCTGAAGCGAGGCGCGAAGGTTACCAATACCTCGAAGACAGCGGTGGGGGAATTTGGAAGGGATACTTTGGCGGTCCCGGTTCGAAGTCGGACCAGGTCAACACTGGAATCGCACCGGATGAGCTCCGTAGAGTCATGGCGACTCTCTGCACTCCTCCGGAAGGATTTACTCCGCACCCCCGTGTTCAGAAGATTCTCGAGATGAGAATTGAAATGAGCAATGGTGACAAACCATTCGACTGGGGAGCTGCTGAAATGGCGGCCTTTGGAAGCCTGGTTTCCGGCGGCGTTCGTCTTCGCTTTACCGGCCAGGATGTGCGAAGAGGAACTTTCAGCCATCGCCATGCAGGCCTGCATGACAGCAATGACGGACATGCATGGATTGGGCTGCAGTCCCTGGCAAGTAAACCTGGGATGGTGGAACTCTATAACAGCCCTCTGTCAGAAGCAGGGGTGCTGGGATTCGAATACGGTTACAGTCTGGACTGCCCGGACGGACTTGTGATCTGGGAAGCTCAGTTTGGAGACTTTGTCAATGTCGCTCAGGTGATTATTGACCAGTTCATCTCCAGTGCTGAAGAGAAGTGGAAGCGGCTCAGCGGACTCGTAATGCTTCTGCCACACGGCTTTGAAGGCCAGGGACCCGAGCATTCCAGTGCCAGACTCGAACGATTCCTCCAGCAGGCCGCTGAAGACAACATGCAGATATGCAATGCGTCAACACCGGCTCAGTACTTCCACCTTCTGCGACGACAGACGCTTCGGCGGTGGAAGAAACCACTGATTGTGATGACACCGAAGAGCCTTTTGCGACACAAGGACGCGGTCTCACCCATTCAGGAACTTGTCAGTGGCAAATTCCATGAAGTCCTTGCCGACCCGGCAAAACCGGACCCGGCCCGAGTAAACCGCATCCTGATGTGTTCAGGCAAGGTCTACTACGACCTTGTCGCATATCGCGATGAACTGAAGCGCAACGATGTCGCCATTTTGCGGATCGAACAGCTATATCCGTTCCCCGCCGAACAGCTCCAGGCAGCACTTGCTCAATATTCAGATAAAGCATCTCTGTTCTGGGTTCAGGAAGAACCACGAAACATGGGTGCCTATGGATACCTCCGAACTCACTTTGGAGATACTCTCCTGAATCGATATCCCTACCGTGGAATCAGCCGACCGGAATCTGCAAGTCCGGCGACAGGTTCCGGCACAAGCCACAAAATTGAACAGCAGGCCCTTCTGAAACAGGCATTTGAACTCGAATGAACGCAAAGAATGAAATTGAGGTCAAGGTCCCGGCCGTCGGCGAATCCATCTCCGAAGTATTTATCGGCGAATGGCACGTCAAAGAGGGCAGTTACGTAACAGCCGATGCAAACATCGTGGGCCTCGAGACAGATAAGGCTACATTTGATGTTCCAGCCGCTGTTGGTGGTATCCTCACCCGCATCCTGAAGAAGGCTGGTGAGACCGCAACCATCGGCGAAGTGATTGGCTTCATCCAGCCGGCCGAAGCTCCGGCTGCATCAAAGCCAGCACCAACCGCACCCGCCGCGTCTGCAGTTCCTGCTGGCACCAAACCAGCCGGTAGCCCGTCCGCGGGCCATGTGATGCCGGCTGCCGAACGCATGATGGCAGAAAACAAGTTGCCTGCTGGGTCAGTGCAGGGCAGCGGACCGGGCGGCCGAGTCCTCAAAGAAGATGTGCAGAAGGCAGCTCAGTCACAAACACCGGCCCGAATCGGCGGATTGCGCGAAACAAAAACCGTTCCTCTCAGCCCAATTCGCCAGACCATCGCTCAGCGGCTGGTCAGTGCACAACAGACGGCCGCACTTTTGACGACATTCAACGAAGTCGACATGTCGGAAGTGAAGAAGCTGCGAGAAGTCTATCGTGACTCTTTCGAAAAGAAATACGGCATCAAGCTGGGCTTCATGTCGTTCTTCGTTCGCGCCGTTGTCAGCGGACTGCAGCAGTTCCCGGCATTGAACGCTCAAATGTCAGGAAAGTCTCTGATCCACCACAACTACTGCGATATTGGTATCGCAGTTGGCGGCGGAAAAGGTCTTGTGGTGCCGGTTCTGCGCAATGCCGAAACAATGAGCTTTGCCGAAATCGAACAGGCGATTGCTGTCTTCGGCGGGAAAGCAAAGAATAACCAGCTCACTCTTGAAGAGCTTGAAGGCGGTACCTTTACCATCACGAACGGTGGTGTTTACGGTTCATTGCTTTCTACACCGATCGTCAACCCGCCTCAAAGTGGCGTTTTAGGGATGCATGGCATCTTCGATCGCCCAGTAGCCCTCAATGGCCAGGTCGTGATTCGTCCGATGATGTACATTGCTCTCACATATGACCATCGCGTTGTCGATGGTCGTGAAGCGGTGTCGTTTCTCAAGCATGTGAAGGAAATGATTGAGGATCCAACTCGCCTCATTCTGGAAGTTTGATTCTTCTCAGTTTCCGCATGACGGATGATATCTCATGGCTGATAGTTTCGATTTAGTCGTCGTTGGTGCTGGTCCCGGTGGGTATGTAGCCGCAATTCGAGCGTCTCAGCTTGGACTGAAGACCGCTTTGATTGAACGGGAAAAACAACTTGGAGGCACATGCCTTCGAGTAGGCTGTATCCCCAGCAAAGCTCTCCTGGAAACCAGCGAACTCTACGAAAAATCGAAGAAGCAATTTGCTGAGCGTGGATTAGTTGTCAGCGGTATCTCCGTCGACATTGCTCAGATGATGAAGCACAAGCAGGGCGTGGTGAATACTCTTGATATGGGTATTCAGGGCCTGCTGAAAAAGAATAAAGTTGAACGGATTGTCGGCCATGGGACGCTGAAGGGTAAGGGTTTGATTGAAGTCACGGGGCCAACTCCAGTGACTTTGACTGCGAAATCGATCCTGATTGCCACCGGAAGTGTTTCGTCGACGCTGCCGGGTATTGAACCCGATGGTGATCGTATCGGAACCAGCACAGAAGCACTTTCCTGGCCGGAAGTTCCAAAGCATCTGGTCGTCATCGGGGCAGGAGTCATTGGACTCGAACTGGGGACCGTCTGGCGCCGACTCGGAGCAGAAGTTACGGTTCTCGAATACCTCCCAAGAATTCTTCCGGGACTTGACAGCCAGATTGCTGCAGAGGCCCAAAAGACATTCGAAAAGCAGGGCATCAAGTTTAAGCTTGGTGCCAAAGTGAAATCAGCACGTTCTGCAGCCGGTCGATGCGTTGTGGAAGTTGAAGGCGCTGAACTTGTGGAATGCGATCGAGTTCTTCTGGCCGTTGGACGAAAACCGTGCACCGATCAGCTGGGACTCGCCGAAGCCGGCGTCCAGACGGACAAACGCGGCTTCATACAGGTCAATGCTGGGTACCAGACAACAGCTGCCGGGATCTATGCCGTCGGAGACGTCATTGGGGGAGCCATGCTGGCTCACAAGGCAGAAGAAGAAGGCATCGCGTGTGTCGAGAAAATCGCCACCGGTTATGGTCACGTAAACTATGGTGCAATCCCGGGAGTCATCTATACGGCTCCTGAAATTGCCACAGTCGGTGCCTCAGAAGATGCTCTCAAAGAAGCGGACATTAAGTATAAGGTCGGTCGATTTTCATTTGCAGCAAACGGCCGAGCTCGTGCCGCAGGTCATCCGGAGGGGTTCGTTAAGGTTCTGGCCGATGCTGAGACCGATCGAGTCCTGGGCGTGCATATGATTGGACCACATGTTGGTGAGTTGATTGCGGAAGCTGCGGTTGCGATGGAGTTCGGAGCCAGCAGCGAAGACATCGCCCGCTGCTGCCACGCTCATCCAACACTTTCCGAAGCCGTCAAAGAAGCCGCCATGGCCGTCGATAAACGAGCAATCCACTCCTGAAAAGTACTCATCACGCTCCGTCGTGATGACGAACCCTCCGCCAACAGCGCACGCTGCACGCAGTCCAGCCAGCCTGGCAACGCGGCAGCGTGATTTGGTAACCACGAAAGACACGAACCACACGAAAAAACACAAACGAGTACCGGTGGGATTCTTTCGTGGGATTCGTGTCTTTCGTGGTTAAGT
>JAEUIH010000037.1:60467-66206 GCA_016795105.1 Planctomyces sp.
AAACCCTGCCTGCGATTCATACCCGAGGTTCTCAATCGGAGTCGGTCATTCTATCAGCCAGCACGAGCGACAAATGACGCGTGTGGATCAAGTGACGCATCCGAATCCGGGATTCGCCGAGCATCCAATCTGTTCAGAATCAGAGCTGCACAGCGCTCGGCTTCGCACAACGGTCGTCGACCAGCGGGCAGTGGGAGGCCTTCCATCCAGTCGGACCAGCAGACAGCAAGCCCCAGGATTATCAGACGCGATACGTTTCTGACAATCCTGCCGTGATTCAGAGGTTCAAGTTCGATGAGTCCCAGTGAAGCTCCGCAGGTCAGCGATTCGTACATCATCGACATACTGTCACACGTCACCCAAACAGCGGAAGCCTGAGCCATTTGATCGGGCAACCAGGATCGGGACCTGTCTACAGGAGTAATCAGCTCCGCGTTCGGAATGCGAGCACGACACAGCGACTCAAAATCCGGCGGCGTCCGTTCACTGCTGACAATTGACCACGACTGCAATGAGTTTTGCAGAATCGTTTGAATACGTTCAATCACCTTCTCATTCGACCAGCGAAAGTGCCGTGAAGGTCCGCCAACGAGAATCAATCCTTTCGAACGATCCTGACTGACTGATGGTCGCATTCGATTGAGGGCTCCCTCAATCAGAATCACATTTCTTCGACCGGATCGAACCTCGTCATGAACCGGAATGAAGCACAGATCAAACAGTGCGGTCGGCAGTGTCGGCTTCATGATGACTGTTGAAAATCCGCCGTATCGAGCTCGTGCCGCAAGCAGCGGCACATGTGTTGCGTGCCCGGCTCCGATCATGAGATCTGGGACAGGAAGATCTCGGAGCCTTCGAAAGTCGCTGGACACGACAAACCTCATCCCGCGTTTTTCGCGAGGAACGAGCACATCAAAACTTGTACAGCTGATCTGACGCGCGACAGCGTCCGCAAGCCCAATTGTCTGATTCTCGTGACCTGGGCGGCCATCCAGAAATCTCCAGACAATTGTCTCTGATCGAACCTGTTTCATAAATCACCAGCCATCATTCGACACCCTAAGACCATTCAGCGTCTCATGCCGTGGTCGCGTGAACATCAAACCATCCCTTATCATGAAATGGAGTCTGGCTCTGCTTTCCAGACCCGAACGGAAACCAGGATCCAGTTTTCCGACGATAAAACCAGTTGAGATACAGTTCTGAAATTTGGTCGATCGTGAAACTCTTCAGCTGCAGCTCTCGACCGAATGGTCCCGAACTGTGACCGTCGAACTGAAAGTCAACAAAGCTGCCTTCCAGCGGCGGATTCTGACACCGGACAGATTTCAGACGCGACTGATCGGAGATTTGAAAACGGTTATAGCCCATCGCTCTCAGACAACACAGAATTTCCATCGCATCTGCCGAATGTCCCGCCAGGTTGTTTGGCGTCATCAGTTCAACACTAATGTACTTTGGACGGGCTGCCTGTCGGAGGCATCCGTTGAGGCAATTGACGTCTGCACCTTCAATATCAATCTTTAGATAGTAGGGAACGCCGAAATCCCGTATCAGTTGATCAAACCGAACGGCTGGAACCTGAATCGACCGATACTGTTTATTTAGACTGCGATTCCAGTCCGGGTGAGTTGTGCCCCAGTCGTCCTTCTTCTCGTTTACATAGAATTCAACAGAAGCAGCGTCGCTGTCAACAACAGCCTTGTTCACAATCGTGAGCTGGCCGGAAGTCAGCTCTGCAGAAAACTGAGACTTCGCTCGCTCTGCCAGGTCTGGATTCGCCTCAACCGCGACGACTCGAAATCCTTTCTTCAGATAGAATTCCGTATCTCGGCCAACATGCATTCCAACATCGAAAATCAGTTCCTGCACCTGAATTCTCCTGATCAGCCAGTACCCCCGATTCCAACTTGTCGTTCAGGCAGCTCGCCGCGACAGGCCTGATGTCTCTTTTGCCTGGTCGGCTGCCGCTGACATTCGGCGGAACACAGTATTGATTTCATCCCGATAGACCTCTTTATATCCAGCGGCAACAATCTTCTGTCGCACGCGGGCTGCAGACTGAATCAAGGCCGTATTGTCGGCGAAATCCGGATGAGCATCGCAAAGCTCTACAATGATCATCCCCGGACTCCATCGGGCAAGATCGAAGCCCCGAAAGACATTTTCTTCGTAGCCCTCAACGTCCACGACGAGCAGCTCAAATCCCGGTTTGCAGCCAGTCTCGGTCAGCAGATCGTGTAGCGGACGAATCTGTGTCGTTTTCTTCTGGCAGTTTTTCTGAATTTGAGTTTTTGCCCAGGGAATTCGTCCATACTCATCGAACGTCTCGCTGCTCATAGTGCTGAGCGATCCCACCTGCATCAGAGTCGCTTCAGACTCCGTTTCACCGGCTGCGACATTGAGCACTCTCACATCATTCAGACAGTGCCTCAGACGACACAGTCTGCTGAATTCAGCCGACGGTTCGATGTAAACTCCTCGCCAGCCATTGTCAGCGAGCCACGATGTGTTGGAAAACCGTTCCCCATCGTAAGCGCCAACCTCCACGAAACTCCCGGTTTTTGACTGAGTGAGGTGTTCGGCAACAAGCTTCTGCAGACCTGGCACCTGGCAAGTTCGGGATGGACCGCGACGCCCTGCCAGTGCTGTCAGTTTGCATGTGCCGGCATATCCAACCGACACACACATCCTCCAGGTTGACTTGAGCGATTTCGTTAACATAGACATACCGACACATACCCCTGCTTCTAAATGCGTTGCCATGTGGGCGGAAAGAGGTCTGAATCTCGAACCGCCGGATCGTTGAACCATTTTCGAGGAGCCACTGTCAGCCCCTTTTCTTCACCGGCCAGCCATGCGCCCCACCAGCTGAACGTCGAGTTCGCAATGATATGGTGCCATGCCTGGCTCATCAGCCACAGATCCGAGAGCGCAGAGTTCTCACTGTTTGAATTGGGAAAGATGAGACTCCGAACACCCGGAAGGTTACTCCGGGCCCATTCCGGATCATCCGAAAAGACCACCACTGGAGACTTCGATGGCATCATGTCCATCGCTCTGCGGTAGTAATCCATCGGACATTCTGCATAAATCGATCGAGCTTTGGGATTCGAAACATAGTCCCCGCGACGCACATGTAATGCGACGGCCTGTTGATCACGCATCCGCATTCCCAGATCGCGTGTTTCGAGATTTCGTGGTGTGGGCACACTGAGTTCAGTGCGAATGACATTCTGGCATCCGGCGAAATATCGCCATGACTGAAAATAGCCTTCCAAAATCACCGGAACAGAAACTCGTTCAAACGAGTCTTCGTAGTGAAATGCGGTCTCTCTCCATGTCTCATCACGGCCAGCAGCCGAGCCAATCAGCTTCCGTAGCGTGCGAACCAGAGTTGAAGGGGCAGGGTGCTTCTCAAATGAACCAGAAACTGGAAACTGATTCAGTTCAAGGCTCCTGTGACGGCTCGGAGTAAAGAACGAAGTTTCGAGGATCAGCCGAGCCCCGGTGCGAATTGAAACTGACCTTCCTGCAGCGTACTGAAATAACTGGTTTCCCAGTCCGCCCGAGATCCTGACTGTGCAGCAGGCGTCAGAATTTGGTTGAGGAGTTTCTGCGCGAGCTGAGCGCAAACGACGCTCATCGCGACTGCTCACTAAGACAACTCCTGATTCTGACTTCATAACTCTTACTCAAAAACTTGCCAATTCTCAGGCAGCTCGACTGGATGCTGTTGAATCTGCAAATGGAATTACGCTCAGCGAATTTGCCGGGTCAGCAGCCATCCGTTTTCTTCGTAACCGCTCCTGCATTTTTTTGAACATCCGTCGGGCATCAATAACAGGACCATGTCGAAACAAACCATGGCGGGTGAGATTTCTGTCAATCGTCGTCCCAAATTTTGCAGCGTCTGATGCCTGCAGAATGTCCTGCTGTATGCAAACGGCTGGATTCAACTGCTTCAGGTCCAACTGCGACGAAATCCTCGATATCGGGTTGAACATCACCTGGTCGATGGGATCCGAAAGCAGCAATTTCAGCGTCAGCATGCGACGAGCACAGTCTGCAGAAATGACGTAGCCTGCTGTGCCTCCGTGCCAGCTCAGCAGCTTTTGAAGCGTGTGCCCCGACGAAAGTACCTGAGAGTCGCGACGACAAACGGTCTGTCGCAGTGTTGTTTCAAGTTTGATCACGTCAAATGAGGTTGCTTCTCGATCGATCGCGGCCAGTGCTGAAACAACCGACTCTGACAACTGCGCATCATCTTCAAAGACCGCGGCGTGCGGAGCACCACTTGCGAGCAGGCGTTCCCAAACTCGCTTATGACTCATAAACAGGCCAATCTCGCCTGCATTAATCGGCTGAAACTCAAAACTCTGAGAAACCGCGGATGCGAGTTGCCCGGGTGTCAGCTTCTTTCCATCAACCGCCGAAATACGTTCGAACGGCATTCCCAGGCGATCGGCCTGCGACTGGAAAAAGCTCAGTCGGTCCGGCGAACGATCCAGGTTAATCAGATATGCTTTCATTCCTCAATTCCTGTCCTTGAATGACTCTCAGGCAGCCGGC
This sequence comes from Planctomyces sp., assembly GCA_016795105.1. Classification (GTDB taxonomy): domain Bacteria; phylum Planctomycetota; class Planctomycetia; order Planctomycetales; family Planctomycetaceae; genus F1-80-MAGs062. The sequence goes on from JAEUIH010000037.1 coordinate 65,040, forward strand.
CTAAGCACAGCAGGGCGAAACTCGGGCGACACCGTTCGGGAAATCGCATCTGAAAGAAGTGCGTCCGGAAACATCTCTGGAATTGCCGTGTTTCGAACGGACATCAAAGCTTTTTTGTCGGAAAACCAACCCAGAAATCGATTCAGGCCGCCGGATCGCATTGATTGCCGCAGTTCCGGCAAATCAATCAGTCGAATTGAGCCGTCCTGCAGTGCTGCATGTCGCTTTGCATACCGGCTGCCGGGATTGCGGTTCAGTTCATAGTTTCCGAATCCCATGTCTTTCTTCAGGTACTTCAGGTGCCAATACAGGAATCCGCAAAACTGACGTCGAGCACTACCACGAATGAATCGTTCAAATCGACGGTCATGGGCGAAGAGCGTTTCTGATGTCACTCGGAAAATTCCAATATCACCCGAGCCAGAAACCGGATCCGACTCCGGAACCGCCAGCCTGCCATCTCGAGCCCTCATCACATTCAGGCCTGAGAAACAATACATTGCATTCTCAGCAGCGCGGCCGCTTCGAATCATATCTGTGACTGCTGCTGTGGTTTCAGGGATTGCCAGATGGTCGTCATCCAGCTTGGTCGCGTACTGATACCGAGTGGAAGCCAGCGCAAAGTTATAGTAGTTCACGAGGCTGTTCGGTGAATCGGGAGATGTGGTGGCATGCGCCTGACTTCCAGGCGGATGAACCTGATCCAGGTAGTGGATGACTCTCAGTTTTTCGGGACCAAACTCCTGCTGGAGCCGCTGCAGAATTGATGCCGTCTGATCCGTGCACTGGTTGTAGACAGCCACGATTTCATCAAAGAAGCGAAGATGACTGCGAATCGTTACTTCCAGAAAGTCTTCACCATTGCGAATCCGCATAAACGCGCTGATCCCTGGACGACGATCCGCAACTCTGAGGTGCTCCGGAACAAATCGATAACCAGTAACGGTCTCCATGCCAGTACCTGTACCAGGTAGCTCAGGCGGAAAGACGGTCGCTGCGGCAAGCCGCGGCTGGCATCCGTCAGAGTTTTGTATTGATCCATCGATTCGGGAATTCATGTTCTCATGTCCTGACAGAAGCCTCTGCATCACTCTAGGAAGCACGAGAATGGCGATTCCAGTATTCCTGAACCCATGGCACCGGACCGTATCCATATCGCCACTTCGT
>JAEUIH010000380.1:0-238 GCA_016795105.1 Planctomyces sp.
GTTTGTCTTTCTTGAAGGACTCAATGACGTAGTCGCGGTATCGCCATGCCTGAGGGTAGAGCAGGTTCACATCCTTACCGCTAGATTCCGCATATCTGGCCACATCCAGCCAGTGACGTCCCCAGCGTTCACCGTAGCGCTCGGAGTCGAGATACATTTCCACCACACTCTTGATGGCATCGGGAGCCGTGTCAGCTAGGAAAGCCTTCACTTCATCAGGAGTGGGTGGAAGTCCTGT
>JAEUIH010000380.1:248-507 GCA_016795105.1 Planctomyces sp.
GGTGCAGGCTGGAGTTGGTTTTTCTCGAGACTGGCCATGATCCAACGATCAATGTCGTTATTGGCCCAGTTTTCGTCTTTGATGGGCGGTGGACTTGCTTTGACGGGCTTGGTGAAAGCCCAGTGCTTGCGTCCTTCGTCGATATTGATCGTTCGTTTGCCAGCGGCAGGTGCACCAGTGCTTTGACGCGGATCAGGTGCGCCCATCTCGATCCACTTTTTGAAATTGGCCACCACGTCAGCAGGAAGCCTCTCCTTGG
>JAEUIH010000381.1 GCA_016795105.1 Planctomyces sp.
TATTGTCTATACTGCTTCCGTTTACAATAACTGCCTCTCGCTTGGTGGACTTCATCGACATTCTCGCGACCAATGGATTCGGGCTGTTCAGTCGATACCACTAAATATCGCCGAAGGCAATGGAAAACGCAGTGCAAAAGAACGTGCTCGGTACTTCGATATTGCTCGGGGTTCTGCCTTTGAGTGTGCGGCAATACAGGATGTACTGGTGGCAACCAACGGAATTGAATTGAGTCGCAGTGACGACTTAAAGAAAACTCTCAAGCGGATTGTTTCGATGCTCACTCGACTGACAATCCAGAGCGAGACCATTTCATAATTTCGGGCGATCGCTTAATTCGACTGAACTGCGATTTGATGGTACTCTTCAAAAAGGAGTTCTCCATCGGAGTTTCGTGCTCGTGCTCAGTGATAACGGTGCTCGTGCTCGTAATCGATTGCGGGTTGCGGACAATTGATCTTGATCCAGCGTATGAGATTTGTGATAGAGTTGCCGCTCGAATCGC
>JAEUIH010000382.1 GCA_016795105.1 Planctomyces sp.
TGCTCCCCGAAAGCCCCGCGATGGAATCCGGGCTGCTCGCCGGCGAATGGATCATCTCCATCGACGGCGTCGATTGCCGGTTCCTCAGCACCGAGGAAGCCGCCGGACTTCTCGTCGGCGCCGCCGGCAGCCAGGTCCGTCTCGAACTCGACGGAGAATCGACCGAGCCGCACACGGCCACCTGCTATCGCCGCGAAGTGAAGGTCAAAAGCATCCCGGTCGCCAAGATGGTCAACGCAGAGTGCGGCGTGGCCTACCTCCGCATGACGACGTTCCAGAAGCGCACCGCCGATGAACTCGAACACGCCCTGCAGGACCTCCAGCGGCAGGGAATGAAGGCCCTGATCTGGGACCTGCGCGGCAATCCGGGCGGCCTCCTCGACGAGGGCGTCGCCGTGGCCGACGTCTTCATCAACGACGGCGTGATCGCCACCACTCGCGGACGGCTCCCGGAAGACAACGAGGTCTTCGACGCTTTCGGCCCGGGAACCTGGCAATTGCCGCTC
>JAEUIH010000383.1 GCA_016795105.1 Planctomyces sp.
TTGGAGCGCGAGAGCGAAGAAGCGGCCGCGAGCCTTGGCGCCAATCGGTTCCAGACCTTCACGCGCGTGATCATCCCGACGATTCTGCCCGCGCTGCTGACCGGTTTCGCCCTCTCCCTGGCCCGGGCGATCGGCGAGTACGGTTCGGTCGTCTTTATCTCCGGCAACATGCCGATGCGGACCGAAATTACCTCGCTGCTGATCATCTCGAAGCTCGAGCAGTACGACACGGCGGGGGCCGCCGCGATTTCGGTGGTCATGCTCATTGCGTCGTTCGGTTTGCTGCTGGTCATCAACTTACTGCAACATTTTGCCGGTCGCCGGTTCCAGGGGGCCCTCTAATGGACGCCCCCGCGCTGCCCGTCACGCTCGAGTCCCCTGAGTCTTGGCAAGTTGCCGGTCCTCGATTGCGAACGGCGACCGAAGAGTCAAGCTGGGTCCGTTGGCTGCTCGTCGGATCGACTCTGCTGTTTCTGACGCTCGTGCTGTTCGTTCCACTGGCGGC
>JAEUIH010000384.1 GCA_016795105.1 Planctomyces sp.
GGCGAAGAGGTTTCCGCCGCCGGTATCGCAGCTTCATTGTTTTCTGGGCACTTCGCACAGACGCTCTTGCTTCACTCGTCCGACAGCGATTCAACTCCGGCGGATGCTGTTTGTCCTGCAGTCCCCGGCTCGCGTTCCAGTCGGGGGGATACTGCTGTCGGAGCCCTCTCTGATACGGCTGCGTCGAATCTTGTCCAGCTTTCCGGGCAGAGTGAACAGAATTCACGATCGAGCAGTCGTGTGCCCTATTGGCAGAGCATTGCTCGCGTGGGTGTGCAGGTCGCCCAGGCGCTGCAGTACGCCCACGAGCAGGGGATCATCCATCGCGACATCAAACCGGCCAACCTGCTGCTGGACATGCGGGGAAGAGTGTGGGTCACCGACTTCGGTCTGGCGAAGGCCAGTGATCAGCAGGACCTGACCCACACGGCAACGCCGTTAAGGATTTTGAGATGATGAAAATCGGTATTTACAAAAAACTGAGGATATGAAAAAAGCCAGACTC
>JAEUIH010000385.1 GCA_016795105.1 Planctomyces sp.
TGGAACCTTGGGCAGAGATTCACGGATATGTTTCCACGATTGGCAGGCGTTCTGGAGCAATCTCTCACATTTGATGTGACATTCCGAGATGATGTTCCCTACGAAAGAAATCTGATTGCATTTTGGCTGGCTACCGATGGTACTCCCTTGATGTGGATGCTCGAACCGCCACTTTCTGACACAGAGTTAATGACCCAAGATTCTGACGTGTCATCATTGATAAACATGTGGGAACACTTTGGTGGCTTTGACGCAATTAATTCGTGGTATATGTACGATAGAGATCTACCTGCATTTGCGCTCTGTTTCAACGCACTGCTGCACGCACCGCTCCTTCGATTGTCGAAATCAGACGCGATGTTTTATCAGGATTCGTGTAACGATTCGAAATTTGCTCCGCGAATTGAAGCCATGTACCATGCCGGAAGCGACCTCGCTGGAGCAGTCCTTGCCGTTGAGCCAAAGACAGAGCACTTATTCTATTTGACCAACGATGGTGATAA
>JAEUIH010000386.1 GCA_016795105.1 Planctomyces sp.
GCGCCGCGGAAGAGTCTATTTGGCAGGAAGCGTCGATGTTGTTAGGGGGAAGCCAGCCTTCTTCGTACGATACGAGCCGCGACTTCCGTTTTGGCTCGACTCGTTCACCACAGATTGAATCGGCGCTTAAACAACTCGCACCGACAGACGACCCAAACTCTCTCGGTCGCATCGGAAGCTATGAAATAAAGGGGGTTGTGGGAGCTGGCGGCATGGGAGTTGTTCTGAAGGCACAAGATCGATCGCTTGATCGAATAGTGGCCATCAAAGTGATGTCACCCCATCTGGCCAGCAGCGGGGCAGCACGCAAACGATTTGCCCGCGAAGCCAAAGCGGCTGCGGCTGTTCTCCATCCCAATGTCATCGCTATCCATAGCGTCGCCAGTGAAGATTCCATGCCCTATTTGGTGATGCCTTTCATTCGTGGTACTTCACTACAAAAACGAATTGACTCGCACGGCCCATTACCACTGACAGACACTCTGCGCATCGGTTCGCAGAT
>JAEUIH010000387.1 GCA_016795105.1 Planctomyces sp.
GACCGTCCCGTCCGCTCAGGAGACCATCTTACCCTCGTAAGCAAACAAGATCTCTCGTCGGCGCTCGCGTCAGGCGATGAGGAGGCGCTCCAGTCACAATTCGACAATGCCATTTCACTCGAGGAGGAAGATCCACAGAAGGCGGAGCGGCTCAGAGCGGAGATCAAATCAATCCTGCCCGAGATCCGGGCGGCGATAAGCGAAATTCCATTCGTCCAGATGACGGATTACAGTAACCAGCTCACGAAGCTGATCAGCAGCGAACGCGGGATCAATCCGACGGTATTCCGTGCCCTGCAGACTTCGGTGAGAGTGGCAGCGTTTATGCGTGCGGCGAAGGAGGCTAATCCACAGGCGTTCAGCGAGTTCGTTTCTTCGCTGGCAGGCGTCACGCCAAGCGTCGCGAATCCGCCGGGCTACAAACTCACTACACCCACGGTCTACCCGAGGCAGAGATAGGTCGAGAGCCGAAAGAAGGCAGGATGACATGGCTTCAGCAGG
>JAEUIH010000388.1 GCA_016795105.1 Planctomyces sp.
ATTAACTGGAGTCTGGAAACCTTACTCCTTCGCGCTGGCTGGCTTTGTGACCGGTAAACCTCTCGATGTCCCCGCCATCCCGAAGTGTAAGGGCTACGAGGGCTTCTTTCTTCCCTACGTCAACTACATGCTAGATCCTTGTGATGAAAACCTTTCGGCCATCACTTCGAGCTTTGTGACACGAAATCAAGATCGCCGCTATACTGATTGGGTAGGGCTTGATGGAGATGGCACCAAACCTGTTCAATGGGACTTACGGGCGTGGACACTGACCGAAGGCCGAACAAAGCCGTGAACGTGCGGACTGGAAATGGTTTGAGAACGAGCGGGGGGAGATCCCGCCAGGGTAACTCTTAGCCGGAGGCCCTGTATCGAGTTTTGCAGCGTTGATATAAGGCGACCTCGCTGAAGTTCAACGTTGAAGCGTAAACAGAAAGGTAGTGAGGATGAAAGGTAGGGACTAGCTACCCCACCCTGAATGGTATTGAGCTCCGAAATCTT
>JAEUIH010000389.1 GCA_016795105.1 Planctomyces sp.
GCAGGTGGCGAACGATGTGTTGAAGAAGCTGGGCGGCGGAAGGGTGGAGATCGTCGGCATTTCCGCCGACGAAGAGCAAATCGCAATGCCGCAACCCGGATTCCTCATCACCGACGCATTGCGTGACAAGGTGAGGACGGAAGGCGTGGCGCTGTTTAGCCGGGCAGACAATTCGGCGATTGAAACCGCTACGCGGCGCATGGATAAGTTTGTCGCCGAATTTGAGGCTGGCCGACTCAAGGACGGCGACACGCAGATTCTTGGCGATACGCCGGTTGTATTGCTGGCGCTCGGCGCCGACAATCGTTCGTTGCAGATCGACGGGGCAACTGTGCGCAAGGCTCTCGCCGGAAAGCATCGGTTTGACCTGACAGCCGATTCGCTACGGCAAGTTGCTCGGGCGCTTTATGATCCGCTTGCCGTATTTGTACCGGCCCGGATTGATTGGACACTGTTTTGCAACTCAGGCTGCCTTTCGCATGGCATAGGCCTGACGGGCT
>JAEUIH010000038.1 GCA_016795105.1 Planctomyces sp.
GATTCGTGATTCGACGGGGAATGAAAACCTCGGTCGAATGAGAGACTTTGGATTCGGTCAGGAAACCGATCCTTCAACACAGCCGTCTCTGCAACGGCAACGCCGGAGTCACAGTCATCGCGCTTCATGAATTTGCGGTGGATGATGAATCCGGATGCATCTTCGAAGACCAGAATCTGACGCCCGAACTGAATTGGCTCTCCCGCTTTGCCGCGTTTATACAGTTGTGTGTGTGGCTCAAAGATACTGAAGAGCTTATCACTGTTTGGAACTGTTTCACCGAGTAGAACTCTGCGTTTCGTTGTGTCCATGATCTGTTCAGTACGAGCGATAAAGGCCTGCAGAGTATCCGGCCCAAAGACATCCCCGGGGTTCGCCTGTGGCAGACCAAGGTCAGCGCATAATATGCGTGCTCTCGCAACAATTTGCTGTGTTTTCTGCAAGAGTGCGCGGTATGGCTTCTTCAGCTTCAGGGCGTAACCTTTCCCTTTCTTTGTCGCGATGCGATCAATTTTTCGTGCCAGCTGTTTCACAGACTTCCACAGAAACTGATGCTGTCGCCAGCCGCTGAGTTGATGTGCCTTCGCAAGGAGAATGCAGAGTTCCAAGATCTTTCGGTAGCCATCACGAAGAAGCGAACTCTCGGTGGGGTGATGAATGTTTGTTTCCATCAAAAAGGAATCAGCACGCACACGATTGATTGCATCAGGAGCAATCTGATGTCCTTCGGAGACAATGATCTGACTGATCGCGTCAATGGTGGATGGCTCCAACAGGCAAATGTTGTTTCGAATCGTTCGCCACGAAAAATTCTTATCACCATCCCATTCACCGATGCCCATAATGGCTCTCAGACGTCCATGATTTTCTGCAAGGTCCTGCAGATGATCGTATGTTACGTTGCATCCGAGCCGGACACTCATGAGCACCAGGATTTGCCAGTAGTCCATTCCGTTCCTCCCACAGTCCTTGCGGGATTCACCATTCACATCGTTTTCGATGTGTTTCATGATGGCCGCTGTGACGTCCTGTTTGGAGTACACCTTCTGCAAGGCTCGAAGAATGGGAATAATCCGGTCACGACATTCGTAATTCAGAGGAACCTGATCAATTGGCAGGCTATCCAGTCGAAGTTGGCGTGAGTATCCTTTTCGCATCCTTTGGCTCCTCGAAGATTTGAGTATCGAAACTCCGTTTTGCTGACCTTTTCAATCAACACTACGGATTTCGTGCTATCTTCGTGGAGCCTTTTTATTACTTTTACCAGTGTTTTGTCTGCTCAAACACATTTCCGGACAGACACTAGCTTCTGTATGTCGTCCACCGCGAATGTGGCGAATCATCACGGGTTTGCGAGTAGCGATCACTTCTCGAATGAGTGCCATACGTTCAGCGGCGAACTCCGGCCCCTCGATCTCTTCGATGGTCTTGCCAACAGGATTGAAGTCATCGCCGTAGTAAATCTTCTTTGCCTGTTCGTTACAGAACAGCACAACACCATCGATGTCGATGATCAGAATTCCGACACCTGGCTGACTTTTCAGCAGCATCCAGAATTCGTCGTTCATGAACTAAGCCCTGCAATGACTTTCAGAGACATTTGAAACCATCAATACCATGCCTGACAATTTAGTACCGTGCTTAACGACCAACTCTATATTTAACGAACAACACTATATTTAACGATCAACACTGTACATTACGATCAAAACCGTGGCCTGAAACTTCTGCGGAACCACAATGAGGGTAGAGGATAATGTCGGCAGGTGGTCTGGCGAAAGGATCCTGTTGACCTCAGTTTGAGATTTCGCCTGATGCCCTGGCATCTGCGGAGCGCCGAGCGGGCGGATCGGTCGATTCTTTGGTGTCGCCGGTGAGCGTCAATGGGACGGCGGGACCAATCGGGGGCACAGTGGTGATCCGAGTGACGCTTAAGTCATCGAGCTGGACTTCTCCCATACCATTGAGTGCTGCGGAGATGGTGAACGTGTTGCTGCCAGGCGCAATTTCCCGCACCATTTCAAATGACTGCCACTCTGATTCGAGCCGGAATCGGAGTCCTGATTCGGGCCCCAGCTCCGAATCAAAGATCAACAGAGGAAGTGGAACCTGCGACTGTATCGAACGTCCGCGACGAAATCGCCCACGAATTCGTATGATTTCTCCACCCTGCACCGCCACGGCCGGAGACGTAACCACAATCGGGGTGACTTCAAATGACCGAACCAGTGGTTCGCCCTGTGGCGAATTTGGCAGCCACGCTGACATTCGAAGGACAGAATTTCGTTGAGAACCTTCGGTGACGACATCAGCAGAGCATGTATAGCCGGAATCAGACGCCTCATCAAATCGCCATCCACTGGTGCTGAGCTCTCGCAGGTTTTCAAAACTTCCCGTGGGCAGCTGGTTGATTGATTCGCGAGCATTGGTGTCGGCCATGCGGGCTCGCATTTCGAAATGGGAAGGCAGCGTCATGAATGAAACGGTATGAGGATAAGAGACTGGAGAATCCACTCCTTTCATTGCAGCCTGCCATGCAAGTACCTGAATCTGTCTCAGATACTGCAGCGATGTTCTCGCGTAGTCTGCTGTTTCAGGGTAGTCCTTTTGCCGAAACTGTTCCTGAGCACGGTCGTTTGCTTCCTGAGCGAGGGCAAACAGCCGATCTGCTTCCGGAGGAGCACCGTTATATTCCCTGAGTATCTCTACAGTCTGGAGGACTCGACGATACTTCAGCGACGACAGGCGAGTGAGAATCTCGGCAGCTCGTCCGGAGATTTGATGAATTCTCTCCTCCATCGATCGAAGCATGCCAAGATCAGAGGCGACAACAACCATTGCACTTCGATCAAAGTTTTTAAGAGTCACTTTCAGGCCACCCGCGCGAACTTCTCTCGGCAACCCGCGAATTCCAGTTGTTGAAATGAGATATGGTGACGCCGTCTCTGAAGCAGCCACAACCAGACTCAATTCCGGAGAGTACATCGTCGAAGGCACGAACTGAGACGTCTTGTCCCAGTGTGTGACCAGGATCAGCATCGAGCCACCGGCAGTGATCACTGCCGCATCGGGCCCTTCAGGCTGTTCAAGCCCCATCACACTTGCGGAAAGTCGCGGGCTGCTGAATGCCTGCTGAAGCCAGGGCTGCTTATTGTTTTTTAGCGAATCCTTCAGCGAACCTTTTCCAACCTCAGGCTCCTTAGGCTGCATGCTCAAATGAGTATCGACTCGTCCTCGGGCCAGAAATGGCTCAATCAACATCAATTCCAGATTCGCCAGCTCAATCGCCAGAAGGGTTTCTTCGTCGAGAGGATTCTGTGGATCGAATTGACGAGTTTTCCAGTAACCGACGCCTTTACATCCCGAAGACATTGCTGCGTTCACCTGAAGCAGGATCTGTTCGGGCTCCACAAACGGCATTGGTGACGACATTCGCTCACGCCATTGCTGTTGAAAACCAGACGGTTCAACCTGAACCCAGGTCCACGGAGCTGACAGTTGTCCGGCGGTTCTGTGCCGGCGAAACAACTGATTACGGAGTTCCCCAATCGATTCTGCGCGTCCAATCACATGCCGGCCAATACCAACCAGATCGATCTCTCGAGAAACCACCCCTTCAAGTCCGATCACATCCGCCATCTGAACACGATCCAGATTTCGGTCTGCGCTTCGAGTCTCCCTGGACCAGGCCAGAAAATGCGGCAGCTGATCGGGCGCAATTCGCGTTCCCATGTACCATGCTGAAGCGTTCGGACAGACAACGTCCAGCGGCGGAAGTGAACTCAACAACTGAAACTGTTTGCCTGGCTCGAACTCCGGATGCGGAGGGGTCGCTAAGACAGCAAGACCACTTTCATAGAGGGCCCTGGCACGGTCAGTCTCCCGACAGTCCGGAATCCAAACTGAATTCAACTTCAACTGCTCAACCAGATCCATCGATTCACCGTGGTCCGGAAGGAATCTGAGCAGCACCGGCTTTTTGTTTAGCAGAATCTGGTTCAACTCAACCTGCAACGGAACAAATTGCAATGTCGAATCCTGAGACATGTCGGATGTGACAGACGACACGGGGACGATCGGGACCGTGACCGAAGACGGAATTGCAACTTCCGGACCCGATCGTGATTCCCCCACATCAACGAATGTTTCGCCGGAAACAGTCTCCACCAGCAACACGATTCCGCTGACAATTGGCTGACGAACATCCAAATCCGATCGATGCAGTTCCGCTCGCAACAACCTCAATTGAGTTTCCAGTCGTCGCATCGGATCCGAAAATCTCAATGTCTGCCATTCACCCTCGCGCTTGTAACTGTCTCCTTCAAGCAATGTCTCCAGTGGTTGCCTCGTTCGTGGATCCAGTTGATGAGGAAACACGACTCGTAAAGCCACTCGCACGCCCGGTCGCGTCGCCTGGATCTGCACCGATGCGTTGTACTCTTCATGAAGCAGCGAAGGTGTCACGAGCGAAGAAATCTGCACTGTCTCAGCGGTGCCATCACTCGTGATCTGAAATCGCTCAATCGTTCTCGAGCGTTCCACAATCCGGGATGCAACAACCCGATTTTCCGGACGCTTCGCCTGCCCCTGCCATTGAGCAGTTCCCGGTACACTGGCGACCTCGGTCGTTCCTGGTACCGACCTCAAACCTACACGTGATCCGGACTGCTGCGGACCCTGGCTGCGTCCTTCTGATCGATTCTGTCCGAAACACTGTGCCGGTGCGTAAAGGGACGGCGCAAAGAGCACGCACGCAATCAGCGCCGGCGCAAAGATCACCGAGCCTGCCATGATCGACAGGACCAAAACCCGACGCACAATGAAACACATGCCAACCATGAAACATCCGTGTTTAGATTGGTTTACAACTCTGCCCGCAGCAGGAATTCGTGATCAAAGAATGATAACAATTCTTGTCATTCAGATGGAGTCCAAATCGCCAACCGAAACCCACATACCGCAAACACCCCATATTCACATCTGTCAGAACAGTGAAGGTCGCCGACCAGCCTGAAATGGAACTCACAATTTTCTGTCAGAAGACGGAGAAATCCTTGAGACCAGTGGATCTGATGCACAGAATCGACATCCATACGACTCTTCAAATTGCCAACCGCGATCCCCCTCATCCGGATTTCAGATATGTCAAACGCCAAACGATTCAATGAAGCCGAGATCGAATCATTGCCTTCGGAAATGGTCGAACTTGAGCGGCTGATTCAGTCAAGCAATGCACCGGACAGGGCTGAGTTGATCCAGGCCTGGCAGAAAGTAGCGGATTCTTTCCACCGCCGCCGCCGCATTCTGAACCTCGTTCAGGAAGCACTTTCACAGCTGCGACTAGATGTGAAGTATCTGATGTTTGACCTCGAGACGACTCGCCGCGAACGCGATCAGCTTCAATCTCAGCTGGAAGAAGAAGATAAGGGCTTCTGAGTCTTCGGCAGCTCGGTGAATTCGACGAATATCGTCTGCAGCAGGTTCAGCGTATGCGGAGCATGTCACGAACGGCACTCGCAGAGTGCCTGCTACGTAGGATCGGCATTCCTGCCCGTCCCGCCCACTGCCGCATAGCGGACGGCACTCGGAGAGTGCCTGCTACTTTGGGCGAACGTGTTTGAGTTCTTCATTATCAAAGTTCTCGAACTCTCGAAGCTGGTATTCGGCAACTTCAACTGTTGCGTCAGACGCATCTTTTCCCAAAGCGGCTCGCTTCTGGATCCTGTTTGTCAGCGTCTGAATGTCGGCATCGAACCAGAGTATCTGGAACGGAATGCCAAGTTCTTCGGCGAGCTTTCGAAAGGGCAATCGCTGGCTGCGTTTGAGAAACGTCGCATCAATCAGAACGGAATGGCCATCCTGAAGCAGTTGCTTCGCCACATTCATCAGATGCAGATAGACACGTTCTGTTGCTTCGGATGAATAGATGCCCTGAGAAAGCGCCGCAGTCGCTGACTGACCTTTCTCCAACCCTGCCAGGCGTTTGCGTTCCACATCGGATCTGAGCCTGATGAGTCCAAGCTGTTCCACCAGCGACTGAGATCCAAATGTCTTACCGCTTCCTGAAACACCGCAGGTGATCCACAAACATGGTTGTCCCTGAACTGTATAGGACTCCGCCAGCCCCACATACCCACTCACCTCTTTGACCAGTGACGACATCAATGCCTGATCTGAGCCGTTTTGACCCGCTTCTGAATTGGCCTGTTGCAATCGGATGATGCCGACTTTTGCACGAACCATGGCTCTGTAGGCGAGGTAGAACCTAAGGAGAGCGAGTCCTTCAAAGTCGCCGGTGGATTCGAGCCATCGATTCAGGAATCTCCAAGCCAGACCGGGAAATCCGCGATCAGCAAGGTCCATCATTGTAAACGCGGATTCGCACATAATGTCGATCCACCGCAACTCTTCACAGAACTCGATGCCGTCGAAAATCACGATACGCCCCTCCGGGGTCAGGAACATGTTTCCGAGGTGAAGGTCTCCATGGCATTCCCGGATCATTCCACGAGCACCCCGGCCTTCAAACACAGCTCGGCGCCGCGACACTTCGGATTCTGTCCAGCGACGCAGTTGAATCAACCGAGGCAGTTCCATGACTTGCGGAGGTTCACCAGGACGAGGCAGCCCAAGAGGTCCCTGGTCATTCAATTCTCTCTGCAACTTTAGGATGGCCGTGAAGTTATCGAATGCCGGCTGAACCGCGGCGGCGACTGAGATCCATGGCGTCGCAGAATCAGCAACAGCGGCTCGACGATGAAAGGCCGCAATTTCATCTGCCAGCAGATCGACATGTTCAGGCGTTATCTGATTTCTCGCGGCAAGCCGACTGAGTAAGTTCTTATCGTTGAACTGAGTCATCTTTACAGCATAGTCGAGAATTGGCCCATCGCCTCCAATCTGAGGCCTAAGTCGTGAGCCGCGAATCGTTACAACGTCGAGGTAGAGATGTTCGGAGAACCTGCGATTGAGCCGAAGCTCTTCTTCACAGTAGTACTTTCGCATTTCGAGTTCAGTGAAATTCACAAACCCCAGATCGACGGGCTTCTTGATTTTATACGCGTACTTACCTGTCAGAATTACCCACGAAATATGAGTTTCCACAAGCTTCAGAGCTTCAACCGGATGTGGCCACGCCTCTGCCGAAAGCAGATTCTCAATCCATGCTTGATGTTCTGCGGACATGTGACGTTGTGCTCCTGAAGTCAGGTTACGTCTGCGACTTCGATCTTCTTCTTTCGATTTCTGCGGCGAATCATTAACCAGGATACGAATGCGCCTGCGGCGATCCCTGCGAGGTGAGTATCCCATGCAATCTGACCGGAACTTAGAGGAAGAACGCCCCAGAGGAGCATTCCGCCGTAGAGGCATCCGACAACAATCGCAACGGTCATCGACATCAGCCTGCGTTCCCGAATTCCGGTGACAATCAGAAATGTCATGAGTCCGTACACGAGGCCGCTTGCGCCAACGTGGACGCCCGGCATTCCGGCGACCCAGACAATCAGGCCTGAGATGAACAATATCAACAGCACGACTCGCACATGCTTATCTCTGGAACCGGTCAGCAGGACCAACATCAGTCCCAGGGCGACTGTGTTGCTCCAGAGATGCCCCCAGCTGTTATGAAGCAGCGGCATGAACAGGACTCCCCCAAGAGAATCCAGTTTTCGGGGTTCCAGCCCCCACGAGGTAAAGTCCCACGGGAGGAGAAGATCGACCACGAAAACGATCCACATCGCGCCGAGCACGACCAGGATTCGGATCAATTCTTCTCGCATTGAGTACTTCATAATGTCCCTTACACGCAAATCCGTTCAACATTGACGATACTTGCGGAATATTGGTGAGTATCGGAACGGCTAAGATTCCTCACGAAACAGTCTTCGTCCTTTAAGTTCAAATCTTGGAAGTTCTCCCGGGGCAACGTGCCGGACTTCACATGAAAAGCCAAGTCGCTTTCGCAGAGCGGCTTCAACCTGCACGCGGAGTGCTTCAATGGCATCGGCTGCTGCAGGGACGGGTTCGATTGTAATCACAAGTTCCTGCATTGCGCGAATCGTCTTGACATCAATACGAAACTCGGCGACTTCCGGAATCTCCCGAACCACCGCTTCAATGCTGGATGGAAACACGTTGTTGCCTCGAACGATTACCATATCGTCCGATCTTCCGAGGATTCCTCCATCGAGCCACGTCAGCTGGCGACCTGCGGGGTCGGGTTCGGTTGAAGCACGAACAAGATCGCGAGTTCGATAACGGATCATAGGTGTCCCGATCCGCCCAAGATTGGTGATGACCAGTTCCCCAAGTTGGCCATGCTGAACGGGTTCAAGTGAATCCGGGTCCAGAATTTCTGCGATACATTCGGTTTCGAGAAGGTAAAGTCCACCGGGGCGGTCTTCACTTTCGACACCGAGCGAAGCGATTTCCGTCATGCCCCAATGATCGATCACACGTGCCTCCCACACATCCTCCAGCCGTGCGCGAGTTGCTGGAATTGCACCTCCAGGTTCTCCGGCAACAATCAGCATGCGCACCGAAGATTCTCGAAGATCAATCCCCTGCTCTTCCGCAACTTCGGCCATTCTCATGGCATAGGTGGGAGTACAGCAGATCACAGTGGCTTCATTTTCGATCATCGCCTGAAGCCGCACTGTGGTACTCATCCCGCCGCCTGCAATACAAAAGTTCCCGAGTCTGCAGGCTCCTTCAAATGCAGCCCAGAATCCAATGAACGGACCAAAGGAGAAAGGGAAAAACAATCGATCATCCGATCGCATTCCGGCCAGCAGATAGATCTGCCGCCAACACTCCATAATCCAGTCCCAGCTTTCCTGCGTATCCATCCACCTCAATGGTCGACCGGTTGTCCCGGAAGTCTGATGCAGGCGACGATACTTCGTGGATGGGTAAGTCAGATTTGCGCCATACGGCGGTTGTTGAGTCTGGCTGTCGACGAGTTCCTGCTTTGAAGTCAGCGGCAGCGTTTTGAGGTCACTCAGGCGTTTGATACCGCGGGTATCGATCCCGGCCTGAGTATATTTGTTTGTCCAGAACCGATTTCTGGGAATGATTGTTTCGAGAAGATGGAGCAGACGCCGTTCCTGAATCGCCTCAATTTCCGATCGATTTTTCCAGACGTCCACAATTGAAGGTTCCACGAACAGCCTCTTTTCAGATTTCTGCAGGAAAATAACCCGAGCCCTGGGAAAAGAGTGTACAAACTTCTGTTCCATCACACTGCGGCAGAGTCGTCAGGAGATTCGATTTTCTGCGCCCTGAGATCAAGCTGTCGAACATGTTCAGACGATCTCTCACCTGAACGCAGTCATCTGCGTCGATCCGGGACGGATTCTCGGATCCTCAGAAATCGGCAGATTCTGCCGATTTGTTCTGTTTGCCGGCAGAGCTACGCCTGCTGGCTGGTTCACAGTGGAAAGTACAGGGATGTCGGGGGCTACGAAGACTGATCAACTTCGTCTGGGCTTTCTGGAAACCTTGGAAGTCGAAGGACGAGGGCACGTCGGGGGACTGCTGATTACCAATCAGCATGGTCGTCCTCTTGAGTTTCAGTGCACAACACCGGTGAAGCCTAATCGCACACAGGAGATCCTCTACGGCGATACGCTTCGACCGTGGCTGCTGGGTGAACTGATTGGCGGGACACTCCTTGAACGAGTTTCCATCAAACCGGATGTTGTAATCACCAGCGATGAAAATCTGCTGGAACTCAGAAACCACACCTCAATCCCGGTCGCATTTGCTGAAGAACAAAAAAAATCGACTTCGAAACCTGAAGTTGGCCAACCCGCAGTATTCCGATTTGGAACCCAGAACCTCCGTTTCCATGGTGCACATCAAAAGGACGCGGACGTACTTTCAAAACAAAAACATCTGATCCCGGATCAGGCCGATCTGCAGGAACCCCTCGAGCGAGTTCGAGAAGCTCTTGCAGAAACAGTTAAAACTGTGTTTGCACGTTGATGATGATCGTGTTTGACCACCGAGCATGATGATGGCTGGCCACCGGAAATCGGCGGTCGTTGCAATCTCCTCCGGCGAGACCCTGATAAAAATCGAACATCGAACAATGCAGAAGTCCAACCCAGATTCGACACCCGAGACTACCATTGAACATCCGGAACAGGACGCCGGTTCGCTGAACGCTGATTTGAGAGACAAGGCTCCTCGAATTGACATTGTTCAAACGGGATTCAATCCAGCACTCGCCCGCAGGCCAACGGTCGAAACCATTTCCTCATCACTGGCGATGACGACAGACTTTGTGCCTCCCTGGAAGCCACGACGAATTCCGCTCAAATGTATCGGGCTGACGCTCCCGGAAGGAATGGACTTTGTTCCTCCGAAGGAGAAGAACGAAACTCAGTCAGATGGCGTTCAGTTGAAACGAATTTCGCCCCCCCCCCCTGAAGAGAACGCTGCCGCTGAAGGGGAAACTCAAAAAAAGAAATGCACCAAAATCCGGCCCCCGGCCGATGCACTTTCGCTTCAGGATCGTCTGTTCTACCTGCTGCAGCCTCCACTTGAATCATGGCTGGCGGGCCAGGAACTGATCATGCCGTTTGAGCCATTCGCGTATCAATACGAAGGAATTGCCTGGCTGTTTTCTCACCATTCTGCCCTGCTGGCGGATGAAATGGGTCTGGGCAAGACGATGCAGACAATCACTGGAATCCGACTCCTGCTGCGAAGCGGACAGGTGCGACGTATCCTGCTGATTTGCCCGAAGCCCCTGATCCCCAACTGGCAGCGCGAGTTTCGAACCTGGGCGGAAGAGCTTCCCGTCGTTGTGATGGAAGGAAATGGTCCGAGACGACGAATGCTCTGGACCATGCCTGGCGTACCGATTCTGATTGCCAACTACGAACTGATGACGCGGGACCTCGCGGAGATCCCGGAAGAAGATCAGCCGAAGTTTGACCTTCTCGTACTGGACGAAGCTCAGCGAATCAAGAATCGAGATTCCCGCACCGCTGAAACAGCTCGAAACATCAAACGTCGCCGAAGCTGGGCACTCACGGGTACTCCAATTGAAAACCGCCCGGAAGAACTGGCTGCATTGTTTGAATTCATGGAAGTCATTCCACCGCGAACGTCACCCGACCTTCGACAACTTTCAAAGCTGGCTGAAAAATACATCCTTCGACGAACGAAGGATCTTGTGATGAAAGATATGCCGCCACGAATTGATCGTGACGCTGAACTTGAACTCACGGATGCTCAGCAACTTGCTTATCGCACTGCTGAGAAGGAAGGTATTGTCCAACTGAACGAACTGGGGGATTCAATCACAGTTCAGCATGTGTTTGAATTGGTCCTGAGATTAAAACAGATCACTAACTACGATCCGCTGACAGGTGAAAGCGCCAAGCTCGAGCGTCTGGTCGCGGATATGGAAGAAATTTCAGCGAGCGGTGGCAAGGCAATTCTCTTCAGCCAGTGGACAAAGACACTGGATTGGCTTGACCCACGGCTGAAGCAGTTCAATCCGCTGATTTATCACGGTGGAGTACCGACACCAAAACGCGAACCAATTCTGGCAAGATTCAAAAGCGACCCCGACGCACATATCCTGTTGATGAGTTACGGAACTGGTGCCGTTGGATTGAATCTGCAGTTCGCAGGATATGTGTTTCTGTATGACCGCTGGTGGAACCCGGCGATCGAAGATCAGGCGATCAACCGAGCACATCGTATCGGTGTGAAAAACCCCGTGATTGTGACTCGATTCATTTCAAAGAACACAATTGAAGAGCGTATCGATCGAGTGCTGCGGGAAAAACGTGAGTTGTTTGCTGCGATTCTGGGCGACGGCGACAACAGCAACGTGTCTCTGAGTCTCTCGGCATCTGAAATCTTCGGCCTGTTTGACCTGAAAGCTCGCCACAAAGATGGAGCTCGATCGATCGGTCCTGCAAAACCCGAAGCCGCCTGACTCGAACGCGATGCGTCGATTCCATACTCATCGCAGCCAGCACGCAGCCAGCGTGATTGGTCACCACGAAATACACGAACCACACGAAAAAAACTCGATCGAGCACTTCTGCGATTCTTCCGTCTATTCCGTGTCTTCCGTGGTCAAAACGCGAGTCCTGCCGGCGATTTGAATTCAAAGCCACAAACTCTGTCCTGGTGTATTCTCAGTTGGCAAGAGAATGGGGGCAGAAGAATGCAGGACTCTACCATTCTCCTGACCCTGCGATTCTTCCGTCTATTCCGTGTCGTCCGTGGTCAAAACGCGAGTCCCGCCGGCGATTTGAATTCAAGACTACGAACTCTGAGGTTGAATCTTCTCTGTTGGCAGGTTCAGGCCCAGCGGGCCGGTACTTCGTCAGCCGGGGTCGCAAGGCCCCGACACACCAGCACTCCCCGGTTTCGAGATATAGTACCCACCACAGTCGCTATGTGTCAGCCCTCCGGGCTTTTGTGCTGCGGTCTGGTTCTAAAGCCCGTGACTTGCGCCACGGGCTGACGATGTATCGGCCCCCCGGGCCTGAATCGCTGGCAGTGTCTATCCTGACGTTTTACAACTGACCACTGTCTCAAGCAGCTCGATTGGTAACCATGAAATACACAGCCGAGCACTCACGCGATTCTTCCGTCTATTCCGTGTCGTCCGTGGTCAAAACGCGAGTCCTGCCGGCGATTTGAATTCAAATTGATCGAACTCAAGCTGGTCACGGCGGAGCGAAGCCGCGTCGGGTATTCTGTACACGCAACCCATTCGCATTGGCAGGACCTCGTCGATATGATTCGGCGCTGGTTTCATGAGAAAGCCTGTCGAAGAACAGACGTCGTGGACATATGCTGTCGGCCCAGGGGTGAAGAATGCAGGAAGAAGTACAACTGAAGGAGCAACTTGAACAGTTTCGCCAGGACTTTCAGCAACTGCAGTCTGAGATCTCGCGAGTCATTGTTGGTCAGCAGCAGGTGCTGGAGGACTGCCTGATTGCAATGATTGCCGGAGGCCACGTGTTGCTGGAAGGCGTTCCAGGACTTGGAAAGACGCTGATTGTCCGCACTCTGGCGGAAGCACTGCGGCTGCAGTTTCGTCGGATCCAGTTTACCCCCGATCTCATGCCGGCAGATTTAACGGGAACAAATGTTATCGCGGAAAAACAGGATGGGCATCGAGCCTTTGAATTTCAAAAAGGGCCCGTCTTTTCAAATATCCTGCTGGCCGATGAAATTAACCGAGCAACGCCTCGAACCCAGTCAGCCCTTCTGGAAGCCATGCAGGAACACTCCGTCACAGTCGCCGGAGTGACACATCGTCTGGCGGAGCCATTCTTTGTGATGGCAACGCAGAATCCACTGGAGATGGAAGGCACATACCCTCTGCCGGAAGCCCAACTCGATCGATTCTTCTGCAAACTGATTGTCCCGTTTCCGTCGGTTGCTGAACTGGAGACCATTCTGGATCGAACCACAGAAGCGACGCATCCGGTTGTAAGTCCTGTGCTTGAGGGAAGCCGTATCATCGAAATGTCGCATTTGTCGAGACAGGTACCGATAGCATCCGAAGTTCGTCGCTATGCAATTGACCTCACCCTGGCGACACACCCGAACCATGCTCAGGCCCCGGAAATGGCTCGACGATTTGTCCGCTACGGCGCCAGTCCCCGCGGTCTGCAATCCATGATCCTTGGAGCACGAATCCGGGCGATCCTGAAACATCGATACCATGTCGCTCGAGAAGATCTCAGAGCAATGGCTCACCCAGCTCTGAGACATCGACTCATCCTCAACTTTGAAGGTCAGGCGGAAGGGATTACGGCTGACCAGATTGTCGATCAGATTTTGTCATCACAAACATGAGCCCGGCGATGCTGTTCCCAGCCGACTTCCTGAAACGCGTAGAATACCTTTCGATCATTTCGAAACGTGTATTTCAGGGGACACTGCTGGCACAACGAAGATCGCGGCAGACCGGTACCGGTGTGGAATTCGCCGACCACCGGGAATATGTTGCAGGTGACGATCTGCGATATCTGGACTGGAACGTCTACGCACGTCATGGGTCGCTGTTGATTAAGCGTTTTCAGGCCGAAACGGATCTCAGAATTTTTATATTGCTTGATTGTTCCGGAAGTATGCAAACCGGTTCGCCGTCAAAATTCGATCTTGCCAGACAACTTGCAGCGGCATTGTCGTATATCGCACTGAGTGACCTCGATCGCGTCTCAATCATTCCGTTTGCAGATACAGCTTTCCGCGAGTTCCCTCTGACACGTGGCAAGGCTCGAATCGTCCCGGTAATGAATTTCCTGAGCCAGCTCAGCGCTACCGGAAACAGGACTCAGCTTCGAAGTGCTGTCGATTTTCTTTTGACGCGACACGCTGAACAGGGTCTCGTGATCCTGATCAGTGACTTCTTTGACGACACGGGCTTTGAGCACAGTCTTGATTTGCTTCGCTGCAGTCCCATGGAGACCAACGTCGTTCAGATTTATGCCGCTGAGGAAGCCAATCCGGAAGTCACTGGAGATGTGGAACTGGTCGATTCTGAGACCGGTGCGACACGAAGAATCAGAGTAACCGAAAACACTCGCAGTGAATACCTTCGGCGATTTCATGCACATCTGTCGTCTCTCGCTGCGTACTGTGTCCGACATCGGATCAGTTGTGTGCAGGCTTCGAGCGATTCCCGTTACGATGAGCTGATCGTGAATATGATGAAGACCGCGGGAGTCGCACCGTGATCTCGTTTGCGAACCCGGCAGCATTTCTGCTGTTCTTCCTTACGGTTCCAATTGTCGCACTCTACTTCAAACGTCCGGCCCCCCGTCGGATTTCGGTTTCATCCAGCATGTTCTGGAATGCCTTTGAAGGCGAAGCAGCCGATTCGAAATGGCAGACGCTCCGCCATCCACTCTCACTGATTCTGCAGTTATTGTTGCTCTGCATTCTCATCCTTGCGGCAGCGGCCCCAACATGGACACGCAGCGGCGCTCGTCCGGTATCAATGGTGATCGTCCTCGACAACTCGGCCAGTATGAAGGCGACTGATGTCAAGCCAAATCGATTTGGAATTGCGAAATCCCTGATTCGAAATCGAATTCGAAATATGAACGCGGGCGATACAGTTACACTGATCCCCATGATTCCGACAGGCTCCCCCTTCCAGCTTTCCTATAACAATCATTCTGCAGGCAATGCTCAACAGGCCGAAGAATGGCTCAATCAAGTCGTCGCGACAGACGTCCCGGAATCACCCGAGCTTATCGATCAGCTCGTCCAGCGCCTGCAACGAATCGACACACCCAACAACATTGCCATTTACTCAGACAGCCAGCAGCTTGTTTCAGGTGTCTCAGGTGCTTCAGGCCAGACAAATATTTCAGACCTGGCAAGGGGTTCAGACTCATTAAACAGGCGAGAACCAGATGAAGACAAGTCCGGCCGGCAGATTGAGTCACACATCATCAGTCGCACTGGTGCGAATGCGGGAATTACATCCTTTCGAGTCATTCGCGACACCACGGGTGCTCCGGAAATCACCGTGACTCTTGAAGTCTTCAATGCTTCTCAGCAGGCAAGTCAGTTAACGTTGCTGGCCACGCTCAAAACCAACTCAACGGTACTGGAACTTGACCAACAACGACTCGAATTGAAACCCGAAGAACGTCGCAGACTGACGTTAAATCTGAGATCGGTGTCTGGCGGAATTCTCACAGTATCTCTTTCGCGTTTTGCAGATTCAGAAATGAACTGTCTGAATACCGACGACACCGCCAGTGGATTTGTCGATGCAGCAGAACCAGTGAAAGTGATGGTCGTTTCAAGGAGCGTGTTTCTGCGCGAAGCAACCGCCGCGATCACATGGGCTCTTCCCATCTTTATTGAATCAACACCAGACCTTGAACAGTTCCTCGTGAATCACACCGCAACGATTGCAGCGGTTCAGCCTGATGTCATCATTCTTGATTCAGCTGTTGATGTCCGCATCAACGAAATTGCAGCGGCTCTGTATGCGGAAGATCCTCAGAAACCTGTGATTCTCGCCGGTCCTCAGGCCTCCACCGAATTCTGGAGAATCGGCCCTTCGATTGAAGCCGTACTTCCTGACAAGTCTGAATCGCACTCGACGTGGTATTCCAATGCAGGCTGGTGCGAAGGTCTCAGCGACGAAGAGACAACTTTCAATGACGTGCGAGAAATCCAGTTTCTCTGCCCACATCGAACACTGGTCGGCGGCGTTTCAGATTCCGGTAGCAGGATCCCTCTGATTTCTGCACTGGACCACGGCAATGAGACCTCCTTTGTCCTGAACATGCACCTCTCGAAGACCGACTTCGTATTCCGGGCGGCTTTCCCGATCGTCATCTCAAGACTGATAGCTGATGCTCATGGTCGACCCGAGGAACTCATTCCTGTGCTGTCAACGGGGACAACTGCAACTATTCGTTCTTCGTCAGCCGTACACTTGATGAAAAGTCCTGTCATCAGAGCTCCGGATGGGACGCCGTTCACTCAGGCTCGCTGGTTGCGGCCGTTCGAATACCAAAATGAGCAATGGGCAGACCTTGGACCATTTCAACACGTGGGCGTCTGGAAAATCGAGGAAATCCGTTCAGGAACTTCTGGTGCTGACTCGCAACCCGAAATGGCTGGATACCTTTGTATCAATCTCGACTCACCTGAAGAATCTGACTTGCGGGATGCACCTTCACCAGAATCCTCGCAAGAGTTCGCTGGCTCCGATGTCCAAATCGAAGCCAGTTCAGGAACAGCGTTTTCCGAAAACACTACCGCGCTGGCGAGTTTACTGTGCATTGTTGGAGCCATTGCGATGTGTGTTGAGTGGACTTTGTTTCAGCGTCAGTTGATTCAGTAAGAGAAAGAATTCTGTTGTCGAGTGACCTGCTCCGTCGTTTCGTCGTTTAGCACATTTAAGCCAAATCGAATTCCGTGCATCTGACCCATCCAACTTCCCTGATTCTGCTGCTCCCGGCATTGGCCTGGGTGATGTGGACTGCGCAGCGATCGCTTGTGCAGGGACGTGCTGTTTGGTCTCGACTGGCACTCTCGTTGCGATGCGCTGGAGTGACTCTGGTGATCTTCGCACTCGCCGATCCTCAATTTCGTCAATTGAGTCACCAGAAACAGTTCGTTGTTGCGGTGGATTCAAGCATCAGCGTTCAGCCGGACGCCACCACGATCGGAGCTGCATTTGCCGGGCAACTTCAAAATCTCAGTCGAGAAGAAGTCCGCATCTTCAGTCCGACCGTCCCCAATGATGCGTCAGGACGGGGCTCTCACCTTGAGTCCATGCTGACTTCCGCTGCCAGTCAGTTTGACGCAGATAAAGCTCCGCATCTGATCTTTGTCTCAGATGGCGTTGAAACATCGGGTGACGTTGTTGCGGAAGCAAGCAGAACTGGATACCCGATTTCGGTGATTCCAGTTGCTTCATTTCAGACTGAAGAATATGGCATCAGCGGCATCGAAGCGCCGACCAGACTTCGGGAAGGTGAAGCCACCTCACTGAGAATCAAGTGGTATTCAAGTGAAGCTGGCCGTTTTCGAATCAATGTGTATGCCAACTCAATTCGCATCTTTGGAGAAACCGTCGTAGCGGAGGC
This sequence comes from Planctomyces sp., assembly GCA_016795105.1. Lineage (GTDB taxonomy): Bacteria > Planctomycetota > Planctomycetia > Planctomycetales > Planctomycetaceae > F1-80-MAGs062. The sequence goes on from JAEUIH010000038.1 coordinate 17,610, forward strand.
TGGTTTCTCTGACACTGAAATCCAATGCATGATCCCTTCCGGGAAGCTTCTTTACATTGATGCCGACATGAGCGCTGACACTGGTGTGAGCACTGACGCTGGTGTGAGCACTGACGGCGGTGTGAACACCAAGCTCAACTCGCACGTGAAGGACCACTGGCAGGAGAACAATCGTATTTCACGCGTCTTCCCGGTGACTGCTCGTCCTCGGGTACTGCTCATCTCGACCAGTTTCGACCACGTTCGAAATCTTGAAAACGCCCTCAGGTCTCAGTCAATGGAAGTCGATGTCCGGACTCCCGAGACGATCCCGAACAATCTGCTCGCACTTTCGGAATTCGAAGCTGTGCTTCTGTCCAATGTTGCTGTCGCTCAGTTGCCGGAGCGATCCCTGGGACTCTTTCAGCAGTATGTCTCTGAGCTTGGAGGAGGACTTGTTGTCTGTGGAGGCGATCAATCGTTTTCAGCGGGTGGCTATGCGCAATCAAGCCTTGAAGAAATGCTTCCGGTCAGCAGTCGCGTATCCGAAGATTCGAATGGTCCATCTCGTGCCGTCGTACTGTTGATCGACAGATCCAGTTCAATGAATGGTGAGAAGCTTGAAATGGCACAAGCCTCTGCTGTTTCGCTTCTGAATCATCTTTCGCGTTCCGATGAACTTGGGGTCATAGCTTTCGATGCACAGCCACACGAGGTGAGCGCACTTCGAACGGTAAACGACGGGGCAGCAATCCACGATGAGATTCTGACCATCACAGCAGGCGGTGGGACAACGCTCGAACCAGCAATCTCTGCTGCTGGTCGAATGCTGGAGCCATCGAAAGCCAGCCTCAGACACATCATTCTGCTGACGGATGGAGTTACGACAGATTCCAATCCCGAATATGCGGTTCAGATTCTGAAAGAACAGGGAATTAGCTTCTCTGCCATCTCGATTGGAGAAGACGCCGAAACGGCATTGCTGGATGCACTTGCAGCCGCTGGCCGCGGACGTTCATGGCACACATCGGTTCCGTCTCAGATTCCGGAACTTGTACTTCAGGAAGCGGATGGGCTCGCGAACAACGCGATTCAGGAGGAACCGGTTGATGTTCAGATTGCCATGACGACGAACGTGCTTCGTAGTCCCGACTTTAAAATGTATCCTCCTCTGCTGGGTTTTGTTCAAACCACTGCCAAGCCAGGCAGTGATCTGATTCTGAAAACTCAGGATGGTCGTCCGCTGCTGGCATGGTGGCGATTTGGAATGGGGACGGTGATCGCGTTTACTTCGGATGCCTCAGGTCGATGGACCTCGGAATGGACAACCTGGCCCGCATTTCCACGATTCTGGTCGCAGGTGATTCGCCATTCGATGAGGAATTCAGATTCCGAACTCGTGGCCATACGGACGATTCAGCGGAACGACCGAACCGACATCAAAATAGAAACGGACCCGCTCCTTGTGGATGACCTGCAGATCGTCGATGCGGGTTTAACAATTTTAGACCCTCAATCGAGAATCAGTAGTGTCCAACTGCAACCAACAGCCGCAGGCAGTTTTGGTTATCGACTGCGGACATCGGAGCCAGGCCCTTGGCTGATGGAAGGGTGGGTACGCACTTCGGACACGCTTGAACGGAGTCATCAGGCGATCGTGATTCAGGACTCGGTTCCGGAACTTCGCCCCCTGCCCGTCTCTGAAAATACACTCAGGCAAATCGCCAAAGCAAGTGGAGGACTTTATCATCCATCTGCGGCTGATGTATTCCGAATGTCACAGCCTCCAGTGTCTCGTTTTGAGTCACTCCGAGAGGAACTGCTGTGTCTTGCGTCCCTGCTATGGGGATGTGATGTCTTTGCCAGGAAACTCGGCCGCCGCAACGAAAGCTGCTGAGTTCGTTGCTGGCGACTGACCTGATTCTTCGGTAGGATCGAAACATTGAACTCCTGTTTTTCAATATGAACCCTGGAAGGTCAGGAAAATGCCATTTATCGACATCAATTCAGTTCCGGCGGTTGAACCGGTACCGGGTTGCCGCCTCAGGACGCCATACGGCCAGAATCTGATGTTGTCCTACCTTGAAATGGATGCAGGCGCAGAGATTCCAATGCACCACCATCCACATGAACAGGGTGGTATATTGCTGAAGGGCAGACTGCAGTTAACGATCGGAGATGAGACGCGAGTCGTTGATGCCGGTGCCATGTTTCTCATCCCGCCGAATGTCCCGCACCGCGCGGTTGCGGTAGAAGGACCTGCTGTGGTGATGGACGTCTTCAGTCCGGTACGTGAAGACTATGCGGAACTGCTGAATCGATACATTCCACCAATTGCATCTCCCGGCGCCTGAGTCATCGGAACAATCGATCAAGCGCACCGGCAATCAAGGCAGAAGCAGCAGGCGGTAACAGCGGCGACAGACAGGCATGGTAATCGAAGATATTGACTCACTGGATGATTCCCGTCTGGATGTTTATCGGGACCTCAAAACACGAAACGTTGTCCGTGACGCGAATTTGTTTATCGCTGAGGGACCAACCGTTGTTGAACGACTGTTGCGAAGTCGTTTTGAAGTGCAGAGTGTGCTGATCAGCGAACGCAAGATGGAGAGCTTCGGCGATCGACTGCCGGCAGATATCCCCATCTATCGACTGCCCCACTCTCTGGCCCAGCAGCTCGTAGGTTATTCGTTCCACAGTGGAGTTATGGCAAGTGGAGTCCGCCAGACACTGGTCTCGCTGCCTGTGGAGCCGGAGGAGCGTCTATCTTCTGAAAACAGAAAGCTGATTCTTGCCGGAGATCGAATTGTTGATCCAGAGAATGTTGGGGCACTGATTCGGATCGCTTCAGCATTTGGAGCGGCGGCTGTGATCTTTGGACCTGGAAGCGCCGACCCGTTTTCGCGACGAGTCCTGAGGGTCTCCATGGGCAACGTCCTGTTTTTGCCGGTCGTTGAAACCCCGGATCTACCCGCAGAACTTGCCCGCCTAACTTCCCTGAACTACGAAGTCTGTGCGACGATCCTTGATCCTCTCGTCACTCCACTGCATGAGCACAATTTCCATGATCACACGGCCCTTGTGTTTGGCAACGAGTACGATGGTGTGTCGGCAGAAGTCCTGGCGAGTTGCCGGAAGCGACTTACCATTCCAATGCTGAACGGGACCGATTCCCTGAACATCGCTGTGTCAGCCGGGATTTTCGCACACGCATTTCGTGCTCAGCATTATTCTCCCGTGCAGCCGTCTGAACCTGGCCCCAGCCGATAAGGAACTTTCATATGGCGGACGACGTTTGTGAGCGAGTGGTTTTTGCGGGGTTGGTTCAGGGGGTCGGATTTCGCTGGACAACGGAGCGATACGCGCGTCGCCGATCGCTGTGCGGAACCGTCCGAAACCTGCCAACGGGAGAGGTGGAAATGTACGTGACGGGTCCATCGAGCGAGATCGAGGGTCTGATTGGGGACCTGAATCAACACTTTTCCGGACAGATTCGGTCAATTGAGCGTGCGATTCCGGAGGAAAAAGTGGAGTTTTCCGATTTTCGGATCCTCAGATAGCGTCAGCCGGGGAAACTCCGGGGCTTTTTCATTTTTCCTGGCGACGGCCCGCGTTAAATTGTGCCGTGAAAATGAAATGTCCCAACGACCGGCAGTTTGCCATCGTAACAGGTCGTGGAGCATTGCCATCTGAAATTTCTTCGGCCCTGAGAACAGGGGATCCGAGAGAGGACTGGAACCGTGTTGAATTTTGTCGGAATGCTGGCTCAGCAGGAAACGGTTGTTGAAGCGGAACCAACCAGTTGGTTATTCGCCTGGATCTTTGTATTTGTAGCAGCCGCCGGACTCGTTGCATTTGCGTACGGAACGCGAGGGGGAGTCATTGCGAGGGCGACCACCAAGGAAGCGATCCGACAGCCGCTGTTCCCATTGATTCTGGTGATCTCGATCGCAGTGCTTTGCCTGAACACCGTCATGCCATTCTTCACACTTGAAGACGACGTGAAGATGCTCAAGGAATGTGGACTCGCCACACTGCTGATTTCAGGAGCACTGCTTGCGGTCTGGACAGCCGGAACGAGCATTACGAGCGAAATCGAAGGCAAGACAGCCATGACTCTGCTGTCGAAGCCCATCAATCGCCGTCAGTTTATTGTTGGCAAGTATCTGGGGATTGTGCAGACGGTCATCTGGTTGTTTGTCGTGTTGACAATTGTGTTTGGCAGCCTGATTTTCATTAAGGTCGGGTATGACCAGCGAGAACGATCTGAAGAAGTAACTCCACGCTGGGAATGGAAGAAGATTGGCGGAACGTTTGATGTTCCGACCCCTCACCCGGAACGCATGAAAGTCGTGAATCAGGTATTGCCAGGTGTAGCACTCGCGTTTCTTCAGGTCTGTGTTCTGGCAGCGATCAGCGTTACCATTGCAACTCGACTTCCTATGATCTTCAATCTTGTCGCATCGTTTGCCGTGTTTGTGGTTGGGAACCTGACGCCTCTGATGGTTCAAAGAAGTGACACTGTGATTCAGAACGAAGTTGTCACCTTTATTGCTCGACTGATCGCCACAATTCTGCCATCTCTCGAAGCCTTTAATATTTCTGCTGCCGTGTCAACGGGTGCCGAGGTTCCTCCGTCATATCTTGGGATCAGCTTTCTCTATGCGGCCGCCTATTCTACAGCAATGATCCTGCTTGGATTCATTCTCTTTGAAGACCGCGACCTTGCGTAAACTGGGCTAACGTGGCCTGAATGGTGTAAGTAACGAATCGAAGGGCCCGACGAACAAATGCAGAATGACTGCATGGATCGTCGTTGTGAACTGTTGAAACCGTGAGTAATCTCTGCAGTGGGATGCGACAGGAATCGCACACCCGTTGTTTGCACTCAGACTCAGCAGCCTTAAGGCCTTTCGGAGACAGACGCCGTGGCAGAATCCAACTCCCCGATTACTCAGAAGCTGTTTTCTCTGAGCATGTTTTTTCGGGCGCGTCTGCTGCCGGCATTGGCATTTGGCATTCTGTCCGCCACCCTGCTGGTCGTGGCTATTGGTGCCGCTGGCCTTGGCGCCGAAATTCTGGCGTCCTCTGCTGCAACAAACCCTGCAGACGCCGCTAAGACAGGAAGCACGGGCCTTGGGACATTCCTGAAGCGGCTGGAGACGACACCGTTTTCTGCTGCCGCCGTCCGAGTTCGCGCTGACTTCCCATGGTTACTCGATGGGCTTCGCTCATTCTATCTGGTCACCTTGATCATTGCGTTCTGCCTTCCGCTTCGCTGGCTGTTGTCGTCCGGAGCGATGTCGTTCGTCCAGCACCACTGCGCAACAGAAGTTCAGAAGCTTAGGCAGGCAATTCACCGAAAGGCCATTCGCCTCGAGCCCGCAGACTTAACTGCTGAACATTCACGATCCACGGATCGACTATTTGGAGAGACCGCAACGGAACTGGAAGCCTGTGCGAGTGACTGGGGGCAGCGATGGATTTCCGGGCTTCCCGATCTGGTAATGTGCCTGACCCTCGCGTTGGTCGTGGATTGGCGAATCGGACTACAGGTCATCATACCAGTGATCCTTTGCTGGTTCGTTCTCGGACTTGAGTTCCGTCGAACCGAATCTTCGTCTCGATTGCTTCTTGAACAGGTGGATCGAGGTCTGCGACGACTTGCAGAGAGCCTGCGAAAAGCCAGAATCGTTTGTGGATTTTCGATGGAGCAAACAGAACAGCATGAATTCGAAAAGAACCTGAATCAATATCAGCAGCGGAAGAGATTACTTGAGCACCAAACGCGCTCCGGCTGGTGGGCCAGGCGATTCCTGCTGCTGTTCTGCGTTGTGGTTCCAGGCATGCTGCTGGCTCGGCAAATTCTGGTCCATGGCCGACTGTCCGTTGCTGCGGCGGTGATCATTGGACTGTGCGCATTGTTCGTCTATCGAAGTCTTACAACACTTCGAAGTACGGGACAAAGTTATGTAGAAGCCATCGAGAAAGTCGAAGAAATCGGAGCATATATTTCTCGGGTTCCCCTGGTGAGTCAGGTCGCCGGAGCCAGATTCCTGGAACCGATGACTCGCAGTCTGCAGTTTGATCAGGTGAATCTCAGCATGCCTCAGCAGCCTGCCCTTCTCAGAAACCTGGACCTCCGAATCAGCGCCGGTGAAAGAATTGCGTTGCTGTCGCTCAATCCAGTATCTGCCTACGCGCTTGCAAGTATGATCCCCCGATTCGCCGACCCCGACTCAGGACAGGTTTTGATCGATGGTCAGGATATTCGACAAACGACGCTGGAATCGCTGAGAGCGGAAGCGATCTTCGTTGGAGGAAACGACTCTGTTTTCAACGCCACCGTGCTCGAGAATATCTCCTGTGGCCAGGCCGACATTACTCGACAACAAGTGCAGGATGCCTGCAAACTGGTTCATGCAGACAACTTCATTCGCCAGTTGCCGAAGGGATATGAGGCCGTTGTCGGCGAACATGGACTTCCACTAGACGTTGGGCAGGCGTTCCGATTGAGTCTGGCCCGCGCGGCAGTACGTCAACCTGCGATTCTGATGATCGAAGAACCCGACGCGGTTCTCGATCAGGAAACAAAGGCCATGCTGGACGATGCCTATCAGCGGCTTTGTCAGGGACGAACCGTCATCTTTCTTCCGACACGTCTGTCAACAGTGAAACGATGCAGCAGGATCGTGTTCATTCACGAAGGCCGAGTCGTTGCGGATGGGCCCCATGAGTCGCTGGTTCGGTCGAACGATCTGTACAGGCACTGGGAGTATATCCACTTCAATGAATTCAGGACCGACGCGGTGGCGGAGTAACGTTGCTGAGGGGATTTCCACCCAGTCGCTGAGCAGCCGTCACAGGGTCCATGTTAAAGAGGACTCGCCCTCCCGTGCCCCACGCTCCGTTCTGGTAGTGAAAGACTGCTGAGGCGTCTCGAAGATCGCCGGCGGCAGCCACATTTTCCATATCACTTCCTTCAATCGCCTCGAAGGCTACGGAAACACCTACCACCAAAGTCAGCAGTCCTGAACCAGGTTCCGTGAAGATTGCTCGCTGCTCCTGCCAGTCGCAACGCACCCATCGAAGTCCCCGGGGTTTCCCTGAGTTGGCAGCCAGTTCGAAGAATGACTTCTGGAGCTGCGCCGCGTGTCGGTCAAATCGCATTAATGCGACATCAGGCCCGGCACCACGAAGGCGCTGGACGAACGAATTGAATGAGCTGAATATGGATCGAAACACTGAACCGGCAATTTCTGCGAGAGTTGGCTGACTGAGTGAACACTGTCCAGGATTGTAGACGATCGTTAAGCCCTTCCCAACTTACCTGTGCCGAACGATTTCATAATACATTCAGGCAGAATTCCGGATCGACATCGTTTGTATTTTGGAGAGCAAATGGTCTGACCGAAGAACACAGAAGCCTATGGCTGAAAGAAAGCCGTGTTTTCTGAGAAAACCCTGGCCATGGCCTGGCAAACAACGAACGTTCCGATTCAGGACGATTCATTCAGAACGAAATAGACAGTTGCCGCTGTCCGGCATGAAGTGAATCATGTGATCTGGCAACACAATGGCGATCAGGGAGGGTGTAATGAAGAGAATGCTTGTTAAATCGCTGTACTTCATGTCCGCGATTGGAATGGTCCTTTCGACAGTACCTGCAATTGCGGCTGAGCCTTTGACGGTGAAAACAGCTGACGTAGCATTGTCGAGTGACGGCGTGTTGAAGGGTACTGTACTTACAGCCGAAGCTCAGCCAATCAGTGGAGCCACCATTGAGGTCCTTCATGGCGACAAGAAGATCGCATCCGTCGTAAGCGACGAAGAAGGTCAGTTTGCCGTCAAGGGACTTCGAAACGGCGCTCACGTGATTCAGTGTGCGAACGTCCAGCAGCCCGTTCGATTCTGGACAGCAACCGCCAGTGCACCTCCCTCAGCAATTCGCTCAGTATCACTTGTTGTCAACGAAAATACCGTGCGTGGACAGCAGGCAGGGGGCGGGCTGGCAATTGGCAATCTGGTGCCTTTCGCAGTCATTGGCGGCGTCACAGCGATTGTTGTTGGAACAACGTTGGACGAGTCAGGTTACCCAGCGCCTCCAGCCAGTCCGTAGTTTGGGAATGAGTGGAGTCGTTGTCTGGATTGATTGAGTGAAATTCAGCGCTGCGACGTGATTCAAAAATACTAAACGCCGTTCGAGAAATTCGAACGGCGTTTTTTGCTGCGCGCTGCTCTGAAATTATGGAGCCCGCAAAGTTTCACTGATTAGATCGTCCGGCAGAACCCGATAAAACCATAAGTCCGGTATTTCCCGATACTGCGGATTGAACTGCGCTGCTTTGGCACCGCGGTATGACATCCACCTCAAGTTGTGGATGGTCAGCATCAATCAAAGGGGGCATCGATCGGGAGCACTGCGACGGGGGGATTTTCGAAAGCCTGCATTTTCGAAGGATCACTGCGGTGAGACGACACGGCTTTCTGGCGGCGGTTGTGCTTGGAACAGCAGCAACAACCGGCTGGCTGGTATACAACGACGGCGATCTTGGAGCATCTGAGGAAACAGGAAAGTCCTTCCGGGAAGCGATGACACGCGCTTCTGAGAATGCGACTCCGGTCGAGGATCCGAATGGGATCCGGCTCAGATACTATGATGAAAAATGGGACCGAGTTCTGAAGAACTTTTCAGAGCAGGCGGAACTGTCACTCATCATGAAGGAAGTTCCACCGGGCCGATTTGCCCGGCTGGACGGAACTCGGTATGAGCTCGAATCTGCATTGAGAATCCTCAACACAGAGCTCGAACCACAGGGCTATCGCCTTCTCCATCAAAATCAGTTCCTGATTGTTCTGAATCTGGATGAAGCCCGAACGGAATATGCACGCCCTCGCGTTGGAAGTGCAACACCAACTCCAACAGTTCCAATCTCGGATCGAAATCGAACGGATGAAGGTGCCGAGCGACTGATTAAGTCGTCTTCGGATCGACTCACCGCGTCGTCTCCGAATTCGCGAGCAAGCCGCATACAGCCGGTGAGTGGCCAGGAGCGACGAGACCGTACGGAGAAGGTGCCTGTCTGGACAACATCTCATTCAAGACCGCTGGATGAAGAAGTCACTGAACAGGAAACCGAGCAATCAACAGATGCTCCGCTGACTGTCGCCGTAGACTGCAGACATACTCGGGCAGCCGATCTGGCCAGAAACATCTACCTTGTCTTTGAGTCCCGCGCCGATCTGCAGAAGACTGGGGGAGTCAATAACCTTCCGACCTTTGCGGTGTATGAACCGACGCAAAAAGGCAAGCTGGCAGCAGAACGCAAGCTTGCATTTCGCATGGGCATTGATCAGGGAAACAATCAACTGATCATTGAGGCGTCATCTGATCGCATGCCTCATATTCAGACACTGATCTCTGAACTGGATAAGCCTGTCACGGACCCGGAATCTGAAGTCAGACTTCTGCCGAATAATGGTCTGTCCGCCAAGACAGCCAAAGATCTGAATGAACAAATTCAGCAGATGATCGAACTGCGGGCAACACCGACTGTGCTGCCTCGAACATCGTCGCCTCGTCAGGCTGCAAACCCGTTTGCTCAGCAGGCAGACGAACCAGGACAACAGCCAACAGCCGAGGGCACCGAGCCACCGGCGGCCGGCGAAGGCACCGGCAATTCATTAAATCTGCGTGGTGAAGTCAACGTGCAGGCGATGTCTGACCTGCAGGTCCTGATCCTTAAGGGGAACAGGGAAGACGTTGAAAAGGTCGCCGAAATCATCGCCAGACTCGAGAAGATGAGTGTCGGATCGCTTGCTGGCGTTTATCTGGTTCCTCTTCAGAACGTCAACTCGGAAGCGATGTCAGTCGTCATGACATCGGTCTATGAGCAGCTTGCGGAACTTCGACAGCGAGGCGGAACGGCAACGAACCGAAAGTCTGCTGCTTTCGTCGCAGTTGTGCAGCCAAACGCCCTGCTCGTGATTGCATCCGAACTTGAGATGGAAGACGTTCGAAAGCTGGTGGTGGATCTTGATAAGCCACTGGACCCTGAATTCGAATTTCAGGTGTACTCGCTGAAAAATGCGATCGCTTCTCAGGTCGTCACGGCTTTGGAGAGCTTCTACGAAGAGCCTCAGGGCCTTCGAACACGACCTCGGGCAATTGCCGATGTTCGTACGAACTCTGTGATCGTTCAGGGGCGTCCCAACGACCTGAAAGAAGTTGAAAAACTGATTGAGCGAATCGACCTGGACACTCCAGGAGCGGTCCATCGTGTCCAGATCTTCCCGCTGAAGAATGCATTAGCAGAAGAACTCTCCACAACCATCAGCACAGCAATCCAGTCTGTCAGCAACCCGCCTCAGCAGGTTGGACAGGGTGGCCAGGGAGGCTTTGGTGGAGGCTTCGGCGGAAACCAGGGCGCACAGGAGCTGCGAGACAGCAAGTCTGTCGCACTTGAGTTCCTGACCACTGATGGAAACGCCAGACAACTCATTAAATCCGGCATTTTGGCCGATGTGCGAGTCAACGCTGATGTTCGATCGAACAGCCTGATTATCTCGGCACCCGAAGCCAGTATGGGATTGATGGAAGCCTTGATTCGTCAGTTGGACCGGGCACCTTCCGCAATCGCAGAGATCAAGGTCTTCACGCTGAGAAATGCGGATGCTGAACAGTCAGTCGAACTGCTGCAGACGCTGTTCGAAAATCAGAATCAGGAAGACCAGCTGGGAATTCAGATTGCCGGAGCTGAGGATGCGGGAAGCAGCCTCGTCCCCCTGACGTTCTCTGCGGATATCAGAACGAATACTGTACTTGCGGTAGGAAGTCCTGAATCGCTGAGTGTTGTTGAGGCAATCCTGTTGCGACTGGACTCCGAGAATACTCGTCAACGTACCACGGAAGTCATTCCTCTGAGGAATGCACCTGCGGATGTTGTGGCCGACGCATTGACTCGATTCCTCGATCAGCAGGCAGCTCTTCAGGACAGCAGCGAAGACCTGATCAGCAACATTGAACGACTGCGACAGGAAGTCATTATTGCGGAAGACACGAACAGTAACTCACTGATCATCAGTGCGTCGCCTCAGTACTTCTCACAGATTGATCGCATCGTTGAATCTCTCGATGCAACTCCTCCGGAAGTGGTCATCCAGGCACTGATTGTCGAAGTCACTCTGGACCAGACCGATGAATTCGGTATTGAACTTGGATTCCAGGACCCGCTGCTTCTGAAGCGAAGCGTTGCCTCGGTCCCCGGGCTGAACTTCAACACCACGAACATCGGACTCGGAAATAACACGACCACGACGAACAACGGTCTGGTGGGAACACAGGGAATCAGCAACTTCTCGCTGGGCCGTCAGAACACTGACCTCGGCTTTGGGGGATTTGTATTCTCAGCTCAGTCCGATGCGGTCAACGTTCTGCTGCGAGCACTGGCCGCAAAGCGTTCTGTTCAGATTCTGAGCCGTCCGCAGGTGCGAACGACCAACAACAATCTGGCTCTGGTACGAGTTGGACAGGAAATCCCTGTCACGGACGGTGTTACGATTACCCAGAACGGTACAGTACAGCCAAACGTCAGCCGACAGCCAACCGGTATTATCCTGGAAGTTACTCCACGAATCACGCCGGATGGGATTATTGCCATGGCCGTCTATGCGGAGAAAAGCAGCCTCGCAGACGGTGGTGTTCCAGTGTTTATCGATGCAACAACCGGGAATACAGTGGAAAGTCCAATCATCAATCAGGCCATTGCAGATACCACTGTCAACGTGCCTAACGGCCAGACGATTGTCATCGGGGGTATGATCACCAAGACCGATTCGACTCTGGAACGTAAGGTGCCATGGCTGGGTGACATTCCGTTCGTGGGACAGGCGTTCCGATATGACGGCACGACCATCAGCAGAACAGAACTTCTGATCTTCCTGACTCCACGCATCATTCTGAATGATCTCGATTCTGAACTGATCAAACAGATTGAAGCTGAACGAATGCACTTTATCGAATCGGACGCCGAACAGTTGCATGGCCCGCTTTACAGTGTGCCACCTGCGCAGCACTCTGGTCAGGGCCAACCGGTCATAAATGGGCAGATCATTGAAGAACGTGTCTTCGAAGGTCAGGTCATTGAAGGGCAGCCACTTCCTGGCGGCGAGCCAATTGTTGATCCAGTCCCGCAGATTCAGATCGACGACCAGTCCGGAACTGATGCCGGCGGGCTTGTGGATGAGCGAGATGCGATCCGAAGAGTGCGAGCTGAGCAGGCAGAAATTCTGCGTCGCAGAAAAACGGCAGCGGCCGAAAGTTCTGAAACAACTGAGTCTGCTGCATCCGGTACTAAGCAACGCTGATCGAAACGGGAGGACCATACGATGAAGTCCACAGGTTACTTTTTCCTGACAGCAGCCCTCTCGATCGTGACTCTCTCCGGATGTGTGTCGACACCCACATCCACCCTTCTCAAAGATCCGGGACGGCTGGTGGGGCGACCAAGAACGGAGAAGAACGTCGTCAAAGTCCTGTGCCTTTGGGAACCATCTCAGGGCACAGGTGTTGATGGGAAGCCAAGCCGAGGATTTGCGGGACAGATTCTGTTCTTCGGCCCCAAAGACAAAGCTGCTGTCAGAGCTGCTGGCGAAGTTCGGATCACCGAATACGAGCCGTACGATCCTGAGGATGAAGAACTTCCGGAACCCCTGCACACATTCAACTTCTCCGCCGAAGCCTGGGATGTGCACTGCACAGAGGGTTCGCTGGGCTATTCCTACAGCGTATTTATTCCGTACACGAAAAAACATCGTGATGTGGCACACTGCGGCCTGAAGGTGGAATTCATTGGCGAAGGAGGCCGCACAGTGTCCTCAGACATCACTGCCGTGATCCTGCCTGCCAAAGGAGCTTCTTCGACGACGGCCCTGAAGCGCAACGTCGTGAAAAATGTTCGTCCGGCATCGAAATCCGAAGTCCGGGAGGACAGCAATTCGACATCGCATTCACCGAAGAATTCACTGAATTCCGAAACCATCGCCCTTCCCCGCTGAGTTGAGTCACTTGCAAAATGCGTGAAACTTGACGAATCGTCGCCGGGACACGAAGCTACCTCCGCATACGGGCGGGTCGACAGGGAGTCTGCGACCCGGCTCCCTGTAATGATGTCCGGGCACGACCCTGCGGCGGGAACAAAGGATGACTGAATCAGAGAGTGGTGTCAGGAATTCGCGACCATGGTCTTCGCTTGCCACTGCTCCGGAGGAAACCGCCGGCTGGACAAATGAACTCTCCCAGCTGAAGCTCCAGATCCGTCAGCTCAATGACCAGTCTGTTCACGGACTCGCAGAGTATTTGATGGAGCATCCTGAAGACTTGTCTGTTCTGCTCTCAGCAATCAATACCACTCAGGTCAATGCGGCCGCGTGCGAACTGTTTGATGCCGGATCTCCAGAACAGCTGATCAAACACTTTTGGACGCTCATTCTTCCCGAAACGTTGCCAGCGCTGCTGCGATTTATTGAAGCGATCGCCGAGTGCCGTGAACATGTCCGATACGTGCTTCTGAGCCAGACCCTGAATGGGCGGATACTTCGTCTCGAAATCGAATCAACCATCGAGTACTCACCGGAGCGAGTCATTGAATCGTGTCGCGTTCAAAGTGTGACTCGAAACACATCAATGGAGACTCGACAGGATCGACTGCGACTGATTCGATCTCTGGCGTTGGAAGCTTCCGCGGTTGGCTGCTGGCAATGGGATATTCAGGATGACAGACTGATCTGCGACGAGACAATTCAGCACCTGATGGGAACGGGCGATTCACAGAACCCGATCTCTGCATTCGCGAACCTTTCTCGAGTTCACCCGGATGACCTTCAACGGTGTGAACCATTTGTGACGGAACTGAAATCCGGCGCGCTGCAGGAATTTCAGCTGGAATGCAGATTTCTCGACATGAACAACTGCTGGAGATGGCACCAGGTACGAGGCAGAACGTTCGGATACACGGCCGAAGGATATCCCACAAGCGTCATTGGTACATTGCACGATATTGATGACACTCGGAAACCGGAGCAACTGCTGAGACTTGAACGAGAAGTTCTGTCGATGGCTGAAACGGTGTCGTCATTTGATGAAAGTATGACACATCTGGCGAAGGGGCTGGAACGCATTTGGCCGGGAGTGCGGTGTGGTGTGAATGTTTTCGATTCGGCAACTGGCCGATGTCGGGTCGCTGCAGCCCCGTCAATGCCACAGGATTATGTGAACGCCGTTAATCAGTATCGAATTGGCAACTATCCATCTGCCTGTGGAACAGCAGTGACCTCGCGAAAGTGCTGTTTTATTAACGACATTCACACTGACGCGCGTGTGAGTGAGTCCAGCCGACTTTACGACGCATGGAAAGTGCGATCCTGCTGGTCATTGCCAGCTGTGATCGGAAATGGTGAAGCGGTCGCAACGCTGTGTCTGATGTTTGAAAGACCCTGCATTCCGCGACCTTCTGAACAGGCTGCTCTCGAACGAGTCGGGCAGACGATTTCGCTGATCATCCGGAACGACATGAGTGAGAAACAAAGGAGACTTCTGGAGTCAAGAATTCAGTTTCGTGAAAAACTGGAATCTCTCGGAACACTGGCCGGTGGCATTGCCCATGACTTCAACAACCTGCTCACGGTCATTATTGGGCATGCTGAACTGCTCAGGAACTCAAGGCACGGAGATTCAGAGGTGATCTTCGGAGCCAGCCGTATTCTTGATGCGTCTCGGCTCGCAGCCGATTTATGCAAACAGATGGTGACTTTCGCCGGACAATCCGAGAATGTCTTCGAGCCAGTCGACTTACCACGTGTTGTCAGCGAGGTCTGCAACCTGCTGAGAACTTCGCTGCCGCAGGGAATTACCCTTCACACCAGCATTCCAGGCAATGCCTGTCTTGTGCGGGGTGACCGAAGCATGCTGTCGCAGGTGATTATTAACCTGATCACCAATGCATCTGAATCGATTCGAGGCCGGAGCGGTCAAATTCAGGTCACCCTGTCAACGTTTGTCATCAGTTCGTTCGATCGACCGGAACTGTATGACTCTGCGATTTTGGCTGATGGCCACCACGCCTGCATCGAGGTTGTGGATACAGGTAAAGGAATGTCGGTTGAGGAACAACGGCGACTGTTTGAACCGTTCTTTACCACAAAAGATACCGGCAAGGGACTTGGACTCGCGACGGTGATGGGCATTGTCAGACGACATCATGGTGGAACTGCGGTTACATCCGCAGAGGGACGAGGAAGTCAGTTCAGAGTGTATATACCGATGATCCAGGCACCTGTAGAACAGAATCCTGTTCGAAGCGGAACACCGACAGAGCCCCAGATTCCTGAGCTTGCTCCAAAGCCGGGGAAATCCAGAGTTCTCCTGGTTGATGATGATGACTCCGTCCGAAATTCGATCGCAATGATGCTCCGTTATGATGGACACCCGGTCGAAACATTTGCACGGGGCTCGGACCTTATTCTCTTTGTGCCTCAGGTGAACCCTGACGACATTCTGATTCTGGATCATCAGATGCCGGGCATCAAAGGAGCCGAATTGCTTCTACAGCTTCGACAGACAGGCATTAATAACTCGGTCTGCTTTCTCAGTGGCTACACGGGAGAACTGAGAAAACAAGTTGATGTCTCAGACTCCGTCCAAATCCTTGAAAAGCCCGTATCATTCTCGACACTTCGCCAGACAGTTGCCGAATTGAATCGGTGTCGAGCCTAGCCAACAGATCGTACAGCCAGCGTCATCGCAGCATTCTTCCAGCATCAGGAACACAAATCCGTGGTATTCAGGATTCACACGCAGAACGCCATTCAACGACTAATGAAACTGCTCTCGATCCCAGGAGGCAGCGGGCATGAACTGGCCGTCAGTGAACATCTTCGCGAAGCCCTGAAGGGAGCTGGAATTCCGGATTCAGCATTCACGATCGACAATGCCAACAAACTCAGCCCTGCCGGAGGAGAAACGGGGAATCTGATTGTTCGACTGAAAGGGACAAAGAAGGGGCCTCGCAGAATGTTGATGGCCCATATGGATACGGTCCCCATTGCTGTCGGATGTCAACCCGTGATTGATGGAGAGTGGATTCGACCACAATCCTCGACCACCGCACTTGGCGGCGACAACAGAGGTGGGTGTGCAGTTGTTCTGACAGCAGTCCTTGAGGCAATTGAACAGGGCCTCTCGTACCCGCCCCTGACACTGCTGTTTACGGTGCAGGAAGAAATCGGACTTCGAGGCGCCAAAAGTGTCAACGTTTCAAAGCTGGGCAATCCGGAACTTTGCTTCAACTGGGATGGACGCGTTCCGGCGACATTGATCCTTGGCGCAGTGGGAGCCAGCAATCTCACGATCCGCATCGATGGAATTGCCAGCCATGCAGGCGTCCACCCGGAACTCGGCGTAAACGCACTCTGCGCCGCTTCGCTGGCAGTGACAGACCTGCAGCAAAATGGCTGGCACGGACTTGTTGTGAAGGGCAAACGCCGGGGGACCAGCAATATTGGGGTCGTACGCGGCGGCGATGCGACCAATGTAGTCATGCCGGAGGTTGTGCTTCATGCCGAATGCCGCAGTCATGATTCCGCGTTCCGAGAGAAAATCGTCAGTGAGTTCAGAAAAGCGTTTGTTCGTGGAGTGAAGGGAATCAAGTCAGCAGACGGTAAATCGGCGAAACTGACATTTGAGGAAGAAGTTCGATACGAAGCGTTTCGAATCGATGCCGAAGCGGAATGCGTGAAAGCCGCAAAGACCATCGCGGAATCGCTCGGCCTGCCCTGCGAAACTCGAATCAGCGATGGCGGTCTTGACGCAAACTGGCTGTTTCAGCATGGCCTGCCAACAGTCACTCTGGGATGTGGACAACACCAAATCCATACCGTGAGTGAAAGGCTGAACATCGCCGAATATCTGTCCGCCTGCCAAATGGGGCTTGGACTTGCCACAGCCGCACTTTAGAACCTGTCCGACAAACCGGAACTCTGCTATCATTGCGGCATATGAATTCTGACAGGTTTCAACATCACCTGGCCTCAATGCGAACTTCCGTGGAGGAAGCTCTGGCGGTTGCCGTTGCGCAAACTGATTGGCCCGAATCGCTGGAAGACGCAGTACGCTACAGTTTGCTGGCCGGAGGTAAACGACTGCGGCCCTTACTGGTGTTGCTGGCTTCTGAAATGTTTGGCGGACGTATGGAAGATGCCATGCCCGCAGCATGTGCCATCGAAATGATCCATACCTATTCTCTGATCCATGATGATCTGCCGTCGATGGATAACGACAACTACCGTCGAGGTCGATTAACGAACCACCGAATTTACGGGGATGCGATGGCAATCCTCGCCGGTGACTGCCTGCTCACTCGTGCATTTGAACTTCTTGGCGGAACCCCTGGACCGCCCGACAGAATGATTCGAATGGTGCAAATTCTGGCTGCCGCAGCCGGCGGAGCAGGAATGGTGGGTGGACAGGTTCTGGATCTGGAAGCCGAACGAGGCCCCCTCAGGGGGCCCGATTTTGCTGAAGAGCGAGATTCTTCTTCACAAACCTGTGGTGAATCAGCAGAAAATACGGAAATCAATGGGACAAAAGCATTAAAACCCCCGAATTTCTTCGGAAAGCAGGCCAACTGTTCGGACTCAAATCTCGTAGATCAGTTGATCCGCATTCATACTATGAAGACGGGAGCACTCATTTCCGGAGCGCTGGATCTGGGAGCAACTTCAGCTGGAGCAGAACCGCAGGACTGCGACAGGCTGAAACAATATGGATATCGAATTGGACTCGCATTTCAGATCGCTGATGACCTGCTGGACATCACCGGCGATCAAGCTCGACTTGGCAAAACGCCGGGACGGGACGTTGACCTTGGAAAACTCACATACCCAGCCTTTTGGGGAATTGACGAAAGTCGCCAGCGTGCGAAAACTCTGATCAGCGAAGCCTGCGGATTACTCGACATCTATGGCGAGCGAGCGGTTTGGCTGAAAGAACTGGCGAATTTCATAGTGGAAAGAGATCACTGATGTCGTTTGAACTCCTGAGCCGGATTCAGTCTCCAAAAGATCTGCGGGGACTTAGCGAAACCCAGCTCGAACAACTTGCCGCTGAAATTCGTGAAGCATTGCTCTCGATCGTTTCCGATCGCGCAGCCCATTTCGCGAGCAATCTTGGAGTCGTTGAACTCTGTATTGCACTGCATCTCGTCTATGACTTCTCCGTCGACCGACTGATCTGGGACACTGGCCATCAGATTTACCCCCACAAGCTGGTGACCGGACGATTCAATCAGTTCTCCACAATCCGTCACCGCGGAGGCCTGATGGGCTATCCGAATCCCGCGGAGAGTGAATATGACCTGTTCGTGACAGGCCACGCTGGCAGCAGCGTATCGACCGTACTTGGAATGAAGGCTGCGGACGATCTGCTCTTCAGCGATGGTCGAAAATCGGTGGCCGTGATTGGTGACGGTGCCCTGCCCTCCGGAATTGTGTTTGAGGCCATGAATAATGCGGCCGGTCTCAACAAAGACCTGCTCGTTATCCTGAACGACAACAAGATGGGTATTTGCCCTCGAGTCGGTGGCGTCGCCAGCTATCTGGACAAAGCGCGAGTCGCCCCGTTTTATAACGGTCTGAAACGAGATGTATCATGGCTGCTGAATAAAGTTCCGCTCGTTGGTGAATCCACCGAAAAGATGCTGAGCAGTTTCAAAGATGCCGTGAAGTCGTTTCTGCACGGTGGAATGCTGTTTGAAGAGATGGGGTTTCGCTATGTCGGTCCGGTGGATGGCCACGACATTCGGTCCCTTCGTCAATATCTCGAACTTGTTCGTGATGTGAAAGGCCCGGTTCTGCTGCATGTCTTTACAGAAAAGGGGCATGGCTTTGAGCCCGCCTGTAAAGACCCTGTGAAATTCCATACGCCCTCCCCATTCCGACGCGATGGTGACAACGAAATTGTTCCTGTGAAGAAGTCATCTGTGATCTCTTACACGGAAATCATGTCCGACGCGATCTTTGATGCAATGCATGAGGACTCAAAAGTCTGTGTCATGACGGCCGCTATGTGTGCGGGTAACAAGCTGGAACGAATTCGAGACGAATACCCGGATCGCTTCTTTGATACAGGCATTTGCGAAAGCCATGCGGTCGCATTCGCCGGAGGCATGGCCAAGTCCGGCATGCGACCGATTGTTGATATCTATAGTACGTTTCTTCAGCGGAGCTTTGACCAAATCTTCCAGGAAGTGGCGTTACAGAATCTGCCTGTTGTCTTCACTATGGATCGAGCTGGACTTTGCGGACCCGACGGACCAACACATCATGGGGTGTTCGACAATTCTTACATGCGCATCTTCCCGAACATGATTGTGATGGCCCCTGCAGATGAGCTTGAAGTCCGCCCAATGCTCGACTTCGCACTGAACGCATCCTCTCCGGCTTCAATCCGCTACCCGAAAGCAAACACAGAGCAGATTCAGCGTGACCCTGCCGAAATCCAGCTTGGCAAGGCCGAAGTTCTGTCGTGGGGCACGGATGGGAACATTATTGCCTGTGGCACGATGACCTGCCGAGCCGTTGAAGCTGCTCGAATCCTCCAAAACGAAGGCCTCAGCGTCGGCGTCGTGAATGCTCGATTCGTAAAGCCAGTCGATGAACTCGTCATCGCCAGAGCAGCCGAAGCGGGATTCGTGATTACGATCGAGGAAAACGCCTTGATGGGTGGCTTTGGCAGCGCGGTGCTTGAAGCTGCTGCTCGTCGAGGCCTGAACACGGAACGATTCCGCATCCTCGGGATACCGGACGCCTTCGTTGAACACGGAGACCGCGACGCGCTCCTCGCCGATCTCGGCCTCGACACCGAAGGACTCTGCCGCACCGCCCGCCAACTCACCCCCCGCCCCGCCACCGTCTCCTAAAAGGGGTCAGGACTCGTTCTCCCGGCAAATAGGGCAAAATGGGCAGGAATCTGTTGGGGGACTTTGGAGGGCTGGTTTAAGTGGGAGTTGCGAGGAACAGTGTGCGCCCCCACTGAGGAACGGTGTGGCGTGGTCGGGCAGGAATGCCCAACCTACATTTGTTTTGATGTCGGGCAGGAATGCCCAACCTACATTTGTTTTGCTGTCGGGCAGGAATGCCCAACCTACTTATGGGGCAGCATGCCGGTTCTTTGATCGAGTCCGAGCATGAGGTTCATGTTTTGAACGGCGACGCCGCTGGCACCTTTAATGAGATTATCGAGAGCCGCGAATACGACAAGTTGACTGCGATTCATGCGGACGCTGATATCGCAGAAGTTTGTGTGAGCCACGTCCTTTGTGTTTGGAATGTGATCAACGATTCGCATAAAGGGCTGGCCCGCATAGAAGGTGCGGTAGACCGCCAGGAGATCTTCTGCGGTTACTGAATTCTTCAGGCGAGGATAGATGGAACACAGAATACCTCGGTCCATCGGCATGAGATGCGGATTAAAGGCGACTTGAACTTTGCAGTTGCCAACATCAGAAAGCACCTGTTCGATTTCGGGTGTATGTCGATGCGATCCGATGCTGTAAGCAGTGACCGATTCGTTGCATTCGGAGAACAGGTTTGAGAGTTTGGGCGTCCGCCCTGCGCCGCTGATACCGCTCTTTGCGTCGATCACAATGCCATCGGATTCGATGAGACCATGTTGAATGAGTGGAGCCAGCGCCAGAATCGAAGTGCTGGTATAGCAGCCTGGATTTGCGATTAGATCTGCTGATGGAATTTGATCGCCATAGATTTCCGGAAGACCATACACAGCCGTGCGAAGCCGAGTCGGATCGGTGTGAACATGACCATACCACTGTTCATAGACGCCGGGATCTGTGAGACGGTAATCGGCACTCAGATCGACCACACGGCAACCTGCATCCAGCAATTGAGGTACAGCTTCCATACTGGCAGTATGCGGCAGAGCACAAAACACAAGATCACTGCGTTCCCCAACCTGTTCCGTTGTCAGGTTTTCGCAGCGTAAATCGATGAGACCTGTCAAAGAGGGGTGAATCGATGAGATTTTCGGGTTTCCATCCTGACGTGTCGTCAGAGCCGACACTGTGACGTGCGGGTGTTGCACGAGAATTTTCAGGAGCTCGAGAGCCGTATATCCGGTTGCACCGAGGATTGAGACGCGAGTCATGAGCACGATACTTGTGGCGAAAGGAGCGTTGCGCAAAAAAACGGGGACCGGTATTCTAGGGGTGCTTCATCGGGTCACAATCTCTCCATGCCCTGGGAGCGTTGTTTTTGCCAGATCCGGATTCGTTGCAAAAATCGCTACTCGCTTTTCAAAACGAACTTCCGGCGTCAATATGCGCAGGTGGACAGGAATCGAGCAGCAGGTGTTCACGCCTTTTTCCGGGAAAGTCGATTTCCCCGGTTTGAAGTCACTTATTCGAAGTCATGTGATCGTCACATTCTCTTTGTGTTCAGGAATTGGTTTTGACTCTATGGCCAATGTCGCTCAACTTGCTTCGGATGCACTGACGGCGGGAAACGGAATTCTCCGACTCTCCCCGACATGGGTTCCCCGATCATTTCTGCAGCCGGGACGTCGCCTGAAGCTCCATCCCGACGACTATTATGCGCTCGGAATGAATCGTGGTGGTATTGATGAACGCTGGTTCGCATCCACAACCGAAGCAGCCAACGAAAATCGAAATCACGATGAAGGTTTGTCGTATTGTGTTCACAACGGACAGCGGTTCCTCCTGCGAGACGTCGTCGCTGAACTGAAGGGTGAGGTGATTGGGGATCATATCTGGAAGGCCTTTGGCAAATGGCCAGTGTACTCAAAGTTCTTCGACAACATGGGGCCGATCCCTCATCACATGCATCAAAATGCGGAACAGGCTGCGAAGGTTGGCCAGGAAGGAAAGCCTGAGAGCTATTATTTTCCGCCGCAGATGAATCAGATTGGAAACAACTTCCCATATACGTTTATGGGTCTTGAGCCGGGGACATCGAAGCAGGATGTCATTGACTGCCTCGACCGCTGGAACAAAGGCGAGAACGGACTTCTGGACCTTTCGAAGGCATATCGTCTCAAGCCTGGCACTGGCTGGTTGATTCCTCCATGTGTACTCCATGCTCCCGGTTCATTCGTCACCTACGAGCCTCAATGGGGCAGTGACGTATTTGCGATGTATCAGAATCTGGTTGAAGGTCGAGTGGTTCCGCGTTCGTTGTTGACCAGGGACTTCCCCGTTGAGTTCCATAACAACAATGAGTATCTCGTCGATGCGCTCGACTGGGACAAGAACGTAGATCCAAACTTCAAAGCCAGTAACTACCTCGAACCGATTGTCAGCGAACAGGGGCCGGGCTGGATTGACAAGTGGATTGTTTACGGCAAAGTCGATGGCAGGCAGTTGTTCACTGCCAAAGAACTCACTTTGCAGCCTGGCGCAAAATGCACCATTCGGGATGGTGGGGCCTATGGTCTGATCACCGTTCAGGGCTATGGTCGAATTGGCAGAATGACTCTGCAGTCGCCGAGCATGATCCGGTTTGGCGCGATGACGGAAGACGAAGTGTTTGTAACCGCCAAAGCTGCGGCAAGTGGTATTGAATTCGAAAACACGGGTACAGAGCCGCTGGTGAGCCTGCGTTACTTTGGCCCGGACGCCCAGCCTGCTGCACCTGCAATCGGCAGCTTCCGCAAGTGAGCCGCCAGTCGCCTGACAGCCCTGTGCTGCATTCTGTCATCCGGACGGAATGCAGCACAGGGCAAATTTCCTGCCCAAATATTTCTGTGCCCTACCTGTACATTTTCTGTGGAATGAGGAACTGCCATGACGAATTCTGCTCCAAAGCTCCATAATGCCATGTGGCCGGGTCTGGTTGGAAAGGGAGATGGCCCTGGCCAGGAACCACCAATCAGTCTCGAACGAATGCTGCAGCTGACAGCGGCCGCCAATGTGAATGGCCAGAAGTTTGAAGGTATTGACTACTTCCTGTTCCTGCCTCACACGAACCCCGAAGCAAGTGATTCTGAGATCATGAAGATCGCGGATCAGATCGCGGGCTATGGTTTCAGTGTCGGATCGCTCGTTGCTCCGGTCTGGCCCGGAACTGTGGGAGATTCCGCAATGGGCGACGACGCAGCCCGCGAGAAATTTCTGAATGCTGTCCGTATGGCCTGCCGAATTGCGGGGCTGTTTGAGAAGCATGGGGTTCGCAAGTACGGTGTCATTCGAATTGACTCTGCAGAATTCGGCGTGTCCAAATGGCGTGAAAACCCCAAAGTGAGCACTTCGAAGATTGCCGGTACATTCCGAGAAGCGGCGAAGATCGCGGCTGGTCACGGCCAGCGACTGGCAGCGGAAGGTGAAATCTGCTGGGCCGGTATGCACAGCTGGAAAGACATGCTCAACCTTCTCGAAGAAGTGGGCATGCCTGAGTCACTCGGTTTCCAGGCCGACCTCGCCCACACGTACCTTTATCTTCTGGGCTACAACGCACCGGAATGTGCACTCGTCAAAGAAGGTTATTCTGACGCCGAGTTCTGGGAGGCATACCAGGTTATGACCGACAAGCTGCGTCCATGGACCATTGACTTCCATGTCGCCCAGAACGACGGTCACGTTCATGGGGCAGGTTCACATGACAAGACGGGCAAGCATTGTCCGGCCGATGACCCGAATGGGAAACTGGATATCGTGAAATGCTCCAGCTACTGGCTCAAAGATGCCACCAGTCGCGGCATCAAACATATTTGCTGGGACGGCTGTATGTTCCCGAACGCTGTGCTGGAAAACGGAGCGACCTGGAACACAATTCTTGACACGATGATCAAGGTCCGTAACGCACACGGATGGAACTAGTTCAACGGCTGAAATGACTCCGGCATAAACCAACTTTGTAAAAGGAACATATTGATGACGAATCTGAAACCACTGAACATTGGCCTCATCGGCTACGGCTTCATGGGGCGTACTCACAGCAACGGCTACAAACGAGTCAACGACTTCTTCCCGGAACTAAAACACCGTCCGGTTCTGAAGGCAGTCTGTGGACGAAGTCCGGATAAACTGCAGGCATTTGCAGATCAGTGGCAATACGAGTCCACTGAGACGGACTGGAGGAAGCTGATTGCCCGCCCGGACATTGACGCAATTGATATCTGCACACCCAATAACTCGCATGCAGAAATCGCAATTGCGGCTGCAGCCGCCGGCAAGATGATCCTCTGCGAAAAGCCTCTGGCACTGAACCCTGTCGAAGGCATGAAAATGGTCGAGGCCGTGGAAAAGGCTAAAGTCGCCAATACGGTCTGGTACAATTATCGCCGAGTACCGGCGGTGTCACTGGCGAAGCAACTCATTGATGAAGGTCGACTCGGGCGAATCTTCCACTATCGAGCCAACTTTCTTCAGGACTGGACCATCAACGCAGATTTGCCCCAGGGTGGCACGGCACTGTGGCGACTCGACGTCGAAGCCGCAGGATCCGGAGTCACCGGAGACCTGCTGGCTCACTGTATTGATACCGCCATCTGGCTGAACGGTTCAATGACGTCCGTCACCGCCATGACCGAGACATTCGTAAAAGAGCGCATGCACAACCTCACAGGTAAGGTTGAAAAAGTTGGGATCGACGACGCTTGTGCCTTCCTCTGCCGATTCCAGAACGGATCACTGGGGCTGTTTGAATCAACTCGATACGCCCGAGGTCATAAGGCTCTGTATACGTTTGAGATCAACGGTGAGCACGCTTCGATTAAGTGGGATCTCCATGACCTGCATCGGCTCGAATACTTCGACCATAAAGATAATTCCCTGATTCGTGGCTGGCATGCTGTTCATGTGACCGACGGCGACATGCCATACATGAGCAAATGGTGGGTTCCTGGCCTGCAGATTGGATATGAGCACACGTTCGTGCATCAGGTTGCCGATTTCATCAAAGGAATTGAGTCCGGCACACCGTGCGGCCCAACCTTCCGCGATGCTCTCGAAACCCAGAAGATTTGCGAAGCCGTACTGGAAAGTGCGAAATCGAAACAGTGGAAGGAAATTGCGTAGCGACTCAGGAAAAATACAGGTATAATTCCGCGTCCTGATTTTTGAACTCACCGGCGGTTGGAGGTCTCATTCCTCCAGCCGCCGTTCCCTTTGCTAATGGTGCAACTGGTCATGGAACGTCAGCCCATTTCTCGAGAAGGTTACGAAAAGATTCGAGATGAAATCCGCGTCCTCGAAGAGACGGACATGCCGGCAGTTGCCGAACGTATCAAGGTTGCACGCGAAGAGGGTGACCTGAAGGAAAATGCGGAGTATCACGCTGCGCGCGAACAACAGGGATACCTTCAGGCCAAAATAAATCAGCTGAAGTCAAAACTTGCAGGCTGCTATATCGTCGAAAAATCAAGCGGTCCTCGCGACGTCGTTGGTTTTGGAGCGAGAGTGACCGTCAAAGATCTTCGCGATGATATGGAAGAAGCCTACGAACTTGTTGGCCCCGGGGAAGAAGACTATGACGGCGACGTCATGAAAATCCTGACCTCCAGCCCAATTGCTCAGGCAATGATCGGAAAAAAAGTGGGCGATCAGGTTCAGGTCGATATCCCCGCAGGGCGAATCACTCTGGAAATCGTCGCCATCGACAATCCATAGTCGGCAGCTCAAAAACGGCTGCCTCGTTGAGCCCGGCTCACTGGTTGAGTGATTCACCGCCATCGCGTGTCAGGATGTTTCTGAGTACCTTCCTGTCGATCTGCGTTGAGATGAATCGCACAGAGCCGTCTGCAAAGCCCGTATACCAGCCCTCGGGATAGAAGCCGCCGAACTCCGGCAGATCCTGATCCTGAACATGAATTGAGATATCCTCGGGCTTTGTCCAGGGGATATCGCTTTTCATTTCAAAGACTGCAATGGTATTTGACGTTCCATCCAGGATTTTGCTTATCGGCATCCCATCAGGTACGCCAGGGTCAAAGAGAAGACCGCGTCCAAATGCCGCAACAACCGACGTCGTTGTGGATGTCGCAGACTGAGAGGGATGCCGATAGACGTCCGGCATCTTTGCAAGAACTGCCCGATTTGCTTCACTATCCCAGGGCTCGTTCTTTCGATACTGCGAATACAGCTGACCGTTCTGCTGTGTATCTTCCAGAAAAGGCAGAAGCTCGACTCGCCAGCTGCGAGCAATCCCTGACTCCGAATCGATCACTACGGCTGGCGGAAAGTGATTATAAGCAGCATGGTAATTGTGCATCGCCAACATGATGTGTTTCAGTTGATTTGATTGCCGACTCCGCTGTGCTGCCCCTCTGGACTGTTCGATGGCCGGAGTCACTACGCCTGCAATCAGCTGCCGAGTATCCTTCGCATCTCCACTCAGGACCAATGTCACCGTTTTGTCATTTCGGCTCAGAGTTCGTGTCGTCAGGAACTTCCCGAGAACTTCCACACTCTCTTTTTGGGACGGTGGTGCGGCTGTGGCCAGGTTTGACGCCATTCCTTCCAGCATTGTCAGAATTGCTCTGATCGATGATTCCAGAATTTCACCGCTTTCCTCATCTGAACTGCTGGAAACCAAACGAATCTCACTCTCGTCACGTAATGTGATCGACATCGTATGGTTGCTGGCATGCAGCCAGAGCGGAGAAACCAGTCCAGTGATGGGATTGGGGGGAAGTTCTGACATGAAGCTCCTGATCGCAGTCGGATCAACGGCGATGACTGCGGTCGAGTTCGCTGCGGACTTCCAGGCAACTGTACGAGTGAGGGGAGACAACGAATCCGGACCAACTAACACCATTCGCTTCACCGTATCGGTGTCTCCAAGAATCAATGTCCGTTCATCGGCAAAGTAACGAGCATCAGACGCCCGAATTTCCAGGTCCACGAGAAGGAACTTCTCCTTCTGGTATTCGCTCGAAGGCGCAAATCTCTCCGCAGCCGAATCTCGACTTTCCTGATTTTCAAACGACAGCACGACTGCGACTGGTGGTTGTCCGCCATGGCGAAGCGGGCCAACAACGACTGTTGCCTTTTGACACAGCTTCATCAAATCAATCGCTGCCTGCTCGCTCTGTGCGATTGCCGAACCAGGCTGAATTTCAGGTTGATGTCCCGACGCGGCAATCATCGCCTGATAGACAGGAAACAACTCTGATGGCCGAACAACCGCAACCGCGACAGCATCGGCCGGGATAAAACGATCTGCGGACGCCACTGACTGAGGCTCGCTGACTTTGGACTCGCCACTTGATCCCGTAGACGATGTTTCAGCTGCAAACGACTCGGCACCCGCCTGAAGGACAGGTGGACGAATACCAACAGCCACGATCGCCGCCGTCAGTACCGCCGCCACAGTTCCGAAACGCAGCAGTAATGGTGTTGACTCAACATCTCGTTTCTTTTCTCGAAGCATTTCAATTCTCCTCAAAAACGTCCTTCGGGTCGGTAAAAATGCATGAGCTGGCCAGTTCACTGGTTCTTTTGACTGAGCCAGTGCCAGCTCGCCAATTGCTCTTAGATACTGCTGAGGCCCCCCCACGACCTTCGCCGCGAGTGCATCTGCTGCCAGTTCCTGTTCAAGTCGCAGTCGACCGACGATCCAGTGAACGAGCGGGTGATAGAAGTGAAGGATCAAACTCACCTGAGCCGCAAGGGTGAGCCCGAAATCGCCTCGCACAATATGGGCAACTTCATGAGCCAGTACACTCCTGAGCTGCTCCTCGGGCCATGTCTTCCATTCGCTCGACAACAGGATAACAGGACGCCAGTAGCCAACTGTCGCTGCTGTTGACAAACGACTGCTTTCACGGAGTTCAATATCTACAGGACACTGCAGCTGCGTCCGCACGACATTCAGTTTCCCGGACAGTTCTCCCTTGCTCAAAGGCCGACTTGTACTCACAAGGAGGCGAACACTGATGAGCCCTCCTGCCATTCGCAGAACTCCCAGCACAATTCCTGCTGCAAACACAATGAAGAATCTGTACGGCCATGGGTTCTGCCAGCTGACCAGACCACCTGCGTTCGCTGTTGACTCCTGCAATGACTCAGACTGAGGAGCATTGAGATTGTGTACTCCCTCCCACCCGGCAGAAATCAACTCAGAAAAGCCAGCCCATGTCTGCGGCTCTGCAGCTGGCACGTCGGAAGCGACACCCAGGCTGGCTTCCTGAGCGAGGATCGTTTCGTCTCCATCGCCCGAGGACAGCGGCACAGAAATCTCTGTCACTGTCGATAAATTATCGCTGCGAGTCAGCCAGCTGGGCATTGAAACAAATGTAAGTACCGTCAATACAATGATCGACATTAATGCCCAGACCGCCGGGCTCACTGCTGCGTTACGCCCCCATCGACTGCAGACCGCAGTTGCGATGAGCCCCACTGCTGCCACCAGTGTGACCTGCAAGACTCCACACACCAGCAAATTCCCCATTGCGTTCATGGCTTGCCTCTATGCGATTCAGGATAGTCGTACCCACGCAACAACAGTCAGCTCTTGTTGTCCTGCCGACTTCTCAGACGCGTCAGCGTTCGAAAGATCTCAGTCACTGCCCTGCTTCTTCATCGAATCGAGAATCTCCTGCAACCTTGACTGCTCGGCCTTCGTCAGCTTCTTTTGATCGAAGAGCCTCTGAAGCAACTGCATTCGAGAACCAGAGAATACTTTTTGAACGAGGTCACCCAGCAAACTTCCGGAGACCTCTTCGTATGTGCGATCAGCCACGAACCGGAACGGTCGCTCCTCATTCGTCTGGCGGAGAAATCCCTTCTCAAGCAGAATTCGCACCAGCGTTGCCACTGTTGTATAGGCCAAGTCTCGCCCCTGAATTTCCAACACTTCTCGCACATCGGCCGCCGTAGATTCACCTCGATCCCAAAATACATGCATCACTTCCAGCTCTCGTTCGGTCAGTTCCCGAGCCTTTGGACGAGCCATTCGTTGATCCTCCTGTCTCTTCGATTTCGCTGCAGGACAAATTTGTCTGAGCATCTCCGAATAATGTTTGGTTTTTTAGATTTGGTTTTATAGTAGTCGTAGCCGCAGGTCACGTCAAGCTGTTACCTGTGGAATATGGCAGGTCGTGTTGGGTGCGACTGTCGCTCAGCTCACAGCAGGATTCGCGGAGCTTTCAGCGTCACATTCACTGAGAATTCCGTACCTTCGCGAATCAGCGTGACGCGGACCATGTCCCCGGGCGCACGGCTGGAGAGTGCAGCAGTCAGGTCTTCAAACGTCCTGATGCGGACATCGTCGATTGAAATGATCTGATCACCAAGCCTGAAGCGGTAGCCCTGAAGAGGATGATATGAGAGTTGAGTTTCCTGCAGCTTTGCTTCGGCCGCAGCCGACATCGGGAAGACTCGCCGAATGATCGGGCCCTGACTGTAGAGCTCCTTAGACAGGCCGATCGTCTGAGCGGATTCTTCCGTCAACAGTGCGATTCCCAGCGCCGCTGGCTGCTTCTGCCCGGCTTCTGACAAGACACGATTGACTGAGTCCATGACATCTTTTACCGGCACAGCAAAACCCAGACCAGCGGATTGCCCTGAGTTACTGACAATTGCAGTGTTGACCCCAATCAGTCGCCCTGAACTATCCAGCAAAGGTCCGCCCGAATTTCCGGGGTTAATCGCAGCATCAGTCTGAATCAGCCCTTCCAGAAACTCAGATGTCTCAGCGTTGATCACCATACTACGGTTCAGGCCACCAATAACTCCTGAAGACAGAGTTCGATCAAAGCCAAAAGGATTTCCAATCGCGTGAACTCTCTGACCAACCTTGAGATCATTCGAAGTCCCCAGAGTGATTGGGTGCAGCTCTGAGGGTTTTACTTTGATTCTGAGAACCGCAATATCGTGTTGGTAAACGCCCCCAATGAACTCCGCTTCGACCGGAGCAGCATCTCCAAGTGCAACCTCAAGGGCTGTCTGATCCGTCTCAAGCGCCTGCTGAATCACATGCAGATTTGTGACGATATGCCCTTCCTCATCCCAGACGAATCCTGTCCCGGAAGACAACTCCTCAGTCGGAGCATTGCCAAACTGCATTGGCTGATAGCCCTTCGTTTTTACAAAAACGACTGACTGTGATGCCTGCTCAAAAACCTGTATCGTCGACTGTTCCTCAGCCGCAAGTTCACCCCGAGGAGTCACGGTTCTCGGAGTATAGTCCGATCGGTTGCTCAGGGTCTCATTGACTGTCCGGAACATCAGCACTGCAAGCAGGACGACCAGTACGACAACCAGCCATCCGTTTGCTGCAGCCCCCGGAGAATGCCTCCGATGCAAATTATCCGATTCCGCCATCGCTCTCTGTCCCGGTAATCCGTGGTGTTAGACCCATGGTCATTCTGACGTAATTCGTTCCCTGGAATCAAGGATGCCCAACATTCCTTATCTCGGAGGATTGGCATTCCCGATTCGCTTTTGACACACTTTCCCTGGTTCCGAAGCGTGAATTCCGTGAGAAATGAATTGAATACCCCCAATCACAAAAATTCTTCATGGGTCGGGTCACTTGTGCCCCCGTCCGGTCGACGACTCTACTTTCTGATCGCAGTCTGGCCTGCTTTTCTTGCTCTATTAGCACCTTTCACAGAAGGTGAAATCCGAGGCAGGCTTGGTTTTCTTCTCGCGATCACAGCACTACTGGAGTTCATTCACGGTTTTCGCCGAGCCACATGGGCGGATCAAAAGTCTGCATGGGCGAACGCAACAATTTCACTGACTCTCGGGGCATTGCTCCTGAGCGCTCCCTCGTTTGTCTCCCGTGCCTTTCAATTACTGGTAGCCGCATGGCTTGGAATTGATGTCGCCCGCAATCTTCTGATCACAGTCCGACCATCAACTCCAATAAATCGTCGACTCACATCGGGAATTTCGTTCGCTGGTTATCTCGCAATCGTATTCGCAATCCTCCTGGTTCCCGACTCAATGCTTCAGTGGGCACTGGCGGCAGTCGTTGCAACGAGAATCTTCTTTGCGGCCTGGTCTGCAACAATGGCGCCTCTGATCGACGCTGACACATCTGCATCTTCGATCTCGGAAGATTTTGGATTTCCGCCAACGTCACCACTTTATTCGATGATCGAGAAACTCAGTAGTGAAGAGATCGCGAGGCGTGCGATTGACCGGGGCTGGATCTTCAGCTTCCTGCTGACGTTGTTGGCCATTCATGTTGGTCGCATGGGATTCGACCGGACGTTTTTGGGATTAATGTCGCCGTTGTTCGCAGTTCTTGGTGACACTTTTGCCGCACTCCTGATTTCATTTCTCATCATTATCCCTGTGATTGCTGCCTCGAACAGGATCACGCGACCCATTGAAGCTCTCCTGTGGAAATTTTGCGATCGCCCAAATAAGACAAACACAATTCCAGTGCGACTGCTTTCTGCAATGCTGACCATGCGCCTTAGAATGGCGGTCCGTCTTCGACTGGCGCGATGTTCACTTTGGCTTGCAATCAGCCGCGGACTGCAGATGGGACTTCCCACTGTTGCATTTATTGCAGCCATCGCGCCGATGTGGGGAATGAGCTGGTATTTCGATACTGAAAACTGGGCTGCCGGTGTCTGGAATTCATGGGCCGCCCACCGCACAGATACATGGCGAGCTGCCATGGTTGAAGCCGTCATCAGCGAATCTCCCTCAATCGCATTCAAAGATCGCTTTCATGTACATCCCCCGGAGACCATCTCCGGACCTGACTTCGCATTTCTCGTAATCGGTGATCCGGGCGAAGGTGATGCATCTCAACACATTCTCCGCAGTGAATACCTCCGCACAGTTGAGAGAGACGATGTCCGATTCGTCGTGATCTCTTCAGATGTCGTCTATCCCACAGGAGCGATGCGTGACTACGAACGCAACTTCTGGCTACCGTTCATGGGAACCACAAAGCCAGTCTATGCGATTCCCGGGAATCACGACTGGTACGACGCGCTCGAAGGATTTGCAGCTACGTTCTTTGAACCAAAGTCCGCCGCAATCGCCATGCGAGCTCGCGTTGATGCCGACAGGAGTTTGTCTGCCTCAACAGATTCGTACGTGGATGGACTTGTGCATCAGGCCAGTCAGCTTCGAAAACACTATCAGATCCCCACCCAGCAGCAGCAAGCCCCATACTTTCAGTTTCAGACGGAAACATTTGCATTCTTTGCAGTTGATACCGGGGTCACCAGGAAGATCGACAATATTCAACTGCAATGGCTCACGGAATCACTCGAAGCGGCTCATGGAAAAACAAAAATGGTTGTCCTCGGACATCCATTCTATGCAGGCGGACGAGATACAACCGTGAACGACGAAGACTTTCAGAGTCTTCGTCAGCTCCTGCAGAAACACGACGTCGCAGTGATCATGGCTGGAGATACTCATGACCTGGAATATTATCGAGAAGACTCAGACACTCTACACTTTGTGAACGGCGGAGGCGGTGCGTACCTCAGCTTCGGGACGTCCCTGGACTGGCCGGAACAGCCGGTAACAGACGCATGGTCATATTATCCTCGTCGTGATGCGGTCATCTCGAAGATTGAGGCCACAACGCCCTTTTGGAAGCGTCCTGTCTGGATTTGGACGAAGGAAATGGGTGGATGGCCATTCTCTGCCGAGTGGCTTTCCGCAGCCTTTGATGTCAATGCAGCACCATTCTACCAGAGCTTTGTTGAAGTTCGGGTCGAACCGTCTCAACAGCGGCTTCGGATTGTCCCCCATGGAATTCACGGCCCGCTTCGGCGACGAGATTTTGACTCTTCAGATACCAAACCAGACCTGAAGAATGAAATTGAAAGCTCCGACGATCAGGAGAACGATCTTGTTGAGTGGGTGATTCCTATGCCTGCAGTCTCAAAGTCAGATCCTGACTGAGCCGATTATCCACGATTCAACAAATTCGCGGCAGAGGTGCACCCGATGGTTCGTCGAGTGGCAGGTCAATGCCCATCGCCCGTCGAATTGTCACTGGGCAGCTGCCGGCTTCGCAGACTTTTCCAATCACGGTGGCACCTTCACATCCTGGTACCTGCCGCAGAAGGTCGACGACCGCTTTCGCCGAAGCTGAGTCAACAGCAATGACGATCGTGCCCTCATTCGCAATATACAGCGGATCAAGTCCCAGAATCTCGCATGCACCCCGAACTTCGCGGCGAACAGGAATCCAGTTCTCCTCAAGCGAAATTGTCACCCTTCCGTCTTCCGACCATTCATGAAGAACTGCCGAGACACCGCCCCTTGTAGCGTCTCGAACGCATCGAACTGCGTTTTCAGAGCATTGTCGAACGGCATGCATCATGGACTGAACAGAACCCGAATCACTCTTCACCGGTAGTTCCGTCTGCAGGATCCCTCTGGCATTCAACATCGCGATACCATGCCGCCCGATGTCACCTGAAACAACAATACTGTCTCCAGGCCTCAGGAAGGCTGGCCCAGGTGGCACCGGTGAAACCAACTCCCCAACACCAGCGGTATTAATAAACAGCTGATCGACACATCCTTTGGGGACTACTTTCGTATCGCCTGCAATAATTTCAACACTGCATCGTCGAGCAGCCTCGGCGGCACTTTCGAGAATTGCTTCAAGGAGGGTTAGAGGCAGCCCTTCTTCTATCATGAGTGAAAATGTAAGCCATCGCGGCTCTGCACCCGCGACAACAAGGTCGTTGACTGTACCGTAGATCGACAGCGAACCAATGTCACCACCGGGGAAGAACAATGGAGAAACCGTATAGCTGTCGGTCGTGACAGCAATTCGAGCATCTCTCAGCGAACGAATGGCTGCATCACCGAATTCGGATGAACTCCCCGAGTCGCGAAATCGTGACGTAATCGTATCCCGAATCAATCGTCGACTCAAACGCGCTCCTTCACCATGAGCCAGCAACACCTGACCTGCTGTCCCAGCCATGGGTATCGGACACTGGGCGGACCATTCGAAGGAGTTCATCTCAAAGTTCCCACAAACAAATCAAGACCCAATCGATCTCAAGCGATAACGGAACCAGGCAGCACAGGCGCCTTCGGACGACACCATTGGTGCACCGAGCGGATGTTCCGGTGTACATCCACTTCCGAATTCACCACATGCGCATGGCTGAATCCGCCCGGAAAGAACTTCACCTGCTCGACACGTCGAGAAAATAACCGGAGTAACGGCCTTGCCACTGGCTTCCGAGGCCTTTCCGGATTGTTCCGGAAATCGGAACTCGGCATCAAACTCCCGGTACTCTTCTCGAAGCCGAAATCCGCCCTCGCACAGAACACCAAGTCCGCGCCATCGACTCTCGCAGACCTCATACACATCATCCACAACGGACTGAGCATTCCTGTTTCCTTCAAGCGCTACAGACCGTCCAAAGCAATTGGCGACTCCGGATTTCTGATGTTCGAGACGGTCCACACATTCTGCGATGCCCAACAACAAATCAACCGGCTCGAAACCAGTAACAACCACAGGCACACCCCAGCGTCCTGCAAAGTCTTCATAGGGGGCAAAGCCTGTCACGCAGCAAACGTGCCCTGCGGCGAGGAAACCTTCAACACGATTTGCTTCGCTGGCCATGATTAACTCCATCGCCGGCTGAACCCGCACATGGGATACAAGCAATGAAAAATTCCGGAGTCCCCTCTTCTTTGCCTGAAGTACGGCGAGCGATGTCGCCGGCGCCGTTGTTTCAAATCCCACGGCGAAAAACACAACGTGCTGATCGGGGTTTTCCGCGGCATAAGTCACCGCATCCGTCGGCGAATAGAACTCTCGAACACTTGCACCCTCGGCTCTGGCTGCCGCAAGAGACAGACTCGTCCCGGGGACTCGCAACATGTCACCAAACGATGCCAACAGAATTCCGGGTGTCATTGAAAGTCGGACCGCACGGTCGATCTTCGCTTCGTCGGTCACACAGACCGGACACCCAGGTCCGTGAATCAGTTCAATGGTATCCTCCAGCGCCAAATCGATTCCGTGGCGCAGAAGTCCGTGAGTCTGCCCCCCGCAGACTTCCATAATCACCCAGCGTCGAGTCGTCTGTCGGCGAATCTGGTCAAGAAGAGATCTCGCTCGCGAGGGATCGCGAAATTCGTCAACGTGCTTCATTAGTTCAGTTCCTCAGCCTCGCCCACTGCCTCGCCCACTGCGTCGCTCCCGCCAGACTCATGGAACTCTGCAAGAGACCGGAGCTCCTCAAGAGTTCGCAACGCCTCCTGCTCATTGACGCGTGCAATCGCTATTCCAGCATGAACGATGACAAAATCTCCGATGTTCGCCTCCGGAACACAGGCCATCTGGATGCGACTTCGAATCCCTTCAAACTCAACCAGAGCACACGCCGAGACTGATTCTCGACAAATCCACTCGATGACTCGTCCCGGAATTCCCAGACACATAGTGTGCTCTCAACTCTGCTACACAAACAGTTGACTCGTGGTTACCACATATTGCCCAACAGAAAGACCTCCGTCATTCGGGGGAATCCAACCCGGAAGGTGCAGCCTGCTCCGATCTGTCCCCGCTTCCCCGAGAATCCATTCTGTCAGAATTCGATTCTGAAAACAGCCTCCGGATATAACGACATCGAGATCATGGTATGTCCTCGCAAATCCGAGAACGATTCGTGCTACAGCTCGATGAAAACGAGCAGAGATCACGCCTGCAGTTCTTCCTGACTGGATGTCCATTACAACCTGTCGAATCATTGGACGCCAGTCGATCCAGTCAACCCCGCTGTTCGAAGTCATCACGGGAAACTCATAGCTTCCCGGATCGGCCCGATCACAGAGTGTCTCCAGCATGAGGGCCAGCTCACCGTCGTAGTCAGCTCGACTAATTCCCGTTACAAGGCTGGCAACCCCGTCGAAGAGCCGCCCCATACTTGACGTCATCACAGAGTGTTCGAGTATTTCACTCTGGAGTGCAGATGTGATCGGACAGTAACCATCAACTGCAAGGGGTATCCGTTCATGGCATCCCCGGTTCCGTTCGCGCAGGAACTCCGCGACCACGCTTGCCGACCATTCCGGAAATGCACTGCGTAGCAAACTGCCTGCAATACGCCAGACCTCTCGAACCGCCCTTTCCCCACCTTGCAACGCAAATGGAAGCAAACCTGCGATCCGTTGGGATTCTCTCCGCGTTGCGATGAGTAATTCTCCGCCCCAGATTGTTCCATCGTCGCCAAGTCCTGTCCCATCAAATGCCACACCGAGGACTGTTCGATCGAGTAATGAGTGCTCCAGCATACCAGCTGCCACGTGAGCATGATGATGCTGAACCCGATGGACTCTCACACCCTGCCCTTCTGCCCATTGAGACGTAAAGTAATCCGGATGCAGATCACAGGCGATGACTTCGGGCCGACATCCATACAATTCCATCAGAGACTGTACTTCGTTTCGATAGCGGTTCCGGGACTCCAGCGTTCGCAGGTCGCCAATATGAGGACCGCTGACTGCCTGCTGTCCGTTGGAAACAACAATCGCAACTTTCTGCTCTCCCCCAACAGCCAACAACGAATGTCCCTGAGCGAGCAATGGCAGTGTCGCTGGTGCAAGTCCTCTGCCTGAACGAACCGTAACAGAACGACCGCCAACAACTCGCACAACACTGTCATCGACTGGTCGGATAATCGTACGGTTGTGTTTCAGACAACCGTCGGCCACACCCCTCAGATCCTCAATTGCTGACTCATCAGAGTACTCAATCGGTTCGCCATCCCGATTTCCACTTGTCACGACCAGAGGTCGCCTGACCTTCTCAATGAGTATTGCGTGAAGAGGAGAGGAAGGCACCATCAACCCCAACGCTCCGTTCCCGTGAACAACCGATGCGGCGAGGTCAGCAACCTCAAATTCTTCTGCGATCACAATCGGATTTGCACGGGACAGACAGGCTTCGACAGCAGTACCGCCATTCGAATAGTTCTTCATAAAGTCTGAAACGCTCACCATAACGGCCAGAGGTTTACGCATCCGATTCTTCGCCAATCGAAGCCTGCAAACCGCTGTTTCGTTCGTGGCATCACAGACGAGCTGATAACCACCAATGCCTTTCAAAAGGAGAATTCCGCCCGCCGACAAGAGCTCTGCACCTGAGTCCAGAGCAGATTCAGCATTTGTAAATTCCTGCGGACACTCGTCTCCACCCTGCCAGCGGATATACTCAATGTCAGGTCCGCAATCTGCACAGGCAATTGTCTCTGCATGGCATCTGCGGTCTTGCGGATCATCAAACTCTTCCTGACACTCACTGCACAACGGAAACTCGTTCAATGATGTGAACTGACGGGAATACGGCATACCGTAAAGGACGCTGTACCGCGGTCCACAAGTCGCACAACCTGTCAAAGCATACTGGAATCGCCGATTTGAATTCTCCTCGATATCCCTCAAACAGTCCCTGCAGATGACTGTATCCAATGGCACTTCAGCCAGGAGTGGTCCGCTTGATTCAACAGTAAGAATCCGAAACTCGTGAAATCCCCTCGCAGGAATCTTTGTCATCCTTATGTCACGAATACTTGCCCCATGTGGAAGAACCTGAAGCAACATTTGCTTCCACGTTGCGATATTTCGTGGGCTTCCCTCAATCTCAACTCGAATGCCATCGCGAGTGTTACAGACGCTTCCGAAAAGCAGCAGAGAATCAGCCAGCCCGGCAATGGCGGGTCGAACCCCAAGTCCCTGAAGTCTCCCTCGTATGTCTATCTGCCAGGACTCGACTTCGCTTAGAGACGCCTCTCCTGAGTCTGCAGACTCAGGAGACTCAGGAGACGCGTCCATCGACGACTTCTCCTCGCCGGCGTTCCGGATTCAGATGCTGCATTCGATAATGTTCCAGATAATCACACAGCTGTTCGACGCCGTTCCCGGAGATGGCGCAGGTCACAAACGAGCTGAGAGTCGGCTGAATCCGCTGAGCATCTTCAATTGCAGCCTCCACCCGAAACGGTACATATGGCAGGAGATCCGACTTTGTGATCACCATGATTTGACTGGTACGGAACATCTTCGGGTATTTTCCAGGCTTATCGTCTCCCTCCGTCGAACTCAACGCCACAACGCGAAGATGCTCACCAAGATCATGTGATGCCGGGCAAACAAGGTTACCGACGTTTTCAATCACCAGAACCTCGAATGGCTGGGACGGCAACTTCCGCAACCCATGCTGAACCAGCGACAACTCAAGATGGCAAGCGCCTCCAGTCGTCAGCTGTTCGACAGGAACAAGCGGTCTGAGTCTCTCGGCATCGCGATCTGTAGCGAGATCTCCCACGAGGACTCCCATACGCACACGACCGCTCCAGTAACGCGCCATCGACTGCAGCAAACTGGTCTTTCCCGCTCCGGGAGAAGAAACCAGATTGATCACGAGTATCCCCTGTTCAGTCCATTCTCTGCGCTGTAATTCCGCAGCAGCGCGTCGATCTGCCAGAACATCCTGATTTACGTTGATCGTCTTCATCGGCATCAGATAACTCCGGAATTTTCCGGTTCAGGAAGTTCGAGAACAACACTCAGAAGTCGGACACTGTCACCACTGATGACATGCAACCGTCTTCCTTCACATTGAGGACAGACAAAACGAAAATCTCTGACCTCAGATTCTGAACCACAATCTTCACAACATGCTGTGAGCAACGACACTGTCACGTTCAGACTCGCGGCCGGAAATGCCGACTGACCGACTAACCGCTTGAATGCGGAGAATAGCAGCTCCGGCTCAACACCGCTCAACGTGCCGATCTCGACATTGATCTCTCTGGCGGTAACACCACAGTTCTTCTCAACCAGCCTGTCCACCTGCTGAAACAGACCTCTTACGAGGGACTCTTCATGCATTCCAGCACCCCCTGCTGAGCGATCAGACTGGCTCGCACCTCCGTGCTCAACGATTCGATCACTTCATTTGCGGCATCAACAACCCGATTCGCAATTTCAGTTCCTGGTTCAAATTGACTCGACTCAACTGCCCAGACCACAACACGAGACGGTAGCTGACCAAGTCGCCTCGCAAGATCAAGAACATCAGGAAGGCTCCAGCCATGAGTTCCGGATGCGTGGCGAGTAACGATTCTTAGCGAATTATCGGCGCCCGTACCTTCTGCTGTATCGGAGCAGTCAATTCTCCGCCAGCAGGGACCTGCAAAGTCTGACGCACAGGCATCGACTACGTGAAGCGTTTCAAAGTCACCGATCCAGTTCATGAGATCCAGCGGCACCTGAGCTGTCCTGACACGAACCTCGGCAGACTCAATTCCGGTTTCAATGAGACGTCGTGCAACGTACCACCCGACACGATCATCACCATGAAAGCTCCCGACTCCCACGATTAGAATTCCACCTCTGCTACTCATGAGTGGCGATCCACTGTCAGCTTAAGAAAGTGAGTTGAACAACTGATACAAGGGTCGTAGCTCCGAATGAGTCGTTCACATTCATCAGCAGTGTGAGCATCGTCGTCAGTGAGAATCCGGGGCAACCATTCTCGCAGGTCTTCTTCAATTTGTCTTTGGTTCTGAGATGTAGGTGGAACAATCTTCGCGAGACCAACCTTCCCTTTGCTGTCAACCTGATATCGATGATAGATTAACCCGCGAGGAGCCTCCGTGGCTGCACAACCTTCTCCGTCCTGGTATGCATAACTCATCCTCGCCGGTTTCAGTATTTTCAGTGATTTCAGAATCTCCAGTCCTTCTTCGAATGCATGCACCAGCTCAAGCCCCCGAGCGATGATTGCCTTAAACGGGTTCAAACACGGAATCGCAAATCTGATTTCATCGGCAACTTTCCGGGCAGATTCTGATAATCGATCGCGATTCAGGTTGACTCGGGCGAGTGGACCAACGTGGTAACAGGCGTCGTTAGAAGTTCTCAGTGAATGGAGTGCTGTGCTGTGAGCGACGTGGTGCTCGGCGAATTCCTTTTCGTAGTCCTCCACTGGAATCCGCTGACCGGCAGTCGAAGCCACGACCCCTTCGTTCATTGGATATTCATCAGGATGCAGCAATGAGACCATTTCGTAGCTGCGCGAGAAATCAGGAAACGGGAAACCGGCAACCCATCTGGTGGCATCGATTGCAGCCTGAAGGCCCCATTCAAACTTCGGAATCAATAATTGCAGGTCATCAATACGCGGAGCTCTGTAGAATCCTCCAACAGCGACATTGATGGGGTGAATGGCCCGGCCGCCGAGGATTTCCAACAAGTCGTTTCCTAGTTTCTTCAACTGCAGCCCGCGTTGAATCTCCTGGGGGAATTTCTCCGCAAGTTCGATCCCGCTGGCAGCACCAAAGAAATCCGGTGCCTGCAGAAGGTGCATATGCAGACCGTGGCTCTCAATCCATTCTCCGCAATACAGCAAACGTCGCAGGCGACGAATATCTGCGGTAACCCGCACGTTCAGTGCCTGTTCGAGCGCGTGTACCGCACTCATCTGGTAGGCCACCGGGCAGATTCCACAAATTCGTGCGGTGATGTCCGGTACGTCTTCAAGAGATCGACCTCTCAGAAACGCTTCAAAGAAACGTGGTGGCTCATAGATTGTCAGTTTCACATCTTCAATGACACGACCAGCCATTCGAACATACAATCCGCCTTCGCCCTCAACACGAGAAAGTGCTTCAACTCGAATTGTCCGTTCTTCAGACATGTTGCGAACCTTCGGATTCTCTGGCGTCTGCTGAGGAGAGCCTGTCTGATACAGCAGCAAACTGCGGAGCTGCCGCGTTGAAGTTTCGAAGGAGCGGAAGTAGTACCTCTGATGTATGACCAACGGACTGGTAGTGATCGACGAGCCCATCGCAGTTCGCCTGCATGACGGGACCAAAACACCCATAACAGCCTCGGTTGAAGTCAGGACAGATTGCACCACAACCGGAATGGGTTACAGGACCAAGACACGGAATTCCCTGAGCCACTTCAACACAGACCGTCCCGCGAATCTTGCAGTCAAGGCACACCGAATGGTTCGGAATCCGGGGTTTTCTTCCGGCAGCCAGCGCAATAATCACCTCAAGCAACTGGTGTCGATTGATCGGGCAGCCTCTAAGTTCGAAGTCTACCGGGATGTGGGCTGAAATTGGTGTTGAAGTCGCAAGACTCGAGATGTATTCAGGGCTGGCATACACACATTTCAGAAACTCCTCGTGGTTTCCCCAGTTCCTGAGCGATTGAATTCCACCTGCGGTGGCACAAGCACCTATCGTGACTACTACAGCCGACTGTTGACGAACGAATTGAATCCGTTCAACATCATGCGGAGTCGTAATCGACCCTTCGACCAGGGACACATCATACGGTCCCTCGCGCATGTCACTGCTCGCTTCAGGGAAGTACGCGATCTCAATCGCGCTCGCGACACTCAGCAATTCATCTTCACAGTCCAACAGGGACAATTGACATCCATCACAGGATGCAAATTTGAAGACGGCCACTCGGGGCTTCTTTGGCCGACCAGCATTGGACGCCATGGATGTGTCACCTTTGCCACTCACAGGTCAGATATCCTCAAAATCGAAGCAACCTTATCAAACCTGAATACAGGTCCGTCCTTGCAGAGAAAATGAGGTCCAAACTGGCAATGTCCGCACAGACCAATCGCGCAGTTCATGTTGCGTTCCAGTGAAACGTAGATTGACTCCTCGGCGATTCCTCTGGCAACCGCAGTTTGGGCCGTGTACCACATCATGACCTCGGGACCGCATGTCATCAGCAGTGCGCTGGCGGGGTCCGGCAGTGGAAGACGATCCAGAAGTGTTGTAACGACCCCCACATTTCCATGCCAGCCGTCTGCAGGTCGATCGGATGTTACAAGTACATCAACTCCGCGTCGCTTCCAGTCCTCATAGTCTGACTCATAAAGCAACCCCGATGGGTCTCTGGCTCCCATCAATACCGTGCATCTCCGATATCGATCACGATTTGAGAGCATATCAAAAATGACTGGGCGGAGTGGTGCCAGCCCAATTCCACCGGCCACCAGAATCACATCGCGATCTTCACAAAGTTCCGTGGGCCACGAAGAACCAAACGGACCACGTAGCCCCAGAGTATCGCCGGTCGACAATGATGAAATCGCATGAGTGACATTTCCCGCCTCGCGAATTGTGTGAGGAATCAACCCCTCCTGAATCGGATTGCCGCTAATAGAAATCGCGGCCTCTCCCAGCCCCGGCACATACAGCATATTGAACTGACCGGGACGAAACTGAAACCGTCTTCGCAGGGAATCATCAGTCAGTTGGAGGACGTATGTTGCGACACCGGGAGTTTCAGCGGTCTTCTCAACAATTCTTGCCGAACTCAACTGCCAGGGATTACTCATGATTCGTCCCCCGATCCACTGACTCGACGGTTGCCGCTGCTTCACGAATCGCAAGGACTTCAACAGTCAGATCGATGCCGGTCGGACACCATGTGATGCAGCGTCCACAGCCAACACAGCCGGAAGTGCCGAACTGGTCATGCCAGGACGAAAGCTTGTGCGTCATCCATTGGCGGTATCGACTGGGGATACTGTCTCGAGCAATGCCGCTATGCATGTAACTGAATTCGGGATTGAAACACGAGTCCCACCGTCGCTCTCGATTGATGTGATCACCATTCAGATCAGCAACTTCGGTGACCGAAGAACAGAAGCATGTGGGACAGACCATTGTGCAATTGGTACAAGAAAGACAACGTCGCCCAACATCGTCCCAATGCGAACTGCGGAGATTTTGCTTCAGCAGATTCGGTAGCCCGTCTGTTTCCAGAGTTCTATGAATCTGATCCGCGGCTTGCTGTCTTCTGAGGTCACCCTCAGCCATTTCTGCCGCAGTTGTCGGACGCAGTGAAAGCGACCTGGACAACTGTTGCCCGCGTTCAGATCCAATCTCAAGAAGAAATCCGTCTTTCAATTCCGTCAGCCCGAGGTCATATCCACTCTGACAGCGTGGACCGGTCTTCATGGAAGTACAGAAACAGGTGGATGCCGCCTGAGTGCAATTCACTGCAATCAGAAATGCAGACTCTCGCCGCCGCTGATAGATGGGATCAACGTAAGGCCCTTTGAGGAACACCTGGTCCTGTACTCGAATTGCTGCAAGTTCGCAGGCACGAACACCGAGAAAGGCAAACGGGCGTTGTGGTTCTTCCGGTGTGGAAAACTCCCAATGTCCCTCTATCCGATCTGCCGCGGCAACCACCGAGATCGGCGGAAACAGGAACTTCTTCCAGGAATGCGGCCCAACGACATAGCCGAAGAGCGATTCATCATTACGCTTCTCCAGCCGGTAACTTCCGGCCTCCTGAATATCCGTCAGCCCCTTCGGCAGATCCTCTGCGCTTTGGATGGATGCATAGACAATTGCTCCCTGATCAACTGTTGGGCCGATCACATCGAAGCCGTCTTCCTGAAGAACGCGGATCAGTTCTGTGAGTCCGTCCTTCGGAAAATACCACACATCGGATGTCGCTGGCTGATTCATCGCGAATCGCCCCCCGGACGGAAGAGATCCAGCAGTTGAAGCCGAGTCGCCAGAATGCGTTGAGAAAGGACACGAGCAAGACGAATCATCAGCACATATCCCAGTTGAGGATCTGTTTCGCAGAGTTCGCGTACTCGTTTTCCTGAAAGTGCCACAAGAACACAGTCATCTGCAGCAACCGCAGTAGCCGTCATTCGGCCATCCGAAATCAGCCCGGACCAGCCGACCAAATCTCCTGGACCTGAAGTGAGCAAAACAACGTTCCCCCTGCCAGGGACTGACATTGAGAGGCGAACATGGCCGGATGATATGACAAATACCTCATCTTCCAGTTCGCCTTCCTGAAACAGAATTGTTCCTGCAGGCAGACTATGAACACGCGAAGCACGACACAGAGACTGCAACTGTTGATTATTCAGATTCTCTGTGAACCGGGATTCTGACAGCATCTTGAGTATATTTGGCTGCTGATGAATCATATGCGAGCCTCCGGGACAGAATAAAAGACGGACTTCCATTGACGGAGAAGTTCAGAACGAAAGTCCGGGTGAGCAATCGAAATCAGTCTCTCGCTTCTCTGGCGAAGAGATAATCCATGCAGATTGACGGCCCCATACTCCGTGACGACCCAGTGAACATGACCTCTGGTTGTCACGACACCGGCGCCAGGTGAAAGCTCTGCTGTGATACGAGAGAACCGGCCGTTCCCGGCTGTCGATGGCAGGGCAATGACAGGCAATCCCCCTTTTGAGATTGCAGCTCCACGGATAAAGTCCATCTGCCCGCCGATACCGGAGTAGATTCGATGACCAAGTGAATCAGCGCAAACCTGACCTGTCAGATCGATCTGCAGAGCAGAGTTCACCGCGACCAGACGGTCGATCTTTCTCAGCAGATTTGTATTGTTAGTAACATCACACGGCAGAAAGATGACTCGAGGATTATCATCCACGAAATCAAATAGACGGCGACTTCCGGACACGAAGCTTGTCACAATCTGGCCAGTGAAAATTCGTTTTCTGAGGTTGTTGACGTTTCCGGAATTCACAAGGTCGACAATGCCATCAGAAAACATCTCCGTATGAACACCGAGGTCGTTCTTATTTTGAAGTCTTCTTAGCACGGCGTCGGGAATTGCACCGATTCCGCACTGCAGAGTTGATCCGTCTTCGATAAGAGCGGCGATTTGTTCGCCAATCCGCGATTCGACGTCTGACTCTGCACTGCAATGATGTTCGTAGAGCGGGCGATCCGTCTCGACCATGGATGAAAGCCAGCTTTTGTG
Source organism: Planctomyces sp. (assembly GCA_016795105.1). Classification (GTDB taxonomy): domain Bacteria; phylum Planctomycetota; class Planctomycetia; order Planctomycetales; family Planctomycetaceae; genus F1-80-MAGs062. The sequence goes on from JAEUIH010000038.1 coordinate 62,384, forward strand.
AAACACGCTTTGGCCGTGGGTTCTTGGCATTTGCCGATTCACTTCGGCAATTCTTAAAGGGGCAAGTTCCACCGCTGCGCGAGCCGCATCAACAGAGGTTCCGAGCGAGCAGAAGCCATGTCGATCCGGTGGAGACATCTGGACCAGAGCTGCATCCAGTCGTATATGACCATTTCGAAACAGATCAGGAATGTCTGAAAGGAAAACCGGGATGAAATCGGCCAGACCCTCCTGTACGGCTCTGCGAAGAGGCTCTCCTGTAAACAGCGAAATCGAAGTAAATCGATCGCGACAGTGGTCTGCAAGAAACGGAGCCGGACCTTCAGTATGCAGGTGATAGAGGCGTATATCCGAAAGATCATTCCGCCGGCACATGGCTTCAAGCAGCGGAGTTGGAGTCGCTGCGGCACCATGCACGAATATATTCATACCCGATCGCAGCGATCCGACTGCCCGATCCACTTCAAGAGGGTCAATCATAGGACTACTCATCGCCTCCCATACCAACGATTTTTCCGGCAGCATCAATGTCAATTCGACGAGCGGCAGGATCGCGAGGTAACCCGGGCATCAGACTGATACCTTCTGTCATTGCCAGCACAAATCCGGCCCCCGCCGAAAGCCGTACGTCCCGCACTGGTACATTGAACCCAGTTGGTCGGCCGAGCTTCTTTGGATCATGCGACAGCGAATACTGAGTCTTCGCGATACATACAGGCAGACCACCATGCCCCTGGCGTTCGAATCCTTCAAGCAGACACCGGACTTCTCCCGTTAGTGCCACACCATCAGCTCCGTAGACTCTTCTTGCGATCGCATTGAGTTTTTCTTCATAACAGGATTCCAGTGAGTAGAGGTGCTGGAAGTGACCGGGCTCCTGACACGCATCGATGACTGCATCTGAAAGCTCAAGCGCCCCCTCACTGCCCTTGCCGAAGGAATCGATGCGAGCGAATCGCCTGGCACCGGCCGACAGTGCCAATGTTTCTACCAGCTTCAGTTCAGCTTCCGAGTCTGACGGAAATTGATTCACGGCCACCACGACCGGGATACCGAACTGACGAACGTTGTCCATGTGGGCGTATAGATTCTGGATTCCAGCCTGGAGAGCATCGAGATCCTCACGCAGTAGTGAATCCGGAAGTGGTCTGCCTGGACGCACATCAAATCGACCGCTGTGGTATTTGAGTGATCGAATGGTGCAAACGAGGACTTCTGCTGCTGGCTGTATGCCGGCGACTCGACATTTCAGGTTGAACAACTTCTCTGCACCGAGATCTGACCCGAAACCACTCTCCGTCACAACATAGTCAGCCAGATGCATTGCCATTCTGTCTGCAATGACAGAACTGTTTCCATGGGAGATATTGGCGAACGGCCCGGCATGCACGATGGCCGGGGTGTGTTCCGACGTCTGAACGAGATTCGGCATGATTGCCTGTCGAAGCAGTACAGCCATCGCACCCGCAGCGCCTATTTGGTCTGCTGTAACAACTTCTTTTGCGGACGGCGAAGTCACCACGATTCTTCCCAACCGTCTCCGCAAATCCTGAAGATCTGTAGCAAGTGCAAGAATGGACATAACCTCTGACGCTGCCGTAAGGTCAAACCCGGTTTCTCGTCGAGGAGCCATCGCAACATGATTGCGGCCGGTTTCGATCTGCGCCAGCCCTTTGTCACTCATGTCAACCACACGACGCCAGGTGATCGACTCAGCGCTCACTGGAGGTTCGAGATTGCGTTGACAGTGATTATCCAGCATCGCCGCCAGAAGATTATTGGCCGCCGCAACCGCATGAAGATCACCGGTAAAGTGAAGATTTATGTCATCCGACGGCAACACCCGAGAACGCCCGCCTCCCGCTCCGCCTCCTTTGATCCCAAATACGGGCGCCAGTGATGGTTCCCGCAACGTGACGATCGCTCTCCTTTGACGACGACAGAGCCCCATCGCCAATCCGATCGCAACCACCGTTTTGCCCTCTCCAAACGGTGTAGGATTGATTGCTGTAACACCGACATATTTCGCTTTGGAAGCGCTAATCGAATTCTCAGAACTCACCGCACCTGTAATGAGTTCCGTGGGGAGCTTTGCGGCGTATCGACCGTAGCAATGGAGTATCGCTTCATCGATACCCAATTCTGATGCAATTTGATGAATCGGAACGGGTTCCGAAGCCTTGATGGTCCAATTTGTCACACGTCCCCCATTCGTGCAGCACAACATTCGATGAGGCAATTGACAGAAATCACCGGATATCGATGGGCAACAAAGTTACACCACAGTGAACACGCTAGCAGAAGATGTGCGGATTTGACACACATATTCCACAAGAGGCTCCAATGCAACCTCCGTTCCACCAGACCGAGAGAAGCGTCAAAGGAAGAGGAGGGAAGTGCCAGACCACTCTGCATCAAAAAAACGGAACGAACCATTGGCGCATTCCAGCGGAAATTCCGAAACAAATTGCCGAAAAAACCAATGCAGCTCGACTATGGACCCGGCCCCACTGTCAACATCTCGCACCCCTGAGAATCGGGGAAACTCGGGGCCGAACCATGTGTATTCCATTCAGACATGGCTGCACCTCTTGTCCCCGACATTCTCACGCGAGTGACAGTATTTGAGGATCTAACTTGGCCGGACATCGCCAACCAACTGTGAAGGATCTAAGAGCAACAAACCCGTTCTGATCTTCTGACCATCAAGCGACGGAAAAAGAAACCATCCTGACTCCCCTTGATCTGACCCCGCCTGAGACGCAGACTCATCAGTCAAACTTCATTCCGACAAGGATTCAACTCCTGTATCAACTTATTCCTTCCTCACTCGGCATCCGGTCGACGAAGTCAACACAGCAATAACACAGGAGACCAACATTGGAATGCAAGGCATGACCTTCGACCTCAACGCCCTGCGACAACCCCAAGGTGGTCCGCCCCCTGGAGCTTCAGGTCTGACCCCCGGTTGATGGGGATATGGGGTCTGACCCCCGGTTCCCCGGTTGATGGGAACATTGGGTCTGACCCCGGTTGAGGGGGCGTGGTTCGAATCGAGTGCGGTTGGAGCGGCATTTAGGGGGGGCGATAGCGAAGCGTGCTGGCAGCAGGGCCGAAATTTGAGA